>NZ_BIXY01000092.1 GCF_008326305.1 Dictyobacter arantiisoli | reverse complement strand
CAAAGACCGCGATTGTGCCCGTCTCCTGATCGAGCATTGGATGAGTATGACCCCTCTCTCATGCATGCAAACCTCAGGTATCGCCTCTCTTTTCCCTTCAGGTATTTCATCGATTTACCGTCGCACCGATCCCCCACAGCGCCATGCGTTTTGCCTATCGCTCACCTCCGATCATTCTCACGCGACGCTGCTGCATCTGCTGCATCCCTCCTTTCTGCTGCCTTCCTCCTTCTCGTCACATGGCCTTTCCTGATAGCCTCGCTGCGTACCTCGGGGCCCTTGGTCGTATTGCCGTTCTCGGTAGCCTTGCTGCGTCCCTTGGGGCCCTTGGTCTCATTGGCTTTCCTGACAGCCTCTTTGCTTCCCTCGGGGCCCCTGGTCTTATGGCCTTTCCTGATAGCCTCGCTGCGTCCATCGGAGCCCCTGGTCGCATTGCCTTTCTCGGTAGCCTTGCTGCGTCCCTCGGGGCCCCTGGTCTCATTGACAGTCTTCATAGCCTCATTGGCTTTCCTGGCACCCGCTTTGCGTCCCTCGGGGCCCTTGGTCGCATTGGCTTTCCTGGCAGCCTCTTTGCGGTCTGATGAAGGCTGATAGTCAGGTCGCCCATTAGCGTTGACCCAACCATTGGCATGTTCTCTTTCTCCTGTGATAAGGGCGCTCACCATTTTATTAGTTAATTGCTCATCCTTATGCTCATTCTTAGGTCGCTCACTAGAGGGTCGCTCACTAGAGGAGTGGTTCGTGTACTTGCCCGGGCCTAGAGCAAACTCTTTATAGCTGAGGTAATTATTCAGGTTATAGATTGTCAATCCCGGACTTCGCAACAGTCGGGAGGAAGGGTCCTCAGGAGCCGTCCCCACCTCGGCGGGCTGCGCGCCGTGGGACTCGACGGCAGAGTCGTCAGGGGGCTGCGTATAGAAGCCGCGCACAAAGTCGGCAAGGGGCTGCATATAAGAGTTGTCAATGTCTAAGCCATCCCCACCACCCCATGGAGGAGCCGTCCCCACCTCGGCCTGCTGGGGAGAGGGCTGCTCGTCGTGGGACTCGTCGGGAAAGTAGGCATCGGCAGGGGATTGCGTATAGAAGCCGCGCACAAAGTCGTCAGGGGGCTGCATAGAGAAGCCGCGCCCAGAGTTGTCAATGTCTAAGCCATCCCCACCACCCCATGGAGGAGCCGTTCCCACCTCGGCCTGCTGGGGAGCGAGCGGCGCGTCGTGGGACTCGTCGTGGGACGCGTCGGGAAAGTAGGCATAGGCAGGGGATTGCGTATAGAAGCCGCGCTGAAAGTCGGCTGCGTCATCGTTGGAGCCGCTCTGCTCCAAGAACCAAGAAGCGCTGCCACCATCCTCTTGACCCCAGTGCTCCTGCGAAGCAGCAGCGACCCCTGAGGCATCGACCCCTGATCCACCCATCCCGTCGGGATAGGTCCGGTAGTGCTCCGAGTTGGCAGCGGCAGGAAAAGACCCATACCAATTATAGTGCTCTTGATCCAACACCATATTCACCCGTTCCTGCGGATCGTTGGTGACTTCAGTCGGAGGGGTATGCAAACGTGGGATATCCATCATGCTCCATCCTTTTTTCCTGAAGGATAAACCAGCAACCATGGCAAAACAAGAGGGAAACAACCCCAATCTGCTGCAGCGGGCATCCACGCGCACACTTTCTTGCCGCACCCCGGCGTTGCGACGTTCCCCTGGCCGGTATGATTGCGCTGCTCATGCCACGATCTGCCACGATCTGCCACGATCTGTCCCCACAGCAACGAGACAGGCAGGGGGAACGCATCCAGAGCCGAAGCGACACCCTGATGGTGACCACGGTATTGTCAACGTATTTGTAGGAACAGAGATTATTGCTGAGTTATAAAGAGGAGAGAGACTGAAGACAGTGAAATACCGAGGAGGGTTGGTTGTTATGCGATGCGTTTTTCTGCGGTGATCTCCTTCCACTCCAGGAATCGGCCCTGTAAAAGGGGACGGTATTCCCTGGCGCTCAAACGGTGCCTGCGCGGCTGGAAATGCCCAGCGATAGGTTCGAAGGCTGAGCGAAAGCGTTGGGCCTACTTGGCTGATGTGAACCTCCGCATTTTCTTCTCTCGTAGCCGCGTGGGTTGGTGGGAATTTTCCGCCCGGTTGTTCAACCTCATGCGCCTTCGAGGAATAACGAGAAGAGATGGACAAAATTGAAGCGGTTTTGCCCGTAAAGAGAAAGGGATGGCAATGTGGGTTGGTTTTGGCGTATGATCAAACAAGCAAGCGATCGATAAAGTGAGCAAGAGCGAATTGATGTTGATAGATGTCATCTCGGAGGATCAGTATGGCTCAAGAGAATACAAAACTGTTTCAACAAATTCTGGACCATTCGCATATCACCCATCCCTATCCCATCTATGCGCAATTGCGCGAGACGCCGGTATGTCAGCAGGAGGATGGCACGTATGTCGTGAGTACCTATGCGGATGTCATGGCTCTATTGCGTGATCCCCGTGTCAGTTCAGATGAGCGTAAGAGCGCGGATCTATCAAAGGTATCACCGGCCACGACCGATCCCGAGTTTCATCCAACCTTTATCTTTCAGGACCCACCAGCCCACGATCTGTTACGCCGCCTGGTGGTCAATCAATTCACACCTGAACGGATTGAAGGACTGCGCCCGCATATCGAGGAGGTTGTCCAGCAACAGCTAGAGGCCCATCGGCAGACCACTCGGATGGATATCGTGGATGATCTGGCTTATCCATTGCCTGTCTCAGTCATCTGCCGCCTGCTTGGCGTACCTATAAAGGATGAGGATCTTTTCCATGGCTGGTCAACTATCCTCGCCAGCACGCTCGATCCAGGCCAGACGGGAACGGAGGAGCAGAAGCAAAAGATCATCGAGAGTAGCAAACAACTGCGCGAATATCTGCGTGGCCTGGTCAACAACCTGCGCGCGCATCCTGAGGACAACCTGTTATCGGACATCATCAAAGCCAATGAGACCGAGAAGATCATGACCGAAGACGATATTGTCGCCACCGCGGGCCTACTCCTCATCGCGGGACACGAAACCACCGTCAACCTGATCACCAACGGCATGTTGACCCTGCTACGCCAGCCTGAGATCCAGGAACGGCTGCGACAAGAGCCAGATTTGATCATCAGCTTTGTTGAAGAAATGCTCCGCTACGATCCGCCCGTACAATTCCGCACCCGCACCACGCTGGCCGCTATCGACATCGATGGCATTACCATTCCCAAAGGAGCCTCGCTGGTCCTGATCTTCGCCTCTGGCAGTCATGATCCAGCGCGCTTCGAGCGACCCGAAGAATGCATCCCTGAGCGAACCGACAACCAGCATCTCGGCTTTGGAGGAGGCATTCACTACTGCGTCGGAGCGCCGCTTGCCCGTATTGAAGCCCAGATTGCCCTGCGCGAGCTCAACCGCCGCCTCATCGAACCAAAACTCGACCAGGAACCGCCGCCCTATCGCGCCAACGCCTCGCTACGCGGCCCGCGCCACCTCACTATCACCTACAAAGGACTCCGCCCATGAAACAGATCTATGATCATGTAGCCACTACAGCAAAATACAAGAAAATGTAGGTGCAGCCCGAACGCATGTAAGGTCCGCTTTCCCATTGCACCTGTCAATACCACTCAGATACCGAAAATGACGATGAAGCGATGTAGGTGCGTGCCGAGGTCGCAACCGAGGTGCGCTTTCCTCCTCTCGTACGATCCTCCCGCCCGTAGGTAAATTGGGGCGAGATTTGTGTACGTGAATGGGAAAGCGCACCTCGGCTGCGGCCTCGGCACGCACCTACACTTCTCCATCATGATTCTCGGTATTGCCTGTGTTGTGGGGGTTGTGTAGGGATTGTGATCTGGTGGCGATTGGCCTGAGGGCTTGTGTGGTAGGATTGTACAATACTCCTGAAAGGGTCCGGTTTGCGGGACTTAGGAGCCCAGAAGTTGTATAATGTAGCTAATGTAGCAGCGGAAACGTTACCTAAAGAGAAGACCGTCCCTTATAAATATTGATCCGTGCTATCTCTCTCTACTCTTTCTTATTTCTGAAGTGATGGCTTTCTGTTTTTTTCTTGTGGTGTCTTCGAGAGAGATAGAGAAATACTATTTCATCATCAACAAACATTCATACATTCATTCAGACGACGGCACGTCTATGGAGGAAAAGATTTATGCAGTGTCCTAATTGTCATGCTAAATATACCGCCGATGATTTAAATTGTCCTGTCTGTGGCGCTGATTTGACGAAGCGAGCTAATAGCATTATTCCTTTACCGACAAATCTGCCGGCTGTATTGTATAATTCGCCGGTGCCACGTAGCGTGGCGGCAAGTGTGGGTGCCCTGGCCGTTGGCGTGGGAATTGAATTGTTGCGCCGCAATTTGTTGGGTCGGCTCCAGCAGCCCCGTGGTGCCCTGGGCCGTCCACTGCCGACGCTGCACGATGTTAAGGATCTTATCCCGCAGAATCGCGCTCCTAAACTGCCAAAAGGCTATGAGATTGAGGAGACGGTGATGAGTGTACGGCGCGTGATCCGGCGCGTCAATTAGTCCTGGCATGATGCAGAAATCATTGTTCGATTCCTAAACTTCAGGCGGAAAAGAGGGCTGCACGCGGTTTCAGATTGGAGTTCTTCTACTCTACGCTACTCCACTCTAATTGCCTGCCCTGATGAGTGCACAGGTGGTCAACTAGGATGAGCTGTTTTGAGATGGATATGATGTGTGACGAATGGGATGGAAGTGAGCTGTTCTATCAATACAATGGCTTCCAGTTGGCCGCATGGCCGCGCCATGGATAGCATAATGGTCCAGAATTGTGCTATGATCGCTGGGAACTCATTAAAATAGACCTGCTTTGCTGAGCAAAAAGGACACTGACTGCATGTGCATGTTTCATCTGGTAACCAAATTTCATTTTTCGCGCTCGCGCGCGCGCGCGCACGCCCTCTCTTTCAGTCTGGCCTGCCTCTTCCTGATGCTTCTCCTGTCCGCCTGTGGCACGAATACGGGTATTCTCCATGGCAATGGCGGCTGGCAGGCAAGCGGCTTGAATGCTTATCACTTCCGCGCCCTGGCTGTAAATGGAAATACGCCCCAAAAGGTCTATGCGGGCAGTGATCAAGGGGCAATTTTCACCAGTAGCGATAGCGGCGATCACTGGACACGCACCAGATCCGATATCGGACATCTGGCAGCCATTAACGCCCTGGGATTAGACACCTCCGGCAAGAATCTCTATGCCGCAGCCGATAGCGGCCTATGGTCCTCATCCGATGGTGGACAACACTGGCAGGAACTCGGGACAGGTAGCCTGCCCACGGATACATATCTCGCGCTGGCCTTTGATCTCAATGCCTCCAATCATCTCTACGTCGGCACCGCGCAACATGGCATCTATATGAGCAAAGATGCCGGACAATCCTGGAGCGCACTCACAAGCAACTGGCCCGCCGGTACCCAGGTCAACGGCCTCACCTATGCCGTAGATCAGAAACAACTCTGGGCCGCGACCTCTACGGGTGTCTATCGCACCCAGGACGACGGCAAAACCTGGAACACCTTCAATCTCGGTCTCCCGACCAATATCCCGGTCAACGTCGTTGTGCCAGCCTCCATCACCGGTGGCCAGAGTGGGCTCGTCTATGTTGGAACCCAACGCGGCTTCTATCTCTCACACGACAATGGCGCCCACTGGGTACAGGGCAAAGACACCCTCGCCGTCACGCCCATCACCTCCATCGTGCCAGATTTCCGCTCCAGCGATTCCCATACGCTCTATATTGGAACCGGAGCCGGAACGCTCCAGAGCGATGATGAGGGCCAGACCTGGCGTGCCGTCGCGAATGGCCTGCCGAGTGGGCATACTGTCTACGCACTGGCAATTGGCGGCACCAACAACTCCCAATTATTTGCCGCACTCAACGACATCTATCTCAATCCCGGCAATAATCAGAGCGGAAGTACAAATATCTTACCAATCATCTTATTCATCGCCTTCTTCGTCCTACTCTACTACTTCGCACAGGGCAAACGACGGCGACGCCTGATCAACACCATCATCAAAAGAGAGGATAGCCAATCCCCACCGCCTCCAACAGAATAATCCCCAAACCCATAGAGCCGCCCTCGTAGCTAGAACGACGAGGGCGGCTCTATTGATTCACTGCTCCCATCCAAATATGTTTGAGATGGTGCTGCGGGGAGCGAGGTGTATAGCCTGTGCCTGTGTTGCCAGACGGTTTGCAGGTTGTTTTGATGGACGTCACGATAGAAGTTGTGATCGATAGGGGAATCCAGTGTGAGGTTGGCGTCGTGGAGCGCCTGCTGATAGGGATAGAGGGTGGAGGTGGTGAGCTGTTCGGCGCCCCTGATGTCGCGGCAACAGGCTTCGAGCTGGCGCAAATAGGCCAGGTTCTGAGCCAGGATTTGCGGTTGCACGCTTTTGCCATGGGAACAGAGCACGATCTGAGGATGCAGCTTTTGGAGGCGTTCCAGCGTCGTCCTCAGAGCATGGGGATCTTCGATAGTAGGGAAAGGCTGCTCGGCGCAATCGAAGGCTAGCAGGATACGTAATTCAGGTATCCAGATGGTGCTGTGCTCCACACAATGGCCGGGACTATGCTGGATATGCAGCGTGAGGTCTCCACCATGCAGCACAATTTGCTGTTGAAATGTGATGTCCGGTGGATGGAGCGTGACGTTCTGAAAGAGGACATAGCGTTGCTGATAACTACGAAGGAATTGCTGATTCGCCTCGCTCAGCAGGCGCTCAGCACAGCGTTCATGTCCAATGATCAAGGCCCCCTGGGAGAGCAGCTTGTCTGGCGGCAACGCTGCATGGGCTGGATTGGATGGGTCTGGGACAAAAGAACCGTTGCCCCAGGTGTGATCCCAGTCAGCATGACTATTAAATAGGAGGAGCTGTCGCCCGGCACGCAACTCATCCCGTACGCTCGCAAGCAGTATCTCTTTATCTTCCGGACAGAGCAGCGTATCACAGCAGAGAATGAAGTGGTCGGTTATAATAAGATAAGCATCGACCTGAAGCTCGTCGAATTCGCCGGGTGCGCTAAAGATGCGTCGCCAGATGCGCACCCGTGCATCAACGGGGAAGTCTGTGACGAGCGTCAATGAGGATGTTTGCATAGCTGGCTGTCCCCTTTCTACGCCCAACCTGCCATCCTATCCCATCCCATCCTGTTCCTGCATTAGTGATGGAAGGTACCGATGAAGGCGACGATCAAATAGAGCGCATAGACGATGATGCATACAAGCACGCAGGCACCGAGGCAGGTCAGGTTCCAGGCGCGCTGATTACTGAGCGCCTGCCGGAGCTGTTCACCCATATCAGACGGCTCAAGTTCGAGATCAGGACAAAGTTCGGTGAGGTGGGGAAGCATTTCACGAAAGTCTCTGGCATTCGTCATACCTTCAGCGAGAATCACGGTCGAATCATCATCCAGATCTGCGAGAAGTACCAGTTTCGATGGTGTAGGATCACCAGGCATCAGTGTCAGGCGACGCAGGGACGCCAGCGGCACACGCAGCTCCTGTGTCTGCTCAATACCGGTCACAACCAGTTCATCAGAATAGAGTTGTATTTCTTTACCCATACCGAAGCGTACAACGCTGATCGGATAAGGGTGCGCGGTCTCGTTATCGCTCATGCAGTGTTCCGTTTTTTCCAATAAAAGAGAGTTGAGTACACAATAAGACGTATCGCATAGATTGTACACTAAGTTCGTTGAGGCGTCGAGTCAGGCTTGACTCCAGGTAAGATGCGCTATGCCAACCTTTATTGCAACGTTTCGAGACAAGGCTAGCCGAGATGGGTCACCTGATTCATTCTGCTTGACAGCCCTGTATAGAAACCTTACAATTCGGACGGAGTATCCATCAGACAAGGAATACTGAGATTCTATGGCCCAGGTAGGTCTACTTGAAGACAATGCACGTATCGCGAAACTATGTGCCACTATGTTGCAATATGCCGGTCACCATGTGGTTGTATTTGAACATCCGCAAGCGTGCCTGGATGCACTTACACCAGGCATGGTCAACAGGGCGGCCCGACAACTCTCAATACTGCCAGTAGATGTCTTAATTCTCGATTTGCATCTACCCGATATGACTGGTATTGATGTATTACGCTCGTTACGTGCCAATCCATATACTCAATCGTTACCGTTGATTTTTTGTACCGCGGCAACCTCGGTGGAGGTTGAAAATGCGTTGAGCGTAGCTCCTCGAGCTGGCTTTATTGAAAAGCCCTTTACCTTTCAGGAGTTATTATCAGCGATCACAAGCGCCCTTGCCAAAAAAGGCGAGTGAGCGCCTGTGCTTGCTGATCGTGTCATATAGAAGCTAAGCGGTGGTGCGGATGGGTACGGTAGAGATAAAAAGATCCTGCAAGCAGGCTCCTTATGTACACCCCAAATGTTTGACAAGACACCCCAGACATCTTCCAAAAGCAGAGGATCGTGGGAAATTACCCAGAATTCACTAACCAACCAAAATTCGTACCAAAACACGAATCATATCCCCCTCCAAAAACGTCTATTTGATGGAGGGCACAACCCACAATCAATTGCTTTTTTGATGTACTTGCAAGACTGATCACTGAGTAAGCCCTCCTCACCTTCCCCACCGCACTGCCTGATGTTACATGATTGCACAGAATCTACGGTTCCCATTATTTTATATGGGGGCAAGCAGGTGAAAACACCTATTGGGCGATTTCCATTTCTTGGATTTGGATAAAATGCAGGAGGGGGATTGGGAAGTAATAGGATGATCTATGTGTTATCTATAACAATGGTAATGTGGTAGAATAGAAACTAATCCTGTTATGTTGTGGCCTCGCACGCACGCATTGATTAACCGGGTTCCACAAGAAAGTAGCTTGCTATGAGTACCTCTGAACGAGATGCGCTGGCTATGGATGCTTATTCACACGCTGTGACGACGGCCGCTGAGCTAGTCGGTCCGGCGGTTGTGCGTATCGATATTGAACGCGACATGGCTCCCCGCTCTGGCCGTTATCCCTCCCCGCCCGGACGTGGTCTGGGATCGGGCTTCATTTTTGCTTCTGATGGTCAAATTCTTACGAACGCTCATGTAGTTGAACACGCACGCCGTATTTCGGTGACGCTGGCCGATGGCCGTACCTTCGCGGCTGGCCTGATCGGGAGCGATCCCGCGGTCGATGTGGCTGTCTTGCGCATCGGGGCGGATCATTTGCCGGTGGCTGAACTGGGACGGCAGGTGCTGCGTGTCGGTCAATTGGTACTCGCGGTCGGCAATCCCTATGGTTTGAACTGGACGGTGACGGCAGGCGTAGTGAGCGCCATCGGGCGTACGCTGGATGTGCCCGGCTCACCCAAAATGGTTAATCTGATCCAGACCGATACCTCGATCAATCCCGGCAACTCTGGTGGACCGCTCGTCGATAGCGCGGGACGTGTGGTGGGCATGACAACGGCAATGCTCCCGATGGCGCAGGGACTCGGCTTCTCGGTCCCATTGGATACCATCAAAGCGGTGCTGGCCCATATCACGCAGAAGCGGAACGCGGCCCCGGGCGGCGTCTCGCTAGGCGTGGGAGGGATGAGTGTTACGCTGGATGCAACGCTTCGTCGCACGCTGAAGCTGACGCAACAGCAAGGGATGGAAATCCTCGAAGTGCGTCCACAGGGTCCCGCCGAACGAGCCGAGCTGAAACGCCAGGATATCATTATCGCCGCCGATGGAACGCCTATCGCGGAACCACGTGATCTGCAACGAATCGTGCGCGACCGAATGCATAGCGAAAAGATCGTGATTACCTTCCTTCGTGGGGGCAAACAACGCAAAGTTACGGCTGTGCTATGATAGTGTTAATGGTAAAGAGCTATTGAAGATACTATTGTAGATTAGATGCCCGACCGGCGCACAACCATGTCGGGCATCTAATCTATCCAGCGAGAAGGAGTGTTCTGTCGATGACCGTGCTACCAGAGAAGATGCATACGCGTTTCACCGCTCTCGTCAATATCCGCTATCCCATTGTGCAGGGGGGCTTATCTCATTTATCCTATGCGGAACTGGCCGCCGCCGTCTCTGAGGCGGGCGGACTTGGACAGCTTGGTTGCGCCTGTTTCGCGACCCCCGAGGAACTGCGCAGCGATATCCAGAAGGTCAGGCAACTGACCACTCAGCCCTTTGGCGTCAACTTCCCCATCGGCCATGTCGCGCTAGATGGATTTCTGGATGTAGCGTTAGAGGAGCAGGTGGCGGCGATCAGCATCACCGGAGGCAATCCAGAGAAACTCTTGCGGGCAATCCAGCAGAGCGGCGTCGCCGTCAAAACAATGGTCCTGGTTGCGGGAGTGCGAGCGGCACAAAAAGCCGAACAATTGGGCGCGCATGCCATCATCGCCGTCGGTTTCGAGGGTGGTGGACATCTGGGACGCGACGACATCGGAACCACCGTCCTGGTCCCACGTATCCTCGATAGCGTCAAAATTCCCGTGCTTGCCAGCGGAGGCTTCGCCGATGGACGTGGCTTAGCCGCTGCCCTGGCCCTGGGAGCCGATGGCATTGAACTGGGCACACGCTTTGTCGCGGTCCGCGAAAGCAACGCTCATCCCACCTATCAGCAAGCGCTCGTCGAAGCCAGAGAAACCGACACGGTCATCATCGAACGAGCCATCGGGCGACCGGCCCGTGTCCTCAAAGGAACGATCCCCAACGCCATCCTGAGCATCGAACACGAGCTTGAACAGAGTAACGCCAGCCCTGAAGAGCGGCTACAACGCCTGCTCCCCCATATCAGGGGTATAATCAACACTCGCGCCTCCCTCGAAGGCAACCTTGAAGAGGGTTTCGTCTGGGCCGGACAGGCCATAGGACTCATCAACGACATCCCCACAACCCGCGAACTCATCGAACGCACCGTCAGCCAGGCCTATCAACAGACCCAACGCCTGCACAATCTCTTTGATTAAGCTCCATAGGCCCGCTCGCAATGGAGCAGGCCTCATCTCCACAAAAATGACTATAAGACCAACTAAAAAGGATCGAGCCTTTACGGTCAATACCGCTTCAATAACGAAAATGATGATGGAGAAGTGTAGGTGCGTGCCGAGGTCGCAACCGAGGTGCGCTTTCCTCGTCTCGCACCGACATCTTCCCTAACGCACTCCTATGCCTGGGCACCATGCCTCGACCGAGGATATCGTACGATGAACGGGAAAGCGCACCTCGGCTGCGGCCTCGGCACGCACCTACATCGCTCCCCAATGCTCTTTCTTATGCTCTGACACCATTGCTGCGGCACGAATACACTTCGTTTTTGTTCATCCTTCCTCGTATTGCTGCTTTACGGTCGAGCATCGTTACTCGAACAGCACATGCAATTATAGCAATATATGTTTCCGGCATTTGTGGTTTTTCCCCTGATATCGTGGTTGTTGGCGTGAGGCAAGGATATCGTACGAGGAACGGAGAAGCGGACCCTGGCCCGCTTCTCCGTTTTTCGTTATACGGTGAGGGTTTTTGATTCCTGGACGGTTGCGAGGAATTGGCCGATTTCAGTGAGGGCGGTCATGGCTCGGCAGGTGATTTCGACGGATTCGTAGTAGGGAATGTTTTCTGCGCGCAGGATGTTGAGCGCAGGGATGTCGTGCCGGGCGTAGACGGTCTGGACGAGTACGGGCTTTTTGTGTTCCCGGACCAGTCTTCCGAGCATATGGGCGGCCTCTTCTTCGCGTGCGCCGAAGTCTTCGGAGAGGAGCATGCGGTATCCCCCGAAGAGTCCGGTGATGATGACTCCGTCAACTTCGGGATCTTGCAGGCAGACTTCGGTGATGGTGGCGAAGGAGATGGGATCTTCGTCGGTGGCTCCGGCAACGTCGATGGGATTCGTAGAGGTGGCGCGGTCGGGCATGAGATGGCGCAGTTTTTGCTGCGTGTCGTCATTTAAGATCTGCACGTCTAATCCCGCACGGGTGGCGGCGTCTCCGGTAGCGACTGAACTGCCTCCGCCATCTCCAACAACGGCAATGCGTCGTCCGCCTTTGGGTGTGGGTGGTTGGATGGCTAGAGCCTGGGCGACCGGGAAGAGTTCGTCGGAGCGGATGACGCGTACGACGCCACTCCCAAGCAGACTGGTGTCGTTGTCCGGTCGGACGGTGGCCCTGGTGCCAGTATGGGAGAGTGCAGCACGTACGCCAACTTCGGTGGCACCACTGAGGAAGATCACAGTGGGCTTGTAGTTTCCGGCACGATACATTTCTTTGGTGACGGTGCGTAGCGTTTCTTCCTGGATGGCTTCTACATAGCCGGCGATGACTTCGGTGGCGGGATCAGTTCCCAGGTATTGCATGCATTCGGGGAAGGTGACGTCGGCGGCGTTTCCGACGCTCAAAAAGGTGGTAAAGCCCAGTCCATCGAGATGTGCCTGCGCATACCAGTACATACCCAGATTGCCGCTCTGAGAGACCAGTCCAATCGGTCCTACAGGCAGGGGAAAGACCATGCCGAGGGCGTTGAGCCGCGAACGATGGACATACAGGCCCATGCAGTTGCTACCGATGACGCGGATGCCGTGCGCACGGCATCGTGCGACCAGTTGTTGCTCTAACTCCCGGCCCTCAGGTCCGGTTTCGCTGAAGCCTGCGGTGATAATCACAATGCCCTTGACACCATGAGCGATACAATCATCCACCCCTTGCTGGACATGAGGGAAGGCCGTCGCGATCACCGCCAGATCCACAGGACCAGGGACGTCACGCAGGCTGGGATAGGTCGGGCGGTCAAGGATCTCTTTCACGGAAGGATTGATTAAATAAATATCACCGGCGAATCCTCCGGTGATAAGCTGTTTAGCGGCGACGTGTCCCCACTTTTGCGGAGCACGAGATGCGCCCAGTATCGCTACTGAGCGCGGCTGAAGTACCTCTTCTAATGAGTAGGGTTCGATGCTCATTCATTTTCCTCTTCGTCGTCAGATTGATTAGATGGTCCCTGTATCCGGCTTTCGCGCAGGAGCGCTTCGACATCGCGGATCAGACTGTCAGCACTGGGCAAGGGACCGCTACCGGGTGCACGGTCGGGACTTAATGAGAATATTTCCTCTTCATCCTCGTCGTCGTCGTCATCATCATCGTCGGGATCAATCCCGTTGGCGATCTGTTCTTCCAGGCGACGTACGTAGTCGCGAGCCTCGGGATCGCGCGATACCAGGGCCGTAACCTGTTCCTCAAAGCGTACCGCATCCTCCTGGATCTCGTATAAATCCAGTCCGAAGGAGAGGAATTGATTGAGATTGGTGAGCAGCGCAGCCGTCACCTTGATATTGGGGGCCGCCGCCAGATAATGAGGCGTGGCTGCCCAGAGCGTCGCAGAGGATATGCCATTGACGTGGCAGGCATCATGCAATACGCCGATCATACCCGTCGGACCCTCGTAGCGCGACTTATTCACATCCATCTCGCGCAGGCGCTCCATTACCTCATCATTTGAAGAGGTACCGGTAATCGGTACGGTCAGGGAATGAGGGATATCGGCCAGCAAGGCTCCCAGGAAGACCACTTCAGAGACGTGGAACTTCTGGCATATCTCGATAAACTGGGCACAGAACGTCTTCCATTTCAATTGTGGCTCGCTACCCAGGAGGATGATCACGTCGCGCGTGGCATCGGGATCACTGTACGCGAAAAACTCATTATTGGGCCAGACAATATTACTTTGTTGGACACCATTTTTATATTTGATGGTCGGGCGAGCCTCGGTAAAGACAAAGAACTCCTCACCATCGATCTCGGCGATCTTCTGCGGATCCCAACGATCAATCAGAAATTTAATAGCCGTCGTGGCCGAATCCGCAGCGTCATTCCAGCCCCCGAAGGCGACAACCACCACAGGATCACGTAATTCTGGCTCATTAAAATATGTTATTTGTGACATGTCCATCCCTCTTTATCTGCCTGTATGGATCGTTCCAAGCAAATATGTTGTTACCATTCTACCACATGCACACAATCCCTTATGTGCATAAGGCCGCACTACAGGCTGCCTGGAACCGCTTTTTTCTCTCTTTTTAGAAGACTATATGGCTACGACCGCGTCGGCATATACGCACGCCCACGATAACGCCTCAGACGCAGGCTGTACCATTGATACGTTATACATGGCGGGATTGACGCATTCCACTTTGCGAAATCATATTGACGCCTGCTTGAGAAACGCCTATACTCACGACATGGAAATTGCTGACGTCGCACTTATCTATCAAGACCATTATCTCCTTATTGTAAACAAGCCAGCGGGTCTGGTTATTCATCCTACCTATAAACACAGTGATGGGACACTATGGGATGCGATTCTGGCCTATGTGGAGCAGCAAGATGGGGATAATTGGCAGCCGGCCGAGTTGCCCGATGATCCACAATGGGCGGGTGCCCCCCCGGAGATCCGCGAGATGCTGCGGCGGCAGCGCACCGACCGCCTCTGGCGCGAGGATGGCTGGTTGCCGCGTCCCTGCCTGGTCCATCGCCTGGACAAGGACACCTCCGGCATCGTGGCGCTGGCGCGTACTGACCGCTCGCGCAAACATCTGATCAAACAATTTCACGATCATAGCATCCAAAAGCGTTATCTGGCCGTCATCCAGCGCGGAGCACCTGAATGGGCGCAACCACGTGCAGCCTTCAGCATCCTCCAGCGTAGTCCCGACGGAACCGAGAGGCTGGTCGATGGCACCTACTTCTTCAGTGCCAGTCCGGAGGATGAATTTATCCTGGATGGCGCCCTGCAACGTGATCCCGCTGAGCGCCGCCGCTGTATCGTGGGACCAGAAGGACAGCAATCCCAGACTTCGCTACGCGTCCTGGGGATTGAAGAACCCTATGCCCTACTCGACGTCCGTCCCATCACCGGACGTACCCACCAGATCCGTGCGCACCTGACCGCCTCCGGCAACGCCATCGTCGGCGACCAGATGTATGCCCGCCCGGAACAGCAACAGAACGCATCAAACCTCCTGGCACGCCAATTCTTGCATGCCTACAGCCTGACGCTCAAGCGCTATCCCAGCAACGAGCCCGCGACCTACATCGCAACCCTGCCCGCTGATATTCGAGACTGGTTACAACGCACTTGCCCACAGTTGTGGCAAGCCTGGCTAGACATAACATAATATAAGATACTATGTATGGAAACCGTGAGATACTGCTGGCGCGCACCAGAGCCGTGGCGCACCAGAGAAAGGCAAGAATTACGATGCCAAACCACTCAACCGATTATCCAGCCAACACCGGCGACCTGGCCCACGCGAGCGACGAAGACAAAAAGAAGCGCCTGGACGCCATGGTACGCATCTGGCAGGCTGATATCGAGAAACGCTGCCAGCCCGCTCAATTAGCTATCTTCAGCGCCGCCAACGGATTGGACGCGTACCGCTATGTCGTCGCTCTCCGCTTCCCCGAATGGGAACGCTCAGCCGTCGTCGGACAGGTCATCACTCTGCAACACCAGGCCAACGGGCAGGATATCCCCATCTTATTCAGCCAGTGGCGACACGAGCCTCTGCTGTGCAAGCTACCCGACTGGAAGCAGCAACTTCCCGACGAAAACGTCTTTAACATCGCCGTGCGCCTCACCCCTGGAGGACTGGGAGAAGGCAGCAAATGGGCCATCGCCATGCCCAAAGAGCTCATCCCCCGCTATCGTCCCGGCTGGCCCACCCAGGCCCAATGGGTTGCCTGGACCAACTCCTTCGACTGGCTCGCCGTCGCCACCCCTTTCATCCACACCATGCTCGATACCCTCCCATCAACACAAATACATTGACACGTACAACTCGCCCCACCGTAGGCTCATGCCATACCCCCATATGCGCGTGGGGGGAAATCACCGAGCATTGGGGCGAGATTGCGATACGAGACGTGGAAAGCGCACCTCGGTTGCGACCTCGGCACGCACCTACACTTCTCTATCGGGATTTGGGGAAATCCTCCAAATAGCGTGTCAATGAATTCGTTTATATATCGTATCCACAACGAAAGAAGGCTCGATCCCTTACGGTCGAGCCTTCTTTCGTTGTGGCGCTTAGATGCGGCTGGAGAGGTGTTGCGGCATGCTGGTGACGATGATTCCTGGACGGAAGAGCAGCGCGGCTTTGAGCGCGAGCGCTGTCTGGTTGTGCAGGATATGTTCCCAGATGTGACCTACAACGAACTCGGGTAGTAAGACGGTCAGAGTATAGTCTGGATAGAGTTCATGAATGGTGTCGATATAGGCGAGCAGGGGCTTGCCCAGGGATCGATATGGCGATTCGATGATGACAAGTTCGGTCTTTTCGTCGGCTGAGATGTTGGGTCGCCAGCGTTTCCAGGCCTCACGGACATGCTGTTCGTCGCTGTCATCGATAGCGACGTGTACGGCGATCACATTATCGGTGATCGAACGGGCATAGGAGAGGCTCTGGATAGAAACACGATCCATGCCGGCTATGGGCACGATGAACAGGTGCTTGATGTCCGTTGGGCTCGCCGGGATGTTACTGGTGCGCTCCTGCTCGACACGGCGATAATGGGCATTGATCCCGATGAACATCAGGACGAGGAGCGGGATCAGGACGACGACGATCCAGGCACCGGAGGCAAATTTGGTAATGGCGATGATCAATGCGACAAGAGCAGTGGTGAGCGCTCCCGTTCCGTTGATGATGGCGCTACGTAACCAGTTCTTCTTCTCCGCCCGTAAGCGCCACCAGTGCAGGACCATGCCGCTCTGCGAGAGCGTGAAGGACATGAAGACACCGACCGCGTAGAGGTCGATTAGATGGTCCACGCTGCCGTCAAAAACGATCAGCAGAACACTCGCCATGATTGCCAGGACGACGATACCAATTGAGAAGGCCAGACGGTCTCCACGAAAGGCAAACTGGTGCGGCAGGAAATGGTCACGTGCCAGTAGTGAGGCCAGACGCGGGAAATCAGCATAACTGGTATTAGCAGCCAGGGTCAAAATCAGCAGGATGCCGATCTGGAAGAGCGGGAACATGAAGGCCAGGGGTCCGGTGAAGATACGCTCGGCAAGCTGGGCAATCACGGTCTGGGTGCCACTGGGATCAGGCGAGATACCAAATGAGAGTGTCAATAGTGTGATACCACCGAAAAGCGTTCCCAGGATGATCGCCATCCACATCAAGGTAATGCGAGCATTGCGGGCTTCGGGCTTCTTGAAGGCCGGTACACCATTGGAGATGGCTTCCACACCCGTCATGGCCGAACAACCAGAGGCGAAGGCTCGCAGAACCAGGAATAAGGAGACTGATTCAGTGGCATGTACGGCCTGATTATTGATAACGTGAAAGGTACCGATCAAGGGTTGATGATGGATCACGAAGGCTTCAAAGAAACCAATGATGATCATCAGCAGCGCGCTGAAGATAAAGAAGTAGGTCGGGATGGCGAAAATAGAACCAGATTCCCGTACACCACGCAGGTTGACGATGGTGATCACGACCACTAACGCCACATCAACCCACGCTTCCAGATGCGAGGTCGATGAGAGAAAGTGGAAGAAGGAGAGCGAGGCCAGGTTTTGCACACCCGATGCCACACTCACCGATACCGTCAACACATAATCGATCAGCAAGGCCGCCGCAGCGACCAGGCCAGCGTTGGTGCCCAGGTTATCTTTAGCAACAATGTAGGAACCACCACCATTGGGATAGGCCGGAATGGTCTGGCTGTAAGAGATAGCGACGATAGCGAGCAAAGCGACAATCGCGATACCAATCGGTAAAACCAAGTGTAATGATGAGAGGCCCGCCAAAATCAGGATGCCCATACAGGTCTCAGTGGCATAGGCCACTGATGAGATCGCATCCGATGAGAGCACTGCCAACGCCTTAAATTTGGGTAGGCGCTCATGTTCCGCCTGCGAGTTCGCCAGCGGAGCCCCAATCAGCGCACGCTTCAAAGTATAAAAGATGCGTCCACTCCCACGCGGCGGCGCGAGCAACTCATCGGTAGCCATCAGCAAGCCCGGGCTGACATTTGACAACGCCCTCTTACTGGGACGTACCGTCCGAATACGTTCATGACTGGGGTATTTCCCCTGAATGATTTCGCGGCGAGCAATGCGAGCAGGATCATCTTCATCGATAGCACCAACACTCTTCAATACACTTTGGCGGTCATAATCAGTCGTATTCGCAGAGATAGAAAAATCATTATCCGAGGTATTCAGGGTTTGCGGGTCCTTCTGATACATCGCTTGAGCTCTCCTATGCAGCTATGCCACAGCATCAATTTTATTGGGTGATGCGACAAAATCCAATAAAGGCATCATTCTTCCCAATTGACATAACTGCTGAATTATATAGCGCACATTCTCAAGGAACCCTAAAGAAAATGAGGGTGAGCCTAAATATTTCTCAAGAAATATTTAGGCTCACCCTGAGGGAACCTCGAGAGAGGTTCAGCGGGCATGTTCACTTCTGGTGGGGACAAGGTGGATATCGGCATCGGTTCCAAGACGCAGGATACGGTTGGTGACGGAGCCATAGAGCAGGATTTCCCACCAGGAGTGCGAGGGTTGTCCCAGGACAATTTGAGTGGCGTGTCGTTGGCGGGCGAGTTCGGCCAGGGTGCCAGCAATATCAGTACTGCTGCGTCGGATGACTTCAGCCCCCAGATCCTCTGCCAGCAGAGCATGTTCATCACGCAGCCGCTGAATCTCTTCGTTGTGCTGCCGTATGCTTCCCCCATTCCAGAAGAAGCTAATGACTTTTCTGATAAAGGCGGGATAGCCAGTCAGTTGGATCGAGACGGCAATCAGGTCAGCATGCAGGCCGTGGGCGAGTCGCCAGGCATCGCGGATGACGGCCCGGCTCTGGAGACGATGATCAAATCCGACCAGGACACGCTCGTTGGTGGACCACCGGGTGGCAATCTCATGCTCGGTCATATAGCTTTGCAGTTGCGATTCGGCCTTACGGGCGGTTTGTTGCAGGGCTATTTCGCGCAGTGCGGTGAGATTACCTTCACGGAAGAAGTTGCTGAGCGCGGGCTCGATCCTCTCGGTGGGATAGATATTGCCGTGCTTCATGCGCTGGCGCAACGCATTGGGCGCGATATCGATCAGCTCAACCTCGTCGGCCTGATCAAGGATACGGTCGGGCAGTGTTTCACGGATCTGGATGCCGGTGATGCTGGTCACAAGATCATTCAAGCTCTCAAGATGCTGAACATTGAGCGTCGTCACCACATCGATACCAGCATCCAGAATATCCATCACATCCTGGTAGCGCTTGGGATGCAGCGAACCCGCAACGTTGGTATGCGCCAGTTCATCGATCAGGGCCAGTTGGGGATGACGCGTGATGATGGCGGCCGTATCCATTTCTTTGACCAGCACACCGCGATATTCGATCATTTTGGGAGGGATAACGGGGAGTTTACCCAGTTGCGCCTCCGTTTGTGCTCGCATATGCGTTTCGACATAGCCAACCACGACATCGGTTCCACGCTCCAGCCGCCGCTGCCCTTCGTTAAGCATGGCATAGGTCTTGCCAACTCCGGCGGCGGCTCCCAGATAGACACGCAGCTTGCCCCGCTCACCGACTGGATGTGACGCTTGATCCTCGCCCTCAACGTCCGGCGTCTGATCGTGCAGATGATAGCGCTTCAAGAGCGCATCCGGGTCTGGCCGTCCATCTGCCTGTATTCGCTTATCTGATCCTGACATACTCATCGTTTCTAACGCTCTATATCTCTGGACGCTAGTACTACTCTGTCAAGCTTCATTTGAAGGGCAGGGGTGCAGGGGATGCAATCCCCTGACTGGGTTCCAGGGCTGCGCCCTGGCCTCTTCCCCCCACCTGCCCGCGTAGCGGGCAACCCATCAAATGAAGGATGACAGAGTAGTACGCTACGAGACTTTGATCTGAATGGCGGGCTTGTTAAGGATGCAATCCTTAACAAGCCCTGGTCTTCCCTCACCCCTGATAAAGTCTCACAGAGTACTGGTTATAGGAAATTCGGGTGGAGCTATTTCATTGTGTGTATAGTCCAGGATACGACAGAAGGGCTCAAGATAGTCTCATAGAATCATCCCTCAACCTCAAGAAATACTCAAATTTCCTGGTCAGCGATCTATGCAAAGATGCTCGATCAAAAGTATACTCTCAAGCAGCCTGGCAGCGATATTTATAGGCTGTCTGCTTCCTTTGAAAAAGTGCCAGCAGGCGCTTTTCTACTGGTAGACACAGTAGAAAAAGAGAAAAGAGCATAATCTTAAAATTTTCTTAACAAAAGCAGTATTATTGTAAAAATCCGGTCAAAAAAAACACAAGAATGCTTAATATTCCGTCAAAAATCACCCCACAGACATTTTACTTGACCTATCCTGCTGTGCTACACTATGGAAGCATACATTGTTTCGACTACGTATATTGTTGTTGGGCTATTCATTGTGTGGAAGGGTAGTCCGCACGTTGTAGGAACAGTAATAAATTCCTTCTTCAAAGGACGATCAAATAGTATGGCACAGGAATCTGTGGCACAAAACACACAAGCGGTTACGCATGATCATGGGGATGAACATGAATCTGGCAGTACGCTTGGTCCCTTACTCTGCTGGGCAGTAGTCTTTGCGGACATCGGAACCTCTGTTTATTATACCCCCGGTATTCTCTATCAAACGGTTCAAGGTTTAGCGGGCTTCTTTGTCTTTCTGACACTGTTCGCCTTTATTCTACTCGCATTGAAATATGCAGAGGTGACGCATCGTTTCCCGCAAGGTGGAGGTGTCGTAACCGTCGCCGCCCAGGCGCTGAATCCCTGGTTTGGCGCGGTTGGCGGTATGTTCATTCTCGTGGACTACTTCCTGACGGCCGCGACCAGTAGCATCTCAGGCATCGCCTACCTCGGCGTTTTCATTCCCTGGCTGGCCCCTACCTTCATTGCGGTTAGCGTCACGGTCGCTGTGATGATCCTGCTAGGTATTCTCAACTGGATCGGTATTAGTGAAAGCGCCAAGGTCAGTCTGGTCGGCGCGATCGTCGCCTTTGTGAGCGATCTCGCCATTCTGTTTACCGTATTCACGCATCTCTCTCTACCAGAATTCTTCGGTCTGATCCACTCAATGTTCGCGGGACATCCTTTGACGTTCTCCTCATTTCTGGCAGGCTTCGCGGGAGCCTTCCTGGCCTTCTCCGGTCTGGAAAGTATTTCGCAGCTCTCACCAGTCATGCGACGTCCGCACAAAAGAGTGGCGGGAATTGCCCTACTACTCGTGGTAATCACGGTAGGCGTGACCAGTCCACTGTTAACGATGCTCTCGACGCTGCTGCTACCATCTATGGCGGCCAATCCCGATCAGTCTTCACAATTGATCTCGCATCTGGCGGGCATCTGGGGTGGACGGGTTTTGGAGATTGAAGTAGCGATCAGTGCCAGCGCCCTGCTGATCTTCGCCAGTAATACGGCGATCATCGGCGCGTACCACGTCTTCATTGCTCTGTCACGCATGGATTTTCTGCCGGCCGCGATTCTCAAGCGCAACAAACTGCGCGGCACCCCCCATATTTCAATTGCCCTGGCAACCGGTATTCCAATTGCCGTTTTGATCGCCGTCAATGGTAATATCAATATCCTGGGCGATATGTACGCCTTCGGCCTGCTGGGTGCCTTTGCCCTGACCTGTCTGAGTATGGATATTGTGCGCTATCGCGATTTGAAGCGAGCACGCAATACGCCCCCGCCGAGCAAGCCAGATCCCAATGCCGAGACCCATCGCGCAGTTGAAGTTCATGATTTGATGAAATCGAATCTACAGCCCGCGGTCGCGCTTTCCAAAGACTCACAGCCGATTGGATTGACCGCTGCGGTAAATGAAGTGGACGAGGCGCGTAGTCTCTGGTTCAAGATCAACTTTGGACTGGGCATCCTGACCACGGTGATCATCACAATTGCCTGGGCAACCAATCTGGTCAACAAGCCACTGGCAACAGCCTTCGGTGGTGGAGTCGCCGTGCTGGGTATGGCGCTGGCATATTATAACTATTCACGGCGTCAGAAGCAAGGCATGGTTCCGGTACCGGTGGTGCTGACACGCCTGATGGAATCGCGTGCGGGTGCAACCCTGGCGATCCTCTCTCCTGGTCATCCCCATCAGAATGGAGCGGTAGTGCGTGCGGCGGTCAATAATGCCGACGATCAACATCCCATTCTGTTCGTCTATATGGCCGGGAAGAAGCAACGCACAACAACGCCACAAATGATGGAAATCATCGATCCATATCTGGATGATCCAGAGGCGAAGGAGACATTTAGTAAAGCCGAGGGCTTAGTGCTTAAGGCGAAAGTGCCCAATCGTCACTATATCTATCTACAGGAGGACCCGTCGTTAGCGCCGCAGGTCTGGCAGCTGGTACATCCACGCGACACGCTCATCGCGGTCGAGAATGATGACCAGCTCAAGGATATCAATCCTGATCGTATTCGCTACGAGCTTACTCCAGATGGCAAAGTAGCACATTTACTGAAGCGGTGGTAGTCAGTACCATTCATCATCACCAGAAATAGTTGAACATATATGTATGCAAGCGTCCTGCACAGCGGGACACACATTGGTCAGTCATCGGCGTTGAAGCGATACCCCACACCCGAGACAGTCAGGATGAAGCGAGGATGGGCGGGATCGGGCTCGATTTTACGCCGTAACTGACCAACGTAAACGTGTAGGTAGTGGGCCTCGGTCCCATAGCCGGTTCCCCACACTTGCGCGAGCAGCATTTGACGCGTCATGATCTTGCCGCGATTCTTGATCAAAGCTTTTAATAGATCATATTCAGTTGGCGTCAATCTGGCATCTTTTTCATTGAGCTGAACGCTACGTTGCGCGAAATCCACACGCAGGGGACCTGCCACGAACACCGGCTCCGTGCCAGATTGCGTCTGGGCAGTATGACGCAAGGCCACACGCACACGCGCCAGGACCTCATCGATACCAAAGGGCTTCGAGACATAGTCGTCTGCGCCCAGGTCCAGCGCCAGCACCTTATCCCGTTCGGTATCCTTGACCGACAAAACAATAATTGGCAGACTGGACTGTTTACGGATACGCTTACACACCTCCAGGCCACTCATGCCAGGCAGACCAAGATCCAGCAAGACCAGATCGGGGCGATGATCACTCAACTTTTCCAGGGCCACTTCCCCATTCGGAGCAGTAAATACCTCGTATCCGTGCGCCGTCAGGCTCCGCTGTAACGCACGCATAATCTCAATTTCGTCATCAACCACCAGGATACGAGCCCCACTTTTACTCATTGTTTTCAATCCTTTTATAATGCATCTTTTATCTTTTCAAGAGGTAACGTAAAACGGAAAATAGCTCCACCCTCGGGACGATTCGCGGCCCAGATATGCCCACCATGCGCCTCGATCAATCCTCGGCACACCGCCAGGCCCAATCCCGTTCCCATCACGCTGGTCGCCTTGCGTTTCGCACCCGAAACTCGATAAAATTTATCAAAAATACGCTCCAAATCATAGGGAGGAATACCCGTCCCATGATCCGCAATACTCACCATAATCTGATGATCGACCACCTCGACCGTGATCTCTAACGGCGAATTCGGCATCGTATAGCGTATCGCATTCTCGATCAAATTGGTAAGCACCTGATCAATCTGCAGATAATCTAGCTGCACGGGAGGCAGATCATCCGGTATCTGTAACACGATGTCGCGCCCCTGCAACACATCCTTCATATGTCCTAACACATCATGGATCAATTCATCAAGAGGATACCATTCTTTTTCCGCCTTCAGCGCCCCACCCTCAATGCGTGACATATCCAGAATATTTCCCACCAGGCGATTCAGACGATCAGCCTCACGCTCAATCGCCACGGCAAAACTCTTGCGGGCCTCCTCATCCCAATCCACATCCTCCTGCAATAGACTGCTGGCCGCCGCCTTGATCGAGGAGAGCGGCGTTCGCAAATCATGGGAAACGGAAGAGAGCAACGCTGAGCGCAAGACATCCGTGCGCTGCAAGAGTTCAATCTGCAACGCCTCGCGCTGCAAATTTGCCCGCTCGATCATCGCCGCCGCCTGATCCAAAAAGGTCCAGAAAAACGTCGCCTGATGATTGAGATCGGTAGACTCATCGATAAGCGCACGCTCAATCGGAAAACGACGTCCACCATCGGCCATCAATAGACGCAGCACGCCCACCACGCGCTGTCCCTGATGCAGAGGAACCAGACGCGTATAGCGCTGCTTATGCTTCTCCCCATTCACCACACGGCTCAGGCGATAAGGTGACTTTAGATCCGAGCCTGGCTCACCGTGAAAATCCACGATACGCCCATTGCGCAATACTGACTCGGCGGTTCGAAGCTCATCAGAACTCAACGCCAACGCATCCTTGGAGCGCACAGCGGAGGCCCGCAAAGTGATCCTTCCATGCTCATCGGGCAACAGAAGCGCGCAATCGCGCACCCCGGAGGTCGCGAAATTATTGAGAATCGCGTGTGCCACAATATCCAACTGCTGATCCAGATGCGTCTCATTGGTCGTCGCATTGACCAGATCATAGAGGGCACGCGACTCACGCTCCCGCATCAATGCCTGCTCGGCCCGCTGACGCAACGCCGAAGCCAGTTGACCCGTAATAAACGCAGTCACCAGAAAGATAAAGAGGGCTAGCCACTCTTCATATTTGCTCACCGAAAACGTAAAAACAGGCGGCACCAGAAAGAAATCAAAGGAAATAAAGGAAACCAGAGAAGCAATCACTGCCGCGTACAGGCCACGCACCGTTGCCAGACCCAGCACGACCAATAGATAGAGAAATGAGATGTTGGGAATCAAAGGATAGAGCCGTGCGATGTAGATAAGCACCGTCACGATGATAGCCAGCAACAGGCCAATCAGCGCATCAAGTATATAGCGCTGACTGCGTTTCTCATCCGTCATCCCTAAGAAAAGCACATATTCAAGTTTTTTCATATCTGCCAGATAATCACTTTCGAAAATCTTTACACAGTGATAGGCACATTTCCGCAATTCCTCATGCAGGATATCACACAAGAACCCCAAAAAAAAGAAGGGTAGGTTTTCGCTTGCTGGAGAGAAGTATGGTATACTTCTTCTATGAGACAACAACGCATTGTGCTGGCCTTGCTGCTGCTCTGCTGCCTGGGGCTGGGGCTGGCGGCCTGCGCGCCCGGTCATGTTGGTACCAGCGTGGTGGGATTTATTCGCGATGGACAATTCTGGACCGTTGATCCAGATGGGGCGAACGCATTCGAGGTGGTATCCCAACCGGATACGCCGATTGTGGGATTTGGCTGGTCGCCCGATCATCATCTTCTCACTTTTCGCAATGAGGATGCTAATTTTGCAAAAACTGCCGCTGGTAAGCAGATCAGTGCGCGCACACCGAGCGGCGTGATCCAGGATCTACCCGGGACGCTCAATACTATCGGGGTGGATGGCGGAACGCCTATCGAGATCGCCTTTGCCAATGCGGATGTCCAGTACAGCACGCCCCAATGGAATAGCGATGGCTCGCGTCTCATCTTTCGCCAGAGCGCCCGCAACGTCACGTTTAATCCTTCAAACGCGCAATGGTGGATCGCTCAGAATGATCAGCCAGGCGGCATCGCGGCCAAAGCCTATGCCAGCAGCTATTCGCCCCCTTCCGTATCCTATGATACACAGCACTATCTCGTGCTGGGCAACGCGACCGGCGGCATATTTACAACCAGCATGACTACCAGCAATCACAGCGTCATCGGCTCCCCTCTGCCGGATCATCCTTTGCCCGCCTCATTGGAACGGCTGCTGTGGCGGCCCGCGCATCAAAATCAAAGCTTCTTATACGCCAATCCACAGTCAGCCTCCGCCTCGGACAAAGCACTGAGCGTCGCATTGGTTCTACGCGACCTGAACGGTAGCAGCCAGACACTGACAAATTGTACCTGTACCCAGTTCGCCTGGTCCCCGGATGGCAATACCATTCTCTATACCACAGGCAGTACATACAGCCTGCTCAATCTTCAGGATCACAGCACTACCAGCTTCGTCGCTGAGGCTGACGCGGCCCCCTACTGGTCACCGGACAGCCGCTTCCTGCTATTGGATGGCACACACAGTCTGTCCCTCATCTCACGCGCCAGCCATCAGCAAACCGAATTATTGCGCGATCAACAGAGCATCGCAAAACAGCAACAGGGAGAATTGCCAGCGACCAACAGCCTGCTCCAACCAGTTCCTAATAGTCTCTGGTCAGCGGACAGCCAGCACTTCATCTTCCTCACCCACCAACGCCTCACCTGGCAAGGGCAGGCACTATCCTCTGGAGTGGGTTTATATAACACCACCATCGACGGACATGGACAGATACAGGGCAAACCCGCCCTTGTCGTTGCAGGCAAAAACATCACCCAGGCAGGCTGGACCTATCAAGATCCCAACACCTCCTTCTTATATGAATAAAATATGAATAAAGCTATTTTCCTTCTCCCGTGGATGAGGTATCTTCTGCTGGTCGCGTGGTAAACGCTTCTGGCAACGGTTCGTTCTTCACAAGAAGTGCCTGATTCAGCCACGTGATCACCAGGACGATCCCTGCGCCAATCAAGATGGCAAGTATGCGCCATACGACGAAGGCATGGCCTGCCGTTCCGATACTGACGACGAGCAGGATCAGGTTCGTGAGAAAGAAGAAGTGAAGCACGTAGTTCAGCTCTTTGACTGTGAAGGCAAGGAAAGTGACGGCCACCAGAATCAGCCCTATCGCCAGTGAACTTTGCACACCTACAATCAAGAGGTCTGCTAGCAACGCACCCAGAAATGTCGCCACGATATTCTGGAGCGCCAGAACCTTCGAGGTCTTCTTATTGGACTATGGTCTGCTTGAAACCTTGCGAACAAAAGCGCAAATAGCAATAAGATCACCCCACCAAGCAGGAAGCCTGCCGCAGAGGACGGAGCCGTTGCCGGGCCACTCTGCGTACTTAACGAAAGCACCAGGATGATCGTCAAGAGTGATCCTAGCCCAGCTATGGCCTTGCCATATGCGGCGAGCATTCCGCTGAGGAAAACCGCAAGAAAGATCTCCACCCCTTCTAGCCACCACGGCCCACCAATGAGGCGACCAAGCGCCGTCAAGAGCGCTCCGCCGACAGCGATCACCAGCAAGGTCTTTGCCTGCATGCGCGACGAGGTGCCAGGGTCGCCGAACGCGGTGAGCAACGCGCCAAACATGACCAGACCTCCAAATGCCACATGCCCAAGTATGCCCAAGTATGCCCAGGACGATCAACGGCAGAAAGAGCGCCAGCGCGGTGTAGCAACCTTTGACTGGATTGAGCCTGGCACCAGGAGTGCTGCGAAAAAGCCCTGCTCTTCTCTCCATCATAAGCTCCTTTGCTTCGTGTTCGATGCGAGACCCGGATGTCAGGTCACGCACTGCCCCACCTGGTCGGAGGCGCTCCGGCCACTCCGAAGATCTCCGCGAGATTCTTTGGCTCCTTGCGCACCTGATGATTGAGTTGGTGGCGCAGAAGAGATAGTGATCTCAACAAACGCATCAATTTTCAGGTCTTTTTTCCTGGCCCAGTCCAGGATTTCCAATTTCTGATTGCTGAGATCCTGTTTATCAGTGGACGTTCTCAAATAGGCAATGGTCTGGCTCAATTTGGAGTGTATCCTCTTAACCTCTTTTTCTCTGTAAGACCTATACAGTTTGTATAGGTGATAGCAAGTATAACACATTCCATTTTGTATGTGTTTTAACGTCCCTTATGACACTGACAACAAACCATCTGAGAGAGCGTGTGAAGGCAAGCAGCACTTCCTACCGACGCGGCAACCGAACTGGCTCGTGTAGAGGAGAGGAGAGGGTCCATAGTTGGAATAGGTGTGACCTGCTCCTGCGCAGCCGGATTGCCCAGGTCACAGCCCTCGAAGGCTCCCATTTTCTGGAAAGCCTCCGAGGGCAGCGTCCCCGCCGTCAGTTTCACGGGTCGCTGCCTTGATGTGGTGGGTTTTGAGCAGACAAGCCGACCCCAACTGGCGCGACGGATGCTGCTCTTCTTGTCTCCGCCCTGACCCGCTCACCGGCCAAGCAGAGGTGACAGGCGCACGCTCCAGATTTGCTGCCAGCAGAGTTGACCGCACTGCCTGGTATCCATCACTTCCAGGCGCGAATCGTGACGATCTTCACCGAGAACGAAACACAGCCATAGTGCGCCGAATTTTGCCACACTATTCCACACATTTCAGCCTGGCAAAGAATGTTACTGGTTCTGCACGGGTGATGGCCCGATAGAGGCAGTGATTCCACCATCGACAGCGATCTCTGTTCCCACAACGAAGGAGGAGTCCGAGGAAGCAAGGAAGAGCGCGACCTTTGCCACCTCCTCCGGGCGGCCCAGACGTTTGACTGGCACCAGGCTGGTAAACGCCTGACGGACCGCAAGGACGACCTCTGGCGGATACCCTGCTCGCTCCAAAATCCCCGTCTCGGTCGGCCCGGTGGTGATGGTATTGACACGAATGCCACGTCCAAGGAGTTCTGACGAAAGCGTTCGCGCCAGGGAGTGGAGTGCCGCTTTACTGGCAGAATACACAGAAATGGCGGTCCCTCCCACCAGCGCGCTGACTGAGCCAGCGAGAATAATGGAAGCCTGATCATTCAGGATGGGCAACGCCCTCTGAATCGTGAAATAGGCTCCTTTGAAGTTGGTATCCATCAGCTCATCAAAGAACACTTCATCCGTCTTGGCAAGCGTCCGGCTGCCGGTGATGCCTGCATTGACAAACAAGATGTCCAGGTTGCCAAAGGTTTCCTGCGTCTGGGCCATCAAGGCGTCGAGATCACTCATTTTGGTGACATCTGTGGGAATTGCCACAACATCAGGACCGAGCTGAGTAGCGACCGCTTCGAGCTTGTGGCGATCTCGTCCTGCAAGCACGACCCTGGCTCCTTGCGCGTGAAATTCTCTCGCAGTCGCGAGACCAATGCCGCTCCCTCCACCAGTAATTAAGGCGACTTTTCCCTGGAGTGTGTTCATAACCCCTTTTCCTTTCAAGAAACGAAAAACAAACAAGTCTCTCAATAAAACATCTCTGCCAGATTGTAAATCCCAGAATTGAGCGCGGTAATCTCTGTATAATGAATTATTTGAGGTAATGGGCCTCCTCTCAAGGAGGCTATCTTCACTCTTTGCCTCAGAGAATGAGGCAACAATCACCGCACTCAATTCTGGGATTTACAGCTGACCCCCTCATCGAGGTTTAGCTGTCCTTTTCAGAAAGTGTAATGACAACTTTGCCGCGAACATGCCCCCCGCGCTGAAGCGTTACCGCCTCGCGGGTACGTTCTATTGGAAACGTTGCGGCTATTGGGACGATCAATTTCCCACTCCGTATAGCATCGGTAATGCTATCGAGTGCGCCAGGGCTGGCTTGTGCCGCGCCTGTTGCATGGACACCACCTGGCGGATTCGGTCCTGCAGCGATCGCAGAAATTCGAGCAGGCGAAATACCAAGCGCAAGGGCCACGTCTATCGTCTCTGTCCCCACGAGCGCTGTAGCCGCGTCGACGCCATTTGGGGCGAGCTGACGAACGCGGTCTGCCAATCCTGGTCCATAGGTGACTGGAAGAGCACCAAGCGTACGGAGGTAGTCGAATGAATCCTCTGACCCGGTACCGATAACGGTTGCGCCAGCCAGCTTTGCGAGTTGTACGGCGAATGTGCCAACGCCACCCGCAGCACCACCTATGAGCACCGTATCACCTGACGTTACACCGATAACGCTCAGTGCTGCGTTGGCGGTAAGACCAGCAACCGGAAGTGCGCTTGCGATGATGTCTGAAATGCCACTGGGAGTATGGTACAATGTTTCTGCAGCTGAAACATTCAAGACAATAGAGTCAGCGACGGCGCGACCAATCGCTCCGCCAAAGACACGGTCTCCCAGATGAAAATCTTTGACATTTTGGCCAACCTCATCAATGATGCCTGCGAAATCAGTACCGAATCCTGATGGCAACGTAATGCCAAACATTGCAGCCGCGTCGGGCTTTGAAGAGATCCCCCAATCCATCGGGTTCAAGCCTGCGGCGGCCACTCGTACTCGTACTTCATCTGAACCAGCATGTGGTTCTGCAATGTCTTGCAGCTCTAAAACGTCGGGTCCGCCAAATGACGTATACATGATCGCTCGACTCATCAGGTACTCCTTTATTGAGGATGGGGTCTGTGAGACCATGGACAGCAAAGGGGGTTGAAGCACTGGGCAGGCTTCGTAATCGCAGGTGAACAAGAAGCACAAACAAGAGTGGGATCACTGATGTGCGTTCCATCGCTGCTTTGCTCTCGCTCTTGTAGCTTCTCAAGAACTCTCTCACGCGAGAATCGGTTTTCCCCTTTGCTGTTCCGCTACGCCACAGATCCCTCTCCGTACGATGAAACAGTCAGGGCTTTCCAATTCTAAAAAACGGAACAGTAGCCAGTGAGCAAGAGATCAAGAGCCTTGTCATACGATGCATCAAAATAGCGCATCTGTCGGGCAACATTGCACACGCCGACACGATCCAT
>NZ_BIXY01000091.1 GCF_008326305.1 Dictyobacter arantiisoli | reverse complement strand
CTCATCCTTTTTCGTCCTTTCTTGCTCAGCTTATCGCTTTTCTTGTTCAGCTTTTTTGCGGACAACCTGAACAGGTACGATGAGGGCACTCACGCTCAGGTCTCGATGACGGAAAACCATACACTGCCTGCTGACGGAGTCTGTGTACTGATCCTGGCGTGCTTGCAAGCGTTTTTTTGGGTGCACGACCATACCGCTTCATGAAGAGGAATGAAGGCGAGAGGAGCCATCCGTAGGAACCACCCTTCACGGGTGGAGGGCCACGACCCTCTCGCACTGGCTTTCCTTCCCGCCTGCTCTGGTGCGACTTTGGGGCGTGATGGCAATGCCCCTCCACCCGTGAAGGGTGGCTTCTACGGATGCATCGGCATTCCACATTCTCCTTATTGAAGCGGTATTGGGGTGCACTCCCTCTTCAGATGGCGGCTGCACCCCGGTGCTGTCAACAAAGGTGCCTCCTTTTTCTCTGGGTTGTCTTCCTCTTTCCCCTCATTTGTTGGAGTAGGTGGACCTCGGCACGCACCCAAACGCATTGAGAGAGGGAATGCAAAGCACTGGCGCAGTGTACTACAATAAGGGAAAGAATTATCTCGTAATCCTGTCTCCGGGATGCGGATTAGAAAAATGAGGCATTGCGATGAGGAAGATTATTCTCCTTTATGAAGAAGTTCAACCTGAAGTTTTACAACTCTTGCCACATCTGATCGCACGCTTGCATGAGGAAGGCTATATCACCAGCACGATCAATGTGACAAAGGGAGAGCATAAACAGGCCAATCCGCCGCTACAGAACGTTGAGATGTTCCTGGTTCTCGGCGGCGATGGTACGATTCTGCATGCAGCTCATCTCTGCGCGGAGCATAGTATTCCGATTCTGGGTGTCAATTTTGGCCGCGTTGGCTATTTAACCGAATTGGAACCCTCCGAGCTTGCGCGTGAACTGCCAGCCTACCTTAACGGCGCTCCCTCGCTCTGGATCGATGAACGGGCGATGTTACAAGCCGTGGTCCGCCAGGGAGATGATCAGCAGCAATTTCTGGCGCTCAACGATATGATGATAGCGCGTGGAACCTGGCCGCGTGGTGTCTACATCAAAGCCTGGATCGATGATCTTTTCTTTGATACCTTCTATGGTGATGGCATTATTCTCTCGACCCCAACTGGCTCAACCGCCTATAATATCTCGGTAGGCGGGCCCATTCTTCATCCCAAAATTGAGGGCTATATCCTGACACCGATTGCGCCACATCTGGCATCCAATCGTGCCCTGGTCATTCCGCTGGGATCAAAGATTCAATTGCAAATCACAACGCATACCCAGAACGGAATATTTTCTGCCGATGGACAATGGGACTATGAGGTGAAAAATAATGCCCTGGTCACCATTGACAAAAGTCCATTCAGGACACGCTTCATCCGTCGCAAACCACCCACCCATTTTTATGAAGTCATCCATGGCAAACAAAAAATGGATGAGATCTGATCACTGGCATACTTGCATTCAGGACTGTTGAGCTTGTATAGTACGATTCTAGCGTAGATTATTTTCAAGGAATACACGTATGCAGAATATTTCAGGGGCAATGTTGCCCACGTTTGCTCGGTTGCAGGGTATCAATACTGATATCATAGGCACAACGCCGATTATTTATGAAGGTTATGCGCTCTTAGTAGTGCTGAGCATCATAGTAGCCGCTGGCATGATCTTTTTTACCCGAGCCAATCAACATAGCTGGTATGCCAATCCCTGGGTGCTCTTACCGCTCTCGCTGCTGCTCGCAGGGCCAATGCTACTCTTCCATTTCCCCATTCTCCTGCTGATTCCACTGTATCTGGCCCTGGCAATCGGATTCTACTTTATTAGCAGGCGTTCAACGACCTTCTGGTACAAGAATCCACTGCTCGTACTCCTGCTCGCCCTGCTGCTGCTCGTCATCTTCCGTGGCACGCTGGTGGATGTCGTCCTGCTGGGAGCGCTGATACTTGGAGGGCTGAATCTTACTCTTAAGCGCCTGCTGCCCAAATAATCTTATTCCGCCATCGGTACGGCGGGCAAATAAGCGCAACGGACGAATTGGCAGCTTCTCAGGAAAACCATGATTAGAGGTGCTGATGACGAGACGATGGGTCGGCGTACGTGGCTCAATATTCTCCGGCACATGATAGAGCGGCATTTGAAGGTGGAAGAAGATAGCCGCCAGCCTGAAGAGGAAAACGGTGCCCATAGAGAGTATAATAACGCTATTGCTCTCCCAACCCAACTTCTTTAAAAGCACAAACACGAGCGCACCTGCGATGACTGTCGTGACATAGAGATCTTTGCGAAAAATCAAGGGAATCTGTGAACAAAGAACATCACGAATAATACCGCCAGCAACGGCCGTAATCATCGCCACAAAGATCACAATCAGGGCCGGAAGGTGTCTTTGATCCGCGATCTGAGCGCCAATTACTGTAAAGGTCGCCAGTCCAAAGGCGTCTGCGATCAAGAGAGACTTATTGGGTGGACGAAAGAAGTGCGTATAGAGCATCGTCAACGCGGCCGAGGCCACAATAATAGAGATATAAATTGGCTCGTTAAACCAGTAAATGGGATGGCGATCAATCAGAATGTCACGTGTGGTCCCGCCGCCAATCGCGGTCACTCCGGCAATCACAAACACTCCGAAAATATCCATCTTCTTCCGACCGGCGGTCAAGGTTCCACTAATTGCGGATACCGCCACCCCAAACAAATCCAAAAGAGAAATTAGCGTCAAACCAGCACACTCCTTCCCGCCAAATCGTACAAAATCCATCCATATATATATTCTTTCACAAAGTGTCAGATTCCCATCCCCAGCGGGATCTTGCTGCTCACCTGCTGGCAGGCGCTTGCGCGCCTGCACCCTTTTTATTATGTGATGTAGAAAAGGTCCGAAGAACCTTTTCTACATCACATAATAAAAATCTGTTTGAGCACCGCAGGTGCGAAAACTCATGCACAGAGACCGTGGAGACCACGGGAGGCTGACACTCTCTCACAAAGTGTCAGATTCCCATCCCCAGCGGGATCTTGCTGCTCACTGGCTGGCAGGCGCATGCGCGCCTGCACTCTTTTTAGTATATGGCGCAGGAAAGGTGCATAGCACCTTTCCTGCGCCATATACTAAAACAGTTTTGAGCACCGCAGGTGCGAAAATTCATGCCCAGAGACCGTGAAGAGTATGGGAGTCAGACTCCCTGTCAGTGACAAATATCACCCACCTATAAGAACAAACAAACAGACGTTTATCATTCCTTATCGACAAAAATATATACAATAAATAATCGTGATATATGCTTTCAATGATTATAGAGATGGTTGTGTCTCATCCACTTCTGCAGCTAGCTCTGCGGCAGGCTCAACAACAGTTGAAGGGACAAGCCATTCGGTCAAATGTATTCTCTTGCAGAGAGAGAAGCTGGCTTCCACGGCTGGCCCTACCCCAAATGCAAAGATCAGGGTACCGATGCCGACACTGCCGCCGAGCAAGAAGCCGAGAATACACACTGTAACTTCAATGCTCCCCCGCACAACGGAGACGCGTAATTTTGTCAACTCGTGCAGACGCAACATCAAGCCATCGCGTGGACCCGCGCCCAACCGTGGTGCGATATAGAGCGCCGTGCCCAGGCCAATGATGATTACGCCAGCAATATTAAGCAATAAGCGCCAGATCCAGAAGGCTTGCCCGATCGACTGTAGCCCACCAATGTGTAGAAGCATATCTTCAAATACACCAATTAAGATCATATTACAAATTGTGCCCACGCCAGGATAGACCTTCAAGGACAGGCAGCCCAGGATAAGCAGCGCACCGACCACGATAACCGCCTGACCAAAGGAGAGCGGCGTGTGAAAGCTGATGCCTTGATGTAATACATCCCATGGTCCCAGACCAAAGTTCGAACGATAAAGACAGATAGTACCCAGGGAATAGAAAAATAATCCCCCCACCAGGACCAGAAGTCGCACCAGATAGCGCCAGGAAACATACGTGCGCCAGGAAAAGCCATGCATCGAAAACATCCTTCTGTATAAGCCTCATCAAATGAGGAATAATCGAAAGTAAGAATATATCTATACTTTCAACTATATGGCCTTATAAGCAGAGAGGCAACAGCCAAAGATATCTTCAGATGACAGCCAATCTCTACTGAGTTGCACGAGCATTAAGATAATGCTGCATAGCATGCAAGATACGCTGATTCTCCTTTTTCACGACAGGGTAGAACAAAAACTGTATAAACATCAACAAGCCCTGGGGATGCAGGTCAACCTCACGTGTTACTTGCGTTCCAGTAGTAACGGGAAGCAACGTATAAGTGATCCTGGTCGTCAGAACGCTCCGACGCGTGGTCAGCACTTGCTGAAAGACAATCCGGCGCGCAGGCTCTAGCTGAACAATCTCGCCGCGCAACTCACCCGCCCGTCCTCGATCCACATAGGTGCTCCCCACCCGCAAAGGATAGTCGGAGGTCACAAGTGTCTCATGATAGTTCTGAGAAGCAGGCAACCAGACTTTATAGCCGCTCAGATCCAGGATAAGTTGATAGATTGTCTCAGGTGAACGCTGAATCACTATATGACAACCCAAATGCGGCATCACAAACTCCCCTCGATTCTGTACAATCCCACACGACAAGGACTTGATCTAGCCTCTGACAGATCAGCCTCCTCCCTGGCTATGTTGAAAAATCGTTTATAATTTACGGGATAAGATAACGCCCGTATTGAGCCCAATTGTGTGGAGTCCACCAAAGAAACGGGCATGTTCCATTTTGACACAGCGATCCTGCACAAAGATCAAGCCAGCCTGACGGGCCAGTCGGGCGGTTTCATCATTGCGAACACCCAGCTGGAGCCAGAGGACTTGCGCGCCGCAGTCGCGGGCCTCCTGAACAAACGGTGGTGTATCCTCGGCTTTCCGAAAAATATCCACAATCTCAATCTGCTCACCAGCGGCTTTCGCTTCCGCCAGCGAGGCATAGACGCGTTTGCCAAGGATAGTTTTACCGGCATAGCGCGGATTGATCGGGATAATGTCGTATCCCTCAGCCTGCAAGTAGATGCCAACAAAGTGGCTGGGCCGATAGGGATCAGCGGACAGGCCAACAATGGCAATATGCCGATAGCGCTTCAATAATTGTAAACGCTCATACATATCAGGAGTGTCAAGCATGTCCTTCTCCAGCTTTACAGGATCAAGCGGGACATTTTTGTCAGATATTTCGTTTGCATTGTCAGATGTGTCCCTGATGTCAGTTGTTTCGGACAGAGGTGTCTCAGACATCCTTTATGCTCCTTCCTGCTGTATGGTATGTGGCACAGCTTTGCGCAGGGCCTGATCCAGATCCCATAAGATATCTTCAATGTTCTCCAGTCCAATCGAGAGACGAATCAGGTCAGGAGTAACACCGCCAGCTTGCAGGTCCTCCGCCGAGAGCTGCTGATGGGTAGTGCTAGCTGGATGAATGATCAGGCTACGGGCGTCTCCGATATTGGCAAGGTGCGCAAAGAGTTTGACGGCATTAATGACTGTTTTACCAGCCTCATAGCCACCCTTAACTCCGAAGGTGAAGACCGCCCCGGCACCATGTGGCAGATAGCGTTGCGCCAGCGTGTGCGAAGGATCATCTGGCAAGCCAGCATAGCGCACCCAGCTAACAGCAGGATGTTCTTGCAAGAAACGGGCAACCTGTAAAGCATTCTGGCAATGGCGATCCATGCGCAACGAGAGCGTCTCTAATCCCTGCAACAGCAGAAATGAATTGAATGGACTGATACTGGGTCCGGTATCGCGAACCGTCTCCACACGGGCCTTCATGACAAAGCAGAAGTCACCAAATGTCTCATAGAAGCGCACGCCATGATAGCCAGGCGAAGGATCAACGATATGGGCGAACTTCCCATTATCCCAGGGAAAGCGACCATTCTCGACCAGCACGCCACCAATCGAGGTACCATGTCCACCAATAAACTTGGTCGCGGAATGGACAATAATGTCCGCGCCATGCTCAAAGGGTCGGCAAAGATAGGGAGTCGCAAAAGTGTTATCCACAATCAAGGGCACGCCAGCCTCATGCGCAATAGCAGCAATAGCATGCATGTCCAACACGTCACCACCGGGATTGCCGATTGTCTCGCCATAGAAGGCACGTGTGCGCGGAGTGAGCGCACGGCGATAGTTTTCTGGATCGGTGCTATCGACAAAGATCGTATTGATTCCCCAGGTGCGCAGGGTCAGATCAAACTGGGTATGAGTACCTCCATAAAGATTGCTAGCCGCCACCAGTTCATCACCAGGGCGCAGCAGGGTCATCATCACAGCCATCTGCGCTGCCATACCTGAAGCCGTCGCTACAGCCCCTGTACCGCCTTCCAGGGCCGCAATGCGCTCCTCAAAGGCCGCGGTGGTCGGATTCATGATCCGTGTATAAATGTTGCCGAAACGTTGTAAGGCAAATAGATGGGCTGCATGATCGGTATCATCAAAAACATAGGACGAGGTCTGATAAATTGGTACTGCCTGCGCACCCGTAGTCGGATCAGGCCGTTGGCCCGCATGCAACGCCAATGTATCAAAACCAAAGACGTGATCTCCATCGATTTCTGGCATCGTGATTTGTTCTCCTGAATAGTCGCTTTCTATCACTATTATAACATCGCTCTATTTACCTAACCACAGTTGCCATAGATCAAGGTTTTCCAGATCTCTTTTTCCCCTTTTGCACGCCGCCTGCGGCGGCACGAAGAAAAAGAAAAAAGGACAGGGGACACCCCTGCACCCCGGCAAAGGGCTAGCCGCCCTTTGCAATCCCGCTTGTGGAGCGGATTGAGGTGGATCGAATGTTTGTTCGAAAACTTCGGGATAGCTCATGATAGAGACTGTGGAGACCACGGGAGTCCGACACGCTCTAATTGGCTGTGGGGTCCATTTGCCCCTGTTGCGCATTAAAGGCTTGCAGGACAGCTTCCTGGATATCCAGAACCAGTTGCGCTGGTGCCGTACACAGCAGAATCTGTTTCGAGTCTCCCCAGGCGATCTTTACTCGTAGATACCGGGCAATAGCCAGAAGCTCCTGGCCATAGGGCAGATCCGGCCTGCCAAACTGTGAGGGTGGAATCTCTCTGCCGGAACCATCAGGGATCGTATTGGATACAGAATATGTGCAAGGCTGCTCGATAGCCGCCAGAGGCCGTGGTGGTGGTGGCACATAATCCGGCTGATTGCGCAAATTCATCACATGATAGTATTGATAGCGAGCGAAACGATTTAATTTATCCATAAACAATAACATTCCAGATGGCTGACCATTAGCCTCCAGCTCCGCCATATCCAGAGGATACACTTTACTTGCCACGTGTCGGATCAGATCCGCGAAATAAGCATCAGGCTGCTGGATCATCAAATGGTCCCTGACGTCATTGATGCCAAGCAAGGCATTAAAGATCCGCACTGCGCTTCGATACGTTCGCTCCCAGTATGTATCGCCTAACGCATGAGAAACTTCAGACAAGGCAGCAGTAGCCTTGTCTTGCAAGTTAACCACTCGCTGCATGCGAGGCTGCCGCTGTGTCTCAGGAGCCGGCTGAGAAACGCTGTCAGTTGAAGCTGGTTGCTCGCCACTCTCCGGTGAAACTGGCTGGTTGATACAGATCGGTTCAGATTCAGGTTCAGGTTCAGCCTCAACCTCAACAGGTTGCAGTCGGCTTGATGATTGCGACCAGATGGCGCTTTTAGGCGCTTGAACCGCCTGTGCAGCCTCTCTCTCCGCGCGCTTCTTTGAGTTAGCACGGATACGCGCTCGCACATATCCTGATGGCGGCGGCTTTACAGTGTCTACTTGCTCTATATCATCGCCCGCTCGCGCATCTTGCTGTACACTTGCTTCGGGCATTACATCCTGTGCTTGCTCACGCTGAACCACCTGCTCACTGCGCATAAACGCTTGTGGAGAAGAGTATTGGACAGCCACCCCATCCTGATCATCTTGACTCTCATGGTCATACATGTCACCAGGATCATAGCGGTTGCATACACTGACATGCGTCTTCATAATCTCCTGGTCATCGTTGTCACTTCCCTCAGTTTCGACATCCTGGTCATCGTTGTCACTTCCCTCAGTTTCGACATCCTGGTCATCGTTGTCACTTCCCTCAGTTTCGACATCCTGGTCATCGTTGTCACTCATGCTGACCTGGACATCCACGGCATTCGGATCATGAGTATCACTGCTGTCATTTTTGACATTGACATCCACGACATAAACGTTATCTACGGGATCGGACACAGATGACCGCGATGTTTTGTTCTCAGTTTTTTTATTGTCTATTTTGTCATCGTTCGAAGAATTCGAATTCGAATTCGAAACGTCTAATAATTTAATAATTATATTAATATAATTATTAAATTTCGAATTCGAAATATTCGAAACGCGCACGCGTACATCTGCGACAGGGACGTTCGTGACCGATGACATGTTGGTCCCGTTGCACTGGCATGTCGTGTCGGACATGTCGGGACTTTGGGACGAGGATGTCGCAGATAACTGTGAAGAGGCTTGAGAGGCAGCTTTAGCAGTTATCTGACTGCTTAATGACAGGTTGGGATTTTGGGACAAAGATGTCGCACGTGGCATGCTGAGATTTTGCGACAAGGATGTCACGCGTGGCAGATCTGTCTCTTTGGTCAGAGATGTCTTTGGGGATATGTCCGGTACCAGATGCAGAGGAGCACCAGGCCGGACCTGAGAGTGCTGACGTTTCTGTACAAGTTGTGTGATCCTTTGGAGGAAAGGCGTACAATCATATTGTAGATAGCGTGTGCCACCAGCAGCAGGATCATTCCACTCACGAATGATGAGAAAACCATCGTTGGCAAGTCGCCGGGTATCGCGTTGAATCTGGCGTTTACTCTTGTTCAGGACTGTTTCTAGCTCCAGCGATGTGAGCCAGGGTAGCTCTCCTTGCTGGTTCCAGAGCTCAAGTAACTTGCGGATAAGTGCAAACTCCGCGCGTGACACTCCCAATTGAGGATAATAGCGTTCCAGAGCCACAGGGAATAGTACAAAGCCCTCAGAAAGGATATCAGCATTATAAATCGTTTGAAACGGTTTTATATCAACCTGCTCTAGCAGGCCCCATTGAGTCGCGGCAGCAGTAGAAATAATACTACTCACAACCATCCCTCCCACATATACTTCCTGGTAACAATTTCTTCTACATACTCTGCTTCTGATACAGGCAGAATATCATTATATTAAGCCATTCCATTGTATAATACTATCGATCGCACTGTATAGTATTTCCCAGAATAAGTATTTTTGGGCTATACACGGAGGAAGAGTTCACTGCTTCAATCATGCATTGCCGAGAGATGTCGTCCATAAAAAAAGCAGGATGGCAGAGTAAAAAACACTGCTATCCTGCTGGCAAAAATATGCTTGCTTATGATGCAACCGGCTCCAGACCCGATGTATAGCCTTCCTTCACGTGCGCCATATGCAAAACCCAGAACATTTCACGGACCGTATGGGTGCGTGAGAAAGTCTGCCACCCTTGTGCAGTTCCCAAAATAGTTGAGCTTGGCATCCATTCAAAGGCAGCATAGTTGCGGTGGCGCGCAAACTCTAAGAGAGCCACGCGCACACGGCACTCTTCACACTGTCCACAGCTACAATTTTTCATAGCACAATATAACCTCTCCAGTTTCTCATTGATGATAAAATTTTATCACGCCAACCTTCCCTTTTACACTCTTTCATGTTCAAGCTTCTTTTGTAAATCGCTAGAGGGATCGATGGGAAATGCATTCTTTACATGAGCAGATGTTTTGTCGCCTCTGGCGCGCCAGTAAACCAGGGCCGCAATAACCAGGGCTGGCACTATCAACAGGAAATAGCGTATCAAAAGTTGTTCACGATAGAAACTGGTGCTGAGATAGGTAACAAAGGCCGTTGCCGAGAATGTCAGGCAAAAAGTTGCCAGCGCTTTTGTCAGTGGACCAGCCGCGAAGGCCAGTAACAGCGGTATCAGAGCGATCAGCCAGATAACATACCAGGAATAGAACCAGGGTGTAACCAGTAACACAACGGCCATTGTGCTCAGGCTGCCCAGTACCAGGGTACGCAGTGAAGGCGTACGCCAGGCATACCAGGCGCCAACCAGGGCTGCAACGCCCATCGCCAGTATATCCAGCACGCTCCACAGCCTGCGCGTCCCCATCATCCTCATCAATAACATCAGCAGTCCCGATTGCTGCTTATGGGCAAGCACATAATTCAGTCCCACGCGCATCAACGAGTTCTCCGCGCCTGAAGAAGAAGGAGGAGTACTAAAGCTTACCACAATATCACGCAGGCTATGTCCAATCCAGAATGGCAGATAAGCCGCCAGCGCGATGACTGCGAAGATCACACCAGCCACCACGACATTCTTGATCGCGCTCTTCCAGGCCAGTTCGCGTAACGGCAAATGTGGTGTACCCAACGACTTGCCTGCCAGCACCAGTAAGAAGAATAACACCAATGGAATCGACGTAAACTTCACCAGCACTGCCAGCGTAAACAATACCAATGCAGGCCAGTAGTGCTTTAAACGGGTAAAGCCACGCTGATCAGCTCGCACGCACAACCACACACCCAGCAGCATTAACGTACTCATAAACATATCGTTATGCGCACCCAGTGGACCCTCAAAGAGCATCAATGGATTCCAGGCATAGAGCAACATGCCCAGCGTGATCGTACGCTCTGACCGTCCCAGGCGGCGCAAAATCTGTCCAATCAACCATATATTCACCAGATGACAGACCAACGCTAATAATCGATAGATATAGAAATAAGGCAGAGGGTGATCCCCAAACACCAATGAGAAGAAACCCGACACATACACCCAGACAGGGCCATAGGCGGACGGGGTTTTACTCCAATCATCAATACGGGTCAAAATATCATGAGGAGCTATCTCTAAAGGAGATGAAAAGTAAGGATTGGACAAGTGAGCCCCTGCCAGGTTACCATAATCGGCATAGACAAAAAGATCCTTTGAGGCCATACCAGGAGTTAAGAGATAAATCACGCCTGCCATCAACGCCCCGATCCAGATCCAGCGGCGCAATGTACCCATCTGCCCATCCCAGGCCCGCCGTCCCACCAACCAGACCGTCGCTGCATACACCACAAAAGCCAATCCTATCAGAAATAACAGTTCCAGGTCAGCGATGCGGTAAAGCGTATTGGGTGTTGTGCTGGAAAAATGTGAGGGCAACCACTTTCCCCAGATTGTCAAAAAAGGCATACGCGGCGGCATAAAGCCAGTTGGAATAGCGATATCCTTTACAAGCGTGACCTTTGTTAAATCCATATGTCCAATACGAGCAATTGGCGTTACACTCAACAAAATGCATACGACAAAAGCAAGCATGCATCCAACGATCCACCACGAACGGGCATCACGTCCAGCTAAAGGTCGATCAGGCAACGGTTGTCCTTTTTCAATCATTTTATTCATAAAATCGTTCTACACTCAATATGTTGCATCTTAAAATACTCATTAATCACTTAGCATACTACACTTGTCTAATACGAGATAGGCATAGTCTGGTAACCCATTACTAGAAAGAACTAGCGGACCGGCTGCCTTAAAAGGCTAATTCACCTTGTTCTGAGGCAAACCTTTTTTAAGGTTGCACATGAGAACGGTCAAAGACAATCAAAGTATGAGCCATCTTGTACAAAAATATTTAATCCAGGCCTATTTTCATCCGTCTTATAGGAAGTATGTAAGATTAAAATTACGAAGAGCGAGAATCGCTTTTCCATGAAGGAAAGGCTAGAACAAGCAGTAAGTGACTGTTCTTCGTCATAGAGAAGGAGTATCACCTATGCCTTCGCTCAACCCGGCACACTGGGACCAAGAGCAGCTTACCACACTGATGAAAAATACGCCTACAGGAACACAAAAAACCGCCCATACGTCCCATGAAGCCATCGCGACCCATCATCCTCTCTCAACGTGGGCCGGGCTGCAAGCCCTTCAGTTGGGAGGCAGCGCCGCTGATGCCATAGTGACCATGCTCGCCCTGGATACCGTACTCCAACCCGGCATCAGCACGCTGGCTGGCTCGCTCAGCCTGATCTACCATGAAAGCGTGAGTGGTCAGACCTATGCCCTCAACGCCGGCTTCAATCGTCCACTCAACGACGATATGACCTATGATCCACAGCTCCATCAGACAACGGGGCGGGCAGTCTTAGTACCCGGGATCGTGGCTGGACTGGAAATGCTCTGGCATCGCTTCGGTATTCTTCCCTGGGCAGACCTCTGGCGACCGGCTATCTACTTTGCCCGCGAAGGATTCATCCTTAACGATGCCTACTTTCATACTATACAGCGGCGTCAAAAAGTCCTGCTACGCTCTGCGGAAGGGTGCGCTATCTTCGCTCCGACCGGCGAACTGCCTACCAGAGAAAGCCTCTTCCAGCAGCCCCAGCTGACTGAAACGCTTAAAAAAGTGGCCTTACGTGGTACTACCTACTTCTATCGTGGAGATTGGGCACGTCAATTCGTCAATACCATTCAACGCCATGGTGGCAATATGCGCCTGGAAGATATGCAGCTCTATCAACCACGCTGGGACACACCGCTCGTCGGACACTATCTCAACTACGAGCTACGTACTGTGCCACCACCTCACTATGGAGGTGCAGCTCTCTGTTATGAGCTTGCCATCGCCGAAGCTCTTGGCCTGCATCAACTTTCCTCACGCGCTGTATCTGCACAGACATTGCATGAAGAGATGCAAATCTGTAAACTCGCTATGCAGACAAGTGAACTCAAACAAGATCTACACAATGCCACCAAAGCTGAACAGGCGGCCTTCAGGCATGTCCTCAGTCAGGCCCAGGTGTCCAGACGCGCTACCTCTATACTCAACCATGATATCCAGCTTGAGTCCACATCAGACAACGATGGACAGGCACATCATCTTGCCGCCATTGATCGTGCGGGCAATTTTATCAGCGCTATCCATAGCCTTGAAGGACCGCCCTGGGGAGAAACAGGATTATTCGTCGAAGGCGTCGCTCTTAATAGCGGTGCCAATCGTATCTATGATCGGCTGCCAGCCCCAGGCGCACGTATCTCTGAACCGATGACGACCTATCTGGTTCTACAAAATGGCAAACCTTATTTCGCCGCAGCAGCCAGCGGCGTGGGACAGCAGCTTTGCGCATTGCAACACACGATGAATCTGCTCACCCATACAATGAGTCTGTCACAGACCGTCAGCCAGCCCCGCCAGGGCTATCCGCTCCAGAATAATGAGGAAATGCGGGAGAGAACTGATTATTGTTATTGGACGGCGGTAGGTCTGGATACACAAACAGGCAGGCCTACCGCCGTCATCGATCTACGCCTGGCGGAAAACGCCTCGAGTGACTCATAAACAGGCAGACGACACTCCAGGACACCAGTGAAACAAATCTCAAAATCCAACCCGCGCAACGTCCTCGCTTCTGGTATACTATGGATGGAACATGTCGAATGCGTATGACAACGCATACGAACTCATTGTTCTCAGCAGTTTGCTAAAAAGACGTGTAAAGTGTATATTTTTCCACAGGAAAGATGTACTATTTAAATAACAAAACTGCTCATCTATTCATTCAGTGCGAAAAATGAGGCGGGCAACGCTCATTTTCTGCTTATATTTTATGAGGTACAGACGTGACAACACGCATCTTTGTCATCGAAGATGAACCCGATATTCTAGAACTTTATCGCCTGCTCTTAGAAGCAGAAGGGTATGAAGTTCATGCTACCGATACCGTGCATGATGGCCTCAGCCACGTCAAAAATATCCAACCCCATCTGATTATCCTTGATCTTATGATCGGTCTGAAACAGGAAGGATGGGACTTCATCGATCTTTTAAAACAACAACCATCAACAGCCTCAATTCCTCTTATCCTCTGTACCGCCGCTGAACATGAATTACAGGGAAAATTAGATAGCATAAAAACAAGTACAGTAGATGTTGTATTCAAACCATTCGATGTAGATGAGCTGCTACGAGTAGTAAAGCGTCTACTGCTCAGCTCTCCCATCCAGCGGACCTGAGCCGACCAACATGCAACCTTAACCCGGTTGTTAGGGTTTATTGGTCGTGGTATAGTACCAGGAGTAATAGAGGAACATTGCGATGACTGAAGAAAGATACTCTGACTAATACTGACAGGACACGATGTTCGTATTTATAGACAAGGACGATAATTCTCTCATGACCACAAGTTCCATTACCGAGTATGAGCTTCTGGAACAACTAATTCAACGCCTGCATATCACGCCCCAAAAAAACGTTTTTGACGACCGGGGCTATCTGATAGAATTAGAAATCTTTGGCTTCGATTTACCAGAGCTTCCCGCAGAAATATACCAATTCACCCATCTCAAATACCTTAATGCCAGTTGTAACCGTATTACCTCTCTCTCACCTCAATTTGGACAATTGAAACGACTCAAAACCCTCTATCTCAATCATAATCGCCTTCAGGCGCTGCCAGCCGAAATCGGTCAGCTCACCCGCCTGGATAAACTGATCCTTAATAGCAATTGTCTGACCAGTATTCCATCAGAAATTGAGCAGTTGGCAAATAGTTTACGTGTCCTTATTCTGGGCAATATCGGTGTCTCTTTTATGCCGCGAGAAATTAAAGATGATGAAGAAAAATGGAAAACCTATGTAGAATGTACCAATGTCATACCACAGCTTCCTGCCGGGATCTGGAATCTCAAAAAGTTGCAGCGGCTTGAACTCTGGTATCTCGGTCTCACCGATCTTGCGCCTGCGGTTGCACAACTTACTATGCTCAGAGAGCTGTCAATTGGTCGCAATCCTTTCCCCATCTTGCCTGATGAAATTGGACAGCTCACGACCTTGCAGGAGCTCCGCGTCCACTTTTCAGCCTTAACGGTCCTACCTGCGACCCTCGGGCAGCTACAAAATCTGCGCATCCTTTCTATCGGGGGCGATCAGCTCAGCACGCTTCCCAACGCACTCTGGCAACTTCAGCAACTCACCTCCCTCTGGATAACCTGGAGTCCTGCCATAGCACTTCTGCCCGCAGAGGTTGCACAACTTACTCATCTGGAACAGTTAAGAATGTCCAATACACGCATCACAACACTGCCCGCGGAGATTGGGCAATTGACACGTTTGAAAGAACTACGCCTGAAATGGAATCAACTGCGTACATTACCACCAGAACTGGGAAAATTGACGCAATTGGAAATTATCGACGTGAGCGATAACAAAGACTTACTCACGCCTCCGCCCGAAGTAGTGGCTCGTGGAACAGATGAGATTCTGACGTTTTTGCGCGAGTTACAACACGATAGTATTGCGCGTTATGAGGCGAAACTCCTGATTGTGGGCGAGGGAGGAACTGGCAAATCGTCGCTCCTGCGGGCATTGCGTAAAGAGGATTTTATTATCGATACTGCAAGTACCCATGGGATTGAGATTGGCCGTTTAGAACTCGCTACGCACGATATGTCCCAGCCGGTCACCCTGAATAGCTGGGATTTCGGGGGGCAACATATCTATCATGCCACCCACCAATTTTTCTTGACTCAGCGCTCGGTCTATGTAATTGTCTGGAATGCACGCCTGGGCGTTGAGCAGGGACGCCTCTCCTACTGGCTGGATACGATCAATGCGCTTGCTCCTGATGTCCCGGTCCTGATTGTAGCCACCCATACGGATGAACGTGCACCCGATCTTAATTATCAGTTACTCAAAGATACGTATCCGCAGGTGATTGCGCATATCAGCGTGAGCAATAAAACCGGTGAAGGCGTGCAAGAGTTGCAGACAACACTGGCCCTGCAAGCTCTCAAGCTCCCTCAGATGGGACAACGCTGGCCGCGCAAATGGCTGGCGGTCGAGCAGGCACTCCAGGGACATACAGAGCATCAAATCGATGCCAATACCTACATCCGCTACTGCGCTGAACAACAGGTCGAGGAGAGTGTCGCCAACGGCACGCTGGGCGATTATCTGCATGATCTCGGTAAAGTACTCTATTTCCGGGATGACTATATTCTGTATAATCTGGTGATTCTAAAACCCAACTGGATCACCAGGGCGATCAGCTATGTACTTACCGATGAAGCAACCAGACAGGCAAACGGTATTCTACGCCATTCCGAGTTACCGCGCATCTGGGCGACCGACGAAGCGGGACATCCCTATGCGCCGCATCTTTATCCCATCTTTCTACGCTTGATGGAACGCTTTGATCTCAGTTATCAAATCGAGGCGGATAAACCCGGCGCCTATGCAACCAGCAGCCTGATTCCTCAATTGCTGCCATTTCAACCGCCAACCCATCTACCAGTGTGGTCCAGAACGCCCGCGCCTGATGAGACCCAGGTTGAGATGATCTATCGCTTTGATTTTGTTCCTTCAGGCATTATGAGCTGGTTTATTGTACGCACCCATCGTTATAGTCAGAATCTTCACTGGCGTGAAGGCGTAGCACTGGCCTACGAGGGTCATCAGGCACGTGTTGAGCTGAATCCTATGCTACGCGAGTTACGCATCATCGTACGAGGTATTCAGCCCTACAACTTCTTCACCATCCTCAAAAACACCCTGGACATCATCCTGGCCCGCTTCCAGGGTCTGCAATTACGGCGTGAAATCCCCTGTATCTGCCACTGGAATAATCCTTATGCCAGCCCCTGTCGCCACCTCTACAATTATGAAGAACTGACACGGCGTATGCACAAAAAACGCTATAAAGTCGAATGTGCCCACAGTTTTGAGGAAATCTCAGTCCCCAAATTGTTGTATGGCATCCATACCAGTACTGATCAGGAAGTGATGGCTGATATCAAACGTGGTCAACAACAGATCGTCCATCGCCTGGAATATTTACAACAAGAAGATCAGCTGATTCTAGAAACACTGCGCCAGCAATCAGAATTAATCGCACGCAATTTCACACGTCAATGGAATCTAGAGATGCAGCGCATTGAAGCTGAATGCCCAAACACCTTCTTCCTGACCCTGGGAGCCAACCACCGGTGGAATCCCAAAAACTGGATCAGCCAGGAATACCGCCTCTATCTTGTCTGCCAGCATCCCTCACGGCCACACGCTGTAGGGGAAGGCTATACGCTCCGCGCATCGGAAGAATGGTGGCAAAAGATCAGTCCCTGGCTCAACCATCTTATCAATTTCCTGAAATTTGGCATCCCCCTGGGTGTGGCCGCCGGAGCCATCTACAATACCATCAATATCGAGAGTTTGCAGGCCCATATTGACCTCATGGAGCAAATTACCTACAGCATACCCGAGATCGTCGGCGAGCATATCCTGGATGATGTTATCTCGCAAACACAGGAGCATCATGAAGGTCAGGCCGAGGGCTCCGCGTTGAGAGCCCTCTACGGCTTCCTCAAAACTGTCGACAGTGACCGCAGCTGGGGAGGACTGAACAAGACCATCACGTCAGATGGGAATATCCTCTGGCTTTGCGGCGAACACCGGAAACAATACGATGTCAAACCCCTCATACTCTAGCCTGCACAAGATGCTGGTTTGCCCGGCGAATGCGCTCGCTCGGGCTTTAACGTAAGCAATGATCAGTACCGCTTTCATCCCCAAAGCAATGTTTGTCGCTCGTTAAAATGACGACTTTCTTGATGGTAGGGAACTGAGTAAGTGTCGAGTCAATCTCAGATTGAATGCCTGCATCTGTCCCTACGCCAGCCGAGTGCATCGCATGACAGAGGGTAAGTGTGGCTGTACCAGGCTCGGGCTTTGGGCCTCTCGCATTCAGCGTCAACCGAAAATCAGCTTGTCCAGCGCAGGTTGACTTCCCGCTGATCGCATTGTGTAGCATTGATTGATAGCCCTGCTTGACCTCACTGGCCGTAGGACCATTGATCAGTTGTTGCAGCGCATAGGTGGCAACCTGATTGGTCTGTACCACACGCTGGACCCAGAAGACTGTTCCCAGATTATCATTGGCTTGCAGTGCATTCGGTTTAGAGAAGTAAATTTTTACCGTATAGTGATTAGTCGTGGAGGGCGTTGCTGTCATTGCGGTCGTTGGTGTACTATGAAACGGTGGCACTGTCGTCCCGTTACTGGCACTGACCGAGGCAACAGGTGTAGTGGACGTGGTGGAGGGGGCGGCACTGGCTTCACAGGCACTTAGCAATAAGATACAAACGACCAGCAGGAGGCCCAACGCCAGGGAGAGTGAATACTGGCTGTGCGTGCTAAAATGCTTCTTTTCCTTGAATTCATTGCATGATCTGCGTTCATTTTTCTCGCTCATTGTCATCATTCCTTTCCCACACAACATCAAAAATTAGAGAACGCATTACAATGGCCGTATTCTCTTTTACTAACGAGCCCACCACCAATTTTAGGGGTTAGTCTCCATCAAGTTCTCCTTCTTTCAGTCTCCCCTCTTATCAAATCAGCGATGTATAGAGAAAATAGCTATCAACCGGGAACTTTTTAGGGATCCGAGACGTCCTCTCCCTGGCAATGCAACACAATGCTTGCAGCGAAACGATATATCTACAAGGCACTTACAGATGAAACACAATCTACGATGCTTATTCTTGCTCATGATCCTCTTATTACTCAGTACAATAATAGGATCAACGAATACAGCCAACAATCAGGAGATATCCCTGGCAGATATGTCGTGCACACTGAAACCACGTCAACAGGTATCAGGTATGATTACCGATATCATTATACCCACGGCACAGCCAACCCTGGCAGTGTTACGCATAGATGGTGATCTGCAACAGGATAATCGATTCAAAAAGTTCAGTGTGCAGGTTGACCAGGCAACCCAGCTTCTTCAGGAAAACAGCGACGGGATTAGCAGTATTCTGTTGAGCGAGTTAAAACCTGGGAAACGGGTGCTCATCTCATTTATCACAAACACCAGACACAGAATCCCACCGGTTTTAAAAGCCATCGAGGTGCGTCTCCTGCCAGAAACTGAATAGTAGCAGATAAGAGCAATACTGGCTGCTGAAATAGTACTTCCGTATAGTTAAATAAATACCAGATGCTATCTCTGGTGCATTGAGCGTCATACTATAGAGAAGATTATAAAGAGTGCTAGCAGCATAATCCTGTGAACAGGATCATCTGATACGCACAAGCACTGGAAAGATGGTAGAGGAAGCAATCATGAATACGCCTCGTCAAACATTTAAGGACGTGCGCCGTCAACATCGTATTACGCTGTCTATGCTTATTGAAGATACACAGCTTGAGCCGCAAATCGTTTTACTGATGGATACACAGAGCATCGGAACACCTATACATATTGATCAACTTCTAGCATCCTTAACTCGACTCTCAGGAACGGAATACTCACGGCGTGCCAAAAATATTCGCGATATCACCTTTAAACTCAATCCCGACTATAACAGTATCACGCCCATGGAAATCAGTACCCGGTTGGAAGAGGATAGCAGAGAGCTACAAAGAATACCCGGGTAACATCATTGCGGTGAGTTATCCCGAATTTTTGAGCAAATGCTCTATTCGCTTCAATCCGCTCTACAAGCGGGGTTGCAAGGGGGCGGCTAGCCCCATAGGTGCGAACGTAAGCGGGATTGTTAAGGGTGCAACCCTTAACCTGGGGTCCGGGGCTGTGCCCCGGTCTCTTCCCTCCCTCTCGCCGCCGCGTGCGGCGGCGAAGAAAAGAAGAAAAAGGGGTATGTGGGGACACCCCACACCCCGGCAGAAGGCTTCGCCCTCTGCACTCCCATTGTAGCAAACGTTTGTTTCAAAAATTTACTCGGTTTTAGGAGGGGTTTGTAGCAGCGGGGCTGGAGATAACAATGTGACGATACGTGTACGGAATTTACGGATGAGCAGGACGATTATTGCGACAGGAACAATATAGATACTAAAAGCGAGCAACCAGATCAAGAAGGTAAGTATCGCCTGTCCTAATCCTAATGAGGCGGCAAAGGCACTACTAAAAATTGATCCAATCGACCAGCCGGAATCCACAGATGGTCTGGGCGCTGGCGTACCATCCAGTATTGGCTGCAAATTGACTGATACGGTATAAAAAGTCACCTGACTATTCAATGACTTTAAATGTGCTTCGCTGGTCTCAATGCTACCTTCAACTTCCGTCAACTTTTGCTCGATAGTAACAACATCACTCATCGCCTGAGCTTTATTCATTAACTGGATCAAGCGTGCCTGCTCACCTTTATAATTAGTGATACGGGATTGAGTATCAACATAATCAGAACTCACATCCTGTACACTCTCAGTGAAACCGAGCAATGTCCCTTTTACTCCACTCTGCGTACTATAATCGCGCAGATAGCTATAAACATTTGGATAGAGGCTGGCCTGCACTGAAAAAGAGAGCGTGACAGTATAAGCATTATTGCCTGTTTGAGAATAATCGGCTCCGGTAGAAGTTGATAGGGGATCAGTTGTGCTGATCCAGTGCTGAATGGCGCTGGCAACCTTACGAGTATCCGCAACCTGCATGGATACCTTTAAGGTTTTGATGATATATTGAGGAGCAGCAACATCTTTCTTTACAGATGATGAAGACCCACCAGCCGCATTACCAGTCGATAATCCATTCGTAGTAGCGTTGCCAGCATTATTATTCGCGCCACCATAGGCAGCTTGATGCATACTGGAAGGCACTCCTGATGAAGTGGTGGAGTTCGTGGCACTGCTAGCACCACCACAGGCGGCAAGAAAAATAGTCAACAACAATAAAAAGCCAGAAGCCAGAAGGTAAGATTTTCGCGGAGAATGCCAGGTAGAGATCATACATTCACTCCTCTATGCGTGTAGAGATTTCACTCAAAAAGAGCATAAATTGAAAAGTAAGAATACAAGAAGCCAGTATGCTATGTGACTAATGCGCAAAATAGCACTAGAAACAAGACGTTATAGATGAAGGAATAGTTCCATAAAAGGATGATAGGATCTGGATATGCATCCACGAAATAATACGTCTCTTTTTGATGCTATCTCTCATAAAAATTAGCACCATATGGCATATTTACCAGATGAAGAGAGCACTATTGCTTGTATCTTGATCAAGAGACTATGCTTGCTGCTTTTTGCCTGTGCTCGTACGCTGCAGATAAATACTCCACCAGAAGAGAGCGCAGACGACCAGCCCTACGACACCAAAGCCTGCAAACTTGAAGATGCGGGGCAGGTTAAGCGCGCAGAGACCAAACAGGGCGGTGACTGTATAGAAAAGATAGCAGACCTGTCGAGGAGTGAAACCGCCGAAGAGTAAACGATAATGCAGATGCGTTTTGTGAGAGTATTGGGGTAGCAGGTCACGCTGCATAGGACTCTGCCCGCGTCGCATGCGGTTGATCATTACCCAGGCAATATCCAGGATCGGGATGCCCAGGATCATCGCAATCAATGCGAACTTTGCGCCACCCATAATGGAAAGCATACCCAGACCCAGGCCCAGGAACTGTGAGCCACTATCCCCCATGATGATCCGCGATGGATGCCAGTTATGGGGCAGAAAGCCCGCTACCGCACCAGTAAAGATTGCTGCCAGCGTCGCAATAGTATATTGACCCATTTGCCAGCTAATAATGGCGATAAACAGACTCGCAATTGCAACAATACCTGCAACCAGCCCATCTAGCCCATCCATAAAATTGATTGCATTCATCATGCCGGCAAACCAGAACCAGGTGAAGAGAACGGCGGGCAAAGCCAGCCAGGAGACGACTGGCTGGCGTATAAAGAGTGTCAACTCAGGCTGCTGATACCAGGGCAAAGCAGCATTATAGAGAGTTGTAGCATGCACAAAAGGATTGTTGACGCCAAAGAAGAGTACCCCATGGAAGCTGTGCAGGCCCGGTCCTATCAACAACAAGACCGCGATTGTCTGGGCGCACAACTTCGGCCAGGGCTTGAGTCCCTTCACATCATCATAGGCATGTACGCTTACGATCAAGAGTGATGAAAGTACAAATAAGCCGTAAATAATCAGTTCTTTTGGAAAACTCCGCCCAAAAATAATCTCATGTTGTCCAGGTTGCTGGCTAAGGGTAGGGATATAAAAGAGGAGTGAGGCCACCAGGAAGGCGGCATAAATCGCCAGCCCACCCAGACGGGGAAGTGCCTGCGTGTGCACTTTATGGGCCACAACAGGTTCAAACCAATTCATCTTGCGGCACAGAGCCAGGACAGCAAAGGTAAAAACATATGTCAATCCAAACGCCACGATGCCGCCGATGAGAAACATCAGAGGTGTTTGAGTCATGATTGCCAAGAGAGATTGATAGAAATTCATAAACTCCCCTTACCAACAAGCTGCTTGAGCTTTTATCTATATCCTCTCTCAGTATAAATAAAAAGTATCAATCTACCCAGAGGTTGATGCTTTATTTAGTACTTCTGTCTAAACAGGCAAGACAATACAGAAAATTGGGAGCGACAGAAAAGCAGGGTTGCGGGAAGGAAGAGCTATTCTTCATTGACATAGCCCAGCTTCCTGGCCCGTTCTCCCGCTTCCAATGCTTCCTCATTGCGCTCCAACTTATTTAAGGCATAGGACTTCTGCTTGTAGAGCCAACCATCGTTCGCGTAACCCAGGCGACGCGCACGATCAAAAGCCTCGACAGCCTCGCGATAGCGGTGCAATTGATTAAACATCCAGCCCTGCTGCTCATACAACCATCCCTCATCAATAGCATCCAACAGCAGCGCATACTTGATAAAAGCCAGTGTCTTTTTATAGCGTGCAGTCCCTACCACGACCAACTCATCGGTTAACTGAGACTGAGCAAGGAATTCAGATGTGAATGTTTCCATATCAGGTAGAGCTGTTTGTTCTGAATAATTCTTCATTTCTATCCTTAATGTATAGCTTTTCTTTCATTATAGTCAAATGCATACGCATGATCAAGTCCTCCTCCTCTTCGTATGCAAGGTGTGATAAAGAGAAATGTCGCCTCTCTTTAACAAAACAAGTCTGGCCCTATAAAGCATTCCCCATAAAACACAGTGGCAGATAACCTCTTATGCAAGCAGTATAAAAAGCACAGGCATAAGATAGAGCTTATGCCTGTGAACAAATCGCCCAAAAAAGCTCTTTCTCATTCGGGGCGATTGGGGAAGGGAATAATGGCGAGGACAGGAACTGCTTCATCAAGCAGTGGAGAATAGCATAGTGCTCTGTCACAGCTCATTTGAAGGCTAGGGGTGCAGGGGATGCAATCACCTGACTGGGTTCCGGGGCTGCGCCCTGGCCTCTTCCCCCCACCCCCGCGTAGCGGGCAACCCTTCAAATGAAGGCTGACAGAGTAATAAGATCAGCTTTTTTGGATGAGCGCATTCTACTTGAACATATGCAGGTGGAAAGCCGATTAAAAAGAGAAAGCCTGGCGCGCTGAAGTAGAGAGTGGAAACACTATTTATCAGTTCATCTGTCCCTTAAAGGCGTCAGAGGAAGGTTGATGTGATGCAGACATTGCCAAAATGCGGTATTACAGTGAAGCAGTACGGAAAATTTCATGTGCGTGAAATACGGTCGGATGGGACATCCCACCTGCCGGGCCTCCTACAAATCTCATTGGAGGAGGATAAGGCGACTGAGATGTTTATTGGCTATATCCCATGTCAGAATAGCGATCTCGTGAATGTGAAACAGCGTATCCGTTTCTGGATTATGGAACAAAAAAGTCAGCTTAACCAGGTCGATCAGTGGATAAATGATGTTTGTGACCTTCAGACGCAGGAGAAATTATATGCTCTCAATGCTGTTTTAGAGGAGCATCTCAAAAAGATTCAACAAGCCTTACGGGCTATCGACGATCACCAGTGAAGACTGCATGGATGTGCCTGACTCCCATCGTTTTCGCACTAGAGGTGCTCAAAAAATGATTGAGCTATACAGAAAGACGTCCTTTGAAGGGCGTCTTTCTGTATAGCTCAATCAAAAAGGACAGGAGCGTGAGCGTCTGCCCTGCCCTGCCCTGAAGAATAGATTATATTTGAGCGCTATTGGTGTGCAAGCAGATCTAGGCGGCCTTACGCAATGGGGCTCCAATATGATACAGGTGCGTCAGAATCTCACGGAAGGATTCCAATATATGTGTTTCATGATAGGGAATATTGCGCTCTCGACAAAAATCCTTGACCAGCCTTTGGGCGCGCTTTAATTTATTGCGTGGCATCGAGGGAAACAAATGATGCTCAATCTGGTAATTCAGCCCACCATAAACAAAATCAACAATCGGATTAGCATAGATGTTGCGGGACGTTACCACCTGACGATATAAGAAACCAACCTTATCATCTTTATCCAATACTGGCATTCCCTTGTGGTTGGGCGCGAAAACCGCTCCCAGGTAAAAACCTGTCAGAGCCTGGTTAACTACGATAAACACAATCCCCTGCCAGATATTCATATTCAGGAAAATCAGCGCCAGGTAGAGGGCTGCATGCGTCAGCAATAAGGTCCATTCCAGAGCATAAAATTTGCATTTATTAGCCAGCAAGAACTTGAAACTATTCGTCTGGAGGCCGGTTGAGACGGTCATAAGAGCGGGGATAAAAATCACTGCCTGATGTTTCACCAAAAAACGTCTGAAACTGCCGATCTGGTCTAGATCTTCTTTGCCAGTAAATTCCAGAAAGGGAATTTCAATATCTGGATCCATATCGACCTGATTAGGATTACTATGATGCCGATTGTGCTTATCCATCCACCAGGCATAACTCATGCCGATGAGCAGATTCCCTCCGACTAAACCTACCAGGTCATGCTTCCATGAACGATGAAACATTTGACGATGGCCCGCCTCGTGGCTGAGCAGGCCAATCTGTGCAAAGACAAACGCCATGAATACGGCATCCAACAGCTGAAACCAGAAAAGATGAACGAAACAAAGGGCCACTAAACTCGCAACGAGCAGGGCCGCCAACATGACAATGCGAGAGGTATAATACGCAGGTTGCTTTTCTAACAATCCTTGTCGCTTCACAAGCTGCTTTAGCTCAGCAAATTCTCGATTGGATGTCTCAAGAGTAAACTCTACTAGTGAGGGTTGCGTCGTACCATTGCTTGGCAAAGTGAGCAATGCATTCTTCTTCATTAAAACGGCTTCCTTGTTAAGTTATTGGACAACAGAAGTCAATTCAGTACCATACTGAGGTGCTTTATTACCTGTAAGCTCATCTGCTCCACTATGCAGAGATCATGCACTTACTTATAGAAGATGCTGCTCTTTTGCGAAAGATCCATTTCCTTATGTCAATTCGCGAGTATAGCAAGAAATCTTTACCCAGGCAATTACAGCGAAAACAATTCACGTGCTTTCGGGATGACACGTCATCTCAAATTAGCATCATATAGTATGAGAGCGCTTCAGTCATATTTGTTTCATGAGTTTCACCGGTTACGATTCCTGTTTCATTTGCTCACCTATATTTGTCGGTTCAGCGTTTTTGCTGCTACGTATACTGCACAATTAAAAAGAATTCCTTATTTTTTTGACGGTATTATCAAAAAAATAAGGAATTCTTTAGAAAAACAGCTTCCCATTGGGGGGTAACGCACTTTGTCGCTACCTTAATCTTCAGTTATTGGGCACGCCAGACATCGACTCGACTAGTACTATTGGGATCGCCGACAGGTGGCACATCGCTTGAAGCAATATCAGTACTATCAGGCGACCAGTCCAGGCTCTTGATAGGATTTTGATGATTCGCGTAGTCAAGCACATCGGCACCACTAGAAGAGTTCCAGACATGGATCACTGTATCTACCGATGCGATATATTTTCCATCCGGCGACCACTTCACCAGTGTATCTGCAACTGTCTTTGCTTTTGCACCACTCGTGCCCTCCAGAATACCAATCGGCTTTCTAGAAGTTCCAATCGCCCAGATGTCCAGACTATTGGCGGCTGACACCAGATACATCCCATTAGGAGACCAATCAACGGCAGTGACACGACCGGATACAGCATAATTCACCACATTTTTGCCAGTTGTCGCATCCCAGGCGGACAAAGTATTTTCGGTTCCACCAATTGCGATCCGCAATCCATCTGGCGACCAGACTAATGAAGTCACCATCCCCCTCGCAACGTGATATGTAAACAAATGCGCTCCATTGCTGACCTGCCAGACATCTACTCCCTCAACAACAGTCGCGTTCCTGGAGTTGGCTTTTGTATAACGATACGTATAAGCAGTCGCGATCATCGTATTGTCGGGTGACCACTTTAACGCATGGACCGCCAGCGTTCCAACTGGAGAAGAATGCTGCACTGGTGGCTGATACGAAAGCTTTTTCTGTCCAGTTTGAGCATTCCAGATGCCCATATCGGAACCACCAATCGCCAGTAGCTTGCTATCTGAGGACCAGCCTACAGCATTCACAGACGTACCAGAGACCGTGGCATCTTTGACGATGAGGCTATGTGCTCCAGTTTTTGCGTCCCATATCTGTACATCCGCACCTCCAGATGCAATATGTGTTCCATCAGGAGACCAGGCTATAGCAGTGATACCCTGCCTGGATGGAGGCTGATACGTAAAAATAGTCTTCCCCACCGCAACCTCCTGACCACTAAAAACTGGCGACTGGGCCAGCAAAAATCCTACGATTAGCACCGGCAGCAGCACTGCCACAAAGAGCGCAGCACGCAAAGCATAGACATTTTCACGGTGAATATGGGCGGAGCGCCCACTTGCCATGAACGTCACTTCCCGTGTATTTCTGTCCAGGGAAGATTCTTTAACGTTGCCTTTCACTTTTTCTCTCATTCATTCTTCATTGCATAATAGAAACATAATTTATCCTATTATAGTCGAACAATTATATAGAATACAAGCTTTTCTACAATCAGAACAAAACAAAGCAAAAGAACTATCTAAATTTTCTCAAAATCAATATTTCTAATCCTTCTCTTCTATACTATTCTTTAGTGAGAAGTATCAAGGCAGTGATGAATAAACGGACCATAAAAAAGTCCATCACGCGGGTCTTTCACCTGACATGATGGACTTTTTAGACAAACGTGTACAAGATCATGGCGCAACTCATTGGAAGGAAGCACCTTCCTATCCTGTACCGTTCCCTTTACCGATTATGAAAGGGCTACCTGGCCACACGGCCGGCATATTAGCATCCCCAGCCCCAGCTGTGGCAATGGTGATGGTGATGATGATGGCACTCATCTCCCCAGCCGCCATATTCGCCAAAGGAATAGCCGCCGCCGAACTCAAAGCCAGTACCCTGGTACTCGCCACCTTCGTGGCAATAGCTAGGACCACAACCGCCACTGACTGTTGCCAGAGCCTGATCGTCCAGTTCAAAGGCGCTATTCTGAGCGGCAGTTGCAACGCTCTCAGTGTTGCCGAAAAGATTTGACAGTTTCATGTGTTTTCCCTTCATTACTACTTGTCTTCATACATACGTCTTCACAGAAACAAACAAAACAGTAGTGTTTTGTTTTCCCAAAGAGTTTAACGCGTCAGGCGTCTCTCTTATGGGCACAGTATAGGTTATGAATAGATAAACAACTATGATTTACTTCACATGTTTTTTGTGATATAGTACACATCTTATGTAATTTATCATAATTCATGCGCCTGCTCGCCTGCTGATAGGCACTCTCTCCTTCCGGGGGATTGAGAGGAGGGGGAGTTTGCGAGGACTGTCATGCCCCCGGCATGCCTGCCATCGCGCTCCGTCATGGGCTGCCGCCCCATAGGTGCGAACGTAAGCGGGATTGTTAAGGGTGCAACCCTTAACCTGGGGTTCGGGGCTGTGCCCCGATCTCTCACCTCCCTCTCGCCGCCGCGCGCGGCGGCGAAGAAAAGAAGAAAAAGGGGTATTTGGGGACACCCCAAACCCCGGCAAAGGGCTGGCCGCCCTTTGCAATCCCGCTTGTACAGCCTTACGTTCGCACCTATGGGCTGCCGCCCCTGCACCCCGCTTTCACCCGCAAGGACGGAGAGCCTGCTGATATGCAATCAGTGCAGCTCTCAGAATGAGCAGACTCCCAGTATCATCGGAATCTTGCTACTCATAGGATGCAAATACTTTATCAAAACCTCTATGCTTGCTGTTGACAAGAAAGGTCAGGCATATTAGGCTTGTAAACACAACATACACAGCTCATAGGCAGCATATATGCAGCAAAAAGATCAATAGAATCTAATAGAGGTAATTATCTATGTCACATCCCTTTGATGAGCAATTTCTTTCGTTGATCAAGGAACAAACCGAAACAAAATGGCGCACCTATCAGCCTCTGACATTCGAGGAGTTTTTAGCCCAGCATAAAACAAGTTGCATCTGGCAACCCAATACACAGTGGTCTGGCCTGACTGAAGAGGAGATCGTTGCGCTTGAACAACGCTGGTCTGTGCGCTTTCCTCCTGATTATCGCGCCTTCCTCTCCATTTTACATTGCCTGGATCGGCCTGTTACTATCGCTACCTACGATGGTGATACCCGCAAAATCATTCCCTGCGATGCTCCCCTCTTTCAAAACTGGAACAGGGATAGTCAGACAATCGAGCACGCCTATCAGCAGATTAACGAGGATATCAGTTACGAGGTGCTGCAAAATAATCTCTGGAAGCCCGGCTGGGGACGAAAACCAGTGACGAAATATGGACAAAAACAACAAATAGAACTCTTACTCGCCAATGCGCCCAGACTTATTCCTATCTATGGCCATCGCTTCCTGCTTGCTGAACCAATGCAAGCGGGCAATCCAATACTCTCATTCCAACGTGCAGATATCGTGATGTACGCGCCAGACCTCTACGCCTTTTTCTGCAAGGATTTCTCAGATATCCTGGATCTAGATCAAGCCGAGCTCAAGAAAATAGCTATTGAAAGTCAGCGCATCAGTCAGGAGCGCTATAGCTTCTATAAAACGATTCCATTTTGGGGTGAATTGATTACAAAAATTTCTTAGTTCAGCCAGGCACTTTCCTGTACGCTATTCACTCATACCCTCAAAGGAACGGGATAAACGAAAAAACGAAGGAGTTTGTAGACTATCTATTCGAATGTACTTCAGATTGGTCCTATTTGCGAAACATTTCGCCTTCAGAATCGATTATAATGAATAGAGGGACACTATATTCACTGTTTTTATATAAAACGATGCTTACTAAACCTATGAATTCAGGAGGCTCATCCCGTTATGGTTCAGCACAAGGCTCCGCTGTGGCGCTCGCAAAAGGTGCTGTCTGTTATGAGTATCAGTCTGCTTTTTATGATGATCTTGAGTGCCTGTGGCAATCCCCAGGTACAAAATCAGGCCAATACAGATAAAGCAAACTTAGACAAAGCTATCGCCAATGCACAGAGCATCGGCGTGCCAGACAGCTTACTTCGCCCTATTATTGCCCAGGAAAATAAAATTAATGGTACCAATGCGCCGCTCGCACTTTTTTCAAGCCAGCCCACTACTAATTATTATTCAAATCTGACTGAAAATTATCAAACTCTTACGGTACAGGTGAAAGGCCTCGATGACCAGACCACACAGCAATTGGGAACACAGGCTTCGGCTGCTTTAAAATCGTTTTCTACGATCCTTTCACAACGTCAATCGCAGGGATTTGTGGAGGCAGGCAATTTCACGAACACACTAACCCAGACTCAGGCCGAGATGAATAGTGCACACCAGCCTGGCCAATATGCGAAAGTCAGTCAGCGGGCAGCGGAGGCCACCAAAGCCCTGACACTGCTCGGAACGGCCAACTATGATCTGATGAACTTTCAAAATGTTGTCAAATCGATGAAAAGCTCGAACCTGGATACAACCGCGATGGATTCCCAGGCGACCTCTGATATACAGTTGTTCCGCAAGGCCACCACCCCGGATGATTTTAATAAGATCATCAGTCAGATCGATGCACAAACCCGGACGGCCAATACGGTGACTACCCAGGCGATTCCCTATGTAGGACAATATAAGCTCGGCCAATTCCAGGCTTCTATTAATTCACTTAAACAATATGGGGGTGATGCAAGCTCGTATCAAAAACAATATACGACGGATAAATCATTACTCGATAGTGGCAAATTTATCGATTTCTCGACTCAATTGACCCGGGATATGGATAACATTCATCTGCCATTGCTGACACAAGAAGCGACCTATGATGTCACAAAACTGATGAATGACAGCAAAAACTGGGGCAATGCCCACCCCTATTATGATAGCTATGACAATCAGACCTATACGACCGCTTATGATTATTGGAACTGTACGGTCTATGATCTGCAAACAGCTCTGACAACGGCTCAAACAGCCGATGATTATCAAACAATTATCGACTCTGCGAAACAGCAACGCATCCTTTTCACGGCTGAGACGCATGATGCCGTCGATTCCACGCCCTATAATCAGGTGCACCAGAGCGATCTGGATCTGATGAGGCAACTCGGGGCCACATCGGGCAAGGTACTGATAACCTCAACCTATAATGGAACCCTGCGTGTCTATGATAATGGAAGACTGGTCAGGTCGATTCTGGTCGTGAGCGGGATGCCGGACAAACCAACCCCTCCAGGATTTACCCAGATCACAAATCGACAGTCACCGGCCGTCTTTAAGTCCTTTGAACAGGATAAGAACTCACCATTCTATTATCCAGCTACCCCTATTCACTACGCGATGATGTATCATGTCGGCGAATATTACTACCATGATAGCTGGTGGAGAGCTGCCGATGACTACGGTCCTGGCAAGCAGTTCCCCCATTATGCGCCTGAAGCATTTAATTCAGGTACTCATGGTTGTATTAATATGTCGCTGGATGAGACGGCGTGGCTGTGGAATTTCACGAATAGCGCGGATACTGAACCCGTCTATTCCATTGTCTACTAAGATAGTGTTTGATTCCCATCACGATGGGTATGCAGGCGCGAGCTTGGTCAAGAGGCGATGGCAGGAGGCGATTCTGATAAACGCCTCCGAACTTTCGGGCAAGCCCTCGTGATCGCGAGAGAGCCG
>NZ_BIXY01000090.1 GCF_008326305.1 Dictyobacter arantiisoli | reverse complement strand
AGTTGGCCCGCCCGGGCCAGAGCTGGATAGCTATGTCGAGAAGGGATAAGCGCTGAAGGCATCTAAGCGCGAAGCCGCACCCAAGATAAGTTTTCCCATCTCTTCGTGAGATCAAGATCCCAGGCAGAACACCTGGTTGATAGACGGCACGTGCAAGCCTGGTAACAGGTGCAGCGAAGCCGCCCTAATGATCGTACGGCTTGTTTCACACATTTGTATCTTCATCGTGGCTCTGCAATGGATGGCGCATCGTCTGCTTCAACGAAGCTGACAGGAAAGCGCTCGGCAAAATTGAGGAAATGCACTTTTCAGTGGTTCAGACCCATACAAGTAGGATTTGCTTTTGGCAAGTCCTTTTTTGTTGCCATTTGTTATGATAAGCAAAGGCTCAAGCAGGCATGCGAACGGAAGCGAGATTGTTAAGCCCCTCTTCATTGCCATTGTGTGAACAGAAGCGGGATTGTTAAGGGTGCAACCCTTAACCTGGGGTCCGGGGGCTGTGCCCCGGCCTCTTTTCTCTCCCCGCCCGCGTAGCGGGCAGGGCTTTAAACATGCCCGACAGAGTACTAGCCAGGCATGTTTTTTCTGCTCATCTTTGTCATTGTAGATGACCTTCTGTATAATGAAGATATATTACGGCGCGGTTAAAAATTGCCCCCGCTAGCTATTTTTGCAGATGCGATCTTATTGAGAGAGGTCAGGAATGAACTATCGTTCCCCGAAAATACAGAATTATACACATGGTCACAGACGACATCTAGCTATGCTACTCCTTGTATGTTGTAGCGTATTACTTGTGCTCTCAGCTTGCTCCAAGAGCAGTGGGACACTTCAATTGACAAATGGGAAAGCAACGCTGGCCTCTGCGCAGGTCTTAACCATCCCCTTTGTTGGCATCACCGATGTCCCATCCTTTGATCCTGCCAGTGATCATGACGCCAATGGTTCGCTCTTGATGTCTATGCTCTACAGCGGCCTGGTTCGCCTGGATCAAAAGCTACAGGTACAGCCTGATCAGGCCAGTTGGACCATTTCATCTGATCAGAAAGTCTATACGTTCCATCTCGATCCCGCTGTAGCCTTTGCGGACGGCACGCCTGTGACCGCGCGATCCTACATCGATTCCTGGCTGCGGGTCCTGCAACCATCCGACCCCTCAACCCAACTCTCTCCTTACATGGGCCTGATCGAGGGAGCACAAAAGGTGCATGCCGGGCAGGCTAAACAGCTCTCTGGTGTCCGTGCACTCGATGAGCATACCTTACAGATAAAGTTGACGCAGCCCGCTTCATACTTCCTGGCTGCGCTGGCGAAGCCACTCTTTTTCCCGATCAACACTAAAATGCTGGCCTCTTATCAGAATCAAACGTGGCCCATCACGATTGCCGAGCAGGGAATCGGGAGTGGTCCTTTTATTGTGAAGAATCTGACGCCAGCCGTGAGCATGACCCTGATCCCCAATCCTTTTTATTATAGACAGAAGCCGACGTTGACGCAGTTAAAGATCGTTTTCACGAACGATGCACGTGTCGCTTATATCGCTGATCGCGTCAGTCACTACGATCTGGTCTGGGGACTGACACAGGCTGATCAGCAGCCAGCCAGCCAGCTCAAAGGCTTTATGCGTACCGAGTTATTGCAAACTGATGCCCTGTTCTTTAATGTGACTCAGGCCCCTTTTGACTCCCTGGCGGTCCGCCAGGTCTTTGCCGCCTCTCTGGATAAGCACGCCTATGCTACTACTGACCTGGGTGATTCCGTGGCAACTGCTGATACTCTCTTTCCGCCTGCGCTTCCAGGCTATCAGGCGGGCAAGCCAGATTTCAATCCTGCCCGGGCGCGTGAACTCTTGAAGTCAGCTCCGGCCAGGCAACTCTCAAACATTACCTTTTCTTATCCAACCTCGTTGGTGACAGCCAAAACGGCTCTGGCTCTCCAGACGATGTGGCATAGCTCGCTGGGCATCCATGTCAATTTGCGCCCGCTGGGGGACGATGCCTATCAACAAGCGCTCAAGGACCATGCCATCCAGTTTGGCATCACCTCTTTGCAGGCTGATATCGCTGATCCCTCTGCCTTTGCCAGTTCATTCCTGTCGAATTCTCCTCAGAATATGACCCAATGGCAGGATGCTTCCTATGATCAGTTGATCGAGCACGCCAATGCCACCACGGTTGATGAGCGCCTGAGTCTCTATCAGCGGGCCGAGCAAAAGCTGCTGGCGAGCGATGCTGTGATTCCTCTGGATCATCAGCGTATCGCGGGCTTGATCCCCAGTTGGATCGAAGGAGTTTCGCTGAATGCCAATGGTATCTACTTCGATTGGCCGGCCGTGAAAATTCTTGCTCATTCGTGATCCATGTGGTGAAGCCTTCCCTGACTCTTTTGCTGCCCTCTGGCTGGACCGGAGAGCAGCTTTTTTGTGATGTTGGCTCGACGTGAGTTGTAAGGGATGTTAGAATGCTAAGAGGTAGGCCAGTGGGAAGCGCATCAATCCAGGCTTTATAGCTGCCTGTTTCCGTTTTGGCTGTGTCTGGCTACCGATAGAAACTGAAAAATAGGAAGATTACATATGTATCTAGATAAATCCTTACAGACGTATCTCGATGATTTAGCGTCTTCAAATTCAACCCCTGGTGGCGGTTCAACGGCTGCCCTGAGCGGTGCAATGGGCTCCGCCCTGGTGTGTATGGTGTCGCGTCTGACCCTGGGCAAGGCTGATTATGCGGCTGTCCATTCAGAAATTGAAGCGATCATTACAAATGCGGAAGATGTGCGTAGCCGTTTTCAGAATTTGATGCAGGCTGATATCGAGGCTTATGGACAACTTGCTGCGAGTTTTAAATTGCCACGTGCCACCCCTGAAGAGAAGGCGGCGCGTACACAGTCCATTCAGGATGCTCTGGTTGGTGCGGCTTTGGTGCCGTTGGAGATGGTTGAGTTGGCCGCTCAGCTTGTGAAGCATTGCTTACGGGTTGCGGAAATCGGCAATAAAAACGTCCTGAGCGATATCGCGACGGCTTCTATGATGGCCTCTGGCGCGGCGACTGGCGCTGCCTGGATGGTACGTACCAATCTCAATTCCTTGAAGGATGCCGAGCGTGTACATGCGTTACAGCAGCGTCTGACTGTCGCTCTGGAAACGGTTTCTGTGGGTAGTCAGCAGGTAGTAAAGATTGTGGGGGAACGGGCGTGACGGCAACAGTTTTAAACGGTAAGACGCTGAGTGCTACCCTCAAAGCCGAGTTGCGTGAGGATGTACATCGCTACATTGCGCAATATCAGCAGGCTCCTGGTCTGGTGATTGTACGTGTTGAAGGTGATGCCGCCTCTGGCTTCTATAGTAAAGCTATCCTGCGTATCGCCAACGAAATCGGAGTGACGGCGCGGCTGGAATCCTTGCCGGAGCAAACCACTGCCGAAGAACTCCATACTATTCTACTGGATCTGAACACAGATCCAGCGGTCCATGGCATTATCGTGCAGATGCCCCTGCCAGCTCATCTGTCGCAGGATCTGGTCGCCAACACGATTGATCCGGCTAAAGATATTGATGGCATCAGCCCCTTGAATGCCGGGAACCTCGTGCTGGGATTGCCCAGCTTCCAGGCATCCACGGCCTCAGCGGTCATGGAAATCCTGGCCCGGAATGATATTCAGCTTGAGGGTCAGCATGTCGTGGTGCTGGGACGCAGCAATGTGGTCGGTAAGCCGCTCTCTCTGCTCCTATTGCAGAAGAACGCCACTGTCACCATCTGCCATTCGCGCACACGTGACCTGCCCTCTATGACCCGTCAGGCTGACATTCTGGTAGCGGCGGTTGGCCGTGCCAATATGGTCAAGGCCGATTGGGTGCGCCCGGGCGCGGTTGTGATTGATGTGGGTATTAATGCCTTACCAGAGGGTGGTATGACCGGGGATGTCGATTACGCAGGCGTACAGGAAGTTGCTGGCGCGCTCACCCCCGTTCCTGGCGGTATTGGTCCCTTAACAAATGCTTTGCTGCTCAAGCAATGTCTTGAAGCCGCCTGGCGCCAATCCTCTGCTCGCGCAGCGCATTAACACTGACAAAGAGTGTGTCGGACTCCCATGCTCTCCATAATCTCTGTGCATGAGTTTTCGCACCTGTAGTGCTCAAACATCTGTTTATTGTGTGGTGTCGGAAAAGGTCGAAGAACTTTTCCGACACCACACAATAAACAATCGAGACTGCTCTTAATGTGATCTCAATTAATCCGCGCTATTGAGGGTAAACCAGAAGGTGGTTCCTTCTCCTGTTTTACTGCTGACACCCACTTCTCCATGGTGTCGTTCAATAATCGTACGACTGATATAGAGTCCCAATCCAAAGCCGATCCCTGATCCACTCTGCACTTCTGTCTTTTGCACGCGATAGAAACGTTCCCAGATATGCTGTTGATCCTCTCTGGTAATCCCTGGCCCTTGATCGTGTACCGCGACACGGATTTTCTTTCCCTCACGTTCCAGGGTTACGGTGACCTGTTGATTCTCCTGGCTATATTTGAGGGCGTTCGATAAGTAATTGGTAAGAACCTGCTCAATGTGGTCTTTATCGATGATGACCAGCATGGGAGCCTGCTCGCCGATGATCCGAATTGTACGGTTGGGATTGAGCTGATTTTGCTGATTGACTATTTCGCTCAATACGCTGCTGAGATCCTGTGGCTCCATGCACATTTCAAGCTTTTTGTCCTGGATACGCGATAAGTAGACAATATCGTTAATCAGTTGTGTCAGACGGCGGATCTGATTGTCGGCACGCGTCAGGAGCCGTTGCATAGCTTCTAGCGTACGTTTATAATCTTCCAGGGTAATCGTGTTCAGTTGGAGGTCGCGGCGTGTGGTGCGCAATAAGATCTGAATTGTGCCTTTGATCGTCGTAATTGGCGTTTTTAACTCGTGGGCCGTGACACTCAGAAAGTCATTGATGCGCTGATTGGCATCTTGCCAGGCGACCTGCTTCATCTGGACTTGCGTTTTCTGTTCCGCCTGGATCTTTTCTTGTGCTTTGAACAACTCCAGCTGCTCGATCCTCATCTCTTCCTCAAAGGCTCGCCGTTCCTGCTTTAATTTGGCGCGTTCCTCTTCGAGAAAAGCTTCCAATTGCTGCACTTCCCCAAAGGTCTGGTGGAATATTTGATGCATCTCTTCGTCATCATCCCCAAATAGATCCGGGTCCGCCTCTATCCAACTGTGGCAGGAGCGAATATAGTTGAAGAGAGCAGTCAGGAAGACATAGTTATCGCCCAGCAGGCGCTGTAACTCTTGTCGACAGATGGGGGCCCGTTGCTTCTGGATAAACAGATGGGCAATACACGCAAACAGAATCAGATCGAGTTGAGAGTTGGCGGGCGGCCAGTCCTCTAGTGCCTTTGGTTGGGTGCGCATATGCTTCACATACTGGGAGATTTCCTGCTCGGTCGGTAGCGGTGTATGTAGCAGCGCCAGGATCTCCTCGGCCTGCATGCCCTGATTATTGAGTTGGATGCAGTGACAGCGTAAGTCATAGAGCACCTTGCAATTATATGAGAGATAGATAAAGATTTTTTCCTTGATAATGGAAGGAAGAGGATTATCTATATAGATTGTGCGTGTTTGTTGCCAGTGCATAGCAAGCAATACTTTGTTCCTCTGAATGACGGTGAAAAAAGGAGGAACAAAGCCAAAGTATTGTCGAATTTCGCTCAGGAGTGTTTCAGTTGTCACGTCATTTTGAGCATTCATCACATATTCCTCCATTATTATATTGTTATTTGCCTGCCTATGCTCCATCTGCAATGCTTGAGGGGTGAAGCAGAAGCTCATTAGGAATGATGTTCGCGCTCAAGCACAAATGATAGTTGCTATTGTTTCTAGCAAGTAATTGGTGGGTCTTATTCAAAGTCATTATTAGATAGACGTTGAATACTGATTGCTTTTGTGGCTCTCTGTATGGTTAACGATTGAGGTGCGTTGTTTAGATGCATGGAATCTATTGCTGAAGAGGGATGATGCGTGCTCATCTGAACAAGTGAACACGCATCAATTTAGTGAAAAATTGGATTATGTTATGGGGATATTTGTGCATGGTTGGACTGGTCACACAGATGAATAAAAGATCAGATCAGGAGCGACCGGATTGTCGGCGGCGAGCGGCGGCGGCTTTTTTTCGTCGCTCACGTCGATGCTGTTCTTGTAGCGTGCGTTGTTCCGCTGTCAATTCACGTGGCGTGTCACTGGTAGTTGTAGGCTGCCGGTTGCCCGTCGCAGCAGTTTCCTGCCTGCCCTTGCGTATCTGATAGCGTTGGACAAAGATCAAACCGAGTATGGCGGCGGCAATACACAGCAAGCCGATATAGATGGGAATGACAATCGCAGCCTGCGCGACCGAAAAGAAGCCCAGCGAAATGCCCATATTGATCAATACCACAAGCCCGAGCAGGACATATTCCAGACCAGTTAAGAGGGCATGTTCTTTATACCAGGGGCGCTTAAAGCCATTCGCATGTAGAATTTGCAGGCGTTTTTGCCCGGTATATAGATTAAAGATACCCAGGATGAGAAACAACAGTCCAACGAGACCGGTAAAACGTGGGTCGAGATGAAACATAAAAAGCTACTCCCAGATGCGTAGCGAGAACCGGCCTTCTGTCTCTGCCATGTTGGCGTCTACCGATTCCGCATAGTGCTTGAGCACCATCAATTCACTCTAAATAATGTTGATATGATACAACTTTTTTTCGCCTCCTGGGAGGAGCCTCTTAGGCGCGAACGTAAGGCTTTACAAGCGGGATTGCAAAGGGCGGTGAGCCCTTTGCCGGAGTTTGGGGTGCCCCCAAATACCTCTTTTTCTTCTTTTCTTCGCCGCCGCACGCGGCGGCGCGAGGGGAGTGAGAGACCGGGGCACAGCCCCGAACCCCAGGTTAAGGGTGCAACCCTTAACCATCCCGCTTCTGTTCGCGCCTATGGGGTGAACCCAAAAAGAGCAGGTAAATAGTGCATAAACAAGCATGGATTACTTCCTTGTTTCAGGGTGTTTCAACGCATATAGGGTAATCTTAGGGTGTTTTCCTGATAAGATATCGGGCTACTGAGCCTTGACGAATGGAAAAAAAACGCTAAAATCTCTATAGAGTATAAATTTTCTAGAGGTTTATGAGGTTTGCATGCATATCATTGTTGTTGGCGTTGATTACACTACCGCCCCTATTGCATTGCGTGAGCGCCTCGCGTGTTCTGCGCGTTACATTCCCCAGCAATTGCAAAAGGTTCGAGAGGTTGCTTCCGAATGCGTTTTTCTCTCAACCTGTAATCGCGTGGAGTTGTACGCGGTCTGCCAGGACGTGATTCAGGGACGAATTGATCTGTTGTGTGTGTTAAGTGAGACTCGTCAGATAGAGCTTGCTGAATTAGAGGCCCATTGTTTTAGTTTCGCAGATGAACGGGCGGTCGCTCATTTATTTGGCGTTTCGAGTGGGATTTATTCATTGGTGCCTGGCGAACCACAAATCCAGGGTCAGGTCTCCGATGCGTTAGAGATCGCGCAGGGCAGTGGATTTGCTGGACCAGTGACCTCCGCTTTATTTCGTGCCGCACTGGTCGCTGGCAAGCGCGCACGTAGCGAAACCAATATTAGCCGTAATGCTGCCTCAATGAGCCATGTCGCAGTTCAGTTAGCGCGTCACCTTCTGCCAGATTTCCATCAGGCTAATATTCTTCTGGTGGGTTCGGGGAAGATGAGTGAACTGGCGGCGCGTAATTTGAAGGATAATGGGGCGCAGCGCGTTGTGATTGTCAATCGTACTCAGGCCCATGCGCTTGAACTGGCTACGTCTCTGGATGCCAGTCTGCGTCCTTTTCAGGAGCTTCCCGACGCGTTAGTGGATGCCGATGTGGTGATTACATCGACGAAGGCACCTCATGCCATCATCACGGCCGACCTGATGGAGCAGATCATTGCTCAACGGGACGGCCGTTCTTTATTATTGATCGATCTTGCGTTACCACGGGATATCGAGCCTGCGGTCGCCGATTTGCCTGGTATCCATCTCTATAATGTGGATGATCTTCAATCCGAGGTGGAGCATGGTATTCAACTGCGCTTGCAGGAAACCGAGCATGTACAAACGATTATTACTGAAGAAGTTCAGTCTTTTGAGCGTTGGCTGGCCTCTTTGAGCGTGGTGGATACTATCAGCGATTTGCGCCAGCATGCCGATGCAGTGCGCCAGCAGGAGTTGGCCCGCGCTTTGCGGCAGCTTTCTTCCTCGTTATCCGAGCGCGAAGTGGGCGCGGTCCAGGAACTGACCCGACGCTTGATGAATAAATTATTACATACTCCCATGCTTCGCTTAAAGGATGCGGCGGCGGCGGGCGAGGGTCATATCTATGCTGAGGCGCTGCGCTATTTGTTTGATTTAGAAGAGAATACCAATGCGAGTGACGATAGGAACGCGAGCCAGCAAGCTCGCCATGATACAAACCCGGTGGATAAGTCAACGATTGCATCAGCAATGGCCCAATCTTGAAATTGAGATTGAGCAGATCCACACGACGGGTGACCGCGTAACATCGGTGCCGCTGTCACAAATCGGGAGCGATGGCGTCTTTGTGACTGAGATTGAGCATGCCTTGCAGGAGCATCGCATTGATCTGGCCGTGCATAGTCTGAAAGATTTGCCGACACAACAGCCGGACGATCTGCGTCTGGTGATTGTGGGTCCACGTGAGGATGTCCGCGATGCCTTTATCTCGCGCCGTCCTTTTCAGATCGTTTCGGGTCAGTTGACCCCTGTGGATGCTCAGGATGCTCGCTCGGCCACATTGCGTATCGGTACCTGTAGCCTGCGTCGCACCGCCCAGATCCGTGATTTTGTTCCTCAGGCCGAGATCCTGTCTTTGCGCGGAAATGTTGATACGCGCCTGCGCAAACTTGATGCCGGTGAGTATGATGGTATTATACTGGCTGCGGCTGGCTTGCATCGTATGGATCTGCAGGAGCGTCTGGCTGATCGCCTGACGTATTTCCCGGTGGATATGATGTTGCCCGCTCCGGGTCAGGGCGCGCTGGCATTGGAATGTCGCGACGATCCCACTATCCTTGCCTTATTGGCCCCACTGCAGGATCTTACGGTCCACGCTGCTACCAACGCTGAACGTCTGTTTATGCGCCGTCTGGGCGCGGGCTGCTATTTGCCGGTTGCTGCCTATGCTCAGGTGGTAGATGATCAACTGACAGCCCGGGGATTGGTCGCGAGCCTGGATGGTCAACGTCGTATTCGCGTACAAGCTGCGATTCCCTGGAACGCGCAATCGACGCTATTGGATGCCGAGCAACTGGGTGTACATCTGGCTGAACTGGCCCTGGAGCAGGGCGCGCAGGAGATTATTGAAGCCTTGACACAGTCGCAGAATCAGGAGCAATTCCATGTCTGAGCCGATGGCGGTTGTTGATAGCTCTCCCTTACGAGGAAAGCGGGTGCTGGTAACTCGTACGCGTGAGCAGGCCAGCGCTTTGAGTGAACAATTGCGTATGCTGGGAGCAATCCCGCTCGAGTTTCCGACCATCCGTATCGAGCCGCCCAGAGATTGGAGCGCGTTGGATGCTGCATTGCGTCGTCTCTTTCCCGCTGATCCCGCTGATGCTGTCTATAACTGGCTGGTGCTGACCAGTGCCAACGGGGTTGATATCTGTATGCAGCGCTTACAGTCGTTGGGCTATCAGCCAGCTGAACTGTGTGGCGTGCGTATCGCGACGATTGGTCCTGCGACGGCTGCGACCCTGGCTGGCTATGGTCTGAACGCCGATCTGGTCCCGGATGAATATATCGCCGAGGGCGTGATTCACGCCTTGCAGGCCGACGCCGAGCGCCATGGAACAAGCTTACAGGGACAGTGTATCCTGCTGGCTCGTGCCGCGGAAGCTCGCAAAATCCTGGTTACTGAATTGCAGCAGGCCGGAGCACTGGTTGATGAGGTGGCGGCCTATTTTACTGTGGCCGTGGCTCGCGATGATGCACGGGGACATGAGGTATTCCAACTTTTACAGCAGGGACAGCTTGATATTCTTACCTTTACCAGTTCTTCGACTGTCCGAAATTTTGTTGCCTGGCTGCAAAGTTGTGCTGCTGACTCTCTCGAGTCTCCCCTGGAGTTGATACAGCATCACAGCCTGTTAGCCAGTATTGGTCCGATTACGTCCCAAACCGCCCGCGAACTGGGACTCAAGGTGGATATTGAGGCCGCCGAGTTCACCATCGCAGGTCTGGTGCAGGCGTTAGTTCTCTATGAGGAAGCACATGGTAGATCAAGCAATCACATCGCAGACTAATGACGTTACGCAGACAGAGGCCCAGGTGGCCCCTGCCCGGCCAAAACCAAAACAGCCACGTCAGCTCGTACGCTTTAGCTTTTATAAATTGGATCAGCAGTGGCAGTTGCTACCCGAAGATGTCCGTGAAAAGGGCAAGCGGCAACTCCTTCAGATCTATGCCGATTATGCCGCCCAGGATGAGCTGATCCGCACCTTCTCGCTTTATGGTGTGCGTTCAGACGTTGATTTTATGATCTGGCAGGCCACCTATAATATCGACAATCTGCGCCGCTTTAATAGCCTGATCCGCCGCAGCCTGATGGGACCCTATTTGCGCGAGGAGCGTTCCATGCTCTCGATGACCAAGCGTTCGGTCTATGTCGGGAAGAACGCGCGTGGTGCGCATGATCCCCGGCTCGTCATCACTCCTGAGGATCGCAAATACCTCTTCGTCTATCCTTTCGTCAAGACGCGCCCCTGGTACGCCTTGTCAATGGAAGATCGCAAGCGCATGATGGGTGAGCATATCCGCGTCGGCCTGACCTATCCCAGTGTCTCGCTCAACACCACGTATTCCTTTGGTATTGATGACCAGGAATTCGTCGTCGCCTTCGAGACCGACAACCTCTCAGACTTTCTGGATCTGGTCCAGGAACTGCGCGAGACCGAAGCCAGCATGTACACCTTGCGCGACACGCCCATGTATACCTGCATTTCCGAGCCCCTCGATCAGATCCTCGACGCGCTTGGGGCCTGATTTTCTTGTTCATTAGGATTGTAAATGTAGGCCGCACCTTTACGGTGCGGTTTATCAGGGGGGATTGTAGCAGTATGCTCACAGGGGATTTTTCATTAGAACGTTCACAGGCGCTCTTCGCGGAGGCGCAACAGCTCTTGCCGGGTGGTGTCAATAGTCCCGTACGGGCCTTTCGTGGTGTTGGTGGTGATCCCGTCTTCATCGAGCGGGCCGAGGGACCCTATCTTTATGATGTTGACGGCCATCGCTATCTGGATTATGTCCAATCCTGGGGACCGATGATCCTGGGTCATACCTATCCTTCAGTGGTGGAGGCGGTGGTTGCGGCCAGCCATAAAGGTTTCAGCTATGGCGCTCCAACGCAGGCTGAGAGCCAGCTAGCGCGTCTGGTGATTGAAGCCGTGCCTTCGGTCGAGGTGATTCGTTTTGTCAATTCGGGAACCGAGGCGACGATGAGCGCCCTGCGCCTGGCCCGTGCCTATACGGGACGCAGCAAGATTGTCAAGTTTAGCGGATGCTATCATGGGCATGCCGATATGCTGCTCGTACAGGCTGGTTCGGGCGTAGCGACGATGGGTTTGCCCGATAGCCCGGGTGTCCCCTCTCAGACCACTCTGGACACGCTGACAGCCAGCTATAACGATGCTGCCGCTGTAGAGCAACTCTTCGCCACCTATCCCAATGATATTGCTGCCGTGATTGTCGAGCCAATCGCCGCCAACATGGGACTCGTGCCGCCCGCGCCAGGCTTTCTGGAGAAACTGCGCGAACTGACACAGCAACATCACGCGCTCTTGATTGTGGATGAGGTGATGACTGGCTTCCGTGTCGCCCTGGGAGGGATGCAAGAACGTGTCGGCATTACCCCTGATCTCACCTGTTTTGGCAAGATCATCGGCGGTGGCCTGCCGGTCGGTGCCTATGGTGGACGGCGTGAGATTATGAACATGGTCGCGCCAGCCGGTCCGGTTTATCAAGCAGGCACGCTATCGGGCAATCCCCTGGCGATGGCTGCCGGTATTGCCACGCTTCAGGAGTTGCGCAAGCCAGGACAATATGAACTGCTCGAACAGAAGGGGCAGCGCATTGAAGAGGGCTTCCAAAAAGCGCTGCGTGATAACCATATTCAGGCGCAATTTGTGCGCGTTGGCGCTATGTTCTGCCTTTACTTCTCTGAGCAGCCAGTTAATAACTATGAAGACGCCAAACGGTCCGACACCCGGCGTTTCGCCAGCTATTTCTGGAGCATGTTAGAGCAAGGCATCTACCTCCCGCCATCCAAATTTGAGTCCTGTTTTATCTCGCTAGCCCTTGACGACGCCATGCTCGACGAAACCATTCGTGCCGCCGCCAAAAGCTTCAGTACCCTATAGCAAATTTTATTCCTAGCGACGTACAAAGAGCCGCCCCATGGTGGGCGGCATGCGGTACGCCTGGAAAGGTTGAGTTTGATGAATAGTTTTCCCAACGTCCGTTTACGCCGTTTGCGCCAGAACGAGAAGATACGTGGCTTGATCCGCGAAACCCATCTGCGTGTGGATCAGTTGATCTATCCGCTCTTTGTGGCGGAAGGACTCAGCGAGCCACATGAGATTGTTTCGATGCCTGGTATTATGCAGTGGCCGCTGGACCAGATCGGTGCCGAGGTTCAGCGTGTGGCTCAACTGGGTATTCCAGCTGTACTGCTCTTCGGTATCCCCAATCAGAAGGATGAAGTTGGCTCTCAGGCCTATGCCGAGCATGGCGTGATCCAGGAGGCCATTCGCCGTATCAAGCAGGCGTCGCCAGAGACCTTGATCGTCACCGATGTCTGTCTCTGTGAATACACCAGTCATGGACATTGTGGCGTGATCCATAATGGGACGGTGCAGAATGATGAGTCGCTCCAACTCCTGGCTCAGATGGCGCTCTCACACGTTCAGGCTGGCGCTGATATTGTCGCGCCCTCCGATATGATGGATGGTCGTGTTGGTGCTCTGCGCCGTGTCCTTGATGAGCACGGCTTTAATCAGACCCCCATCATGGCCTACTCCATCAAGTATGCCTCTGGCTTCTATGGGCCATTTCGTGACGCCGCTGGCTCTACCCCACAATTTGGAGATCGACGGGCCTATCAGATGGACCCCGCCAATGTCCGTGAGGCGCTGCGTGAATTAGAGCAGGATATTCTGGAGGGAGCGGATATGGTCATGGTCAAGCCAGCCCTTTCCTATCTCGACGTGATCCGTCAGGTGCGCGATCACTGCGACCTGCCACTGGTCGCCTACAACGTCAGTGGAGAATATTCCATGGTCAAAGCCGCCGCCCAGCAAGGTTGGATCGACGAACAGCGTGTCGTCCTGGAAATCTTAACCGGCATTCGCCGTGCCGGAGCCGACATGATCATTACTTACTTCGCCCCCGACGTTGCCCGCTGGCTCCAATCCTGACCCCTCGCCGCGTACGAGCAAAGAAGGCCCGAACGTCTCTCTCTCCCAGGGAAATGGATACAGGGCTTCGAGGCGTGGGAATCGTACGAGGAAGGGACAAGCGCACCTCGGTTGCGACCTCGGCACGCACCTACACTTCCCTCGAAGGCCCGAACTCTGCGGTCGGGCTTCGTTGGATGGGGATCGCCGAACTTTTATTCGTTTGCGCGATAGGCTTTCATACGCGCGGCGATAAAGCGGCAAAAGCCAACGAAGAACAACGCTTTACTGGCCTCTCCCATTGCTGCGGCGACAAAGCCGCATGCCAGACCTACCGTAATGCCAATGCGACCAGCGGGATGACGTAATATCTGTCGGAGTGCTTGCATACACGCCTGCCTTTTGAACTAATCGTGGCTACTCTTTCTCTGTCAGGAAACGGACTCAGCCATGAAATCCGTGTGTAACTAAGACTTACGGTAGCATATATAGGCTACCTCTGTCCAGAGAGAATGGATATTTAAGACTGAAGTTGTTATCCTTACTAAGAGCCTCTGGGAGTGCTTTTAAGAACCAAATTATTAAAAAAAAATATTCCTCTTAAATCTTGTTACCAATCTCTAGTCTGTTGCGTTTTTCTTTGTTATAGGGCTCATGAAGTTTCTAAGGAATCTCTAAGGAAACTTCTAAGTTTCTAAGTTTCTAAGGATTGTTGTAAGACCACCCGACCACAAGACAGTAAGGGCTAATCACCTGGCTCGCCAAGGATCGGGGAATACAAATTTCAAAAGAGAGAAGTGTTGTGTAATGGTTGGGATGAACGAACTCAATCGCACTTATCTGCCGATTAATTCGTATGGCGTCATTGGAGACTGCCATTCCGCGGTATTAGTATCGCCAGACGGGTCGGTGGACTGGGGATGTCTACCGGACTTTGATAGCCCGGCCATCTTTTGTCGTTTGCTAGATGCTGAACAGGGTGGATATTTCCAGATTGCCCCAACGGAGGGCAATATCCCTGGTTCGCAGCGCTATCTGCGTGGCAGTAATGTTTTGCAGACGCGCTTTGCTAGTATCGCAGGTGAGGTGGTACTGACGGATTTTATGCCCGTCGAAACGTTGAGCGCCTGGCCCTATCAGGCCATGAACAATAATACCTGGACTCGTGAGGATGGTTCCTGTCATTGTATGGTGCGTATCGTGGAGTGCGTCCATGGTGAGATGTCGGTGACCATGCGTTTGAAGGTGACCCCAAATTATGCCGCCGATGCAAGCAAAATTGAGCTGAATGCGCAGCATCTGGGGGCTTTGATCACGAGCGAGCAGCAGAATGTGGCCCTGGCTATTGTGGGCGCGTCCTTGTTGCCTTCCTATTCAATGCATGTTGAACAGAATGAACTGCCGAAACATGCCAGCGTGGTTGCCCAGGTAACACTGCGCGAGGGTGAGCGTCTCTTGTTCGCGGTTGGTATGGGACGGACAGCCCGTTCGGCTCGTCGCCTGGTAGAAGAAGAATTGCCTACGCGAAACTTTGATGCTGAACTGGCCCATACGCTGCATGCCTGGCGCACCTGGATCGCCGGTAGTAACTACCAGGGTCCCTATGCTGATAAAGTTGAGCGGAGCGCGCTGGCCTTGAAATTGATGACGTATGCTCCTACGGGAGCGATTGTGGCTGCTCCAACCACCTCATTGCCAGAACATCTGGGTGGTGTACGCAACTGGGATTATCGTTTTACCTGGTTGCGCGATGCTACCTTTACGCTGTATGCCTTTAATGTCCTGGGCTTCACTGAAGAAGCGCGCGCCTTTACTCACTGGTTGCGTCGCCTCTCTTACGCGAACGGTGAGGATCTCCAGATTATGTATGGTATTCGTGGTGAGCGTGATTTAACTGAAAAAGAGCTCTATCACTTGAGCGGCTATGGTGGTTCTCGTCCTGTGCGCGTCGGAAATGGTGCTGCGGAACAGAAGCAGATGGACGTCTTTGGTGAAGTGTTGGATTGCATCCATATGTATCGCCGTCAGGGTAGCTTCGAGCGCTATGGCGAGACCTTAGATGGACCGTTGTGGTCGATGATGCGTATGCTGGTTGATTATGTCTGCGAGCACTGGCAGGAACCGGATAGTGGTATCTGGGAAGTACGTGGTGGCTTACGCCATTTCGTCTATTCCAAAGTCATGTGCTGGGTCGCCCTGGATCGTGGTATTCGTGCCGCGGAACAAATGGCGCTTGAGGCCGATCTACCTCGCTGGATTGCTATCCGTGACCAGATCCGTGCTGACATCCTGATCAATGGCTATGACACCAACCTTGGTGCTTTCACCCAATCCTATGGCAATGGTTCGTTGGATGCCTCGAATCTCCTGTTGCCATTAGTTGGTTTCATTTCTCCCAATGATCCTCGCATGCGTTCCACCGTAGACCGCATCATCGAGAACCTGACGGATGAGCACGGTTTTGTCTATCGCTATCTCTCGGATGATGGTTTAGAGGGTGAAGAAGGAACATTTGCCATTTGCACATTCTGGCTGGTTGACAACCTGGCAATGCAGGGTCGTGTGGATGAAGCCCGCTCACTTTTCGAACGATTAGCCTCGTATGCTGGACGCTTAGGATTATTCTCTGAAGAAATTGACGCCCGAAACAATGCCGCTCTGGGAAATTATCCCCAGGCATTCACTCATATTGCTTTAATTAATAGCGCGAACAATTTACGTAAAGCAGAAATCCGTATGGCCGAGCATCACACTGATCCAGTGATTGCCGCAATCCGTTTACAGAAACAACCCTAATAGCGACTCAACTATCTTTATTATCCCGCAATCATTTTATTATTCAAAAACAGTGAAGGTACCATCGACGGTACCTTCACTGTTTTTGTCTCTTTTACTCGCCGCCTGCGGCGGGGGGAGAGAGAAGAGTGGGGCACAGCCCCACACCCCAGGTTAAGGGCTAGTCGCCCTTAACAATCCCACCGGCGCGAGCCGAAACAACGCAAGCAGAGGAAGCAAGAGGGAACGCAGTCCCCCTGCCCGTATAGTGAGCAGCAGGAAGCAAGCAGCGCAAGCAGAGGATGCAAGGAGAACGCAAGCAGGGGATGCAAGGGGGAACGCAGTCCCCTTGCCGGGGTTCGGGGTGTCCCCGAACCCCCCTTTTTATTCTCCCCTGCCCGTATAGCGGGCAAGGGGAGAATATGAAACATCTCATAGACGGTGGTAGTGGATTGTGATATATGAGATAATGACACCGATTATCTACATGGTTTCTAAATTTGAAGGAGTAAGTGGCATCGTGTCTGTTATAAAATATCCTACGGCAAGCTTAAAACCTCATAAGGAGAAGCATCTGCTTGCCGGTCATTTGTGGATCTTTTCTGGAGCATTACAGCAGTCTCCACGTTGGGTTGAGCCCGGCGGTTTGCTCGATGTGAAGTCGGCGACGGGACAATTCGTGGCGCGCGGCTATTATAATCCCAATACCGATATCGCCGTGCGCATCCTGACGCGCGAGATTGATGACTATATCGATGCTGGCTTTTTCCGTCGTCGTATTCGTCAGGCGCTGGCAACGCGCAGAATCTTTGATAACGAGTATACCAATACCTACCGTATGATCAATTCAGAGGGAGATCGCTTGCCGGGCTTGATCGTGGATCGCTATGCCGATATCCTGGTGGCGCAGATCCATACCGCGGGCATGGAACAGCTTTTCCCGCAGATTGCTGAGGTATTGATCGAGGAGACCCATGCGCGCGGTATCCTCTTGCGTAACGATAGCCAGTCGCGCCGTCGTGAGGGATTAGATATTGAGCCGCCGCGCGTCTTCTACGGCGAGGTGCCGGAGCAGATTGAGGTAATTGAGAATAATGTGAAGTTTCTGGTGGATGTCTGGCATGGACAGAAGACCGGCCTCTTCCTGGATCAGCGTGATAAGCGTGCCTCCTTGCGCAAATATACCCATCACAAGCGTGTCTTGAACTGCTTTAGTTATACCGGCGGCTTCTCTGTCTACTCGGCGGTTAGTAAGAAAGCGCCTGCGACGGTCACCAGCGTGGACATCTCTGAATCAGCCATGGAAGCGGCGGTCCAGAACTTTATCCTGAACGATATCGATCCCGCGGATCACCAATTCATCGTTGGGGATGTCTTTGAATATCTTGAAGCAGCGCGTGACCACAACGAAAAGTTTGACATCGTTGTGCTCGATCCACCAGCCTTTGCCAAATCGAAAGGCAACCGTGCCCAGGCCATTCAAGCGTATCACAGACTCAATATGCTGGGACTGCAACTCTTAAATCCAGGTGGCATCCTGATGACCTCTTCCTGCTCGGGTGTGATCAGTATGGACGATCTCAAAGAAGTCGTCGAATCCTGTGCCAAACATCTGCGCCTCACTCTGCAACTGGTCGAATCCCAGACGCATGGCGTGGATCATCCCGTACACAATTCGATGCCTGAAACAGCCTACCTGAAAGCGCTGTTCTATCGCCTGAATTAAACCAACCAGTGTAGTATGCCCATCTGCCCATCATTCTTGATCGGGCAGGATGGGCCTTTCTCAGATCTTCAGCGTTGGATCGACGTATGGCATCCTCACCAAACCCATGCGGGCGCTGTTCTGCGCCTGTGTAGACATTAATATTTAGCAGCCTCGGCAGTTCGCAGGACTGTACCCGGCACCACATTGGCGGCCTCTCCATACAGATGTGCATGGGATGCCCAGACTTTGACGGTCCCTCTGACAGTATCAGGCGTTGTAATCAGCTCGATTTCGCTAAAGGAGCAGTTATAATTTTCTGTCGAATAGAGCATCTTTAGATCGATCTCGGGACAGATATCCTGAATGGTACGTGTGAAGATGCCACCATGCCCGACGATCACAATGTGTTGATCCTGTTTGCCCTCGGTGGCCGCGTGCAGACCTGTGCGCATACGCCTCAACAACGAGTGATAATCTTCGCCACCGGGAAAAGCCGAGTCTTTTTTGTCTTCAACCCAATCCTGTACGATACGATTATGCAATTGCCAGTTTTTATCGCTGGGCGGCTCATCCTCTAATATACCAATATTGATTTCACGAAATGCTTCGATGATGGTAATCGGAAGGTGAAAGGCAGTAGCGATAGGTTGTGCCGTCTCCTGTGCCCGTTTGAGGGGCGATGAGTAGACACTATCGATGGGATACCTCTCACGCAGGAATTCAGCGGTCTGAGCGGCCTGTAGCGCGCCTTTGGACGTTAACGAATAGTCAACATGCTGATAGGAAAACTCATGTGTCAGGTTAGCGGGATTTTCACCGTGTCGAATAAGATAGATGGTATTTTTGTATTCTTGTTTCATACATCCTCCACTCTTATTATTGCTGGGACGTCCTATCGGTGTCAATCACTACATTTGGATAAGCCTTCCTGCATTGTGATCCAACATGTGTTGCAATCTTGTCTTTTCTGTGGATGCATAGTGTTGCTTTGACACTCCACCCGGATAAATCCGGGGGATTCTTCTTTCCACCATCCGACTTGCTCAGCAGGATTGCTCCTGGAGAGTAGCGGTCCGATGTCCAGAAGCGTTTCATGCACTCACGGGTGCATCAGTTCCCGCATGCCCTGCGGTACCGTTCTGTGCTTTTTTCAGGATATTCCCTGCCGCGTTCTTGTCTCGGTCCATCACCAGACCACAGTTGGGACAGATGTGGGTTCGCACGCTCAACGACTTCTTGACGAGCGTGCCACACCCACTACAGTTCTGACTAGTGAAGTGTGGGGCAACTTTGATAATCGCAATGGCGTGCCGTGCCCCATAATAGCTGACCCAGGCGAGGAATTGCCCCCAGGCGGCATCATTGATCGATTTGGCGAGGTGGTGGTTGCGGACCATATTGGCAATCTTCAAGTCTTCATAGGCAATGAGATCGTGCGATATCACAAGCGCGTTTGCCTGTTTGCGGGCAAAATCTTCACGCTGCCTCTGAACTTTCAAATGGGCCTTGGCGAGCCGCTGGCGAGCCTTGAGACGATTCTTGGATCCTTTTTTCTTGCGAGAAAGACGGCGCTGCAATCGTTTCAAGCGCGCCTCTGCCTTGCGATAATGACGCGGGTTGTCCACGGTGTGGCCATTGGAGTCCGTAGAGTACGCCTTTAACCCGACATCAATGCCGACGGAGGTGCCTGTGGGGACATGGTCAATCACGCGGTCTGCTTGCACACAAAACTGACAGAAAAAACCAGCTGCCCGTTTGATGATGCGCACGCGCTTGATCTGCTGGAGGGGAAAGGTTTCAATGGCGCGGGTGCCAATCAAGCGGAGACGCCCAATACCACAGCCATCGCGAAACGTGATATGGTTCCCATCGGCTTCCAACTTCCAGCCCGACGTCTTATATTCAACACTGCGGTTGTCTCTTTGAAAGCGCGGATACCCTTTCTTCCCAGGCTTTTGGCTCTTGCAGTTTTCATAGAAGCGGGTGATAGCGTGCCAGGCGCGATCTGCGGCGGCTTGACGAGCCTGGGAATTGAGCTTGTGAGCGAAATCGAAGTCGTGGGCCAGGACGGCACAATAAGCCTGCAGGTCATTCTTAGCGATCCTTTTTTCATCCATCCAGAGACGAAGACACTTGTTGCGAATGAATTGCGTGACGCGGAGGGCTTCTTCAATGGCGGCATACTGTGCCCGATTCCCTTGCAGCTTATATTCGTACGTCAACATCCGCCACTCCTCTGGTTCACATCTCTTCGTCTCTCTTCTGATACTATCTTAGCATCTCCTGTTCATACCGGTCAAGAAGACAGGACCTGATTGATGAAAGGGAACCCACTCGAACTGCGAACGTTCTGGAGAGGAGGAAAGAGCACTTTCAGAGAGGTGGGTGCGATGCGAGATGAGCCTGCCCCACTATCCCTCCCACAAAGGAACGCCCATTCATCCCCCGTTTCAAAACGGAGGGCTTTCTGGGCCTTTTCTGTAACAGGCGATTTTTTATGCTCGGCCGCTTGTGATATGATGATAAGAGAGCGTTGTTTGTAGGTTGTGTCTTGATCTCTCCTGTTGTGATTTTGATGGGCGAAAGGTGTCACGAAGATGGATTTTTCTGGTTCGCAAACGCTCACGGTCCCTATTGAAACGGTCTGGGCTTATTTGTTGGATGTGCGGAAGGTGGCAGCCTGTGCGCCGGGTTTCCAAAGTCTTGAAGCGCTGGGGGATGAGCACTGGAAGATGCTGGTGACGGTCGGCATCGGGCCGGTGCGTGCGAAGTTTACGCTGGATGTGACGCGCCCTGAGATGCGAGAACCGGAACTGATGGTGGTGAAGGCGCGCGGCAAGGCTCCGGGGAATACGGTGGAACTCAGTGGGAGAATGCAACTGGTATCCCTGGCTGAGGCACAGACGCGCATGGATTGGCAGGCGCATGTGCTGGTGAATGGGACGCTTGCCAGCGTGGGCGCTCGCTTGATGGGGAGTACATCAGAAAAATTGACAACCCGGTTCTTTGACTGCTTACAGGCCCATCTACAGACCGTATAATGCCGTGGCAGGCGCGTGCGCGCCTGCGCCCTTTATAGTGTATATTGCTGTAAATGTGCTATGCACATTTACAGCAATATACACTATAAATTGGTTTGAGCGCCATCGGTGCGAAAACTCATGCACAGAGATGGCGAAGACCATGGGAATCAAACACTTTGTTAGTTCGACTTTGTACATTTTTAGGCTTTTGAGCCTGAGGAAAAGGGCGAGTGCGACGCATTTTCGAGCTCACGTTTTCAAAAATGTACAAAGTCGAGGTTAGGCGATGTTTTTTTCCAGATTTTTGAAGAAGCTGCTGAGCTGGTTTTTTACGATGCCCTGACCCAGTGGATTGTTCGCCACTGCAACTGCACCCTCTAACTCGGCGTTAGCGGTGTAGGTGAGCAGGGTGCCATCAGCTTCGTCAGCCAGGGAGATCTGGGCAAGAGCATTGATAGAACCGCCACGACCCTGACGTACAAGCTGAAGTTCTACGTAGCTGGGGGCCTGCTGACGGGGAATGCTGATGGTGAGACCATAAGGACCACGCAAGCCTGGCAGGGATGTGCTGATCTCAACAAACAGGTTGCTAGGATCAACGTAGCGCACGCTGCTGGCACCTGGAATGCTCGCTTTTAAGACCTCTGGATTGAGGATGGCAGAAAAAACCTGCGCACTGTGTGTTGCGAATTTATGAGTTCCGTTAAGCTTCATTTAGGAAAAATCCTTCCTTTATTGGATGAAATAGGACGTCCCACCACGTCTACAGCCAAACATACATAGGTATGTTTGTATCGATCTAATGATCAGGGTCTATTGTAGCGGGTTCTCTATAGACTTTCAAGTAGGCTATGATTAATGTACCAAATTCCTATCGCGCTTCTCTTGCCGTTTGATGGTATACCTGTGTTTTTCCTATAAGGCAAATGTGCTATCTTTGTTCTTGTTTACTGTATTTATGCTATAATGCCCTTATATATTTCAAACTGTATCGTAAGCATATCATGTGCGTTGGATATCGGGAGCTGTGATGGTTTTGAATGAAGAACCTAATGGGCAAAATCAGCAGGCATGGCTTTCTCGTGTAGCACGAGAACGTCAGGATCTTTCGGTCTCGGTTGAAGAGACGTTAGGATCCTCTCCCCTCGATGAATTGTGCTGGCTGGATGAAGATGAGCATGGGCTGACAAATGCGCATTTGTCAGCCCCGGAGAAGTCTTTTGTCCCGCCGCGTCTGAGCCTTCAGTCAAGAGTCGTGGAGGCCATTCATTCTGAGGATCATGCTGTCGCTGATTTGGCTTCATATGCTGTTGTTCCTTCTGGTGAGGTGGGGGAGAGGAAGCCCAATACCACGACCCAAAATACGAACATTTTAATGCGCTTTGCGCAACGGCTGACTTCGTCCTTTGTGGCGTTTAATTCAGCCCCTCAACCTGCGGATGCTCTGGCACTGACTGCGCCGGCGGGAGAGCAAACAATGACAATAGGCCTGAAAGCCTCGTCGCTATCCTCAATTGCGGATATAGAGGTGTGTACGGCTTCTACTATGACTGGTATAAACGGTATGACTGGAGAAATGTCCCGGGAACGCAGTGTATCGCTTCCTGTGGGTCCGCTGGCAAGGTGTACCGATGCTTTGCCAGTTGGATCACAACGACAACGTTTGGCGGGCCGCACAACACGTGTGCGCCTGGAAGTTGTACCCGGCGCCACCGCCACCGCGACTGCGCCATCGAAACAGAGCCCTCAGGCGCATCATGCTGAACCGACACTTGCCAGCTATAGCGCGCCAGACACTACCATCGCCATGACCGGCGATGAGGGACAGCGCTTGCTTCACAATCTGGATGCTCCCCATCCATCGGTCACGGCTGAGACAACGGGCATGCATCTCTCCGCGATTGCCACGCGGCGAGAGCGAGAGCGAGAGCAGAAGCATACAGGCGAAGTGACAGGTTCAACGAGTATGCACTTACCCACCGTCAAATCCATGCCTGAAGCAGCGGGTATGACCAGTGGGCAGATGCAGGCGTGGCGTCTCGACCATGCGGAGACGCGTGCCATGCCAGAGCTTTCTGCCGCGATCGAGGCAGGATCGGTCACGGAAGCCAGGGCGCGGCGCGGCTCATTATCCGGTTCTGGCAGCTTTGAAAGTGGACAAAGTGATGCCTCCGTGCCAAATCCCTATATAACTGCCTCCAGTGTAGTGCTTGTCACGCTGACCACCAATCCCGGTCCGGTCGTCGTACAGTACATCTCATTGCAGCCGCAGGTAAGTTTCACCGTTCACCTGACCGCGCCGACCGCGAATCACACCATCTTTAACTACATTATCCTGCTGGGTGAACTCTTCTAAGATCCTAATCTGGCCCTTGTCGCAGCCTATGCTGTCCCACAAGGGCCGATTCATCATACGTCATTGGTTATTAATGCTCGTGATGGGAGCGTTTTTGTCTTTCTTGCATAAGAGAGAGTATAGGTATGACAAGTGTAAGCAGTAGAAGCCACATCGATTGAAGCGTATATTTGCGCGCATAGATCTCTTTGTGTTCAAGCTCGAATGCTACCTCCTGCTGAGCACTCTTGCCCCTCACTATACTGATCGCATAGAGCAGCAGTGGCACATAGTTCAGGCCAATCCAGCAGAGAATCAAACCTATGATAAGCGTGAAGAGCGAATGATTGGGATTGCGGAAGAAGGCGAAGAGGTTGAAGATTCCAATGCTACCACAAACGATCACCGCTATCGCAAATTCAGCGAGAACCAATCTGGAACCATGAAAGACAAGATCTAGAGCTGCAAGTTTTCGTATATTGATAATGTTTCCGCCACTGCTTGTCTGGTGTTCTTGATCTAACATATGCTTCTCCTTTGATATAATACACGCAAACCATAGCAACCCACTTTAGAGGTGAAGCAAACTTATTGCAGATTGTCGACATTCAGGCTGCGGGGAAGGTGAGAATGAAGCGGCTTCCCTGGCCGGGGATGCCGCTGCTTTCGACGCTGATGCTTCCTCCATGCAGACGGACAAATTCGGCGACGAGGTAGAGGCCCAGGCCGACGCCGCGCGCCTGACTGTTTGTGATATTGGGGGCACGATAAAAACGTTCGAAAAGATGTTGCTGCGCCTCCAGCGGTACGCCGATACCTTGATCGGCAATCACGATGCGTATTTCTTTTCTCGTTTCTGATTGGCTCAGTTCGGCGCTGATGGGACCACCCTCGGGACTGTATTTGATGGCGTTCTGGAGGAGATTGGTGAAGATTTGTTGTAGCCTGGCTTTGTCGCCTTTGATCAGATAGGGCCGCTCCTCCTCTTCGATGAGATAGCTGATCTGATGGATACCCGAGGTGATACTGGCTTTGGTGACGCTCTCTTTGATCAGTTCCGCGCTATCCAATTCCTCCTGCTTGAGCTCGATTTGTCCTCGATTGAGGTGCGTTACTTCCAGGAAGGTGTTGACAATATTGGTCAGGTCGCGTGTCTGCTCTTCAAGAATGGCGATGCTCTCATCCATGCGCTCACGCAGTGAGGATGGAACGTCGCTGCTTTTTCCGAGTTGTCGGGACATCATCTGGCTATGGGCCAGAATGATCGTGAGTGGCGTGCGAAATTCATGCGCGGTGATGGCAAGGAATTCGTCTTTGAGGGCATTGGATTCGCGCATCGTGGCCTCATTGGTGCGGGCGATTGCCGCCTCCTGCTGCCAGTGAGTCTGCTCGATAGCCAATCCCGCGAATTGTGCAATCCCTTCGATGATCGCCATATCCCAGGCGTTGAACTCGTGCATGGGCAAGGGTTGTGTCTCCTCTTGTTCAGGAGGCGCATATTTCTTATAGTTTATCGAACGGTCAAGCATGAGCATGCCAAGCAGGCGCTTATTATGGGTGATAGGAGTGGCGAGCACGAGCATGCGTTCGACGGTATTGCTCTCCTGACAATGCTTATCTTCGGTGATCAGCGTGGCATGCCCCTCTTTCATGCGTTCATGGAAGCGTAGAGAGGCATCTTGATCGGGGGCCAGCCAGTGCGCTTGCTCTTGTAGCCAGCAGGCGACCTCTTCGCGAGTAAAACCTATTGAGATCAGGGGGATAAAGCTCCGGGTTGTTTCGTTATAGATCTGGATCACGCCTCGTTCGCTATTGAGAGCAGTCAGGGTCATTGCCAGTACCCGATAGAGGATCTCTTTCATGTCGGTTACACCTGAGACGGCTTCAGCGGCATGGAGCATCGTTTCCAGGGCACGGCGGATGCGCCGCTCGACGCGTACCTGCTCGGTAATATCGCGAAAGGCGCTGACAATACCAATCTTGCGATGATCATTGTCCAGCAGAGGCTCGATATTGACTTCGATGGCATGTTCAACGCCATCCGCATTTTTATTGAGGAAGCGTTCGCCTCGAATGCGTTCGCCATGCAGGGCGCGTGTAAGTGGAAAATGTTCGGGTGCCAGGGGTTGACCTGAGATGGTGTAGACGGGATGCTGTTGCAGATAGGCGGCAAGTTGTTTTTTACTGCGTTGCGTGAGTCCCATAAAATGGGCTGCGTTCTCGTTGCTGAGTACAACCTTGCCCTGATGGTCCAGTACAATCAGGCCTTCGGTCATGGCATTGAAGACGGCATCGAGGGTGTTGGCGCGTTCGTTGGCGAGGGCCTCGGCGCGTTGCGCTTCGGCAAGATGATAGGTCTTCTCAATCGCCAGGGCACAGTGCGCGGCAATATCCTGTGCGAAGGCCAGATAGCCAGAGGAGGGAGGTCTGCTATTGCGGCGATAATTGACAAAGGCAAATCCGATGCCGCGCTTCTCCAGATAGCGACCTTTCTTACTGCTATGAGAACCATTGATACTATTCATGTCATTCATGGCTACCATTGAACTTCCACCAACCAGTAGGGGGAGGATTAAGACGTGTTCCATGCCCAGATGCTTAAACCAGATCTGTTCCGCGTCACTGAGTTGATCGTGATAGACGAACTGGGGTGCCTGTTGTTTGATAGCGGCGCTGCAATGCGGAAAGGCTGAGAGTTGGGCGGGTGGTGCGCTGACAATCAGTGGTAAGGCGCTCTGATTGGCGAGCTTCAGGTGATCCTTATCCAGGACTGCGATACAGGCCTGTTGAACCTGCAAGCCGCTCGCCAGATGAAGCGCGGCGACATCCAGCACATGCGGGAGTTCCTCACCGGAATTAACCACCATCGCCACTTGATAAATAGATTGTGCTCTTTCTATCAACCGTTCGGCCCGTTGACGCTCTACCTGGGCCGCTTGATAGAGGCGCGCATTATCGATCGCCGCCGCCGCTTGTTGTCCAATTGCGCGGGCAAGTTGTTGTTGATCGTGCGTAAAATCAACCAGTTGTCCAGGATTATCCAGCGACATCAATCCCACCAGCCTATCCTCTCGGATTAACGCGACCAGTAAGATTGAGCGTACCAGAAACTTTTCTGCCAGCGGCAGACGCTTTTTCTCAAGCTGAAGATCTTCAAGGATCAGCAGTCCTTTTTCATTGAATAGTTGTTGGACAAGAGGATGATCAAAGGCGAGCGAACTCTGACGCCAGATGCGGTCAGCAATCTGTAACGGTTTGCCCTGCAAGTTCTGTACTGCTGTATGATAGGCGGATGGGAGAAATTTTGTGCGGGAATCATCGAGCAACCAGACGGCACAGCGTGCAACATCGCATGCTTCGGTTGCCCGTTTCACCAGCACCTGGAGAATCCGGGTTGTATCCAGTGAAGATGCCAGCAATTCCGACAATTCGCGTAACAGTTCACTCTCACGCAGAGCCTTTAGCAAGCGTGTATGCTCCTGGCTCTGCATAGATAAAGGGGTCTCATTATCCATAAAATCACTGACCTCTGAATGAAATGTCCTGTTCTATCCTGGTACAGTCGGTGTGCCGGGAATGACTATTGCCAGCCACATAGCAAACGATAGCGCGTGGAGCTTTTCTCTTGTTGAGTCAAAGTGTAGCAGATCAGGCTAGCTTGCGTCAAGAAATGCACTACCGGAAAGATCTGATTTCGCTGATTGCCTTGATAGTTTGTCATATATGTTGCAGGAAAGGTGCCTTGTATCTTTCCTGCAACATATATTAGGCTCTCCGTCCTTCCAGGTGGTGGAAGAGGGAAGATGCGAGGACTGTCATGCCCCCGGCATGCCTGCCATCGCGCTCCGTCAGAGGCTGCCGCCCCTGCACCCCGCTTTCCTTGCAAGTCAATGGCTGAGGTATCAATGCTCGCATGTTATAATGGAGAGCACTATGTATCTGTCCTTGAAGGAGTGTTATGGCTGTTTCGATTGGCATTGATTATGCCTCCAATACGTGTATGAAGATCTGCGTGGCTGAGAATACTCTCCCTGTGGAGGGCCGCGTTTTTGGTGATGCGAATGCTCTCATCGCCTTTGTTCAACAGACTGCAAGCCTCCATCCAGAGCTTGCGCTTGCTATTATGCTGATTCTGCCACAGGAGCCGCAGGTGGCCTTTCCACAATCTTTGTCAGATGAGGAGCTGGCTGCCTTATCCGTTGATGCGTCGCTGCTCAATGTACTGACATCCTTGAAGACCATTTCACAGCACATTGAGATTCTGCCAGCCGTCAAATATCTGGCGACTATTCCTGTACATCGTCGCTTGCTGCGTCCCAGCCTGGGGAGTGCCCGTACGCTGGGGATCACGATTTCCCTGCTGGCAACGATGCAGGAGCAGGATGCTTCCTGGCATGAGATGACCTTTTGCCTGTTGGAATTATTGGATACCGGATATCGGTTGGTGGTGGTCAAAGAGGGACAACCTGTCGATGGCGTGGGTGAGTGGTTACTTTCTCTTGAGCCTGCCGCTATGCTGGCCGATGCTCTCGTGGAGCAGGCGCTGACCGAGCAGTTAGCGCGTGAACTGGCGGGCCTGATGGCGATCCATCATATTGAGGATGTGGTGTTATTGGATCGTTGTACACAGCGTGAGGATGGTCGGTTGCTGAAGGATGTCATGATTGACTATTTCGCGGATCTGTATCAGTTTTTCCTGTATCCTCAGAGTAAACCCGAACTGGTAGGCTTTGAGGCAGCCAGCGGAGCGGCTCTGCTCGCTGGTATTGCCAACCAATCCGGGCGTATCCGCGAACTTGCGGAACATTTATTTTCCTCGGCGCAAACGCAGGGTCTCGATCAACACCGTTAGCGCCGAGCCGGCGACGATGCTGATAGCTGTACTGACTTTACCTGGCTTCGTCGTCGCTAATCTTTTTTTTTTGCCAACGGGCTGATAGCTGGCTGGTTGCGCGACTGGTTTCTGCTGGGACCGGCTATTCCCATGTTGTGCAGTATCGGCAGTTGTATTTCCATGATTAGCTGTATCGTTATCATTTTCTACGGCGTCCTCAATATGGCGGTCGTCAGCCTTTTCGGTTGGTTGCGGATTGATATGATGACTGGACTCGGCTTCAGGGCGGTCTTTGTTGAGACGAGCGCCCATTGTGCTGACAAAGGTCGCCAGATTATTGGGGAGTGGTTGTACGCCCTCAAAGAAGTAGGCATTGACCTCAGCTCCCAGCAACAGGATGACGGCAAAGTAGTAGAAGAAGGCCAGTAGTACAATTGCAAAGCCAATCTGTCCTGTATAGCTATTCATGAAACGGCTGGTATAGACTGGAAAGAGTATGATGAAGGCTTCCAGCAGGACCGCTGCTACGATGGCTCCCTGCCAGCTATTGCGCAGGTTAATCTTCTGATTCGGCACGACCATATAGATGGCCTCGAAGAGCAGGAAGGCGGCGATCAAACCGCCCGCATAACCGGCGATCTGTACCATGAAACCATTAGAGGCGAGGGTCGAGAGAAAGGGAATGGTTTTCAGTGCTGGATTGTTGGCGATGATATTCAGAACGAGTGAGGGCAGGGTCGAGGCAAAAATCATGATTGGCGTGAGAATCGCAAACACGATCATCATGCCAATGGCGATCAGATTCTGCCAGAAAAAGGTACGTGGTCGGACGCGATAGATGATATCCATGCTGCCTTCGATGGCAATGAAGAGGCGGGAACCACCAAAGATCGCCAGAACGACAGCGATGACGACGAGAAAGCCAGCCGATGCATTCAGACGTTTGGTCACACTTACAAAGAGATCCTGTTGGGCTCCGCTTAAGCCTGGAATACCATGGAGCGCATTCAGGACTGTTTCTCCAGGTATCACCAGGCCTACAATCGCGACGATTGCAATCGCGATGGGGAGCATGGCGGTAAGCAGACTATAGGCCAGCGCGCCCGAAAATGTCATAGCCCAATCATTGTTGAATTTGGTAAAGAATTGCCGTAATGGCCGGGTTTCTTTGCTTGCCGACGAGACAATCCCTGTTGTTTTACGGGTGAGCGAATCATGCTCCCGCGTCCTTGTATCACTTGCCATGTGCGCACCTCTCTGGCTATTACTATAGAGTAAAATGTATGCAAATCAGTTCAGTTGTGTGTTGAGAAACGCTGTAAATCGGTGGTGATACATATTATTTTCTGCACGTCCGATTTTGTTTTCTCATCTCTGATACTGTAGAACTGTTATTTCGGATACATTATTCACGAGTCATAGCAAGAGTGCGTTTCATTAAGGCGAAGAATAGCGTATAGTAGTATTACATATCTGTTAGACAGGGATGAAAAGAAGCAACATGGGTGCACAACGACCAAAATCAATAGTTTTTCTCTTATGGGATGCCGTACGTATCAGTGCGCGGGCCTTCTGGCGCAGTCCTGCCAATCCAGCGCGCACTTTTATGCAGCGCCAGCAGGCTCTGGCAGTATTGGGATTGCCCTCTAACGCGACCCCTGATCAGATTAAGCGGCGTTATCGCAAACTGGCGAAGCGCTACCATCCCGATTGCGGTGGTGATCCCCAACAGATGCAACGCATCATCGCGGCCTATGAGTCTCTGACCAAAGAAACGTCACACCCGTAGATCCATCATGGGTAGCAAAGCCCATCAGGATTATTTAGGGGGTATTTTATCAGGGGAGGCGGGCTCCGCAGTTGTTGCAGAAGCGTTTGCCGGGCCGTGCTCGGGCTCCACATTGATCACAGAAGATGGGAGCTGTGGTCGGTTGCGCGGTGGTAGATACCAGCTGTGGTGGGATTGGATTGTTGTGCGGTGGTGGTCCTGCTGGCGCAACCGGTGGCGTGGCCGGTTGGTAATAGGGCTGATTGAGTGGCTGTTGCGGTGTGCGCGATGTATTCGGCGCAACCGATGGTGCCCCTTGATTGGTTGGGGGCGTATATGTATTGGTGTTGGTGTTGGTATTGCTCCCCTGAACTGCCTGAATCGTGCCCTGGACGGTCTTGACGGCTTTGACAGCCATACCTCCCAGCGTACTGGCGATCTTGAGTCCTTTAGCAATGTCATCCATATCTTTTTGCAGACGGTGGGTGGGTGGCAGGAAGGTAGAGTCGGAGACTTTGGTGAATTTGTTTGGTCCGACCTGCAGGGTGCTGCCGTCTGGTGCGAGTTGCGCCTGCTCGCTTCCCCCATTGGCGAAGAGCATACTGACGACGAGATCTTGCTGGCTATAGGTGCCTTCGAGTCGTGTTTCGGGCGCGACGGTGGTAGCCTGCTCGCCTTTGATGAAGGATTGAGCGGCGTTGATGGCGCGACTGCGATTCTGGATTGTGAGCACAAAGCGTCCATCGGCCTGAAGGACCAGTCGATCAATGCGCGAGGTGAAATATTCTAAGCCTACGCCCGCGCTGTGTACACATTCATATTGGCCCGTGATTGGCTTTAGCATGGCAATGTGCTCTCCCTTGTTGTGCTGATCGTCCCCATTGGACGCTGCTACCGACCTGTTTTGCGAGTATGAGAAAGTCTTATTGAGAGTCCTGTGTATATACTATAGCATGTTGTCGCCAGCAAGTGCATCATCTGGCGTGCTCATGGCGTTGTTGCTGGCTGAAACCAGATCTAAGAGCATGTGCCAGGGCTGTGCGTAATTGATCTTCCTGTGCTTTCGTATGTGCTGCCAGGCTTGAATTTGCCAGAGGGAGGGGCTGGGCGACCTGTGTGCTGGCAATCAGTGCGATCCCCCAATGGGCTTCAGCGCTATAGCCCAAAGGAGTCTGGCTATTGATCATTTGCAATGTCGTCTTATAATGGTCCAAAGCCGCGTCAAGTTGTTGGAGTTCCCGATACGTCCCAGCGAGCTGCAAATGCAAAATTGTCAATTCATGGTGCCGTTCGTCTGTGAGTATAGATGCTGCTGGCAGTTCGTGCAAGGCATAGATAAAATCCTGTTGGGCGAGCAGAAATTTTCTCTGCTCGAAATAACATTGTCCGCGCAGGGCTGCCAGCCGCCAGCGTAAGACGGCGGGAATGCAGGAAAATGACAAATTCTGTAACAGCGGAATAGCCTTGAGCGTATCTTTGTTTTGAAGATACGTTGTGATTGTTCGATGGAGTTCTTCGTAGCATATCTGATGATGGCTGGTAATATTGACGGTCTCGTGATATTGTTGGGCCAGGGTTTCCAGGTCTGCCAGGGATAAGGCCAGACGCTCGGCCAGAAAACGGAGGCTTTCCCGCGATGGTTCGATGCCATCCTTCCTACTTGTAAATCTTGTGGACTCAAGTGGTAGTGAGATAGTATATAAGAATTATGAGTAATTATAATCGATGCAGCAGGAAAAAACAATCCCATTTGTGAAAATAGCAGGGCTTTCCAATTCTCCTAGAGGAGGTGAAAAAAAAGAGATTTCCTTGTAGAATACAAAAAACTTCAAAACTACAAAGGAAATCTCATATGGATTATACTACCTTGACGCTCAAGAGAGCATCCGTGACGAATGAAGAAAGCCTTTCGTTGCTCTCACTGTACGAAGCACTTCAGGCCCTCCCAGACCCACGACG
>NZ_BIXY01000089.1 GCF_008326305.1 Dictyobacter arantiisoli | reverse complement strand
ATTTTAATCACCAACAGTGTAGACCAGGAGGCCATTTTTGCCTAGTGCCTGCAATTCCTGGAATTCCTTCATCTCATTGATTGGAGGTTTTACGGGTTCTCCAAAAATCCGGGATGACTCATACTTAAGGTAGTATTCTGTTATTCTTCATTTGAAGGAGTGCCGCCTGCGGCGGCGAAGAAAAGAAGAAAAAGGGGTATTTTGGGGACACCCCAAACCCCGGCAAAGGGCTGGCGGCCCTTTGCAATCCCGCTTGAAAAGTCTTCTGTTCGCCCCTATGGGGCTGGCGGCCCTTTGCAATCCCGCTTGAAAAGTCTTCTGTTCGCCCCTATGGGGCTGGCGGCCCTTTGCAATCCCGCTTGAAAAGCCTTCTGTTCGCCCCTATGGGGCTCGCCGCCCTTTGCAATCCCGCTTTTCAAATAACTGTAACGCAGTACTAGTAAAAAGGGATTAGAAGGCGCGTGGGACGATCTCGTCAATTGCTTTGAGCTCTTCTTCACTGAATTCCAGGTTCTTCAGGGCGTCGACATTTTCCTCAATTTGTTCTGGTTTGGAGGCACCGATCAGGACGCTGGTGACAGCTGGCAGGCGCAGATTCCAGGCCAGGGCCATCTGCGCGAGGGTTTGACCACGCTCCTTAGCAATTTTATTGAGGCGGCGAATTTTATCCAGTTTTTCGCCTTGTACGACATCCTCGTTGGATTTGCGGCCCCACCATGCTGCGGCGCGCGAGTCATCTGGGATAGTATCTCCGAGATATTTGTTGCTGAGCAAACCTTGCGCCAGAGGACTGAAGGTGATGACGCCAATGCCGTTACGAGCGGTATGGTCGAAGAGATTGTGTTCACAACGACGCTCCAGCAAGTTGTAGCGCGGCTGATGAATAGTAATGGGTGTTAATCCCATCTGCTTCGTGACCTGAACTGCTTGCTCAAGGTGATCTCCAGGGAAGTTACTCACGCCAACATACAGGGCCTTGCCCTGCTTGACAATCAGATCCAGAGCTGCCATGGTCTCTTCCAGTGGAGTATGGGGATCAGGACGGTGGGCATAGAAAATATCTACATAATCGAGGTCGAGACGCTTCAGGGATTGATCGAGGCTGGCGACCAGTGATTTTTTTGAGAGCCACTCACCATATGGTCCTTCCCACATATGATAGCCAGCTTTACTCGAAATAATGAGCTCATCGCGTGGCATGTCCTTGACAATCTTGCCGACGATGCGCTCAGCATTGCCGGGAGGGCGACCGTAGTTGTTGGCGATATCAAAGTGGGTAATGCCCAGATCAAAGGCTTTGTAGAGGCAGGCGCGAGCAATTTCCTCGCCACGGTATCCACCAAATGTCTCCCAGGCTCCCAACGAGATGGCGGGCAACATTAAGCCTGAGCGGCCCGTACGACGATAAAGCATCGTATCATAGCGCTGTTCCGCGAATTGATATGTCTCTTGTTCTGACATAGGTTCCCTCTTTCAGTTTTTCTGTAGAGATGAAATGTAAATGCAGGTTCAGTTGTGGCTAAACCGATAGCTCTCTAATACTTTATTCTAAAACCTTTTCCGAAATAGTGATATAGTGAATAGAGCGATATATGTCTCTGACTCTATTATGACGTGGCTATTTGATTTTGTCGAGCTCCTAATCTTCTTATCAATATACGTTAAATATATGAGCATTGCGCTATTTGCTAATGAAGTACTCGATTGGTTATGATATGTTGAGAATATGCCTGAGCAAGAGGATATGATGAGTATTGAAACTTCAATGGGTTCGGGCTGGTTTGCGGTGGCTGTGCAGGCATTGGTGGTACTGGCTCGCACGGAAGGGAATTGTTCAAGTTCAATGATCGCTTGTAGCCTGAAGGCGCATGCGGTCTTTTTGCGCCGCGTGATGGCTCAACTTGTACGCAGCGATATTGTAGAGGTACGTGAGGGCCGCGATGGAGGCTACCGCTTGAGCCGAGCGGCTGAGTGTATCACGCTGGCCGACGTCTATAAAGCGGTGCATGGGGTTGGAGCGCTGGATCTAAGTCCTTATGAAGCCCATTCAGATTGTACCTTTACGTGCCGTATTTCGGCTGTTATGCATGCTATATCAAATGAGGTTGACGAACAGGTACAAATTACGCTGACACAGCATACTATTGCACAAATTGTAGCAAAAGCCCTGTAAAGAATGTGGCAGACACCCCGCGCTCCGTCATGGGCTGCCGCCCCCATAGGTGCGAACAGAAGCGGGATTGTTAAGGGTGCAATCCTTAACCTGTGGTTTGGGGTTGTGCCCCGATCTCTTACCTCCCTTTCGCCGCCGCGTGCGGCGGCGAAGAAAAGAAGGAAAAGGGGTATTTGGGGACACCCCAAACCCCGGCAAAGGGCTGGCCGCCCTTTGCAATCCCGCTTATTTATTGACGGGTTGGGTGTTGCCACGGATCAGTTTGCGGGTGGCGGTTGGGGCAGCCCAATGCACGGCATTGCGGATGACCTGCTGAATTTCTGGATTATGATAGGTCGGAATGGTTTCATGTCCCGGTCGGAAGTAGAAGATCTTACCCTGACCACGCGTATAGCAGCAGCCACTGCGGAAAATTTCTCCGCCGGTGAACCAGCTCACGAACACCAACTCATCGGGAGTGGGGATACCAAAGGGCTCGCCATACATTTCTTCGTGTTCGAGTTCGATATATTCTCCAATGCCTTCTGTGATCGGATGGCCGGGCGTGACGACCCAGAGTCGCTCTTTATCATTGGACTCGCGCCATTTGAGATCACAATCGGTCCCCAGCAAGCGTTTAAAGATCTTTGAGAAGTGGCCGGAATGCAAGACAATCAGTCCCATGCCATCCAGGACACGCTTGTGAACTTTATCCACAATCTCATCGCGTACTTCGGCATGGGCCATATGTCCCCACCAGATCAGGACATCTGTATTGTTGAGCACCTCATCGGTCAAGCCATGTTCGGGCTCATCGAGGGTAGCTGTGCGTACAGTCAGGCCATCGTTTCCCAGCGCTCTGGCAATCGTTCCATGAATACCTTCTGGATAGATTTTGGCAACCTCCTGCGATTGGCGTTCATGGCGAAATTCGTTCCAGACGGTGACACGGATATTGGCTGTCATACAATGCCTCTTTCTATTCTACTTGAATCTGGATTGTCTTTTTTTATGAATAATCCATCGGTTTTCATTGTGCTCTTTCAATCCTCAATGTTTGCTTGCTTTGGAGGTATCATGATGAAGAACACTACACGCCTTCATTGTAGCACGTGATCTTTGTCGTTTGCCGCTACTACATTGGTATATTGACACTTTTATTGCTTTATTCCAATACTGTTCTTATCACCCATCTTGTCGATTATATAGCAGAAGGTCTTTTTGCTGGCGCGAAGATCTATTCATTGTTTGTTTGTTTGACTGACTGACTGATCTCCAGGTCTCATTTTTTTTGATGTTGCGCTGGATAGCTGTGCTCGGCGAGCTCTCTAAAGAGGGGTGTATCATGAATCAATTACAGACGCGACCGCCGCAGGAGGAGCCGGAAAGCTCTCTCTGGCGACGTTATCGCGCTTCTAAAAAGGCGCGTCAAATAACCTCGGCTTTGCTATTTGGACTTCCTATTGTAGTCCTGATTACGTTAATGTATACCGTTTTTATACGTCCCCCTTTTGATCCTAAAGCAGGACTGCATATTTCTCCACCGATTGGTGTTCGCACCAATGATCTGGATGTGCTTTCGGCTGAGGTGTTGCAGGATATGAATGCCCATAGCTGGGATGGGCAGCATCAGACGACCCTGATCAACTGGCGCAAGAGCGATCCAGCGCAGGTCAATTGTGGGCCGGAGCATTGTGATCAGCGTGGACATTCGACACGCCAGGATAGCGCCAATGATTTGCGCTTACTTGAGAATATGTACTGGTACAGGGCGCGCCATCCCGGTGATACCTCGCTGGATACTTTTATTGCTCGTATCCTGCCAACCGTGCAGCGTGGCTGGGGGCATACGATCTTGAATAAAGGTTGGGTCTACTTTGAGCTGCTCCGTATGCGGGATTATAGCGGCGCTATCGCCTATTGGAATCAGACATTACAGGGTTGGGCGACCTCGGAGTATCAACATCTGGACCACACACTTGGTATCCAACATGGGCGGATTGATACCTCGGCTGGCGCGGTCAAAGCACCGCTTCAGGATGGCTATCGTGTGGATCATGCTCTGGAGACGGGCCTGGCCCTGGTGGATGCCGGAACGCGCTTTCAACATCCTGAATGGATCACGGCTGGCAAGCGAGATGTAGCCGAGGTTATCAAACAGGCGTACAATCCACAGTATCATCTGTTTGGCCGCATTTACCTGATCCACGATAGGCGTTTTGGTGCTAATCGCCTCATGGATACGCAGGCCCGCATGGGCGAAACTGGTCAGGAGATCGAGGCGTTGATGCGTACCGGAGCTTACACCCATACCAATGCCTATTTATCCCTGGCTAAGGATATGTTAGATGGATTGGAGCATTCGCCATTACGTGATCCGGTCAACGGAGGGTTTTACTTCAAGATCTTCCTTGGTCCATACATGGGTGAAAAGGCTGGTTTTGTTGATAAAACCATCAAAGAAGCACGCCAACTGCATGTGCTGATTGCAGTTCATCTGGCGAATCAGGTTTTTCATCAGCGCTGGTTGGGCCTTGAGCAGGATCTAATCCATGTCGCCACGCAACGCCTCTTCCTGCCCGCGCCGGTCCCTGGCTTTACCTACCGCATCCAGCTCAATGGGCAGCTCTATCCCTGCCCTAGCTGCGTAGCTCCGCACGTGGAAGACTGGGTCACTTCCGAGGCTGATAATATCGCACTGGAAGCTATGCAGACCGTCCTGACCCATCCTTAGCTTTTCTCTTCAATCCATCATGAGCAAGTGGGATTGTTCATGACTTATCGCCCTGAATAATCCCATTTGCTCATGATAAAGATTTTAACGCAGGTGCTGTTTATCGTCTATATATGGGAGCAGTGCTATGTGGGGTGAGGTGATCTTTGTCGTGGGGGGAGCTGTGTTGGTTCCACCACGTAAATTGATACGAAAATAGACTTCCTTGTTAAAGTTTCCATAGACACCATCGATGGTATCAGACAATTCATTGCCCGCACGTGGGATGGTGAAGGTGGGGGAGTGGCAAAAATCATAGTCGGTACAGCCAGGGAAGCGCGAGATATCTAATTTGATTTCGGGACCAAGCCTGGTCCCATCAGTATCATTAGCGGCCCCGGGATAAATATTGATCGTGTTTCCCTGTTCGCCCATCGCAATGATATAGAAATGCCCTTGCGTATCCTGGATGATGCGCATCTTTTGTCCAAAGTTGACGCCATGCATGGCTACATCTTTCACCAGTTTGCCGTTTTCGAGTATCGCCTGGTGTGGGCCATCATATTCGTTGAGATAGAGGATGTGGAGGCGATTGGCGGTATCAACATAGCTATCTGTGACATAGAGAACGTCACGATCACTGGTATCACTGGTATCTTTTGGCTGAACAGTTTTGATTACGAGTTGGCTGGGGAGAGGATTTTTGGCGGTGACGTCATCGAAATGAAAATATTTGATCTCATTAAAGATCCATGGATTGCCCTGCGAGGCTTGCGGAAGGCCCAGAATGTGACGTTGGACATCGCGGGTGGCAACAATGGAGAGATCGCCGTTATAGCCTGGAAAGAGGAATGCATAGGTATAGCGTAAATCCAGTTTGTTGGTATGAAATGTCCAGAGATTGGCCTGGCTATTATAATAGGTCCAGTTGAAAACGCCTGGCTTATCCTCTCCCGTCTGAATAAAAGCCATATCGCCATTATCATTGACACCGACGCTGCTATAGCCCTGTTCCTGACCCGTTTGCCAGTTGCCGGGCAACCATTCACTTATAAAAGTTTTGCCGTTATCGGAGGAATAAATATGTTGTAGCTTGCCCTGTGTACCGGGCCAGGCAAAGAGATGAATTGAATCATTCTTCCCCAGCACGATATTGATTGGTTCGACCCCCGCGTTGCCGGTTCTTATTTCCTGCCAATCAGCACTCCGCGGCGCTTTATGCATCAAATGCCATTCACGATCAGTTAATCCTTCGCCTGCTGAAATATATGTCATAAAAAGATCGCCGTTCGCGGTACGAACAATCCGTTCTTTCTGTGCTCCCCAACTATTTGGCACGTATTGATCTCCGCTGCCATAAGCTTGATCGGTAATTAGTGCAAGTTGTTGTAGCATGGGTTTTCCAGCCTGTGTGGCCCGTGGAGTCGCATAAATATGTGTCACCAGTTCTCCCGGCTGTTCATTGAGATTGAGCAAGTAGATGGCGAGTACCATAATAACTACCAGCGATAAGGATGACATAATGAGAATTATCGCTGATCTTTGACTCATCTTCAAGTTGACCCCCTTCTTGCATGAGATAGAATTGCGTCCATAATGCTATCATACCTCACAATATACCAGAACAGTTATATAGGGACAACAATTCTGTCCTGGTGCGCTTTTTGATGGTGTGCCTATCCTATAAAATGCATCTGCTACGCTGTCTGTCTTCTTTTGTTAGAGGAGGAAAGAAATCGGGCAAGGATGGGCTATTTTGGGAATATCCCATCCTGTTTTGGTTGGTACTTTGTCAAACTTCGTTTGATGAGTTGTGCGCCCGCTACGCGGGCGGGATGGGGGAGAGGAGATGACGGGGGCACAGCCCCCGATCCCCCAGTCAAGGGGCTCGCCGCCCCTTGCATCCGGGGCTCTCAGCCCCTTGCATCCGGGGCTCTCAGCCCCTTGCATCCGGGGCTCTCATCACATGATGTCTGACAGAGTGCTAGGCTGGTTGTGGGGTGCGTGAGGTGTAGGTATGGACGAAATCGACGAGGCGTCGGACATTATCAACTGGTGTGCCCTGAAGGATGCCATGTCCCAGGTTGAAGATGTGGCCGGGTTTGCCCGCCACACTATCTAGAATCTCTCTGGTGCGTCGTTCAATTTCGGGCCAGGGGGCGAATAAGGTAACTGGATCGAGATTGCCCTGGACAGCTGTGCCGGGCTTGAGCGTTTGCCAGGTACTGGCAAGATCTTGATGCCAATCAATGCCGATTACATCACCACCCGCTTCCTGTAAGAGGTCAAGCATGCCTCCAGTGTTGGTGCCAAAGTGAATGATTGGCACGCCTCCCTGTCTGGCGATGTCAAGGGCATGCTTGCTGTGCGGCAGGATGTATTCTCGATAGTCGGCCGGGCTTAACGCGCCGACCCAGCTATCGAAGAATTGGAGCGCCTGCGCACCTGCGCGAGCCTGTGCCAGCAGATACTGACCGATTACAGCGCTTAGTTTCTCCATCAGCAGATGCCAGGTTGCTGGGTCGCTCATCATCATCCCTTTGGCGTGGAGATAGTTTTTGCTGCTCCCCCCCTCAATAGCATAGGAAGCCAGGGTAAAGGGTGCGCCGCTGAAGCCGATCAAGGGAATATTGCGGCTGGCAAGTTCACGGCGTACCAGTTTGATAGCCTCCAATGTGAACCAGAGGCTCTCTTCTGGCTCAGGTACACGCAAAGCTTCAACGTCGGCACGTGTGCGCAGTGGATTATGGATGACCGGTCCTTCACCCTTCATAAACTCGAGGTTCAGCCCCATCCCTTGCAAAGGAGGCAAGATATCCGCAAAAATAATCGCAGCATCCAGGTCAAAGGCCCGCATCGGTTGTAGCGTTACTTCAGCAGCCAATTCTGGCGTCTTGATCAATTCTAGAATAGGATGCTGTGCCCGTAGGGCTCGATATTCTTCCATATAGCGACCTGCCTGGCGCATCAGCCAGATGGGCGTTGCGTCCACTGGTAAACCATAGCAGGCTCGCAAAAAACGGCTCTGTAGCTTCGCCTCTGGCGTGGCCTGTGTCAGAGTTGATGTTCTATCCATTATTTTCTATTTCCTATCTTCCTGGTCCGAAAAGTATCTATAGCATGTATATTGCTTGAAGCACGCATAGATGCGTCGAATGAGTACTCGTTTCCTTAGTGCAGGCTAGTTCCAGGAATATGTGTGAACAAAGTCGGCCAGCCTGCGCAGTGTGTCCGGTTGCGTCGCTGGATGGACTGCGTGGCCGAGATTGAAGATATGTCCAGGGCGCGGCCCGACGCTTTCCAGGATGGCTCGCGCTTGCGCTTCAATAGCGTCCCAGGGGGCGAGCATAAGCATGGGATCGAGGTTGCCCATGATCGCATGCTGGTCGCCAATTTGTTGCCAGGCTGTGTCAATATCGACACGCCAGTCAACTCCAATTACATCTCCGCCTGCTTCAGCCATAGCGCTCAAGAGGCTGGCGTTGGCGGTACCAAAGTGAATGCTCACTCCTCCCGCATCTTTGATGGCGGCAAGGACTCGTTGTGAGTAAGGTTGGACAAACGTCCGGTAGATTGTCGGTCCCAGTATGCCGACATTGCTATCAAACATCTGTACAACATCAGCTCCTGCCCTGATTTCTGCCTGCACGTAGCTGATCAATACCCGAGTAATTTTTTCTAATAAGGCATGCCATACTTCAGGTTGTTGATACAACACTGTTTTGGCGCGTGCATAATCGCGTGAGGGAATGCCTTCAAGTATATATAGAGCCAGCGTAAGGGGACCACCAGCAATCGCAATCACGGCTTGCTTGCCATGTAGCTCCCGTTTGACAATCCTGATCGCCTCCATTACAAAGGGCGTGGCCTCTTCTGCATCGCTGATAATAAGATTCTCCACGTCCTGAAGGGATTGGACAGGATTCTCAACGATAGGGCCGCGTGCCGGATCAAGTTCTGTGTGCAGTCCCATGCCTGCGAAGGGAAGGATAATATCGTTGTACATGACGGCCGCATCGACGCCGTAGCGCTCAACTGGCAGGAGCGATACCTGTGAGCATAGTTCTGGTGTGCGTGCGATCGTTAAAATATCATAGCTTTCGCGTAGTTTGCGGTAATCGGCCAGACAATGGCCCGCCTGACGCATAAACCAGAGCGGTGTCGTTGTGACAGGTTGGCGTTGGCAGGCAGAGATAAAGCGAGCGACGCCCATGGGATTGGGCGTTGGTTGAGACGTTGATTGCATACGACTTCCTTGTATATCTACCTTCAGGTGTATTCGTGTTTTTGCTATTGTTCTCGCATCATAGCTGTCCTGACCGCGTGGGAGAGGTTACGGCTTATTCATGACACGACCGAGCATATATATAGCATAACGTGAGGAAATCTGGAATGCAATGTTAAAACTCATGAAATCTCTATTATATGCAGGTTTATGCTAGAGATTCGCACAAATCTCTAGCGATTTCTATAGAATTTGGGTATCAGGGGGCAGGATTTTTGACCTGAGCAAAGGTATCTGAATGGTTGTTAATAAAGCCGAATTGTGAGAGCGGCCAAAAATTAATCACAGCCTTGCCGACAATCATATCTTTATTTACAGAGCCCCAATTGCGCGAATCATCGGCAATTTGACGATTATCGTTGAGTAGAAAATATGTGTTGGGAGCAACCTTCCACTCGCGTGCCTCAGGATTAAAGGGTGTCTGCACATAGGGCTCAACGAGGGTAGTTCCATTGACGGTGACATGGGTACTATTCGTTCTGATCGTATCTCCGGGCAGACCAATGATACGGGCTACCACGTCGGTATTGGGATTAGAGGGATAATGCAGCACAACAACATCGCCGCGATCTGGCTTTTTAAAGAGATAGGAGGTCCGATTGACCATGATATATGCGTTACTGCTCACGCTGGGCTGCATGTTGGTGTTGTTGTGCATCGCGTAACCATGAATAACGAAGCGAATAACGATAAAGAGTACCAGTGTAAAGGCAATTATTTCAACTATTTCGCGTGTGAAATGAGATCTTTTCAAGATGAATCTCCCGTATGCGACGTGTTTTTTATCTATAGAGAGTGCGCCGGGCGAAAATAGAGCGCATGAGAAGTTATTTTTTTCAATCTTTGTTGATAGTGCAGCTTTTGAATGTATAGAGTATTGCTTTCGTGCGACTCGTAGGGGTAGTATAGCGCAGAGTGTCTGGAAAATCCGAGAATACTACAAAGGATAGCCCAAAACTACCAACGTATTTTCCCTATTCTATCAGAATGCCATTTTTGCTGCATTCTGCTTCAATTGCTACCCAAACTACCCACAAGTCCTGTCGAGGACTGGTTTGTCTTGACGCTCATCCTCTTGAGTTGTTACACTATAGAGAAAGGGATTTTTTTGTGGTTGGGAGCTTGTGTGTACGAAGCGTTGTGCCTTACCGCAAAGGTGAGGACTACAATGGCACATATCAAGGGGGGATGTTATGCTCACATCGGTGGCGCAACTTGTTGGGCAAAATATTGGCGCGTATAGGCTTACACAATTAATTGGCCAGGGGAAATTGAGCGCGGTATATATCGCTCAACAGCAGACGAGTGAGCAGTCAGTGATGGTGACGATTTTTTTGTTGCCGGATGAGTGCCAGGGGTTGGCACGAGAACGCTTTATGGAGCGTTTTATGCAGCAAGCTGCCGCTTTGAAGCGCTTACAACATCCCCATGTTGTGCCGACCTACGCGTTTGGTGAGCAATATGGCTATCCCTATCTGGTATCGCCGCTGATTGAAGGGGATACCATCGCGACGCTGCTTGCCAGCCAGGGTCGCTGTACACCTGAGCTTATGCTGCCCCTCTTACGTCAGATTGCAGAAGCCCTGGATTATGTGCATAACCAGCAGGTATGGCATGGGACGCTGAAATCCTCAAATGTGCTCCTGGTACGCGAAGGTGGTGCTGAGGGAATCTATACTGTGATGGTGGCTGGCTTTGGGCTGGCACATATGCTTGAGATAAATGGCATTGGTCAGGTGGCGCACCCCTATCGGGGTCTATTTAGTGTCGCGGGCACCCTGTTAACAAATCCTGCCTATAGCGCGCCTGAGCTCGTGCAGGGAGGGGGCTTCGACACCCGTACGGATGTGTACGCATTGGGTATCCTGGTTTTTGAAATGTTGTGTGGACATGCCCCTTTCACCAGTGCCGACCCCTTTGAGCTGATCCAGATGCATGTTGATGAGCGTATCCCCTCGCTCCATGCGGTGGTCCCTGAGCTTCCGGCGGCGTTAGACATCGCATTACAGCGGGCGCTTGAGCGCGATCCCAATCTGCGTCTCCAGTCGGCTGGCAAGCTGGTCACTGCTTTCGAGCGCGTACTAGATGTGATGGAAGAAGCAGCTAAGCCTGCGGTCGCGTTCCTTGAAACACTGCCCGGCACTACTGCGACCAGTACATCCCTACCTATGAAAGTACATCTAAATTTGCTGGACACATTGCCGCCTGGTGAGACGCGTGAAGGAAATCTGGCGATGCCTGGCATCACTTCAAGCCGTATACCCAGTGTCGCGCTGACCTTTCCTGGAAGCACACAATTTAATTTGCAACGTATCGCTCTCATCAACCGCCCGGCTATATCTGCGCCGCGCCAGACTGCAGACGCGTCATATGCCATGCCCAACTTAGCTACCAGCCAGAAATTATCTGCTATAGCGGTTGAGACCGGTAAATTTCCAGGCTTGCGCCAGAACACTCCACCTCCTGCTACGCCCCTTGCGATCACTACGCCACCTCCAGGAGAGGCAATGACTGGTAAGCAGGCAGCCATGCCTACAAAGCAACGTAGCAAACGCCCGGGACAGCCTGATCCAGGGCGGCGGCGTATTATCACGGCGGTCAACAGTATTATTACTGTAGGTGTGCTGGCAGGCGGCGGCTTTAGCCTGTTGCGACTGGTCCAAAATGGAACACTACATCTGCCCGGGCAGTCCACCAATACTACTCCAGTAGCCCCCCAGGCTACCAGAGATCACATGGTTGCCCCGCCAGGCACCTTGATCAGTACCGCGCTACCCGCGAAAAACACTGCTCACAATTTCACCAATCCTGTGAGCAACAATGAAGGTATCTTGATCAATCTGCCGGACAATGTGCTGGTTGCCTATGATCGAGCCTGTACGCACCAGGGAGTGCTCGTCAACTATGATGCCCAGAGTCACACCCTGATTTGCCCACGTCACCATGCCCAATTTGATCCCGCGCAGCATGGGAAAGTTCTAAAAGGGCCTGCAACCAGGCCTCTCCCCACAGTTATGGTTCGAGTCTATTCAGATGGAACTGTGTCGGTTGTCAGCTAATGCGCCAGCTTTGTCCCTGACCATTTTTTTCATTGTGAAGCAAGCCCCTTTAACGTTTGAGGTGGGAGGCAGGCAGTCGCCTACCTCCTACCTCAAACAAAACTTCTCTCTGCCTTGCGCAGGCAAGCATGCACTCACAAAGTGTTTGATTCCCATGGTCTTCGCCATCCTGATGCATGAGTTTTCGCCCCTGCGGTGCTCAAAACTGTTTTTAGTGGGTGGTGCAGAATAGGTGCGAAGCACCTATTCTGCACCACCCACAGGTGGGTGAGCCACAAAAACCCGATGGGAGTGGGAATCAAACACTTTATCAGTAGGATCGTCAGAGCCCTACTGTGCTTCCTGCCCTTGTTGATGGATAGCGACTGCGCGGGCAATAAACGCGCTCTCCTCGGCATTATAGGGTAACTTGAGTGGTTGCTCTTGTTCAGGCAATTGCTCAAGCGTCTTATAATACTTTTTAAGGCCAGACTCGATAGCCATATCGCCATGGGTGAATTGGGCAATCAGAGTGCGGTATGCGGCGACCCACTTCTGAGCCTCAGCGCTGGCTGGATCTGCCCCTGTGGCGACCAACTGATGTAGTTCGCTATTCACCGCTTGCCATTGCTGATCCGCCTGTTTTTGATCTTCTTCACTCCAGCCCTGACCCCAGTCGGCTATCTGCTGACGCTGTTCAGAAGTATAGGCTTGCTCGCTGATCTGCTGCATCTTTTCGAGCTGCTCTTTGGTAAAGTATTTCTCGTGCCAATCACTATTTTGCTGCATTTGTATCACCTGGATCACACTTACAATTGACTCCCAGATGGGCTGTTTGTTTTGCATTCGACTTTCGGCCTGATTGACCGCCTGGATAATTGTCTCCAGTTGAGCGCGCCGTTCGTACAACATCTGCTTCTGGATTGCAAGCACCTGTTGGAGTTGCTGTGGTTCCGTTTGCAAGCAAGTTTTAATCTCTGCCAGAGAGAAGCCAAGCATTTTTAGTGCCAGAATCTGCTGCAAGCAAAAGAAATCCTGTTCGCTATATAAACGATGTCCAGAAGCGGTATGCTGCTGTGGTGATAGGAGTCCAACCTTGTCATAAAAGCGTAGGGTACGCACCGTAACAGCTGCTTTTCTGGCAAACTGACCCGTCTGATAATAACCTTGATCCAAGTACTACCTCCTTTCATGAGAGAGCATAAGGGATGACGTAACGTCATATGCAAGCCTTTTTCATCCCAATTTCGGAGGTAGTGTTGTATCTATTGTTGACACTCCCTGGCATAAATGCACAGGGATTCTTCCTTCATCCATGAGACTTGCCCATCAGTCTCACAACTGAAAGGTAGCGGTCCACATGTCCAGAAGCGTTGCGCAAACCGAGGTTTGCAGGTTTCCGAGTGCCCCTGGGTACCAACCACTTGTTCTTGTGGTGCATGAAGCCCAACCAACCGTGAGGTGGGTATCGTGCCTCATCGTCTTCAGACGAATCTTTTTGCAATGGCTTCATTTCATACAGGAGAGTATACAAAATGTTTTAATGGTTGTCAATCAGGAAGAGCCATTCATCCCTGCCATGAATGGACAGGGCTTTCTGGCTCGTTTCCTGTAATCCGATTGCTGGCTTCTGATTTAAACGGCCTGCTCGCTATAGATTTCGTCCTGCTCGACAATATAGACTTTGGCTTTGATACGTTGTTTGTGTTGAGGACGGAGAGAACTGGACCGGGCGGTTAGTGGGAAGGCTGGTATAGTATAAGGATCTTCTCTCGTCTGGCTGCTATACATATGGTTGGAGCTACGAAAGGTTTGCTTTAAAGATCTGGCATAGCAGCGCGCGCCTTTATGCAAGATCATAGGTGCCTCGGAAGAAATAGGGGAATAGGAAATTTCTATGTATGCATCTTTCATCAACGAATCCTTTCAGCTCTGCTCACTTATCCTATTCGGTTTCAGGCTCTCGTAGTATAAGACGTCTTTTTTTCTCATTCTTCAAACAATGTATAAGCTTGTTTGAACTTTGCTCCTGGATAATTTGGTATACAGGCGATCAATGCGTAATCCCTTTGCTGGCCATGTGCGGGGACGACGTTGGACCTGAGCCGATAGAAAAGATGTCTCTATGAGAAACAGGTGTTCGCTTTGGGCTCTATGGGTTCTCTGGTAAAAGCATTGTAACACAAAACATGCTAGTCGCGCAAATAATGGTAATTTGTTATACAAGCTAAAAGATATGTATTTTGTTTAGAGTGTATTGTGAGTAAATACATATTCATTACATCTTTTATCAGGTCTATAAGCCGCATAGTATGTGCAATGAAGCTAGTTTTCTTTGATGATTGCGATGCTATTATTTCAATTGTCTCTATTAGTGTAAAATAAAAACGCCTGAAATAATAGCATATGAGAAAATAGTGCTATCACAATGGTGGGTGAATGTCGGTACGGTAAGAATTTAACGTGGTCGATAGCGTTCCATGATGCGCTGGACATCCTCCAATGGGAGGGCTTCGACGCGATGGCCTTGCCAGCCTATCATGGTTTCGGCGGCGCAGAGGGCGTTGAGGATAGCCTCCTCGGTCGCTTCGGCAACGGCGTCAAAAAAGTCGTTGAGATGATCATTGGGGAGCATGTCCATGCTCAGGAAGCCCTGGGATGTGCTCAGAGCATGATTGCCGGTAGAGAAGGCCAGGAAAATATCCCCGCTGCCGTTCTGTCCTGTGCCGCCAACGCGAGCCAGACCAACGGTGGCGCGTTTGGCGAGACGGGTACATTGCGTTGGTAGGAGCGGAACATCGGTTGCGATAATTACGATAATGGAGCCGCCTTTAGGGGATGTCAGCCAGGGATTGGCGACGTGAGTGAAGTCCAGTTCGCGGCCCACGGGTACGCCATCGATACGTAACATATCGCGGTTCCCATAATTGCTCTGTACCAGCACGCCTACGGTATAATCCCGATCCTGATAGGGAACGATACGGGATGATGTGCCGGTACCGCCCTTGAATTCATGGCAGATCATGCCGGTACCCCCTCCGACATTCCCTTCCGGGACGAGGCCGCTTCTGGCTGCCTGGAGCGCTTTAAAGGCATGTTCTTGCGTTACATGGAAGGCAGTAATATCATTCAACCAGCCATCCCAGGTTTCCGCCACAACTGGCAGGGAGCCAGCCCAGGAGGAGGAGATAGAGGGTGGACTGTTCCATTTATCCGCCATGACCATGGGATAGGCTGCGAGGGCATCTCGCACGACTCCTACCGAATTTGTATTGGTAATACCGATAGGGGTATGAATCATCCCGGATTCTTCGATCCATGGCAAACCAGTCATCTCGCCGCAGCCATTAAAGCTAAAGAAGCCAGCGCAGGCATGATCGTTCCAGATATCTCCATCGCGTGGCACGATCATCGTGACACCTGTACGTGCGACACGCTGGCTATCCTGATCATCCTGAATAATCGTTTCCTGTCCCACCAGGACTCCGGGCACATCGGTAATCGCATTATAGGTTCCGGTTGGCATTTTTCCAGGTTTAATTCCAAGATTACGTAAGCGGGCTCGTGACACAATTCAACTCCTTCTTAGCCTAACACATTCATAGTGACAATCAGTTTTACTGTTATAGTACATCATTATCATCCTTGCTTATTGGAGTGGTGTGTTATACGATGGACGGTGCTGATAGATGCTCGAGATTTCCAGAAGACATGCTGCTTGCATTGTTGGGAGAGCCTCAATTTCTGTCGCGGAGGTCATCGCAATGGATAAGATAGATTTGCTAGAACTTTTACAGCGCAGCACTTATGAACAGTGGAATGCTTTTCGTCAGGATCATCCGGAGGTTTCGATAGATCTTCAGGATGAGGATCTGAGCGAGGCAAGCCTGGCGCAGTTTGACCTCTCAAATGCTAACTTGAGTGGTGTTAATTTTATCAATGCTGATTTGAATCTTACCATCCTGCACGCCAGTAATTTGCGACAGGCGAATCTCAAGGGTGCTAATCTAACTTATGCAGACCTCAGCAAGGCGGACCTCAGTATGTCCAATCTTTGTGATGTCGATTTGCGGCGTGCCAATCTGAGCTATACCAACCTCACAGAGGCGAACTTGAAAGGGGCCGATATGGCGGGAGCAGTACTAAGTATGAATCAGATGACAACCGGCCAAATGAGGCAGGTGAAATCTCGGCAGGATACGTTATAAGGTGTCACTAAGCGCGTCATTGCCATGTCTGGAGACGGGGCCCGATCCTGGCTAGATCGGGCCTTGGCGTGTTCACGCATCTTTATAGGCGACGATGCGCAGGCGCCGGTAGTCGCCTATCCAGCGGCCATTTTGATAGAGGGTGGGACGTGCCAGGGCCTCGGCTCTTATAATAACTTGTTGCTTGATGTCTTCGGGCAACTGCTGGAAGATGACGAGTCCAAACATATTGAGCCAGTTGCGCAGTGCATCTTCACCTTCCAGAGGCGTTGGGCGCTCAAAGAGAATGGCGCTGTTCACTGTTAATCCATACTGCTCTAGCAAGGAAGTATATTCACCTATTGAGGGAAAATACCAACTAGATTGAATATCCTGTCCTGTGATTTCTTTGGCTGCCTGCCGGGTTGCGCTGGTGATAGTCGCGATATTGCCTTTGCCGCCAAACTCGGCGACCAGCCGTCCTCCAGGCTTGAGGGCTGCCGCCATGTGCCTGGCTGCCGCTGCAGGATTCTGTATCCAGTGCAGCGTGGCATTGGAAAAAATGGCATCGACGGGGCTGGCCGGGGTGAAATTGGTGGCATCCCCAACCTGAAAATCAAGGCCGGGATAGGCAATCCGGGCGGATTCGATCATGCTGGCGGAACTATCCATACCGATGACATGCGCCCCCGCGTCGGCAATAGCGCGTGTGAGATGACCGGTGCCACATCCCAGATCCAAAATGGTTTCTCCGGCCTGTGGAGCAAGAATTGAGATCAAGCTTGCCCCATATTTGAAGACGAATGCATGTTTCTGGTCGTATAAATCCGCGTTCCAATCTTCTTTCACCATATTATCCTCTTGCTTTCTATGCTGCTATACATCATTAAAATAAGTGAAAATTTGCATATATTACTATTGCAGCTGTTTCACATAAAGATCATAAAAGAAGTATACCTGACTGAATTTGATATGTCTAATATCCATTTGGAACCAGATTGATAGCGCTGAGGCATCACCTCATCACATGTTTTAAATGGAAATGATCGACATGTCAGTCCCCCTACACGGGCATTGGTGCAGGCGGCGGTAGAGGAGTTACACTATCGTCCCAATGCTATTGCATGCAGCATGGTGAAGCAGAAGAAAGCTACTGTCGGACCGGTTCTTTTTTATGCGATAATAAAGCCAGTGATACTCATACTATTTGTTGGATGCTTTGTCTCTCGATATTCAGGGCTTTTCAGTTCTCTTTTTTGCTGCCTTTGATGGAAAGGATTCTCATTTTGGAGTCATTAACTTCACAACTTGTCTTGCAGCCAGATGATGCCATTGATTTACAAATGCATACAACCTATAGCGATGGTTTATGGACTCCTGAACAATTAATCGCGTATCTGGCGGCAGAGAAGTTTGCATTGGTCGCGGTGACGGATCATGATCGTGTTGAGGTAGCGGCAGCGATCCAGCAATTGGCGGCGCAGCAGCAGTTGCCAGTGCTGGCGGCCGTTGAAATGACAACCATCTGGCATGGTTATCCGACTGATATTCTGTGTTATGGTTTTGGTCCCCAACGTGAGGAGCTACGGCTACTGGGAGAAGCTGTCATCCAGGGGCAGCAGGATAATATCCGGATGGTCTATGCGAATTTGCTTGCGAAGGGCTATGGTTTCCCGCGACAGCAAACACTATTACCAGAAAGTGCTGGCGTGCCACGACAATTTCGTGATATCGCTAAATTATTGATCGAGCATCGCTACGCGCCGAATACCGTGACGCTTAACAAGATCTTGACCGATGCTGGCCTGCGTAACGTTACCAATGATTGTCTGGAGGTGGTTGAGGCGGCCCATCGTGCTGGCGCGGTCTGTATTATGGCCCATCCTGGACGTGATGACATTACACGTTATAGCGAAACCATGCTCGATCAATTGCGTCAGGAGGTGCCGTTGGATGGATTGGAAGTGTACTATCCATTGCATTCTGAGGCGCAAAAAGCACTGTATCTGGCCTATGCGCAGCGGCATCAACTGCTGATCAGTGCTGGCTCGGACTCCCATAGCAATCGCCGTCTGCCAATCAAATATCCCGCTTCTCTCTGTCGGGATTTATTGATCCGTGTCGGCATACAGGTGCAATAAATCCTGGGTTGCTCAGTATATAGGCAACGGAACAGATTCTGTTTATGATAGTGTTGTGAATAAATTCTATCAAATACTACTAAGGATGTTTTTCATTTATGATACGTGGTGAAAAGATATACTTACGTCCAGTACGCCGCTCGGATCTGGATCTATTACATACATATGCGAACGATGTAGCGTTTAATAGTGAATATAATATGTTTGGGTTAAAGCGCGATCAACATCTGACCGAAAGTTTTGAGCGCGACGGCTTATTGACAACAACCTTTCGTCCCTGTTGACCGATCAACAGACAGATCCCAATAGAAAGAGCGTGGATAGTTTATCGCTATCCACGCTCTTTCTATTGGGATCTGTCTGCTTAGTTAGCGGCGAGTTTCTGGGCCTGTTTCAGCAGTTGCTGTCCCTGGTTAAAGAGGGATTGTGCTTGCTGATGATTGGGATTAGCAATCGTTGCGACGGGATTGGCTGTCCCGAATGCCGCATTTTCCAGGACCGTAATCATCTGTTTCGCCAGTGTATTGCGGTGCGTGGTAATGAGCTGTAGCTGATTTTCTAAGGTGGTATAGGTCTGATCGTTGGCGCTATGACTTTGCAGGGCGCGGGTTGAGATCTCCAGGCTGCTCAGTCCCAGCTTGCCAACCGGGGCGTTGATCTGTTTGTAGAGCTGGGCGATTTGCTCATAGAAGGCACGATTGGCCCGTACTGCCGGTGGAAGCGCTTGATGGGTTATGACTTCAAACAGCACACGACCATCATGGACATAATCGTCCTTCAATCCCAGCAAGGCCAGCATGGTCGGACGAATGTCTGCATGGTCTGCCCAGGTGGTTGTATTGAGTTGCTGATTCTGGATACCGGGCCCTACCAATCCTAGCCAGGTGGTATTGATATCGGGCGAGACATCCCCGTGATTCCAGGCAAAGGCTGATTCCGCCTGTATGCAGGGTTGGATACAGTTGGGCGCGCCCGCATAGAGATAGTAATCAGGCTTGGCGAAGAGGGTCAGGGTTGGCGTACGCGTCGGATCGGCGGTGACCATGTGCAAGAGTTGCATCTCAACTGGATCAGCCAGAGAATGGGTAATCTTTTCGGTCTTGCCCGTGTAAGGATTGGTCGCGGTGATTTCTGCCAGCGCTTGCTCGAAGGTACGTGTGACGGGAGCTGTGCGCGCAGGCTGTCCGGTGAGATAGATGGTTGGCGCAGAGTCTGCATGGACGGTGAAGGGGGTCGTGATATTCTTCTGGGTCGCCAGCAAGCCGGTCAGGTTGCCATTGACTTCACCTACCTGGTTGTACGTACAGGGAACGGTGACGCCGTCACAATTGGCCGGTGTAGGCGCACTGCCTACGAAATGATCGCCTTCATCCGCCGTAAACACGAAGAGGGTATTATGGGCATTGATCCCATCTGCTTGCAGGCGTGTAAAGAACTTGCCAAAGGCATCATCATAGGCTTTCAGTGCGGCCACATAGCCCGCCTGCCCCGGTCCATAAGCAGAGCCAGTGGAAGGATGGGGATCGTGAGCGTCTGAGAGATAGGCATAGGTGACGGGAACACCATGTTCTTGCATGTCTGCTACATAGGACAGCGAGACGGCTGGCGTCATACTATCAAAGCCAGGGAAGCCGACATGTCCGTTGTTATCCTGGATAATATTGCCGTTCAGGTCAGTAAGAGGCCCATTGGGATGGATCTGTGAGGCAACATATTTGTGTCCAAAAAGTGCCTGATAGCCAGTATAACCGCCCGGTTCGTCGGGCAAGATATCGGCCCGTGCATGGGTACTGGTCGCACACAACGCATTATTCTGAGCACAATGGATGCCGATACCGACAAAGTCGCTGGTGGCCTGCGCTGGATTCACCTTGACTTCAGCTGCCTCAGGAGAATTCGCGCCAAAGACTGTTGGAATATCCGTGCCGATATTCTCCAGGACAGTATTTGCAGTGGCAACCGAGCCGACATTACATCCAGCGCGTGTATAAGGAACCCAGGGAGCAGGCGCGTTGGTATTGGGCGCACTGAGCATATTATAAGTCGGATTGGTGGCCGAAACCGGGGCGGTCCAATAGGTGAAGGCAGGAGTGGAACTGGTACTACCATCTGTGTTGTAATAGCGATAACTGTTACTGACTGAGACTCCGTGGCGCTCGCCATACACACCCGTCAGGCTGGTCAAAATATCATCGCCAGTATGCGCGATAAGCGGCGTATGATTCTTCGCAAGCATCGTACCGTTGTTTTTAACAAAATTGAGCAGATTGGGCATTTGTTCTAGATCTGAAGGAATATTGGGATTATCACGTGTTAAGTGCACATTGTCGAACTGCAGGTAGATAACGTGTTGTACATTCCCGGCCGGGGAGTTGAGTGTGCATGAGTTCACTGCTGCACGTGCGGAGGCTTGCTGGCCTTGTAGTGTGCCCGTGCCTACAAAGAGTGCCAGTATAAGTACTACTGCAAGTCCTGACATCCAGAAAAGCGTAGTAGATCTTCTCAAAGTACATGCTCCTTCCTGTACACATTACTTCCATTCTTTATGCCATATTTTAAAAGGGGAAAGAAGTGCCAAAAGCATGAGTATCCATGCTTTGAATTGTATCATGTCATAGGGAAGTATAACATATGAATCCTTAAGTAATCAGGTGAATTGTGTTAAAAGAGGAATAATTTTACGCGCCTGCCGCGTGCGGCGGCGAAGAAAAGAAGAAAAAGGGGTAGTTGGGGACACCCCAAACCCCGGCAAAGGGCTTGCCGCCCTTTGCAATCCCGCTTGAAAGGGCTGGTTGCCCTTTGCAATCCCGCTTGAAAGGGCTGGTTGCCCTTTGCAATCCCGCTTGAAAGGGCTGATTGCCCTTTGCAATCCCGCTTGAAAGGGCTTACGTTCGCGCGTATGGGGATTGTGTGCGCTGGCGGATATAGGGGATGAGCTCTGTGATGAGTTCGTAGCGGTCGAGCGGCATGATGTATGCGCCCTGCACGGCGGGTGCCAGATTGTCGAAGAGTTCTTTGATAATGTCCAGTCCGACCGTGCTACCCGTGTCACCCGCTTCGCGCATGCGGTTACGAATCTCGGTTGGGATGACGATACCAGGTACTTCATTATGGAACTTTTCGGCCTGCTGATAGGAATGCAGCGGTTGGAGTCCTATCAAGATAGGAATAGGAATCTGGCCGTAGCGGTTTTCGTAGTTTTGCTTATAGCTGAGAAATGTTTCGGCGGCAAAGACCGGCTGCGTCATGATATAGCGTGCTCCATTCTCAATTTTGCGGTGCAGGCGCTCCATCTCTACATCCAGATCGGGCGCGACTGGATTGGCTGCGCAGCCGATAAAGAAAGAGCTGGCGGCAGCAAGCTTGCGACGATTGCCGTCGAGTCCTAAATTGAGATTGTGCAGGATTGAGATCAGGCCGATGCTATCAACATCCCAGATACCTGTGGAGTTGGGGAAGTCGCCATGACTGGGCGGATCGCCTGTAATCGCCAGGATATTGCGAATCTCGGTGGCATGCGCTCCGATGACATCGCTTTGCACGGCCATCAGATTGCGGTCACGCGGCGTGAAGTGGACGATGGTTTCGATGCCGACGTTTTGTTGGATCAAGCGGGCGGCGGCAACATTATTCATACGCACACGGGCCATGGCGTTGTCGGTAATATTGATAGCGTCAGCGCCGCTGTCACGGATCAAGATGGCATTTTGCAGGAAGCGCGTGAATTTTACGCTGCGCGGCGGGCTCATTTCGATGCTGATCACGAACTTCCCATCCTGTAAAAGTTGGGCGACATGGGTGGGGGCTGGCTGTGCGGGTGTGCCTGCTGTGGCTGTCTCCTGGATACGTTCGCGCAGTGCTTCCAGGGTAGGAGTGCTGGCAGGTATCAGGTCGGTTGTGATGGTGGTCGTCGGGGCAAGCTCGGTCAGGACATCATGCATGGCGGAAATATGTCTGGGTGTGGTGCCACAACAGCCACCAATCATGCGAATGCCAGCCTTGAGGAAGCGGCGCGTGTAGTCCGCAAAATATTCGGGGGTAGAAACATAGATAAAGCGATTGCCCACGCGGCGCGGCAGGCCCGCGTTTGGCTGCACCCCGATAAAGAAATCCTCACTCGTATAAGCACACATGTCCTGAGCGACGTCAAACATGCTGGCGGGCCCCATGGCGCAGTTGACGCCAACCACGTTTGCTCCGAGATCGCGCAAGGTGCGCGCAACGGTAGGAGCGTCTTCGCCGCTGGTCACAGTACCATCTTCGCCAAAGGTCATCAATGCGACCACGGGCAGATCGGTGAGGCTGCGTACAGCGGTCAATGCTTCGCTCATCTCGGTTAGATCAGACATTGTTTCGATGATCAAGAGATCCACACCTGATTGCAGGAGGGCCTCAGTTTGTTCAAGAAATGCCGTTTGGGCCTCGTCTGGCTGAATCTTTCCAATTGGCGCGAGTGGGCTCCCCAATGGACCAATATTGCCTGCCAGAAAGATTGGTTGCTCGCTTAGATCACGCACCTCACGAGCAATCTTGGCGCCAGCGCGATTGATCTCATAGACCTGATCTTCCAGACCATGTTCAGCGAGGCGATAGCGATTGGCTCCAAAGGTATTGGTTTCGATAATTTGAGCCCCGGCAGCCACATAATCCAGATGGACGGACTTGATCAGTTCAGGATTCGTCAGATTCAGATGTTCAAAGCATCTTTCATAAGAAATCCCGCGTGCGTAGAGTTCAGTTCCCATTCCACCGTCGCATAACAGTGGACCATGCCGTAGGCGCTCTAAGAACGGATAGTGTGTTTGCATAATGATGATCAAGCTTTCTTAGCAATGGAACATGATCTGATAATCCAAGCCTTTGTTCTGTCCCGAATAGTGGTGCTTTCAATCTCTACGAGGAGAAAATCCATTTTGAGATATTGTTACAGCAGTATATCATAAAAAGCCGCTGACGTGCGTATCAGAAAAAATTCCTACACATCTATACATCTTTGTAGTTTCATCGACCGTGTGCAGGAGCCTGTATCAGGTTTACTCATAGATTGTATGCGATTACAGGGTACCTGGCGCGACCAGTTCTGGAGCCAGACAGGCGAGCTGTAAGAGGTCAGTTTCGGCTTCGATGCCGGTCACCATTGGAACAGCCGTGCTCTGGCTTTTCGTCAGGCAATAATTCAGGTCCTGATCATGTCCGATTGCCAGCAGATCCAGGGATGATTGGGCTTTCTGGCGCAGGATGTCTGGCGGATAGTTTTCCGCGATGGTGATAGCTCCGTAGGTGCTATCGTGAATAGTCAGCTTGGGATACTGGCGCAAGAGTTCCTGGGCCAGGTAGCCGGCGCAGGCGCTATCTTCAAGCGCGAAATAGCCATATTCGGCGGCGCAAACAATCGCGATATTGCTCTGACGCTCCCGGGCCAGGGATAGTGCTCGGGTAGTGACAGCACTTCCATTATAGAAACAACCAGCCAGACGAATACTCTTCTCGGGACAGGCAAAGAGCGCGCGTGTGCCATTGCTGGTGGTAAGGACAAGCTCGCGATTTGCAAGATCCATTTGGGCAAACTGAGCAGGCGAGTTGCCGTAATCGAAGCCGGGAGGTGTCTGGGTATGACGTTCGCCGCAGAGCAGGCGTCCAGGGATCTTGCGCCCAGACTCCAGGGCTTGTTCAAGGGTATGGGCGGCAAGCACCTGTTTGGCACCCTGCTCAAACATAACGGTCATAGTTGTCGTGGCACGCATGGCATCAATCACGATATAGATATCGTTGGCGGATGGTTCGACATACGAAAGTTCGGCAGGATTAAAGTAAATTCTGAGCTGCAAACGATTTCTCCTAAGATACTTATCACAGGGATTCAAAAAATACGCTGTCCCTGGTGCTACCAGGGACAAACTCTATCTCTACTATACACGATTCTGCCCAGAATACAATCACAGGAGTTGAGAACAAAAAATCACCTGTTTATAGATATTCTGTCCATGATATTCTGTCCATCAAGAATTTCCCAATTTTTTTGTGCAGCCTTCGGCGGCTATGTTGGCTTTCCGCGCTTTCCCGCATTGGTTGGAATGGGGATGCGGTTCCTGCGCATGAGAATTGGAAGATCCTGGCAAGCAGGTTAAGCCCTATACAATGCGATTATTGCCGTGTTATATTAAAGCTATTCTATCACTTTGTCTTATGAATAATAGAGAGTATGTGTAGAAATGCAAAAGACTACCAGGAATGTCCTGCCTGTACAGCGCGCCGCAGGATGTCTGTTTGGATTGGCTTATGGTGATGCACTGGGGGCCGATACCGAATTTTTACAGGTTGTCGATATTTTGACCAAATATCCACCCGCCGGCCCACACGATCTATCCTCTCCTTTGGCGCGTGTGACAGATGATACGCAGATGGCCCTGGCAGTGGGGGAGGCGTTATTGGTCGCACAGCAACCCTATACAGTGAAGACGTTGGAGGAGCCGCTGCGTGATGCTTTTATTGCCTGGAATGAGAGTCCGGATAATAATCGTGCTCCCGGTATGACTTGTATGCAGGCCTGCGATTATCTGGCGTGTGGTCTGCCATGGTATAAGGCGACGATCAGCGGCTCTAAAGGATGTGGCGCGAATATGCGGGTGGCTCCTGTGGGCCTGCTGCCTGCTGTCACGGAACAGGAACGGGCGGCGATTGCGCAATTTCAGGCGGCGTTAACACATGGACATCCAACTGGGCTGGCGGCGGCTGATTTGACGGCCTATGTGATAGCTGATCTGATAGCAGGTGGTGGTGACGATCTGGTGGGCTTACCTGAACGCTTGATTGCATATGCACATAGTCAGCGTACAGTCTATCATCAGGATTGGTTGGGGCCGCTCTGGAAGCGATCGAAGGCGGCCTCTGCGGAAGAATTTATCGCGGCAGGTTGGGATGAATGTCTGGGCGTATTGGTGCGTTTGCAGCAGGCCTTACAACATCCTGATGTTCAGGCGGATCCCTGTCTGGCGACCGGAGCTGGTTGGATCGCTGAAGAGGCGCTGGCAACCGGCCTTTTCTGCTTCTTGCTCTTTCCCAATGATGCTGTGTCCGCTATTCAACGTGCCGCTGTCTCTTCAGGCGATTCGGACTCGCTCGCCTGTCTGGCTGGGGCCTTTGCTGGCGCGCATCTGGGTCTGGCTGCCTGGCCTGCTGTCTGGCTGGAACGTATCGAATATCGCGAACGCCTGACTCGTCTGGCGCAAAACTGGGATGCCTGAGCAGATAAATAGCGGGTTGTAAGCTGGATTTCTGGTTAGATCATACATATGTCTATTTGGCCCTATTCCTATTTTGTCTATTTCTTCTCTTCCCTCCATTTGTTACAGTAACACGCAGAGAGGCACGTATCTCTCTTGTTATGTTTGAAGCAAGAAGGAAGACCGATATGGATAAACGCGTTCAGTTTGATTTTGAGATCAAGTTTACCAATGGTGGAGGCATTCAGGGCCAGGGATTCCGTTTGGATATCGATAGCGACGATATTTCTGATCAGCAACTCATCGACTATCTGGTCCAAGATATGCAATTGTTGATGGTCGAGCAGGTGAAGATCAGTAACAAAGAAATTATTACTGAACCCCATAAACGTATTTCTGTGTCTGCCTCTGCTGAAAACGAGCGCCTCATCGATGTGAGCCATACGATTGATACTGAACTGATTACATTGAAAGGTTTTCCCGCACCAATTGTTTGCGATTATTTGAGCAGAGAAGAGTCGCGCACACGTTATGCACCGGGTACTGAGTTCCATATCGCGAAGATCGAGATGATTGCGAATACTGGCACCTATTTAGATACTCCCTTTCATCGCTATGAGCATGGCAAAGATCTCTCAGAAGTGAGTCTGACCAGTATGGCGGATCTGGATGGAATTGTCATTCGGGCTGACTACCGTAAGTCGCTGGCGATTGATCGTAGCTTTTTTGAGGGCAAAGAGCTACGTGGGCGCGCAGTATTAATTCATACTGGTTGGGATCACTACTGGCGTACCGACCAGTATTTTGAGAATCATCCTTATGTCACTGCCGATGCCGCTCGTTATTTAGTCGAATGCGGCGTAAAACTGGTGGGAATTGATGCGGTGAACATCGACGATACCAGTGGACAGGAACGTCCGGTCCATTCACAGCTACTCCACTCAGAAATCTTAATTGTTGAACATCTGCGCGGCCTTGAACAACTCCCCGAGCAAGGATTCCGCTTCAGTGCCTTGCCTCCAAAATTCAAAGGTGTTGGCACCTTCCCCGTGCGGGCCATCGCCATCCTTCCCTAACAAAGTGTTTGATGCCCATCCTCATCTTCCTGTTTGACCTGCTGGCAGGCGCTTGCGCGCCTGCGCTCTTTTCATTATGTGGTACAGGAAAGGTGCACAGCACCTTTCCTGTACCACATAATGAAAACTGTTTTGAGCACTGTAGGTGCGAAAAATCATGAACAGAGCTTGAGTTTGATTTCCATCCCCATCGGGATCTTGTGGCTCCCCTGCTGGCAGGCGCCTGCGCGCCTGCGCTCTTTTTAGTGTGTGGTGCAGGAAAGGTGCACAGCACCTTTCCTGCACCACACACTAAAAAGATATTTGAGCACCATAGGTGCGAAAACGCATGCGCGAAGAGCACTTGCAATGGAGCTCTCCGTCCTTGCGGGTGAAAGCGGGGTGCAGGAGCGGCAGCTCATAGAGTTATTGTATCTATTTACTTCTATTCACCTTGCTTGTTTATAATGAATAAGACGATGAAAGGAATGTAATACTATACCATAAATGTTTTTGCGGATAGCTTTACATTCTTAACCTTTCGCATCTTAATGCAAGAAAGGAAATAGAACAATGCTAAAAAACAAAAAAGTGCCTGCCATGAAATATGGGATAAGTACTTTGATGGCGTCCCTTTCGTTTTCAGCGGCTCTGATGAGTAGCAGTGGTCAGCAAGCGATGGCTGCGCGCTCCCCTCATAGCTATGAGGGTGATTGTCATTATTATGCTTCCGTGTTGATTGTTTCGAAAAATAGCGGCAAAGTACTGGATGTAGAAGGTGCTTCCTTTGCTGATGCAGCACCTGTAATTCAATATACTCCCAATGGTGGACCAAATCAATTATGGGACTTCGAGCCGGTTTCCAGCGATGATGCCGGATGTGTTTATCGAATTGAATCGGTCAACAGCCATAAAGTATTGGATATTTACGGTGCAGAGTTCAGGGATGGAGCTCCACTGATTCAATATTATGTGAATGGCAGTGCGAATCAATTGTGGAGAATCACGCCTATCTATAGTCATAGCAACTATGGCTATAGCTCCTTTGGCTATAGTGATACCTATGACGGTTATTACAAGATCACCTCCGTGAACAGCGGTAAAGTGTTGGATGTAACTGGGGCCTCCCTCAGTGATGGCGCACCAGTGATTCAATATCATGACAATGGTGCGGACAACCAAATCTGGTATCTGACACCCGGCACGGCTGGCAACTCAGGCCACTACGGCAATCCCGGCTATCCAGGATCAGGCTACCCCGGCAATCCCGGCTATCCAGGATCAGGCTACCCCGGCAATCCCGGCTACCCAGGATCAGGTTATCCCGGTTATCCCGGTCATCCAGGACATCCCGGCTATCCAGGATCAGGCTACCCCGGCAATCCCGGCTACCCCGGCAATCCCGGCTACCCCGGCAATCCCGGCTACCCCGGCAATCCCGGCTACCCCGGCAATCCCGGCTACCCCGGTTACCCAGGATCAGGTTACCCTGGTCACCCAGGATCAGGCTACCCCGGCAATCCCGGCTACCCCGGTTACCCAGGATCAGGTTATCCTGGGAATCCCGGCTATCCAGGATCAGGTTACCCTGGTCACCCAGGACATCCCGGATCAGGTTATCCCGGTTATCCAGGATCAGGTTATCCTGGCAATCCCGAAGCAGGCTATCCAGGACATCCTGGTCACCCGGGTTATCCTGGGCCTGGGAGTCCCGGATCAGGCTATCCAGGACATCCTGGTCACCCCGGCAATCCTGGCAATCCTGGCAATCCTGGCGATCCTGGCAATCCCGAAGCAGGGAATCCGGGTACTCCAGGATCAGGTTATCCCGGTTATCCCGGTTATCCCGGTTATCCGGAGAATCCAGGGGCTGGCTCTCCTGGCAATCCTGAATTTGCCAGTCATCCTGGTCATGCCTAGATGACATTTTGGATGGACATTGTTGTCCAACTATGCGAATTTGACGATGTGAGAACTTCTCCAGGATATCTTTGGAGAGGTTCTCACATTCTTGCCAGTGCTTCCTGTTTAGCCGTGTTGGCACTGGCTGTGGTTGTTCTCTGTTGGGTGATGTCGCAAATGTGTTACCATAAATGTATACGTGCATACAAATATGTGCGTCGTTGTATGGGTGGAGATTGACACACGGGTAGCGGTTGAGCGGCGCGGGAGATCTTATTGCATGATCAGCGTTTCAGCTCTCTTGCTTTGATCAATGTGTGATCGATGTTCTCAGTAGAAGGGATTTATGATGGTTTCGCTTGTTTTAGAGAAGGTGCACGAATTATCGTTACGAGAGATTGATCTACCTACGGAGGTGGGTCCACATGATGTGCGTATTGCTGTGCACACGGTGGGTATTTGTGGTAGCGATGTCCACTATTATGAACATGGGGCGATTGGACAGTTTGTGGTGCGTGAGCCGATGGTGATGGGACATGAGGCCTCGGGTACGGTTGTGGAGTGTGGTAGCGCGGTGACGGATTTGAAGCCCGGCGATCGCGTCTGTATGGAGCCGGGTATTCCCGATCCAAATAGCCGTGCCAGCCGCCTTGGTATTTACAATCTGGACCCTGCCGTCCGTTTCTGGGCAACTCCTCCTGTGCATGGCTGTCTGACTTCGTATGTGGTGCATCCAGCGGCCTATACATTTAAGTTGCCGGACAACATCAGCTATGCGGAAGGTGCGATGGTTGAGCCTCTGGCTGTCGGGATGCATGCGGCCACGAAAGCACGTATCAAACCGGGTGATCTGGCAGTAGTGCTGGGCGCGGGCCCAATCGGTATGGTGACCGCCCTGTCTGCTCTCGCGGCTGGCTGTAGTCAGGTTGTCATAACTGATGTGATTCAGGAGAAACTGGATATTGCTCGGACATTGGGTAACATTATCCCGGTGAATGTCGCGCGTGAGAGTGTGACAGATGTGGTCAAGCAACTGAGCAATAATTGGGGCGCGGATGTAATCTTTGAGGCTAGTGGCAATGCTCGCTCGATAGCTGGTGTATTTGAGCCACTCTGTCCGGGTGGTCGGGTGGTTTTTGTGGGAATGCCAGCCAGTACTGTCCAGTTTGATCTGGTGGCAGCGCAGGCGAAAGAGGCGAGTATTGAGACAATTTTCCGCTATGCGCATGTCTATCCACGTGCTCTGGCCCTGCTGGGAAGCGGAAAAATAGCTGTGAAGCCTTTGATTACTGATACCTTTGCCTTTGAGGATAGTATTCAGGCGTTTGAGTATGCAACGCATATGAAGCCAACTTCAATTAAGATTCAGATTGTTTTGGGCTAGCGCACTCCGTTATCAGTGGATTGTTGAGGACTGTTGCCCTTTAATCCGAGCAACCTCAGCAATCCCATGAATGTTGATGTTGGAAAGATAGAGGGGGGATCTCTTTATGCTGCCAGATTATCCACGTGAGCTGCAAATTCAATTTGATCAACGTGTTCCAATGCGCGATGGCGTGACGCTGTCGGCTGATATCTATATGCCAGTGGCTGGCGCGCCGTGTCCTGTGATTCTGATGCGTACACCATATATGAAGGCGCATATCAACCTGGATACCGTCAAGTATTTTGTGCGCCATGGTTATATTTATATCTCGCTGGATGTACGGGGAAGAGGGGATTCAGATGGCGAGTTTATCCCTTATTTTAATGAGGGGCGTGATGGTTATGATGCGATTGAGTGGTGCGCCAGTCAGCCCTGGTCCAATGGTCGGGTGGGCACCATTGGAGCGTCCTATGGTGGGCGTAGCCAGTGGCTGACGGCGGTTGAGCGCCCGCCTCATCTTAATGCGATGATTGTATTGGTGCCGCCATCTGATCCTTTTGTTGAGACACCAACCGGCACGCCCAGTCCTATGCATCTGTGCTGGCTTCATCTGACCAGTGGTCGCACGCTCCAATCAATGGATGTGGTTGAGTGGGAGCAGGTCTATCAACATTTGCCGCTGGTCAGCATGGATGAGCGCCTGGGAAGAAACATCCTGGCCTGGCGCAGGGAGATGCAGCACACTCAATTGGATGATTACTGGTTGCCTCTCTGTTATCAGCAGCGTTTTGAGCAGATAGATGTGCCGGTCCTGCATATTTCCGGTTGGTATGATGATGAGCAGATTGGTACACCCCTCAATTATATTGGCATGGTGACGCGTGGTGCCACCGCTGAGGTACGCGCTCAGCAGCGCCTGCTGATGGGTCCCTGGGGACATGCCACGAACGCCGATGCAAAGTTAGGTATGGTCGATTTTGGGCCCCAGGCCATTATCGATCTGCGTGGTGAGCAACTGCGCTGGTATGAACGCTATCTCAAACAGTTGGATGTCGAGGTGGGCGCACCTGTGCGCATCTTTGTAATGGGGGATAATGAATGGCGTGATGAGCAGGAATGGCCGCTGGCACGTACACAATGGACGCCGTATTATCTGCATAGCCAGGGGCGAGCCAATAGCCGTTTTGGTGACGGCTCTCTCTCGCTCCAGAAGCCAGCCGAGGAGGTCTGCGATACCTATCAGTATGATCCCGCTCATCCTGTGCCCTTTATCACCGATGCGACCTCCTCACAGATTGGTGGCCCTGACGACTACTCATCCTTGCAACGCCGTGATGATGTGCTGGTCTATAGTACGGAAGTATTATCTGAAGACATCGAGGTGACCGGACCTGTTAAAGTGCAGCTTTATGCTGCCTCCTCGGCTCCCGATACCGACTTTATGGCAATGCTGATTGATGTCTGGCCGAATGGTTTTCGGCAGCGCCTGTGTGATGGCATGGTCCGTGCGCGTTTCCGCAATGGTATGCAACATCCAGAGCTGATCGAGCCTGGACAAATCTATCATTGCACGCTGGATTGCTGGAATATCTCACAGGTCTTCAAAGCAGGACATCGTATCTGCGTACAGATTACCTCCAGTGCCTTTCCCAAATATGATCGCAATCAGAATACCGGAGAGCCTCTTGGCCTGAGTACCACTCTTGTCACCGCTAAGCAACGCATCTATCATGATAGCGAGCATCCTTCCTTCATCCAGCTCCCGCTCATTCCACGCACATAAGTTGTTCCTGACAGGCGCATGAGCCCCCATAAGTAAGAGAGAGCCCATTGTAATGCAACAGGCTCTCTCTTACTTATGGTTCAGAAGCGTCATGCTAGAGTTTTTCAGCGCGCATATTTCGCTCTTAGTTAGTGTCGGACTCCCATGCTCTCCACGATCCCTATGCATGATTTTTCGCACCTGCGGTGCTCAAAACAGTTTTTAGTGTGTGGTGCAGGAAAGGTGCTATGCACCTTTCCTGCA
>NZ_BIXY01000088.1 GCF_008326305.1 Dictyobacter arantiisoli | reverse complement strand
AATACAACCAGGCACACGGGGATCCGACATTCATCGAACACACGCCGGCTGGTGGTCCATACGATCTTCTCACTGCTGCGTATGATGTCACAAGCGCTCAATACAACCAGGCACACGGGGATCCGACATTCATCGAACACACGCCGGCTGGTGGTCCATACGATCTTCTCACTGCTGCGTATGATGTCACAAGCGCTCAATACAACCAGGCACACGGGGATCAGACCAGTAGCCTATCATGGCAAGATTCCTCTTCAGGGCTGCCTGCCGCCCTCTCCTCCTATGCACAGCCAGAGGCGCAAAATGCCCACTACCAGCCGCCACACGGGGATCAGACCAGTGACCGATCAGGGCCAGGTTCCTCTTCAAACAGCACCTTTAGACCACAAAATGCAGCCCCTCATAACCTTGAGCTGCCTCAGGAGGGGCCGGGTTCCTCTTTACACCGCTTTAATAACCCCAGGCTCAAGCTGTCTGCAGATGAGCAACAGGCGGAGGCGAAGGCACGTGCAGACTCCGCTAGAAAAATTCAACAGACGCGAGATCGAGCAACCATGCTTCGAAATTACTTTAACAAACACATCCTCCGCCCGCTTGATAAAAAAGAAGGCAAAGAAGGCAAAAAGTATCCATATATTCCAAAAACGCGAAAAGAGAATGGCAAAACGGAGGAATTCCGGGCGCCTGGACCTGTGTTGAGGGAGGTCGATAAGGTGTTACAAGCGAGAAGAGATGCAGGAATGAAAGATGTCCCGAACCTCGCCCATCTGACAGGCAACAAAGAGGAAGCCCTACGACAGGCCGAGCAGTTCGCGCAGCTTGAGAAGGACAGCAATGCCGATCAGAGGAGTGACGAGGATGAGACCCCTGCAGATAAGCGAAAGCGGAGGCGAGAGCGAGCAGCCATGCTTCGAAAGTACATTAACGAACACCACCTCCGCCCGCGTGATCTAAAAGAAGGCAAAGAAGGCAAAGAAGGCACAAAGTATCCATATCTTACAACTATAAGTGAGCGAACAGGTAAAGATGGCAAAAAGCTGAGATTGCTGACGGCTGCAAGTGTGTTGAGGGAGGTCCCTAAGGTGTTACAAAAGAGAAAAGATGCAGGAATGGAAAATGTCCCGAAGCTCACCTATCTGACAAACGACCAAAAGAAATCCCTACGCAATGCCGCGCTGTTTAAGGAACAAGGCGCTGACTATCAGAGTGACGGCGATGCCTATCAGAGTGACAGCGCTGCCTATCAGAGTGACAGCGCTGCCTATCAGAGTGACAGCGCTGCCTATCAGAGTGACAGCGCTGCCTATCAGAGTGACGGAGAGTAACAGAACGAGCGCTAACCAGGACCTGACACGACAAAGGGACGCTACGACGAACGTCGGGCTCCCTTGTCGTTCACCCATGCTCTGGCGTTCTCTCTCCGACACTTTTTTTTATGTAATTTTTCCGTCACTCGACTTCCTTCCCAATCCCATCCCCTACTTTTCATATCTTGAAACATTGATTCTACTTTAAAGCGCTCTTTATATTCTCCAATACGTCTTCGACAGGCAGGTCGATTAGAGATAACCAGTAGCGGCTTTTTTGAAAATGCGGCATGATGACAGCAAGGAATGACTTCCACATGTTCTCTGTTTCGATGCGTTTGTTGCTCAAAAATCGCTCTAAACGCCGCTCAATACTGGGGACTTTGGCCTCGCAATCCTCCAAGAACGATCTCCTTTTTCTTTTCTTTCTCCTCGTTTCTAAAGAGGCTAGTGAAGCCTTTCCCTCTCTCGAGAGTGCTCCTGTATTCCACCTTTTCCTCTGTTTTGCGCTTTAGCTACGCCAAAAAAGTGTCGGGGAGAGAACTATGCTATACCACCCCAAAAACGAGATTGGATGGACACAGACCGGGATTGGGCAGCGATGTAGGTGCGTGCCGAGGTCGCAACCGAGGTGCGCTTTCCCTTTCATCGTACGAGCAATCCCGCCCGCAGGCTCATCCGTCCCCAGCAATGGTGCCCAGGCATGCGACAGAGCGTTGGAGTGAGAGAGGGGACGAGCAAGGGGAAAGCGCATTATATCCAACCCAAACAAATCACCAGCCAGACAATCAAAAGTACTGTAAAAATGGAGAGAACAAGGGCTTGTTTTTTGTGGCGATGGTTCGATCTTGTAAAGAGAGGCTCTGTGTTGATAGGACTGTTCCATTGCTGAGCTGGCTATGGGCAAGGGATGCAGGATAGTATGCAGGATGAGTGTAGAATGCCGATGTTGAATACTGCGAGCAGGGATCAAGGGGATGAGCCGCCTCCGGTGCCGGCTGAGAATAAGGATATCCTTTTGCTGTCGGGGACGGCTGGCTATTTCGATGCGCTCTGTTATCTGGGCCTGCAACGTGTGTTTCCGGCCAATATGACGGGCAATACGGTGCTGCTGGGTATCGCGCTGGGCAAGGGGATGTGGGAGGACGCCCTGCTGACGGTGAGCGCGGTGCTTGGCTTCTGTCTGGGCGCGCTGCTGACAACCCTGCTACTCAAAGAGCAGCGGCCCGGCGTGTGGACAAGCCAGGTTGTGCGTCTATTCGGTCTTGAGTGGATACTGCTGTTCCTCTTCACGCTGCTCTGGCTCTTCACTCAGGCGACATTCCCTACATTGGGCATCACCATCCTGCTGATCCTGCTGGCCTCACTCGCGATGGGGATACAGAGTGCGACCGTCATGATGCTGGGCTTCCCAGGCATCGTGACTACCTATATCACCGGCACCCTGACCAGTTTGATGGGCAATCTGGGCAACTGGCTGCGTCCCGCCCACTACCAGCGCCAGTATCCCTATATCTCCCATGCTGCGCTCACCGCGTCACAAAAACACGATATCATCCGCCAGGCCAGCACCTGGCTCGTCTATCTGCTGGGTGCCGTCCTCGGCGGGGCCGCTACCCTCTATCTGCCCACCCTCTCGGTCTGCATTCCCCTCATCACCATCGCCCTCGTCATCGCCAATACCGTCATCCGCCAGCATCCTCCTACGCTGTAGCCGTTGTAGCTCAGGGCTACTCCGCTGGCTTGCTCTATTCTTTTGTTAAGGTACGCTAGTTTCCTTTGGGTCAGCATGGGCACTTCGTGCCACGCCTGCGTCTTTCTGCCTTTTGGGCGGGATAACTGCATAGCTGGCTGGATGGCGGGCTCTGGCGGTGAGGAGGATGCATTGTGCACTTATGCATCCTCTCACCACATGCTCCCATCATGCCTGAGCACACACCAGGATCAACGTCGCTCCAAATGGGGCCGAGTCCTGGCGTTGAGGCAAGCGTAATCGCTTGCCTCAACGCCAGTTTCTCAGCAGGGAAGCCGCTAGTAGCCAGCTTTGTAGGCGTAACCGTCGAGTTTCTCGTAGTAGAGGCTGAGGCGTACGCCGGACTCGATCATTTCGCGCTGATAGGGCTTGATGGTGCCGTCAAGCATGGCGTCGGCGTAATCTTCGAGATACTCGACGTTGAGGCGGCGTCCCTCGGAGAGAATCTGTTCGGGGGACAGCGGGATAGCGGCGATTTCTTGCGAGATGGCATGACTCTCGGTGAGGGAGATGTGATGCTCCGAAGCCATTTTCGCGCCGAGTGAGTCAGGACCCCAGGTGCGCGCCTGACGGGCATGATAGCGCTCACTGGCGGCTGTGGTGCGCTCAACCTTCTCACGCATGTCCTGCACACGCTGCACCTCGCTCTCCACCTCCTGGCGCAGGGTCTTGAAGAATAATGGCATCCCGTTGCTCTGTCCATGCGCATTGACACGCATGATCTTGATTCCGCTGAGCTTGACACAGATCAACTCCATCATGTCGGCAAAAAACTGGTCTGGATCGCTGAGCGTGTGTCGGTCCTCGACCTGATTGATCTGCATGAGTTGCTGGTAGAGCTTGTTGGCCTGCGTCAGCGATGAGCGCGGCCAGACGTCATTCAGATCACGGGAGATACGCTGCAGCGCCGTCTCAGCCAGCGATCCCATCTTGCAAATTTTGGCTGGCTGCTCGTTCGATGACTCTATCTCCAACATCTGCTCGATGCGCGGGCTGGCCTCACGAACAGCCTTTGCTTGCTGTCCTGACTGACTGCTTGCTGTGACCTGCTCTGCCTGCTCGCTTTCCGCATTCGCCTGCTCGACGGCATCCTGGACCCATTGTTCAAAGCTTGCTTGCTTCTTGTCAAACATGGAAGATGTTTCCGGGGCATTATCCTCAACACACTGGTTGGTTGCTATTGACCCCTCCGGGCAGACCGCAGGGATGCATTCGTACCCATCATTTTCTTTAAGTTTTTTCTTATTCGTATTATTCGAATTCGAAGTATAAATATTATTAATAATACTTGTATTATTGATAATATTCGAATTCGAATTTTTCGAATATTCGTTTCCGTCCGCCGCTATCTGCGACATTTCTGTCCGCGACAGGGTTGCAAGCTCAGGAATGCGTTGTTCGAGCTCACATGGGACCTGATTCGACACGCTTCCCCCGGTGGACAAATGTATCGCCGCTGACATTTCTGTCACATTGAAGCTGCCATTTTGCTGGGACAAATGTGTCGCCGCTGACATTTCTGTCACATTGAAGCTGCCATTTTGCTGGGACAAATGTGTCGCCGCTGACATTTCTGTCACTGGCGACAGGTTTGTCGCGCCGGACAGGGGCGGATAGGTCGCCGGGGACATTTCTGTGATGATGGGTATGCCGTTTGGATGGGACATTTCTGTCGCGCCGGACATTTCTGTCATCGTGGATGGGGATGTCGCGCCGGACATTTCTGTCATATTGCTCACATTTGACAGAGCATGCTCTGCGGCAAGCTGTACCTTCTGCTTTGCCAGCTCCTTATGACGCTTCATGTCTTGTATCACCAGGTCGGCAATCAACTTCAGGAAAGGATAGCAGTCGTAGAGCTTGTAGGGTGTTTTCTTGCCGTCCTCGCTGTAGTATGGGGTGATTTTGAGCAGTCCTTTGTTTTCCATTACTTTAAGCTTGCGTTGGATCTGACGCCCCCCCAGGTGGAAGCGGTCACAAAAGACATCGATGCTCAGACAGGCCAGCGGCTCCGCATATTGATTATTGAAGAGGATCATGCGTACAACCCCCATTTCCCATTCTGTAATCGGAGTTTGGGGATAAAAGATTTCAATCGCATATGGCAATGCAACCATACCCGGCATCAGAACCGCTTCACCATAGCAGCTAAACCAATCCCGGATACAGCGCTGCCCATGGTTCATCATAGATTTTAAACTGACAAATGGAATGATTGAATTCATGGCTAAAACTCCTCCACACTTGCTACACAGGGTACTTTATGTCCATCACATACAATCAACAGAGAAGATACAGAGGCCATTGCGCGGACAGAATTGTCCTTGACGATAAAAAGGGGCAATGCTATATTTTTTATCGGTGATATGTCAGTAGGAGATTTGATAGGAATAAGACAAGTGCTCATGCTGGCATTTCCTTTCTGCATGTTCTTCGTCGCTCCAATCAGGAGGTCCGAAATCTTTCCGTGTAATTCATTGGCTCCGCCATAAACTATTTCTATGCATAGCCAGGATGGAATCCTGAACACAGCTCTTCTCATCCGGGACAACTTTGTCCTCTGCTACCTGATCGCTCGGTAGGACATCAAAAACACGAATTACTGCATCCTTATATATGATACTGCCGATACCAAATTGACCAATGTCTAAATTTACGAATATACAAGCACGCAAGCACTTTTTCATGGAGATTTTTAATCAGGGATGGAGATTTTTTAATCATAAAGGTATTGAGTGGACAGAAGAGGTTTTAAGGGTGGGCAAAATGCCTTCGGCGGCAGAGGAGAGGGGGAGAAATTGGGGGCCCAACCCCCAAGCCCCCAGTCAAGGAGCTGCCGCCCCTTGCATCCCCGCTCTGGTCCCTTCAAATGAAGCTTGACAGAGCAATATGTTGCTGTATCAGAACCACAGAGGATATTATATAGATGCCCTGAAGTACAGGGTGGTAGAATGATTGTGGAAAATGATTGGCAAATCCTACAAATCTTCACGATGAGCGATGACGAAAGAAGAGACCCGCTTTATGATTTTTCCCTTTTCATTTTTGTACCGTTTTTATTTGTCAAAAATCATTAGGCAGAGAGCAATTTTTCGATCTGGGCGCAGTGCTCTTCTTCATGGGCGACCAGCGAGCGGACGATGGCGAGCAGGGATTGTGGTCCGGCGGTTTCGTGCTGGCCGGTGCGCTGCCAGTCTTGCGCAAAGAGTTGCCGTAAGACCATGACGACTTCGATGCGTCGCAAGGTAAAAAGTGTCAGGGATTGATGCAGGTCACGGTTGACATAGTGGGCAATCTCGGCCCAACGCCGCTCGTCAAAGTCTACCAGCGGCGCATGATCACGCGCCAGTAGCATGTAGATACGCGAGGTGACAATATCGTCCACGGCGCGCATATGGGCGAAGATCTCGATCACTGACCATTCATCTGGTCCTGGTCGTCCACCAAGTTGCGCGGGCGTCTTGCCACTCGTCGCTCGTACCAGCCGATCAGGCAGGGCCGCCATATGTTGTACCAGCGATACCACCTCATCCCGAAATACAGTTTCCATCTAGCTAGCTCTCCTCTTTCTTTGCTCGGCAAAGTGTACGCGACACGACGCGAGCATACAGTCATTTTTGTCCCTTTATGATATCACTGCACCGGTCAGGAACAATACCGCTTCAACAAGAGCAATCTCGACGAATTCTGTAGGTGCGTGCCGAGGCCGCAGCCGAGGTGCGCTTTCCCCTTGCTCGTACGACCATCTCGCCCCAACGCCCTCTGGCATGATGCTGGACTGATATGCCTACGGTCTAGGGCATCGTACCATGAACGGGTAAGCGCACCTCGGTTGCGACCTCGGCACGCACCTACACTTCCCTTCGTCATTCTACGCTTCGTCATGCTCTTTATTTGAGCGGTATTGCCGGTCAGGGATGGTCGGTTGTGTCCAGATGGATCGCGTGGGTGGTATTGGTCATGCCGTACCAGGGAGAGGGCCAGGCAACCAGCGGGACAAAAATGTCAGCACGTGGTGATTGAAGGCGGCCGGGCATTCTATATTCGGGAAATGGGCCGTCTCGGGCATCTGGACCGTTTGTACGTTCGGCAGATGAGCTGCCAGCCAGTCACCTGCCTGTCCAATCATGGGATCGTCCAGGGTGCCGTTGATGAGCAGGGTGGATGTCTGGATCTCGGAAAGTCTCTGGTAGGCGGGCGGTTCCAAAATACGCTCATTGCCATAGCTGGCGATCCTGCGCTGGAGGGTCAGCAGTGTCATGTCATACACGCGCTGCCAGACAACAGGATCAAGCTGCGCCCGGACACGCTGCTGTCCAACTAACCAATGATCAACCTCGATTTCAGAGGCCAGCGCAAAATTGCCAGCCTTGATCGCCGCTATCTGCTCCCGCTGCTTCTCTCTGGCATCCACCTCCAGGAGCTGCGTTCCAGTCACAGGATAGCCACCGGGCAGCGCCGCGACCAGAATCAAACCATCCACCATCTCAGGATACAACAGGGCGAAATCGAGACAGACCGCGCCACCCAGAGCACAACCCAGCAGAAAGGCATGGGCGATACCAAGTCCCTTGAGCAGGCCATACAGGTCCTCATAATGTCTGATCAGACCACCGCCCAGTCCAGAGGTCCCATAGCCCTGCAAATCGTAGCGGATCACCTGATACTGCTGTGCGAACGCCTCCACCTGCGCATCCCACATGCGTCGATCCGCCATACCAGCATGCAGCAGAAGCAGCGTCGGTCCTGTCCCACAGCGCTCATAGGCCAGCGAAAGACCATTCTCCAGGAGCAGCGTTTCGGCGTCCATGCACATCCTTTCAATCCATAACACAGGCGTTGTGGGCGCGGCAAAGCAGCGCTCACCATCCATCAGCATTAGACTTCGGCTGGCTGCTCAGACAACAAGGTTTCGGTGCTTTGCCAGAGGCGTTTACGAGTGGCCTCGTCATAGGTGTCCTTCGTGCTTGAGACGGCCTTGCTTTTGGTGAAGTATTTTCCATTCACCTGCGCGACCTCCGGCGAGGTTGCCAGATAGAGCGTGGTCTGCGCGCCCTGCTCCGGCGTTAAGAAGACCAGTCGGCCGAGCCAGTTCAGCAGACCAAGCTGAAAGAAGTTCGTCGCAACCACTCCTGGATGCAGGCAGTTGGCCGTGACACCACTTCCCTCCAGCTGACTCGCCAGCTCATAGGTATAGAGGATCAACGCCAGCTTGGCAGATCCATAGGCGCGCATCCCACGATAGCGCTGCTTGCTCTGCAAATCATCAAAATCGATACGACCGAAGCGATGGGCAGTCGAGCTGACATTGATAATACGTGCAGGCGCGCTGGCCTTGAGTATATCTAAAAGAGAATTGGTGAGCAGAACAGGGCCAATATAGTTTAAGGCCCACGTCGTCTCCAGGCCATCAGCCGTCTCAACGCGCTGGTTAAACATCCCACCCGCGTTATTGATCAGGACATGGATGTGTGGATAGCGCTCGCGCACCTCCTGCGCCAGCTGACGCACCGACGCCAGGGATGATATGTCCGCGATCAAAAGATCGACCTGCTGGTTGCCGCTGACAGATTTGATCTCGGCCTGAGCTGCCTCGCCTTTCGCGCGATTGCGACACACCATCACCACATGCGCCCCCTGTCGTGCCAGCTCCCGGGCCGTCGCCAGCCCGATTCCGCCATTCGCGCCCGTCACCAGACACACCTTCCCCTGCATATTCTGATCAGCCATAGAATACCTCTTTCTGCTAAAATAATCATCTGCTACAAACATTCGAGAAAAAAAATACATACTCGACTATATAATAACTCAAAAAGCAGTCTGTTGGTTGCAATAATAAGTAGAAGATAGGAAAGTATGTGATAAAAACATATGTATGGGCATATCGATACGGTATCTGCGCGAGCCTGTTGCTTGCCTGCGCGGCATTACTGCGTATCCTGCTGGCCTCAAACAACTGGCCCTTGCTCAACGCGGATGAGGGTACGATGGGCATTATGGCCCTGCATATACAAAAGGGAGAGCATCCTGTCTTTTTCTATGGACAGGCTTATATGGGAGCGTTAGAGGCGTATCTTGGAGCAGGTCTTTTCTTTTTATCTGGTCGTTCTGCTTTTTCGCTGCGTTTGGGATTAATCCTGTTGTATCTGTTCTTTCTCCTCTGCCTGTATTTGTTAACGGCTCGCCTGTATACCAGGCGCTTTGGACTCTTTATCCTTTTGCTGCTCAGCCTGGGATCGAATGTGGTCCTTTCACGCCAGCTCAACGCGCTGGGTGGGTATATGGAGATTTTGCTGTGTGGGATGCTCTCGTTTCTGCTCGCCCTCTGGCTTGCTGACACAACTACCCATGCGCCTCCCCGATCCTTCTGGCGTTGGATGGGCTATACCTGTTGGGGTATCGTTGTTGGCATCGGCCTCTGGAGCGATCTGCTGCTGCTACCAACCATCCTGTGCTCTGGTCTGGTTCTCCTCTGCTTCTGCTGGCAGGACTTGAGGCGGGGAGCGCTGCTGCTGCTGCTGCTGGGAATGCTCATCGGTGCGTTCCCGTTGATCCTCCATAATCTGCATGCCGCTCCCGGCCAGGATTCCTGGTCGGTCCTGATAAACATGCAGGGTGCGCCCGCCTTTTCCATCAGCAGTATCGCGCAGCAGGTCAGCCGGACCATGCTCTATAGCCTGCCCGCCATCACCGGGAATCCCGTCTGCCATACGGATGACATGGCAGGCTTAAAATTCCTGGGCTTTGAACCGGTGCAGGCGATGAGTTCCACTTGCATCACCATCAGGGTTGGCTGGTCATGCGTCTATCTTTGCCTGCTCCTCTGCGTAATCGGATGGCAGATCATCCAGGTCCGCACGCACCTTTTGGGCTGGCGCAAGGATAGATTGAAAAGAAGGCTATCCACCGAGTTTATCCGTGCGGCTGTGGGGCTTGCAATGGCAATCCAGGCCGCGTTAACCCTGTATTCATTTATTCGCAGTCACGCCCCGCTGGATGGAGCCTCGGTCTACGCCCGCTATCTGATCTGCCTCTGGATCGCCACGCCCGTGCTGCTCTGGCCCCTCTGGAAAAGCGCGCAACGCATCTGTGCAATCCCAGGGCCACGCACGATCCTGGCAGGCATAGCGCTTCTGAGCACAGTCATCATTATGAGCTATGGCAGCATTGAAACGCTGAGCGAGATACCGCAGGCGCGGGCCGCCTATGCCTGGGAAGAGAAGCTCATCGCCTCCTTAGCACAACACGGCATCCAGCATGTCTATACGGATTACTGGACCTGTTATCGGCTGGCCTTTCAAAGCGCTGAACGCATCACCTGCGGCGTCCTGGCGGGCGGCTGCTCGCTCCAATCAGGAATGCATAACCGCTACCCACCCTATTACGAGCAAGCCCGGCGCGATCCCAATGCCGCCTACCTGCTCGACGGCAACACAAAATGCGCCAGCGCCCTACAGCGCAAAGGATACCATTACCGCTTCGCCACCAGCGGCTATCTCGTCTATCAATCTGAATAGATGAGAAGACACAAATGCTCGTCTTCATCGTACCACCATCTCCCCCATTGGGCTGTAGGTGCGTGCCGAGGTCGCAACCGAGGTGCGCTTTCCCGTTTATCGTACCACCATCTCCCCCATTGGGCTGTAGGTGCGTGCGCATGAGAACTGGAAAGCTCTGGATGGATAAGCTCTTCGCTTGAACATGGTGTCGACAACATGCTAGACTGAAAGGGTAGGAATAATTGTCCTACACAATTATTGGTCTACATTTAAGTGTGAGACTGAGAAAAGGAAAAAAGAACTATGAGCGAATGGCAAGAACGCAATGATAAAGTTATCGCTGAATTCCACGCCAATGGCGGTAAAGTAGAAGGATGGGCACAGTTGATCCTTTTGACGATCAAGGGTGCTAAAACTGGTAAACGCTATGTTACTCCCCTGATGTATGTGCCCGATGGGGACCGTATCTTAGCCGTGGCCTCAAAGGGCGGCTATCCCACCCATCCGGTCTGGTATAAGAACCTGCTGGTCAATCCCGATGTGACGGTTGAGGTTGGCACCGAGAAGTTCGAGACGGTCGCCAGGATTCTGACGGGCGAGGAGCGCGCAGAGGCATATGCAAAGGCGGAGAAGGTATTTCCACCTTATGCCGAATATAAGACAAAAACGGATCGCGAGATCCCTGTGATCGCGCTCGACCGGCCTAAGAAGTAGACGCGAGCCCAATCTCTCCACGATCTCTGTGCATGCTTTTTCGCACCTGCGGTGCTCAAAAGGTTTTAGTGTGTGGTGCAGGATATGTGCTTCGCACATATCCTGCACCACACACTAAAAAGGGCGTAGGCGCGCAAGCGCCAGCCAGCCAGCAGCAAGATCCCGGTGGTACTGGGAGGCTGACACTCTCTTATAAACGATATTTCGTGCAGTATTCCTGTTGGAGATTAGTGTGGCCCGGCTTGCCGGATACTGTCGTCTACCAGGTCGAACTGTGCGAAGTTCTTTTTGAAGCGTTCGGCGAGTTGCTGCGCCTGCTGATCATAGGCTGCGGGATCGCTCCAGGTGCCACGGGGCGCGAGGATGGAGCTGGGAACGTCGGGACAGAAGGCTGGCACGTGCAGACCGAAGATGGGATCAATAGTGACGTTGGCTTTATCGATCTCTCCGCTGATCGCTGCCCGCACCATGGCACGCGTGTAGTTGATATTGATGCGTGCTCCAATCCCATATGGCCCGCCGGTCCAGCCAGTATTGATCAGGTAGCAGCGGACATGATGCTTCTCGATACGCTCACGCAACAGGTTGGCATACTCGCCGGGTCGGCGCGGCAGGAAGGCTGCACCAAAACAGGAGCTAAAGGTGGCCTGAGGCGTGGTTACACCAGCCTCGGTACCCGCCAGCTTGCTGGTATAGCCGGACAGGAAATAATACATCGCCTGCTCGGTGGTGAGCCGTGAGATCGGCGGCAGGACACCAAAGGAGTCGGCGGACAGGAAGATCACGGCTTCAGGTTGACCGCCCATACCATCCATGACCACATTATCGATATAATCGATGGGATAGGCTGCGCGGGTATTTTCTGTCAGCGAGTCGTCTGCGTAATCCGGCTGGCGTGTCTTCTCGTCCAGCACGACGTTTTCATAGACCGCTCCGAAGCGGACGGCGTTCCAGATCTGAGGCTCATATTTCTCGGACAGATTGATGCACTTGGCATAGCAACCGCCCTCAAAATTAAAGACTCCATTCTCACCCCAGCCATGCTCATCATCCCCGATCAAGCGTCGACTGCTATCGGCGGACAGACTGGTCTTCCCGGTCCCGGAGAGGCCAAAGAAGAGTGCGACATCTCCATTCACACCGACATTCGCCGAGCAATGCATCGGCAGCACACCACGCGCTGGCAGGATAAAGTTCAGGACCGTGAAGATGGCCTTCTTCATCTCACCTGCGTATTCGGTGCCCGCGATCAGTACCAGGCGCTCTTTGAAGTCAATAATAATCGCCGCATCCGAGCGCGTCCCATGCGTGCGGGGATTGGTCCGAAAATGCGGAACACACAGGATAGTAAAGCCTGGCTGGTCACTTGTCTGATCGCTTTCTGTGGCACGCAAGAACAACTGCCGGGCAAAGAGATTATGCCATGCCAGTTCGGTAATCACCTGGATTGGCATACGATACTGAGGATCTGCCCCCGCCGCTGCATCCAGCACATAGACATCGCGGCCCTGCAAATAATCCGCGAGGCTGCGCCGCACAATCTCAAACGTATCAGGTGTCATTGGATGATTATTCTCACCCCACCAGATACGCTCGGTCGACTCCTCATTGGACACAATAAACTTATCTTTTGGCGAGCGACCCGTATGGGAGCCTGTTGTCGCGCTCAAGACACCATTGGCAGCCAGTTTACCCTCCTGCCGTGCCAGCGCATGTTCGATCAATACACCTGGGGAAAGATTCCAATGGATAGTACCCAGATTGACCAACCCATAGTCTTCCAAAGCCTTCCGGCTCATCATCATCGTCATCAGCCCATTCTCCTCTGGGGATATTCCCAATGCTAAGCACGCCGTTCACAACACTGGGGAGAAGCTCAACACGGAGCCTCTAACAGCGCATTCCCCGGAAGCAGGCACTCAACTCATCCAAATAGCCGACAAGCCCCATCGATCCAGAAAAACTGCATCACATTGACACACACGATAAGGATACCGATAACAGAAAAAACAGTACAATTGCATTTCGTGCGGTTAGTAAGAGCTTGCCACTATCAGTGAACCAACACTCCTGCTTGCCATAGAACATATTGTACCATCTATGATCTCAAGCGCCAACTCAACCATACCCCCAAACAGGACCTTTCTATCACCAAACCACCGTAGAAACCCCATCCTTCACGGGCAATACCGCTTCATGAAGAGGAATGAAGGCGCGTGGAGCCATCCGTAGGAACCACCCTTCACGGGTGGAGGGCCACGACCCTCTCGCACTCGCCTGCTCTGGGGCGGCTTTGGGGCGCAATGGCCATTCCCCTTCACCCGTGAAGGGTGGCTCCTACGGAAGCATCGGCGTTCCCCATGCTCCCTCTTTCCATTCATTTGTTGGAGTAGGTGCGTGCCGAGGTCGCAACCGAGGTGCGCTTTCCTCATCATCGTATGATATGCTCGCCCGTAGGCTCATCCGTACCCCGACAGCGGTGCCAGGGAACAAGAGAGAGCGTTGAAGCGAGATGGTGATACGTGTACGGGTAAGCGCACCTCGGTTGCGACCTTGGCACGCACCGACATTTCTCCATCATGATTCTCGTAAAAAATAGTCACTTTTTGTTCACTTTTTCATCACTTCTTTCGCACATGCTCTTTCTCGATCAAACATGTTGACAACTTCACTGCCAAAATGGTATATATCCCAATGAGCATTTGATGATTTTTTATCTGTATACAATGAAATTTCATCAAGAATAATTTGGAACCTTCTCCACACGCGCTCCCGCCAAAGCTGCGGGCTCTCTTAATTATGATCGGCGTTGGCCTCAAAAACCATTTGCTCTCTTTGAAGTAATTTCTAAGAAATAGTATCCTGGCCCGCAAGGATGCGGGCTACTCTCATGATGAGGACCGTCTGCAAGGATGTGGATGATCCTCACCTTTTCTCTCTTTTGTATGCAGGTCATTATTTACGCCGGACGACACGCATGCATCAACAAGGAGGTTATGAATGCAATCCAAGCGATTACGGCTAGTGATCACTGTTGTTCCCCTGCTACTCCTGCTGGCAGTCTTGACGGTGGGAACCAATCTTTCACAGGCTCATGCTGCAAGCGCAACGAGCACGATAGTAACGATAAACAATGGATTGGCCTCGACGCCGCCTATGGGCTGGAATGACTGGAACAAATATGGCTGTTCAATTAGCGATTCTCTGGTCCGCAAGCAGGCCGACGCCATGGTCAGTAGCGGCATGCAGGCAGCGGGCTATAAGTACATCAATATTGATGACTGCTGGGAAACGTCCAGCCGGGATAGCAGTGGCAATCTGGTCGCTGATCCCAACAAGTTCCCCAATGGCATCAAAGCGGTGGCCGATTATGTCCATAGCAAGGGCTTGAAGCTGGGTATTTATAATGATGCAGGCACAAAAACCTGCGCTGGCTATCCCGGTATGTACGGACATGAGCAGCAGGATGCCAATCAGTATGCTTCCTGGGGCATCGATTATATCAAGGTTGATTGGTGTAATACCTCCGGCCTCAATGCCCAGACGCAGTACACCAACATTCATAATGCTCTGGCGAACACGGGTCGGGCCATTGTCTTCAGCCTCTGTAGCTGGGGACAGGGCAGTCCCTGGCTCTGGGGTGCCTCAATCGCCCATCTCTGGCGCACCACCGGAGATATCAGCGATAACTGGTCCAGCATGATCAACAACTTCGATTCCAATTCCGCCCACGCCTCCTACGCCGGACCCGGTGGCTGGAACGATCCTGACATGCTCGAAGTCGGCAATGGAGGCATGAGCGCGACCGAATATCAGACTCACTTTAGCCTCTGGGCCATCTCGGCCGCACCACTGATCACCGGAACCGATCTGACCAACATGTCGGCCAGCACCAAATCTATTCTCACCAATAGCGATGTGATCGCCGTCGATCAGGACGCATTGGGCATTCAGGGTACCAAAGTCAGCGATAGCAATGGCTTGCAAGTCTGGTCCAAGAAGCTCCAGAGCACAAATACTGTTGCCGTCGTGCTACTCAACCGCAATAGCTCGGCATCCAACATTACCGTCAACTGGAGCAGTGTCGGCCTCTCAGGCAGCGCCAGCGTACGCGATCTCTGGTCACACAGCAACGTCGGCACCTTCAGCAATAGTTATACTGCCAACGTCGCGGGCCATGGCGTCGTCATGCTCACGATCGCGGCCAGCGGCAGCACAGGAGGTGGCGGCAGCTTCGATCCCAACGCTCATTACAAACTGGTCAATCGCAACAGTGGCAAAGTACTGGATGTCTCAGGTGCCTCGACCGCCAATGGTGCCAATGTCATTCAATGGACCGACAGTGGCGCTACCAACCAGCAGTGGAGCATCATCGCCGTCGGTAACAACTATAAGCTGCTCAATCACAACAGCGGTCAGGCCCTCGATGTCTACAACCGATCCACGGCGAACGGGGCCCAGATCGACCAATGGCCCGACAGCAGCACCACCAACCAGCAATGGAATATCGTTTCCGTCGGCAGCGGCTACTATAAGCTGATCAGCGTCAATAGCGGCAAAGCTCTCGACGTCAGCGGAGCCTCAACCGCCGATGGTACGAACGTCATCCAATGGACCGACAGTGGCGCTGCCAACCAGCAGTGGAGCATCGTCCAGGTCTAACCTAAATGAACGGTAACAGAGTACTAGTGCGAGCAAGAAAGCCCGACATTTCGGTCGGGCTTTCGCTATGGAGCCTATAATGCCTGGACGTAGACGACGAATTTGTCGCCACGATCAAATTCATTGAGGAACATGCCGAAGCTGGTGAAGCCGGGCGAGAGCAGCAGGATATCCCCTGGCTGTGCAAGCTGGACGGCGCGATCCCATGCCTCACGATAATCATTGAAGACGCCGCGCACAGGATTCTCTCTTCCCGCACGCTCGGCGGCACGCTGGATGGCGGGCAGGAGTTCGTCGGTCCCACTACCAGACAAAAGGATTACCTCTCGGCAGCGCTCGACGATACGTTCGGGCCATTGCTCTAAGGGCAGATGCTTGGTGTTTCCTCCTGCGATCAGGACAATTGGATCTTTAAAGGCTTCGAGGGCGACCTGTCCGGCGATGGGTGTGGTGCTGGTACTGTCGTTGATATAACGTACGCCGTTCAGTTTACGCACGTCGGCCAGGCGATGCTCGACGCCATGGAAGCGGCGCACCGTCTCGGCGATAATCTGATCCGGGATACCGAGCAGGCGGGCGGTCGTGGTGGCGAGCAGGATGTTTTCGAGATTATGGCGACCGGCCAGCGGGGTGTCGCTAAAGATAAAGGGAGTGAGTTGCGTGCTTTCAGCTTCTGCGCGGGGAAAGCTGCCGCCGCGCTCCAGGCTGGTATAGTAGCTCTGGGCCGGGGCTTGCGCGCCAAAGCGCCGCGTCCAGGGATTATCATAATTGAAGATAGCGATATCCCCGGCTTTTTGATGGCGGAAGATGTTGGCCTTGGCCTCCGCGTACGCCTCCATGCCGCTATAGGTATTCAGGTGGTCGGGATAGATATTAGTCATCACTGCGACCGAGGGACTGATTTTATGCGGCGCTAATCCCTCCAGTTGCCAGCTCGATAGCTCAAGCACGACCAGCGTCTCAGGTGTGATGTGTGGGAGCAGGGACAACGTTTCCACGCCCGCCACATTGCCACCGATCAGTGTCGGCGCGCCGCTGGCCCGTAGAATCTCATAGATCAGGCTCGTCGTCGTCGTCTTGCCGCGCGTCCCGGTAATCCCAATAATGCGACCGGGACAGGCCAGGAAGAACAGGCCAATCTCCATCTCAATCTGCGCCCCATGCGCCTGTGCCAGTTGGATGTATGGTGAGGTCCACGGCACACCCGGATTGCGGATCACGATCTCGGCCCACAGAAAATCCTCCTCGCGGTGCTCACCTAGAATAAACTCAATCGGCAAGCCAGCCAGAGAACGCACGCTGGGAGCCAGCACCTCAGGCGATCCCATATCCGTCACCCGCACCTGAGCCCCTTGCTGAGCCGCATAGCGTGCCGACGCCATCCCAGATCCTTGCAGACCCAGACCCATCACCAGAACTCGTTTTCCACGCAAATCCATACAGAAAAACCTCGCTTCACACAATCTTCAATTTCCCCCATCATAGCAGAATGCATCCCCCGACACAAATCGCGGCCACCCTTCATGGGCAATACCGCTTCAATAACGAGAATCATGATGGAGAAATGTAGGTGCGTGCCGAGGCACCCATAAGCATTAAGTTAAGAGTAATTCGAGTTCCCAATCCAAGCCATTGACCAATAATTGGGCCGTGCTTGGATGAGCAGCTCGTCGATCCAATTGGCATCCTGAACGGAAACAGCACAAAATGGACAGCACCGTTTTGTGCACCCCTCCTTCACAAAAGGCGATCATTAACCGGTTTATTTCATGGCGTATGCAGGCTGCGGCTTTGACAATGCTGCGATAGGGATCCAGCCAGCACCCTTCTTGCATGAGGGCTTGCTGCATGATCATCGCACACAATTTGGCAGAGAACTCACTGAGCTGACGAGACGGATTCTTGCTGCGCCATTCATCAATTTTGCCATCTTCCTTCCAAAGACGGAAAAGCCGTTCGATTTGCCAGCGCAGTCGCAGCAACACCAGTATCTGCGAGAAATCGGCAGTCGTGCGGGCGATATTGGTCAGCACAATGCTCCATCCGGCAAAAAAGAGCACGTCTTCGCCTGGTTGACGACCGTGTTTCTGAGCGGTCTCCTTCATCCGTTCTCGACGCTCGTTGGCCACGTCTTCAGGAACCTTCACGACAATCAAACGAATCGCCAGAGGGTCGTGTTTTCCCAGGACGACCCCCAGTTCCCGGACCTGGCCCACCTGCTGGGGAAGAAGGCCTTTCAAATCAAGGCGATGGCCACTGCGGGTGTACAAGATCGTCCTGGGCTGCCAGCGCGTCACAAAGAAGCGTTTTTCTGCTTTCGTGAAGCTGCCTTTGCTTCCTCGGGCGATGGTTTGCAAGCGCTTGATTGCAAAGAAGCCCAGATCCGCGAGATAAAGACATCCGGGCACCAGGTCTTCTTCGTGAAAGGGACCGCGATGATCACTCGTTCGCGCGTTCGTCAGTTCTGGCCCCAGAACCTGTCCGGTTAACACATTCCAACGCACAAAGATCTTGAGGGCCGCCTCGCCTCTCCCCGCGTTTCCGCCACATCCTTGCCACATCCCCGCCAAACAGGCTGGCAAGTGAATGGTACTGCTGTCTTCGACGATCACGGCGCGAAACGTTTGGAACAAGGCAATCTCCACCTTGTCACTTTGCAAACGGACCTGAGCAAAGCGTTGCAACACACGCCGGAACAGCTCGGCCGTTGGGGCGGTGAACCGTTGACAAATGGCCGATGCGCTCACTTTCACCGCCCGGCGACCCATCATTTGAGCGAGTCCACTCAAGCGCAGATCAGGGATTTGCCAGAAGCCAAAGATCACCGTCATCACCAAGGTCACGCTATCGAGTCCCTCTTTCCTCTTTCTTTTGACGGCTCCTGTCTCGCGTGCCAGGGTGGGAACCTCGTTTTCTAAAATCGATTGAAACTCCTCCATCGTCTGTGTTACACTCATTCTTAGTTGCTCCTTTTTGCCATCACGAACTCTGTTTTTTTTCTATGATGACAGATGGAGCTTTTTTTGTCACCCCTCTTTTTTATCTCATCCTTTCTTACCTTAATGCGTATGGGTGGACCTCGGCACGCACCTACATCGCTCCCCGACTCTCTGTCCCATGGGCGGAATGCCCAGAGACAGCCGTTTCAAAACGCGGTATAATGTTGAGTACACGAACGAAAACACGTTTGCATTGTTCTGGTGAGTCCACAAACTTTCTGTCGTTTCTCTCTTATATAGTCATAGATACGTAGAAAAGAAGTTGATGCTGATGAATGCTGGATACACAACACACCTCGAATATATTCTAAATACCCTCTCGGCTGGCGTTGCACTGCTAGATGCAGATACGCTCACGATTCGCTATGTCAACCCCTACCTGGCGACCGCCGGTGCAGCGCTCTGGCAGTCCGCGCCCATGGTTGGACAGACCATAGCACAAATTCTGCCCGCCCCCTTCTATACAACCATTCAGCCGCTCCTGCTGCAGGCCAGGGAGTCCCGCCAGCGGATGGAGTGGGCCGAGGTTCCCTTTGAGGGCTTTCTGGAGGAACGTGGACGCACCTACTGGCATATTACGCTGGAATTGCATACTCCTGCATCCTCGATCATCTCCAATCTCACGGAAACGCCTGAGACGACTGAAATGTTGATGATCACGCTTGAAGATAACACGAACGCGGTGCGGGCACGCCTCCAACTACAGGCTATTCATGCCATTTCCTCGGCACTGGCCGGACCTTCCTCGCTGCCGCTGGTACTGGAACGCATCCTGCATGTGTTGCGACAGATGTTTGGCTCCAAACGCTGCGCGATCTTCCTGCTGGACCATTCTCTGCCCGCCGTGGAGACGCATCTGGCGGATTTAGAGGAGAGTAGTAGCGACGAGACGGCGGGTACCCCACAGGTGGAGCGTCTGGTGGCCCAACTGGGCATTCATCAGATCTCTCGCGACTGGCATGCCGCCGTGGATGAGAGTATCCTGCTGGGCACGGTGGCACGCGAGCATCGTAGCCAGATCATCACCGATACCAGTACGACGCCGCAGCTCGTCTTCCCCTACCTGGAACATCAGGGAGAGCCGCACCGGCCCGGCTCGGTGCTCTGTGTCCCCATTTTTGAGCCACAACCCAATCAATCCCTCAATGTGGCGTTGGATGCGGGTCTGGGCCTGGATGGAGATCAGAAGACGGTCTTTGGTACTATCGAGGTCTATCATCTGCGCGCCCGTGGTTTTCCGGCGGAAGAGGTTGCGCTCCTCGAACAGTTCGCGCAGCAGGCGGGATTGGCGATTCAGAATGCGCGCCTCTTCCGGCGTATTGATCGCCTGGCCCGCACGGCCAGCCGCATGGCGCGTCAAAAAGATAATATTATGCAGGCCATGCCCGATGGTGTGGTGATTGTCGATCCGCGCTGGCGTGTGGCGGATATCAATCCAGCGGCCTGTAACCTGATGGGTTGGGATGAGACGATCCGGGGACAGGACTATATTGAAGCCTTGCGGCACAGTCCGGCCATCATCCAGGATAACTTGCTCATGCAGGAGAATCCTACGGCTGAGATTGAGCAACGCGCCCTCTCTGGCAGTAGTGACAGCTTCAAGGTGATCAGTATGGCTGGCCGCGCCTACAGTATCCAGGTGACCTATACCCCGATTCGAGATGAAGTGGGCGACATCTTTGCCTTCATTGTGATCTATCACGATATTACCAAACAGGTTGCGGCCCACAAGCGCATCGAGGCCGAGGTCGTGGCGCGCACAGCCGAACTGAAACAGCGCAATCAAGCTCTGCAAGCGGCCCAGATCGCGCAATCCACGACCAGCGCCCGCATGGCCCTGCTGCTCGAACGCCTGCCCAGCGGCGTGATCCTGGTCGAGGCGCAGGACAACCGGATTACGGTGATTAATCAGCAGGCGATTGATCTGCTGCAAAGAATGGGAGCAGACTTTATACCCGACGATGATCGCCCGGAGGCGGTCAGTTGCGCCACCGATCAGGATCTAGAGCTGATATTGCGCTCCATCGACCACCATAGTCTCACCGGCTCGCTCCTGTCGTATGAGGAACATCCCCTCTACGCCGCGCTAAAGCTAGGAGTGAGTAGCGAGGCCGAACTACAAATCCGCCTCAACGATGGGCAGGTCCTTTATATCCTCGCCAATGCCGCGCCGCTACGCGCCCCCGATGGCAGTATCGAGAGCGCCATCCTGGTCTATCAAGAGATCACCCGGCTCAAACAGCTTGAGCGTGTGCGCGAGGACTTCTTTACCACCATGGCTCATGAGCTCAAGACGCCGCTGGCAAATATTCGCGCCCACCTCAGCGCTCTGCTGGCGCGGGATATCGAGCTCAGCCGCGAGGAGCAGTTCGACTATCTACAGACTGCCGATGAACAGGTGGATCGACTGGTTGGCATGATCAATCATTTCCTGGATGCATTCCGTGTCGAGGCCGGTGCATTGCGCCTGGAATTGGAACCAATCCTGCTACCAGAACTCTTTGAAGAGGTACAAGAACGCCTGGAGGCCTTAATGACCTCCGCGCAATGCACCCTCCAGATCAACATCCCAGAATCCTTACCAGCCGTGCGGGGGGATTACGAGCATCTGCTCAGCGTACTCACCAACCTGCTCAGCAACGCCTTCCGCTACGCGCCCGATGGAGATGCGGTCCAGCTCACTGCCAGCCTGATCAGCGATCATCCCAAACAGCGACCGCACAGCGTTCGTATCAGCGTCACCGATCATGGTCCCGGCATCAGCAAAGAGCAGCAGGTTCAATTGTTTACGCGCTTCACGACCTTTGCCGCCATGACGCGACCCAGCAGTGAGCAAGATCTACTTGCCGAGCGTGCGCACAGACAAAAAGCCACCCGCTGGAGTCCCGCCACCGGCCTCGGCCTCTACATCAGTCATGGTATTATTGAAGCGCATGGTAGCCAACTCGAACTCACCAGCAATCCAGGTCAGGGAGCGACCTTCGCCTTTACCCTTCCCATTTATCGTGGGAAGCGGCGTCAAGCGCGCCCGGTAACGTCGCCAACCGCATTACTTATCGAAGGGGATTAAGCGCTATGTCTACCACTGAGAAAAAAGCACGCATCCTTTGTGTTGAAGACGATGCGCAGATGCGCACCTTCCTGCTCGCCCAGCTCAAGGCGCGTGGCTATCAAAGCCAGGCCGTACGAGATGGCGCGCAGGCCGTCGATCTGGCCGCCATCTTCCAGCCGCACCTCGTCCTGCTCGACCTCTCACTCCCCACGCTCGACGGCCTCACCTTCCTCAAACACTTCCGTGAATGGAGTCCCGCGCCCGTAATCGTGCTGTCCGCACATGATGAAGAACCAATAAAGATCAAAGCCCTCGACCTCGGTGCCGACGATTATCTCACCAAACCATTTAGCATCAACGAGCTCCTGGCACGGCTCCGTGTCGCATTGCGACGTGCCGAAGAGATCGAACACCTGCGCAACAGCGTCAGCGGCCATGAACGCCTGCACCCCTTCTATCGCTGTGGGGGCGCGCAAGGACTGACCGTCGACTTCGCCCATCGCCAGGTCACCGCCGGTGGCAACGAAGTCCACCTCACTCCCACCGAATACGACCTGCTCAGCGAGCTTACCCGTAACGCTGGCAAAGTCCTCACACACCGCGAACTCCTGCAACGTGTCTGGGGACCCGACTATAGTGGTGAAAACACCTACTTACGCACCTTCATGCGCCATCTGCGCCGCAAACTCGAACCAGATCCCGCTCAACCCCGCTTCCTGCGCAACGAACTCGGAGTCGGCTACTACGTCCCCCCCTCCGACAGCGACAAAACCCTCCCCTAAAAACAAATAAATAAAGCCCGAATATGAGATTCATCAAGAGGACCATGTTCATGTTGTCTATGCAATTATCCTTCACGGGAAGTCCGGTCGCTGTTTGGCGAGAACACGGGATGTGGCAAGGAGACAGCATGCCTGCTGTTGAACACTCTCACATGCTGGTGGCCATCTCCTTGGAGGGTGAGATCTTACGCAGGCGTCGCTTCTGGTAGAGAGAGCAGGAGCTGCGCCACCTCAGAGGCACCATCCAGTTGGGGCCAATGCCCCTTCTTCGGCAGGAGCGAGAGGTCTGAAGTCGGAAAGGCCTCGTGCAAAGAGCGGGCAACGCCAGTGTTCAGATAGGGGTCCTCTGCCCCGAAGATGATCCGCACGGGGCGATTAAACCTCTTGAGATCAGGCATGCGTTGCATATTGGCCCGCAAGGTTGCATGCAGATCACTCGTCAGACTGAGCACCGCTGGGAAAGTACCTGGCGTTCCGGCAAATTGCGGCCAGATCATCTGCAAGAATCCCTCTGGCACCCCTGCGGAACCTTGATTGAACTGACGCCCCTGCCACCTGAAAAGCCACTCCGCCACCATGAGATCCTCCGTGATAGCGCCGGCCAGAGCAGCATAGGCTGGATCAGCGAAGAGGCTGATCCATTCTGGAAAGCGCAACGTGGGAGTGTATCCATAGTACGTATTGAGTAAAACAAGCGCAGACACGCGTTCCGAGTGGTCCAGAGCCCAGTTGATCGCCACAGGGCCAGACGCGTCATGAGCGACCGGGACCACCTGGTCAACCTGCAAGGCTGCGAGCACCGCGTGCAGTTCCTCCTCTTGCTGCTTCGAGGTATAGGCGTGATCCACTGGCTTGTCAGATGCTCCCCAGCCGAGAAAGTCAAAGGTGATGATCTCTCGCCCATGCAGGGCTGGAATGAGGCGATCGTAGATGTGCAAATTGTCAGGGAAGCCGTGCATCAAGACGAATGCGGGACCCGTTCCCGCATAATGGCGGACGGAGATGTTGGACGCCTGATGTGAGACCAGATGTTCACTGTAGGGCTGCGATGCATTCATGAGAGAAAACTCCTCCAATACATGTGTGGGTGGTTTGTTATTGATCCGTCGTCGAACACGTTGACGTTTTAGTCATGCGACATCCTCCCATTGCATGTTTCTCCAGAGAGATGCTCCTTTTTCACCATGTATGGGTGTAAAGTGACCCATCCTTCCCCGGAAATAGGTCAGCGGCATCCCTTCTGTTGCCTGGGCGGCTTCGACTTCGGCAAGGAACACTGTGTGCGTCCCACCCGAAACGCTCTCTACGACGCGACACTCGATCGTAGCCAACATGTTGTCCAGCAGAGGCACGCCCAAATCTCCATACGAGACGCTCAGGCCAGTGAACTTGTCGGCGCGAGACGTGGCGAATTTCCGGGCCACTTCGCTTTGACTCTCCTGTAAGATGTTCACAGCAAAGACACCAGACGCTTCGATGGCATTTCGTGTATTCGAGGTTTTGTTAACACAGATGAGCAGCATCGGTGGGTCAAGTGACAGCGAACTAACGGCACTGGCTGTGAGTCCGTAATCAATTCCCTCGTGGCGCGTGCTAATGATCGTGACGCCGCTGGCGAAGTGACTCATCACGCTCCGAAAGCGTTCTCGGTCCACCAGGTGATGATGGTGCTGCTCGGTTTTGGAAGTTATGGGTTCCATGTTTCCTCCTGCATGCGTGGGACAAAGCTTGAAGCAGGCATCCACGCCTTCTGCTAGCCCACCCATAGTCGGTACAGGATATCCATATCGACTGTGGGTGAGCTTTCTCGGCCATGCTCCTGTTTCAGAGTACGAACGGTGCAAGGACCTGAGGCCCATGTGAACGCTAGATGTTGACCGTGTTGGGTTCGAGGCCGCAGCGAATACGCCCATAGAGTTCGAGATTGGTGTTCGGATGGATCATCCCTTGCAGGTTCGCGGCCTGGATATCTCGTTCGATCTGTTGCATGGGTACACTCTTGTAGATCGACGATCCCCCACTGGCCGTGTTGAGGATGTCGATGGCCTCCTTCGCCAGCCGGGCCACCATCCCAGCGTCCATTCGCACACGGGCGCGCTCTTCGAGCGTCCATTCCTCGCCGTTCACCGACTTGGTATCCACCAGGCTTGCTGCACGGAGTGCATGAAACTCGGCCTCGTCGATCTTCATGGTCGCCTCGGCCACCTGCAGGTGGGTGATTGGGGCCTCAGCCTGTTTGGGATACGTCGTGTAGGCGATGCCTCGCCCCGGAAGCCGCTGGAAAAAGTTGGTTAGAGCGGCCTTGGCCAAACCCAGTGGAGCCCCGCTGGCAGCAGCGGCGATGGTCGGAACCATGGGCGTTCGGTAGATCGGCACATCACTATTCTGTGTCGAGGCAGACTGCCCCTGGAGCAAGGAAATCACCGAGATAACGTGTTCTGCCGGAACGAAAATCTCCTTCGCTCTGCTGCTGACGCTGCCCGTCCCACTCAGACCTGCGGTATCCCAGTCATCAATCACCTCAAGCTCCTTCGTGGGAGTAAGAACGGCGACCGGCGCTAGTCCCCCTTCTGGGGTTGTAGACATCGCCGCCATCAAGCTCCACTGACTGTGCAATGAACCTGAGTGGAAGTGCCACTGTCCGCTCAAGATGAAACCGCCATCACGACGTTCCACCTTGCCAGTCGGAGCCAGGGTCCCACTTACCCGGACATTGGGATTGGCAAAGACCTCGTCCTGCACAGTGTCGGGAAACAGGCCCAGCAACCACGTGTTGGAGGCCAGTACCCAGGCGACCCATGCGGTTGAGCCGTCCCCCTGTCCAAGTTCGGCCAGCACCTCGACCAGGGTGCGCATGTCGGCCTCGTAGCCACCATAACGTTTGGGCAGGCGCAACCTGAAGACACCAGCCTGCTCCAGCGCCTGGAGCACTTCGTCATGAAGACGCCGATGTTGTTCATTCCAGGACGCATGCTTCTGAAGTGTGGGTACAATTTCTGATGCACGGCGCACCAGTTCTGTTTGGGTGGAAATGGAAGTAGTTGTCATCATATTCTCCTTGAAACGAGTCATAATTCGTTGTGTCAACAGGTGTGCACTTTTCTCAATGGTCATCGAGAAGGCTTTAGCTGTCCCCAGATCAAGATCAGGTCCTTTGCTTCTCTTCTCTCAGCAGACCTATGGCAACGCTTCAATGCCTTTCTTGGAAATCATGAAGACGTTTCCCTCTCGATTCCTGGGATGACTTGCCAACTCGACGACCGCATTTGCAACATCTTCCGGTGTTTGCGACGATCCCCTCCTTTTGATGAAATCAGTAGCTGAAAGACCGACAGAGGAAGCGTACGCCTCGACCGCAGCTTTTCCCAGTTCTGTTTCTGGCATCATGCCCCCTGGTGCAAGCGCAAGGAAGCGCATATCGAGCTGCAAGCGCTCAGCTTCTTGCTGGGCGTAATGGGCGATAAACATCTGTGTTCGCTTTGAGCCAGCGTAGCCACCGGAAAGCGGTGAACCACCAATGGCTGCACCACTGGAAATCAGGATAATGGTCGCCCCAGAGGAAAGCGGGGTGGTCAGCGCGGCCTGAGCGAAGAGCAACGACATCTTGACCTCGCTATTCCAGTTGCGCGAGAACTGCTCGAAGGTTTGCTCTACAAGTGGTGCCGCATATGGGATAGCGCCCGCACTGATAACCAGGATATCGGGCAAAAGTGTGGCAAACACCGTTGCAGGAGCGCGTTCGTCGCTGGCATCAAGCGCGAGTAAGCGAACGCCTGGAAATGCATCAGCGAGCTTTTTGAGCGGCTCTTCCTGCCGCGCGACGGCAAGCACCTGCGCGCCTTGTGCGTGGGTTGCGGCAACAATAGCGCGTCCCACACCTTTACTACCTCCTACGACGACGACATTCTTGCCGTATAAGCTTTGTGTGTTGATCTTTTGGTCCATACACCCTTCTTTCTTCTCCGTATTATACAGAACAGTTCTGTTCTATTCTTCTCTTTGAGAGTATACAGAACAGTTCTGTTCTTTGTCAAGAGATCTGGAACATCGTTGAAACTTACGCCTGGCAATTTCCCTCTCTTGCAGAAGACGGATCTTCGTGCTATACTGAGACACAGAACTGTTCTGTTCAAGAACGAAAGGTGGGAAGAAATGACAACAAAACACTCATCGGCGCGCCAACGTCTTCTGGAGACGGCGAGCGAGTTGTTTTATCGAGAAGGGATTCGTGCCATTGGAGTCGATACCATCGTCGAGCGATCTGGTGTGGGAAAGGCCACCCTCTACCGGCATTTCCCCACCAAAGATGATTTGATTGCCGCCTATATTGCAGAAGAGGACCGAGCTCATCAGCAGTGGTTTGAAGAAATCATCGCATCTGATCGTTCGCCAAAGGAACATTTGTTGACATGGTTCGAGGCTTGCGATCAGCGCATCAAGGAGCCAGGGTTTCGTGGATGCCCTTTCTTGAACGCGATGACGGAAATTGCTGAGACGGAGCATCCGGCATATCAACATGCAGTCCAGCACGAACGAGCCTTACGAGATCGCCTGGCTCAGCTCAGCCGACAGGCGGGTGCGCGCGATCCCGAACAGCTGGCTGATCAACTCCTGCTGGTTGTCAACGGAGCGCTTGCTTCCGCCTCACTCTTCGGCGAAGCTTCCCCAGCGCATCAACTCAAAACGATCGCTGCTCATTTGATTGATCTACAACTTGAGCGTGCCCAGACAAGGTCTTGAGATAAACGCCATGCGTTCTCGATACGCGAGGACTCTTCTCATTTTCTCTCTTGACATCTGTCAAATGCGGGTATATACTTACATCATGAAAAGGACGTTTCCCTGTCACTGCACAACTCTGCGCTACGCAGCGCAAACGCTCACCGAGGTCTATGATCGAGTCCTTGCGCCCAGTGGTCTCAAGGTGACTCAATATGTGCTTCTGGAAAGCATTCTTGAGGATGAAGCCGAGCAAAGCATTACCGACCTGGCCCAAAAGCTGGGAAGTGATCGTTCGACCATTGGAAGGAATGTGCATATTCTTGTGCGCGACGGGTTGGTCTCTCTGAGCAGAGGAAGCGACCGACGAGAGCATACTGTATACGTCACCAAGAAGGGACGTGAAACTGTTTCTCTCGCCAATCCCTTGTGGCAAAAGGCACAGACCGCAGTTGCAGATACACTCGGATCGGATCAGCTGACCATGCTGAAGGCGCTGCTTTCTCAATTGGAAGAGATGAGCATCTAATTTTTTTGGCGTGATGCGGGTATATACCCGCATTGGGCAAGAAGGAGTTCAGCCATGAAGTCTGGCGAGTTCTCGTGTGTCGATAGATTGGAGCCTGGTTGCGTGGCCTTTTCCATCTTCGTTCTGTTTTGTATGCCTCTCTGCTGGTCATGGCCTGTAGAGTCGGGTTCATAATGGAGGAAGATGATGAGTTCAAAACAGTTTTTGATTACAGGAGCAACAGGAACAGTAGGAGCAACCGGCAGAAAAACCGCCGAATTGCTTCTTGAGCGAGGCCATCATGTAAGGGCATTCGTTCATCAGTATGATGAACGTAGTGCCCAACTAGAACAACAAGGCGTCGAGATCGTCGTGGGAGATTTGCTCGATTTCACTACGATTCGGCCTGCCCTTGAAGGTGTTGGGGGAGCCTACTTCGTGTATCCCATTGCTCCCGGCCTCATCGAGGCAACCGCTTCCTTTGCTCAAGCCGCCAAAGAGGCCAATGTGCCAGCCATCGTGAATATGTCGCAAATCTCAGCAAGACGCGAAGCCAGGAGTCACGCGGCGTTCAATCACTGGATGGCAGAACGAGTGTTTGATTGGTCTGGTCTCGCTGTCACCCATCTGCACCCGACGTTTTTTGCCGAAAGTTTCGTGGCTCTCTACCAGGCGCAAAATGTCAAAAACGGTTTGGTGCAATTGCCGTTTGGCGAAAGCAAGCATGCCCCCATCGTGGCGGAGGATCAAGCACGTCTCATCGCAACCATTTTAGAAAATCCATCAGCGCATACTGGGAAAATCTATCGAGTATTTGGTCTCAAAGAGTACACCTACGCTGAGGCATTCGAGAAGATCTCGCAGATCTTGGGACATAAAATCACGTATGAAAGAATATCCCTTGAAGCGTTCCACGAGCAATGGGTGATGGCGGGCCAGCCCTTCGTTGGGCAGCATCTCGTAGAAGTTGCCAAAGACCATGCAGCAAACATTTTCTCTGGCACAGATGAAGTGATTGAGCAGATTACGGGTCAGCCGCCAATGGACCTTGAGACATATATCAGAACACATCGGGAGGCATTTGAATGAGTCGGCGGCATGACCATGGACAGCATGTTGCGCGCTTCATGTTGATTGTTTGCTCTCCCATTTCATTCTTACAATTCTTAACAATTCGTCCATTTCATTCGCAAATGGATACTGGGACCATCTAGATTGCAGATTATTCCTGGAGAGAAAGGTGACCAACATTGACACAGAAACAAGAGAAGCACTCCCCGCGCGAACGCGTTGGACTGCATCTTTATCCTCATCCGCAGATGATTGATACGCTGGTCCAGGTCGAGGATGCAGGCGTCGATCACGTCTGGATATCCTCTGGCCCCCCGTTCAATCCTGATCTGCTCACCACGCTGGCCGTGGCGGCTGGTCACACCTCGCGCTTGAAGTTTGGAACGTATATTCTCCATGCCCCAGCGCGTCATCCTGTCTTCCTGGCTCAGCAAGCCCTGAGCTTTCAGGCCATTGCTCCCGATAGACTGCTGCTAGGCGTCGGGACCGGCTCGCCAGCGCTGGCAAAGCAGCTTTACGGGAGAGAAGTAACGCCTCAACTCGCCTATTTACGTGAGTATGTGCAGGTGTTGCGTCAGGTCTTGCACCAGGGAGAAGTGCATCATCAGGGGCACTTTTTTACGGCTGATGCTTCTTTGCACGCTTCCGCACACATTCCTGTGTTTATCTCTGCGTTAGGACCACAGGCGTTCCGGGTGGCCGGTGAGGTCGCCGACGGCGCCCTCCCCTATGCCTGTCCCATCCCCTATCTCCTCAATACGGCTCTGCCCGCGATGAACGCGGGAGCAGCAGCGGCCAGCCGACTGCGACCACCGCTCGTCGGTCAGGTGTCAGTTGCCTTCACAGAGGATCGTGCGATCGCCTTAGAGGCCGGGCGGCAGACACTGAGCTTTGCCGCCAGAGACTACCGCACCATGTTCCTGGGGGCCGGTTTTTCGGAGCGGGAGGTCGATACCGTTGCAGATAGCTTTGTTGAGAAGCTTATGGTCTTTGGCAGCGAGAGCAAGATAAAAGATCACTTGCAGAAACTGCTCGCGACAGAGATTGATGAATTGGCAATCAGCCTTATAGGGGTCTCAGATCCTGTGCAGGAGCAAGTGCGCCTGGCGCGGTTGATGGGCCAGCTCTAAAGGTTCTGACGGCACGTGCCGCGAGCAGGTGGTTACCACCATGACGCGCCATCCAACCGGCAGAATCCGTCATTGAAAAGTGAATCCCAAAAAGGAAAAGGAGTACAAAAGACATGAAAATTGCATTGTTTGGCAGCGGTATGATTGGACAGCGTGTCGCCCAGGAAGCGCTCAGCAGAGGACACGAGGTGACGGCTATCGTGCGTAATCCAGCTCGCATCCAGTTCCGCCATCCACAGTTGACGCTCAAAGAGGGAAACGCCCTCAATCCAGAGAGCGTGACACAGCTGGTTGCAGGATATGACGTGGTGGTGAGCGCCATCAAACCTTCTGAGAAGCAGCCTTTGTCCGCTGTGGCAGAAGCCGCGCAGTCTCTGTTAGAGGGGGTGAAACGTGCTGGGGTGAAGCGTCTGCTTGTGGTTGGTGGCGCAGGAACTATGAATGTTGCGCCCGGCGTGCGGGCCTTGGACGTCGTCCCAATTCCAGAGGAATGGAAACCTGAGGTGATGGCTAAAATGGAAGAGTGGGAGATCTATCGCAAGAACAGTGATCTAGACTGGACCTATTTCAGTCCTCCCGTCTTCATTGAGCCAGGCGAGCGCACCGGCACCTATCGCCTTGGCATCGATCAACTGGTCATGAATGCACAAGGGGAGTGCCGCATCTCAGCCGAAGATTATGCCGTGGCCTTGCTCGACGAGCTTGAGCAGCCTCGCTTCGTTCGCCAGCGCTTCAGTGTCGCTTACTAACAGCCATTCCTCCCAGGTGTGTCGAGTCGGGTGGACCTGGCTCTTCACACTGGGATGAAACCACTAGTACATTGAGGCGGAAATCCTGGCGTGCTTGCATGCGTTTTTTTGCGTACACTACCATACCGCTTCATGAACCGGAGAAGATCTCCGGGCCGCGCTACAACCCGACCGTCATGTCTATGATCGACCGCTAGACAACGGCGCAGGCATGCGCCTGGAGCTATCAGGAACGATAAGTCGCCTGACTTACCGTTCCTGGATCGGCTCATCCCATCCAACACGGAAACAGTTGCCCATGCAGTCAACAGCAACAAACATTAGTCAGATTAAGGCAGCTATTTGGGATCAAGCGTTCACCGGCAGAGCACGGGTGTAGTCACCATCAGGAGGCGGAAAGGGCAACTCCTGACATTGATGCGCGTGGGGCCACTGGTATCCCGTTGAGAGTGTCAGAATTGAGCATGCTGGCCGCCAGCTCCCCAGAATGCAGCAACGCGTGCAATCTCACGCCGCGCCTGCTCACGTCCTACTCTGGCTGCGATTCCCAGCAGAGAAGGATCAAGCGCATTGCCGCCTGCGGAGGCCAGCGCCACCTTCATCGCCTCATCGGGAGTGATCACCTCGACCTGTGTTCCATTCCGTCGCAACCGCTCTATTTGCTCGTCCATGCTTTCCACGACTAAAAGAGGAGGAACATCGGGCTGGAGGACCAGCACTCTGTCGAAGCCAGCGGCCAGGTCCGCATTCGCCATCGAGTAGCAGCCGCCATCGATATAGCGATGTTTCTCGATAGTCACTGGTGGCCAGACACCAGGCAATGCGCTACTTGCCCCCACGGCATCAACCAGGTCCACACCAGACGCACGATTGAAAACGATCCGCTCGCCGCTGAATGCATCAACCGTCACGATCTCCAGTCGCGCCTGAGGCCAGCGATGCACCGGGAGCCGTGAGACAATCACTTCTCGGCGCTTCGCCTCTGCCACCGTAGGAGTGGAGAGCGCGAGAGCGCCCATCCGTCGCAGGATCTCCGTACCGCTGCCTCCTTCCTTTTGGATACGTGTTTGACACTCCACCCGGATAAATCCGGGGGATTCTTCTTTCCACCATCCGACTTGCTCAGCAGGATTGCTCCTGGAGAGTAGCGGTCCGATGTCCAGAAGCGTTTCATGCACTCACGGGTGCA
>NZ_BIXY01000087.1 GCF_008326305.1 Dictyobacter arantiisoli | reverse complement strand
TCCTGAACTGTTTGGAATTTATCAATTTCCTTTACATCGTTCAGGAGGTTTTTTAGGTTTCACTTCCTTTGTTGAGTCTTTTATCACTCGAATATTTGTTCGAAAGATTCGGGGTGACCCATGTATACTATGTAAACTTAAGGTTTATCGTAATATGACATGATAGATCCTATTTGGTAGAAATTGCAAAGATGTGCATCTGGTTATTGTTGGGCAAGATCACACTTTGGATCGTCTTACCGGCCTGCAACGCGACATCCGTATAAAAGACAGATGTCTTGATCGCCTGATGGCCGTGAGGTGTAAGGCGATAAGCAGCCGTAGCAACCAGGCGATTGTTATTCACAGGCGTAGATGCAGTTGCAGTAACCCAATCGTCGAGAGATAGCTGAAAGGTCTGCTTTGTGCCATCAGTATACACAATGGTTGCTAAACCCGATGCACCTATGCTGGTTACACCTGATGTGGTAGTACCACCAGTAGATGCACCCAGGAAGGCAAGTGTCTGGGCCTTAGCCACAGGAGTAACAGGCACCACTTGCCCGATCGCCTGATAGTTATCGGCCGTTGAATACTCATCTGGATGCCAGTTAAAATGAACTCCATTGAAGGTGACAGGTCCTTGAGCCAGACCACCTGCATTCAAGGCATCGGCCGAATAACCGTCATTTTGACCATCCAGGTTAGCAATATTCTGCATGTCCTCGTCCATGTCGCTTCCAATGTTGTTATAGGGGCCAGAGCGATATCCAGTTACAAAGATATGCATCTGGCCGCCAGTCGTCTGTGGCAACGTAAATGATTGCAACGTTTTTGTGGGATCGATAGGAGTCTCTGCGTAGTACACGTAGTTTTTAACGTTCTGCTGCCCAAAGGCACTATTGCGATATGGTAACGATGCAACTACCAGGTTCCCAAATTGAGGAGCAGCGGCACACCAATCGCTAAATTGCAGGGTATAGGTTGCTGTTGAACCATCAGTGTAGAGCAGTGTCCCTGTGCCTGATGAAGCACCATTGGTAGCGGAACCAATAAACGTTAGCTCCGTCGCAGTTATCCCGGTGGGAGCATAATAGTTCCGTGTCTGCCCGGCCGCAACCGAGCTATTGATATAATGGTCAGAAGACGAAGACCAATTGAAGATGGAACCATTAAACGAGAAGGCTTTCTCTACCCCTGTGATAGGTCCCATCGGGATGTTTGCCTTTACTAAGGCATCTTCTGAATAGCTATGATTGCTCCCATCAAGATTACCGAACAAAGGAGCCTTATCGCTTGTGCTTCCAATGTCTCCATACACCTCATCTGCAAGCTGCATCGAAAAAACATGGAGCTGCCCCTGGTTGGTAGAGGCTGGCAAAGTCACACTTTGAACAATTTTGTTCGCCTGTATTTTTACACCTGTACTAAAAAGATAGAGCGGAACATTTTGCTGTCCATGCGGGGTGTTGCGATACCCGAAGGTCCATAATGGTAGATTGGAGAATGAAGGTGCCTGTGTACCGCCATTCAGCGTCCAGTCACTAAATGCTAAGACAAAAGACTGACGTGTGCCATCAGTGTAATTCACATAGGCCGTTCCATAAGAGGGACCATTCGAAGCTGCGCCGGCAAAATCTAATGCTACATGCGACTTACCCTGTGCATCCATTGGAATGGTTTGTCCTGCCGCCTCATAATTATCGGGTGCGCCACCTAAAACATCGGGAGCAATAAAACCAGAAGGATAAGGATATTCGCCACCTATTTGTCCATCCGGCGACCAGGGTTCTGTTTTTGTAGGATAGCTATTGCCGCTATGGTCAAAATTACCGGGTGTGGTGTAGGCATCGTCTGACGAACCAACATTATTATAGGGACCAACTCCATTCGAAACTGTCGTGCTCCAGGCAAACACATGGAGTTGAGCCGCACCTGTCAGTTTTGGCATCGTGATGCTGACCACTTTTTTGCCGGTTTGCAAATTCACTTTGACCAGGAAAACATAGGTTTTGACGTTCTGTTGTCCCTGCGGGGTATTGCGATAAAGCTGGGCTGCGGCAATCGTATTGCCATAGGACGGAGTTTGCTTTCCACCGCCTAGCGTCCAGTCGCTAAAGCCAAGGGAAAAGATTTGTGTTGAATTATCATCGTATGTGATGGTCGCATTGCCGGCTACAGCGCCATTGGTCGCCGAACCAAGCAAACCGAGAGAGACATCACCGGTTGTAGCATCCGTAACTGGCAAGACCTGCCCATTCGAGATACAATCTGTAAACGTTGTATAAGGCCAGTAGAATTGCAAATTATCCTCGCTATATGCGGTATCCATTATGTGCGTGTTTTCCAGGGCTTGAAGGGAATAACTGCGACCACCGCCGTCGATATTGCCGGCCGTGGTATTTGTGTCATCGCTGATACCAACATTGGTACAAGCTTGAGCCGTATCGGCATAGGCTTTGATGTTGGCCTTTTTGAGGGGTTTCGTTCCGAGATGCTGCTCTTGCTCGGCTTGTAATTGCGCCTGTTCCCTGGCAATTATCGATGCCGTGGTAGGTGCTGTAGTATAGCGAGCGGAGGCCGGGTGGATGGAATATGCCAGCACACCACTACCAACGAGGAGAACGGCGGCCAGGGAGAGGATACTAGACCAACGACGCAACGCAGACGGCTTCTTTGGGCGTTGCGCATTTTCTTGATACATGCGACTCATTCCTTAAAATTTCTCATTGGACATTTTTTAACAAAACATATATACATCGACAAATAGAGCTAATATTACAACTATAACTTTCCAAACTCATCTATGTCAATCTTTTATACCTTTTGCCGCAATAGAACTATTCATCAAAAATGAAACCAATAATGATATAACCCCTGTTTCATCGTTGATTTTATGTCAGACCATATATTTATTGATGTCTGTCAATTTCAACTTCCGTCTGCGCCGATGCCCGCTTGTCCACGTGGGCAAGTGGGAGTTCGATTTCGATGGTTGTGCCCTGTTCTCGCCCAGAGCGCAGGGTGAATTGACCACCAATGGCTTCTATACGTTCGAACATGCCACGCAATCCATAGTGACCTTCCGGGCTGCTATACGTAAGGCAATTTTCTTGCTGAGATTGGTACAAATGCTGAGGTAAGCCGACACCATCATCGTGAATGAGCATCAGCAATTTCTCATCCTGCCAACTGATGCACGCCTGCACATGACTGGCATGAGCATGCTTTTCGATATTGGTAAATGCCTCCTGGCTGACCTTCCAGAGAGCTTCTTCAACAGGGACAGGGAGACACTCGATATCCGCCTGTAAAGTGTAGGTGACGTGCAGGCCAGTGCGATGTGCCAGTTCCCGGGCAGAACGACTGAGTGCGTGATTAATCGATTCACGTTCCAGGACCGGAGAGCGTAAGTTAGCGATGGAGGCACGCAAAACAGTCATTGCCTCACGGGCAATCTCTTTGGTGGATTCCAGTTCACGCTCGCAGCGTCCGGGATCGCGTTCACGCAACCTCTGGGCCGCTTCAAGCTTGACGGAGATCAGGACCAGGGCGTGGCCGATGGTATCATGCATCTCACGCGCCAGCCTGGTTCGCTCACGCAAGACCGCAAGTTCCTGATTCTGAACCATAGATTGCTCTAACTGCCGATGGGTTTCCGCTAACTCGCTATTCGCCTGATCCAGCTTTTGAAAAAGTGTATTGCGCTCAAATCGCTCTTTGACCAAACGCTGGAACAGGATGATGAAACCAGTCATGCTAAAAATGGGCATAACCTGGCTGACAATGCTTACAATGGCATCCCCACTCAACGGCCAGATCAATAAGCCTTGAAAGGCAAACAGCGTAAGAGCCATGATAGCCACTGCGATGATCTGACGACGACCACTAAATAGGCTGAGGCTGATAGAAAAAACGACATAGAAAGCCCATTGGAAGGTGTTATTGATGAGCGTGAGCAAAAAAACTACGAGGTATAGTCCACTCCATATACTTACAGCATACCCTAATGGCGGCGGCCAGTCCCGCCAGGAGAATGCAAACAGCGTAGGGCAAGCATAGAGCAAGAAGGCGACGATGACCAACACAATATAGACAAATCCACGCCAGTCGTGCATATAACTGGGATTGGCGTTTAGAATGGAATAGGTCAATCCAGCGAAAAAGGTACAGATGAGAATAACCATTCCTATCAGGACACGTTTGAAGATGCGAAAAAAAGAGATATTATCTTTCTCTATATCGAAGTGTGCCGACATAGTTTCCTCCCTTTAGAACAGTTTGCGCTCTCGGGCCAGATACGCTGCCTGAGTACGGTTCTCAATATGAAGCTTGCTCAAGATGTTGCTGACATGATTTTTCACCGTTCCTTCGGCCAGCACAAGTTGCTCTGCGATCTTGCGATTACTTGCTCCTTCAGCGAGCAATTTAAGAATTTCAATTTCGCGTGGACTCAGTTGTTCCAGGTGCGTTGAACGGGCTGGCTCAGCAGCAACACGACTATTACGGCCAAATTCGAGGAGAAGCTTATAAGCGATCCTGGGTTGGATGGATGGTTCGCCCGCATACACCTGACGAATCGTTGCCATCAGTTCAGTAGCAGGTACATCTTTAAGGAGATAGCCCATGGCTCCTGCCTTGATGGCCTCAAATACATAATCTTCATAGTCGAAGGTGGTGAGGATAATCACACGTGCGGCGGGATCGCTGGTGGTGAGTAAAGCGGTCGCTTGCACACCGCTCAGACGCGGCATTTGAATATCCATGAGCACAATATCAGGACCATCACCCTGAGTGTGCAATTTGCCATACTGGCTCACGGCCTCTTCACCATCTGCCGCCTCGCCAACGATTTGAAAACCCGGTTCCAGTTCAAAGATGGTACGTAGCCCCAGGCGCATGAGTGTTTGATCCTCACAAAGCAAAATGCGAATCAGATCGGTCATCGTTCATCTCTCTCTTCCAGGTTAAGCGATAGCTCTGGCATGATTGATCTGGATGCAATCGCACCAGAGCTATCCCATGCAGCAATACAACGGCGAGGACGGCTTCACGATCCAGGCAACATCACTTCGCAACCGCCGTCTTTTCCTGAAAGCGGAAAAATCTCATGGCAAAGATAAAGCAAATCAAGCCGTAGACTAGCAATGCCAGGATATCGGGTAGTACCTCCGTAAAGCCTTTTCCGAGGATCATTGTACCATTCAATCCTTCCATCGCCCAGGCGGTAATGCCTATTTTAGCGACTTGCTGCATCCAGGTTGGCTCCAGAAAGAGCGGCCACCAGGCCCCACCAATGGCAGAGGTAACGAGCGTAACCAGGCTGACCACTGGACTAATCTGACGACGGGATCTGACCAGCGACACCAGGACCATCCCCAAACCAGTGGCGGCAAAACTGGTGCCGATCAACAGCAAAATGACTGCCAACCAATTGCCAATATGCATTTTGAAAACAAAGTAGCCAATCAGAAAGAGTATCAATAGTTGTGCCAGCGTCAGCAGAAACTGTGCCAGCATTTTGCCACCCAGCAGAGCATATTTCTGGATAGGGGCAATCAGCAGGCGGCGGAAAGTACCATCTTCCTTCTCCTGTAAGATCGTAGCTGCAACAGCATTGAGGCCAAAGAGTGAGAAGAAGATCGCATAGCCAGGCACGGCCTGATCAAATGGTCCGACCTTGATAGCATTCCCCGCTGTCAATGACTGTATGGCCTGATCAGACTGGATACTGGCCCTGGTGAGCGCAGCTTGAATAGCGATGGCATCCATAGTATTTTGAGCACAATGATTTCCAGGATGATTACAGACCTGATAGACCTGACCAACACCCGCGCTTCCCACAAGTTGTGATTGCAGCACCTCATGGACAATATTCTGTACAACCGTCACACGTGCATCACTGCTGCCAGGCGACGAATAAAAACGCACAAGATTTTTGGGAGTACTTCCCTGTTGTAAGTCATTCAGCAACGTCTGGCTGGCATTCGCAGGAATTACGATGCCCACAGCCGCCGCATCACTTGATGTGCTCGTAACCTGGCTGATCACCTGGGCCGGATCAGCATACTCATGTACAGTGATCATAAGCTGGCTGGTATTGATTTTGAGGGCGTTGGTGAGGATCTTGCCAATAAAGGCATCATGCGCGCTTTCTTGATTACTCAACGCAACTGTGATTTGAAGTTGGCTGCTTCCATCGCCATAGAAACTGCCAAAGGCAAAGCCCACAACTGTAATCAGCACCAGAGGGACCACCAGCATAAGCACCAGGGCACTTCTATCTTTGAGTACCTGTAACAAATCTTTTTTAGCAATAGACCAGAGTGTTCGCATACTCATTCGCTCCTTGTATCTCATACAATCAGTCGCGTAAGGTTTTTCCGGTCAGTTGGATGAAGAGTTCTTGCAGTCCATGGGGTCGTTGCACTTCACGATTCTGGTCACGCAGGGTCAACAATTGTTCCAACGTTCCCAGCGCAATGATCTTCCCTTCATCCATAATAGCGATATGATTGCAGAGTCGCTCAGCCTCTTCCATATAGTGGGTTGTGTAGAGAATAGTCGTTCCCTGATCACGAAGCCGCTCAATGGAACTAAAGATATGCTCACGGGATTGGGGGTCGACCCCAACGGTTGGCTCATCCATCATCAGAAAGGCGGGCTGGTGTATCAAAGCGATAGCCATGTTCAAGCGGCGCTGCATGCCGCCTGAGAAGTTTTTTACCGGCTCTTTACGCCTATCATAGAGCTCAACGAAATGCAGCAAATCCAGCGAACGCTCCTTGCGCTCCTGTGAGGATAATCCATAGATCTCACCAAAGAAATTCAGATTCTCCAGAGAATTCAGATCAGTGTAGAGAGCTATTTCCTGGGGCACAACCCCAATCATACGCTTCACCTTGTGCGGCAATCTGGTGATTGACTGATTGCCAATGAACGTATCCCCGGAAGTTGGTTCAAGATAGCCACACATCATATTAATAGTAGTGCTCTTGCCTGCTCCGTTAGGACCAAGTAATCCAAAGATCTCCCCTTTGCCAATAGTGAAAGAAATCTCTTTCACCGCCTCATGTTTGCCAAAGGTTTTCACGAGCCGCTGAACGTCAACTTCAACCGCACGGCCATCGTCCGGCAGATGGATTGGTCCCGTTTTGATAGTCTGCGCAATTTCTGGCAATGACTCTTGCATACCTGCAAAACTCCTTCATATGAAACACATCTTGTCCTCAAGGCTGAGCATAGTATAGAAGAAAAGGGCTAAAAAGAAGGAGTACGAAAAGACATAATCTCAGATATGTCGAAAGTAATGATCATCAATGAACAACCCGACCACTGTAGAAATCACATCCCTGGCATAAAAAGATAGCTACCGATTTACATACATAATCAGCAGCTATCTTTTTGCGGCTATTTGGGCCTGTGGCGCATTCATTTCGGGATAGCAAAACAGGCGAAGGAAGGAAGCGGACAATGACCTTCGGGCTATAGGGGGTGAGTTTTTATAGGCTGAAACCGAAGAGTTTAATAGTGGCTCACACTTGTTCTCAGGTCGCTTTATGGGCCTGATTTCGGACGGGCCAAGCACGAAAAAGATGCTATAGTTTCTGTGTATTGCATTCTTAGAGGATTGCATAGGTTGAAGTAATCACTGTGGATCATTCACCGGCAGTAGAAATGCATTGCATCTAACTGATAGGATAGAAGAGCTGATAGCACGTTTATAGTTTAGAGAGGACTGCTAATGACCTGGCAAGGAGCTTTTCGCGTTATTATCCGGGTGATTTTTATCTTCGCATATATCGCATTCCTGGCGGCTTCAATCCGGCATGTCGCCACCTTTTTCCATAATTTTGAATCTGATCCCGCCGATTGGGTGAATCCTTATACGCTGGCGGTGAGCATCGATCTGACCTCGCTGGTCCTGACTGTGGGCGTGATGTTCTTCCGCAAGAATATGCCCTGGTATGCACAGTCGTTTACATGGCTCTTCATCGTTGCGTTGACCGCCTTTAGCTGGTTCGTCAACTGGGAGTATGCCATGACCTATCAAGGAAATGATCTTCGTGTAAACGATACATTGAGAATGCTTAATCCCATTCTGGCCTCATCATTTGCCTTCTTAAATCTTGCCTATTCGGTGGTTGCGGAATTCTTTAGCTCTAAAACTGAGACTGCGGCAGAACTGGCGGCCAAGGTTGACGAACTTGAACAGTTAGAGGAACAGCAGCGTCGATTACTCGCTTATAAGGAACGCACAAAACAACCAGGCGTCATTCAGCGTGTCAAGAATACAGCTTTAGAAGCGCGTGCGGCTGTCAACGAAGTTTTGACCACAGAACCAGAACAAGCTACTGCCAAGCAGCCAGAGGAGAGAGCAGAGAGAGAAGATGCAACCACGCTAGCGGCTCAATTCATGCAATCCGATCTCGCAGAGCAGACGCCTGCATCACAGGCTCCCATAGCAGAGACGGAACAGGTTCAGGAAATTGCCATTCCGCCAGTTGTTCCAGCAGAGAATGCCATGCCATCAGCACCGCAGGCTGCCTATGCTGAAGCGCAACCAGCATCCAATACTATGGCTCAGGCGGCAAGCACAGCTTTCTTCGCCCATCAACATGCTGCGCAAGAAGCGGTCATACTCACCAGGGATGATAGCGTAGCTGAGATGGAGGGTGAGCAGAAGTTTATCACTGAACCGCTTTCCATGGAGGCATCGCAGTATATCATCGATGGTCAGCTGGATAGCATGGCGTTGGAAACGGATGGAGAAGAGCTATTCGAAAAGAAAGATAGTAGCGAAAATGATGTACTACTCCCCGCCTGGGCTGGTGGAGAAGATGTAGATACCTTCCTCACCATGGAGGATATGCTTCCCTATATCCCAACAGGTGATACATCTTCTATGTCCAAGATCTCCTCCAACACAGGAAAATTGACACGTCGTAAGCCGATGACAGTTCCCGAAGCTGCGGAAGCCTTAGCGGTATCGGAGCGCCGTATCCGCGAACTGCGTAGCCAGGGCGTCCTCGTTACCGATGAAAGCAATAAAATCAAAGTCTCAAGTGTCAATGCATATATGAACAAACGAAAAACTAAACAACCTGTAATGGAATCACATTAACCAATTTCATATGTCATGCTGCATAGTATAAAATACACACTTTTTAAGTTGAGGCTGGATGTAAGCTGCGCCTGCATCCAGCCTCAACTTACATTTTTCTCTTTTTAACAAAGTTATTGATTAAACCATACAAGCTCGCAATTAAGCACAACCTTACGCTAAAAGTACGGATAACAAAAATAATATTGACAAGCTTTATTGATATAAGGCAAGGTTCAAATGGATGTGACAGTTGTGAACGATGGAAACACCCACAAATAAATCCTGAAGCCGCTCAGGAGGCCCTCTCAGGATTTATTTTTCACAGTGTGGGTTGTTCAAAGTTGTCACATTGATCTGAGCTCATTCTGAACCATGCCTAAAGTATAGTAACCTATGATTTTACACTAATAGATCCATAAGTTACTATACTTTAAAATACTTATCAATAGCTTTTAGCACTGAATACTTAATGAAAACACCATGAACATTCTGGCGCAGCATTTCTTTGTTCCCTGGCAAGCCGATCAGATTGCATGTACATCCCAGTAGGGATTACAGATATACATTTTATCTTTATTACTATGTAAATTTTATGAACTCCTTATGGAGATGTCTGTTGGTTCATAGAACCGGGAGAATTATCTATTATGAATCCGGACCATAGTCAAGGGGATTCTTCGCCATTAGCGCGACCAATCTTCATCCGTCGACATAAACGGGCCTTGATCACCTCATTCCTTACACTGATAGTGCTAGCTGGCGCGGCTTTCTCCGCCACCAGTATACTTACACAGTCCCACACTTCGAAGGCGGCAGCTCCAGGTCTTGTTGGCGATGTTTCGACGTATCAAAGTAAAGCCCAATCTTCTTTTTACGCGGTACCACCTCGCCAACCGCTACACACCAATGCATTGAATAGAGCCGCAATCAACGTGCCTGCTTATAACAATGTTGGCATTAGTTATAACTCAACAGCGAATGCCGGTCACTTCGATACTTCAGGCTACAGCTATTCACAAAACGCATTGATCACAACCAATATTGAACCTGGTCTACCTTTTATTTATGATGGCATCCAATTCGGCTGGCCAAACATCGATAACAAAACTAATTCCACACAGCCTGACAACTGGCAGGCCAGCGGGCAGGTACTTCCGATCTCACAAACAAATACACAGGTAATCGGCTTTATTGGTTCCGCAACAAATGGCGCTGGCAGCGGTACCGTCACCGTCACATACAGTGATAATAGCACGGAGAACTTTTCGCTCGGCCTGAGCGACTGGACACTGGGTGGCGGAAAACTTTCTCCCTCCTATGGCAATGCTATAGTGGCTGTGCAGCCATATCGCAACGGTCAGGGTGGAACACAAACTGTAAAAACATATCTCTTCTATGCGACGATTCATCCAAATCCCACGAAACAGGCAGTGAGTGTCAAATTGCCCTCATCGACTGGTAATGCTCAGTTACATATCTTCACATATGGTGCTCGTGCCGCTAGCTATACCACCCCGTACAATAACACTGGTATGAGTGATGATGCATATCCAGGAATAGGAAATTTTGATGGTGGTGGCGCTAGCTATTCTGCCGCAGCAATAGGCTGGGGAACAGGCTATACCATCTATTATAACCAGAATCTTGCTGGCAGCTCTAATATGAGTTTCCAATGGCCTGATGTGCTACCAGGCACTCCCGATAACTATCAGGCAAACGGCCAGACCATCGCGGTAACTCCGCTTGCCAGCGCAACAAAAATTGGTTTTGTCGGTGCAGCAACCGGTGGTCCCTCCGTTGGCACCGCTTTGATCAATTACACCGATGGTTCCCAGACATCTTTCCAACTGGGTTTTAGCGATTGGACATTGAATGCTTATTCTCAACCTCCTTCGTATGGCAACCACTACTTCTATGCTATGCCTGATCGCAACACACGTACTGGACAGCAGCAGCTACGAACATTTCTCTTCTATACAGAAACCAACGTAGACCCTACCAAAACGGTCAAAAGTGTCACTCTACCCTCAACAACCAATCAAGGCCATATTCACGTCTACTCGATTGCAACCGGTGTCGCTGGTTTCTTCGATAGCGTGGGTGTCACTGATGATAATAGACCAATCTTTGGAAATTTCGATGGTGGTGGTCGTAGTTACTCCGGAGAAGCTCTGCAGAGCGCTGGTATCCTCTTTAGCACAAGCAAAACAGTACGTCCATTCACGATCAACGGAACCAGTTTTACGGTAATGTATGGTGCAGGTTTATCTCCAGACAACTGGGTGGCGAATGGACAGGTTATCCCGGTGAACGATGTAACTGGTGCCAACGCCCTGGCCTTCCTGGGATCAGCAACTGGTGGCGCATCAACCGGTTCGGTAACCTTAAATTACAGTGATGGTACCGTCGCAACGGCTCCCTTGAGCTTCTCCGACTGGTGTGCCAGCACTGGTAGTACGCATAATTATATAGCTGCTGCCCTATCATACCGCAATACTGCCTATGGGAAGCAAGCAACAAAAAATTATCTCTACTATAATGAGGTTCCGTTGGCAGCTGATAAAACCCTGGTCAGTGTGCAACTACCACAAAATACTGTTGGTGGTACGATGCATATCTTTGCAGCAGCCGAGCGATCCGGCAACTACAATAATGTCGGTATTACCAATGATAATGCGCCGGCAATTGGGGCCTTTGATGGAAACAACGGTAGCAGCTATTCAGCTCAGGCGCTGCAAAGTGCCGGTCTGGTGGCGAATCAAAATTTCGGTTTCAATGGTTATAGTTTTGCCTGGCCTGCGGCTGGCACGCTGGATAACAATATTGTAGCTGCTCAGGTACTGAATGTTACACCTCCCGTTGGTGCGAAAACAGTGGCCTTCCTGGGCTCTGCCATCAATGGTGGTACAAGTGGCAAGGCAACTATCACATATGCAGATGGTCACACCCAGGTGATCTCCCTCTCCTTCGCTGACTGGTGTAACAATACATCAGGTACCGTTGCAGCAACCATGAGTTATCGAAATACGCATACCGGCAAGCAGCAAATTAAAAATTACATTTATTTTGCTGAATTTACAATAGACTCCACAAGCACAGTGCAGAGTATCACCCTACCAGGAGATGGTTTTATGCACATCTTCTCCTACGCATTCAAATAGTGATCGTCGCCTCGATCCCTGAAAAAAGCTGGAGTCACTTCTTATGAGGTGGCTCCAGCTTTTTATTGTCTGATCCAGAAGCAGAGAGTGAGAAAATAGCGCAGAATTACTCAAAATATAGCCTTCGTTTTGAACCTCTTCTGCTGAGATCAACAAAAGCAACCTTTCAAAAAATCAATGGGCCATTCTGGACACTGGCGGTCGATTGGCAATTTTATATATGCTCACGCAACTCCAATCTCGCCATTCTCCATCTGTACCTCAATCAAATGAGCATAGAAGCCGCCGCGTTGGAGCAAACGGTTATGTGTGCCCTGCTCCACGATACGCCCTTGATCCAACACGAGAATGAGGTCTGCGTTACGAACTGTGCTCAACCGATGAGCAATCACGATTTGCGTACAAGAGAGACTATTGAGGCTTTGCTCAACCGCCCGTTCGGTTGTAACATCCAGGGCGCTGGTAGCCTCATCAAGCAAGATCATCGCAGGATTATTCGCCAGGGCGCGGGCCAGTGCCAGACGTTGACGCTGTCCGCCAGAAAAGGCGCTTCCACCTTCTGAAAGTAACGTTTCATATTTCATAGGCATCTTTTCAATATCCTCATGAATGGCTGCAGCCTTAGCTGCTCGAATAATCTGCTTCATATTCATATCCGGGTTATTGAAAGCGATATTTTCACGCACCGATCCACTGAAAATAAAGGACTCCTGTAGGACTACCCCAAACTGTCGCCGTATCTCCTGATAATTGAGTTTCTGCAGAGGTATGCCGTCATACAGGATCTCCCCCTTTGTAGGGGTTATCAGCCCGATAAGCAACTTGCCCAGCGTGCTCTTGCCAGAACCCGTTTTGCCAACCAGTGCCACCTTTTGTCCAGGTCGAATACGCACGGCAATATCGTTCAAAATAGGTGGCGTATTTGGATCATACTGAAAACTTACATGTCTCAGTTCGAGACTTCCCTTCAAGCGAGGAGGTAGCTGAACTTGCTGTAAATCTTGCTCCGCTTCACTCCCAAGCACATCCGCCAGACGATCAAAGTGCGCATGCGCTATTTGCATCTTTTGTCCACTAGAAGCCAACGAACTGAGAGGAACCAGAAATGAGACCGCCAGGGTGCTAAGTGCCAGCATGGAGCCAACCGACATTGTGCCACTGATTACTTGCGCGGCTCCTATCCAAAGAAGTAATAGAGGCGATAAGAACTGCAAAATCTCAAACGTAATACCTATAATAGCCTGGAAATAGTTGCGACGATTAGAGATATTCATTTCATCAAAAAAGAGATTTGTCCAGCGAGCCAGTACGCGCTGTTCCGCTCCAGCCGCCTTCACCGTAGCAATACCGGTCAATACCTCGTTCAGGTATCCCTGCGTTTTTCCCTGCGCAATCAGATCACGCATGGTCAGTCGGCGAATTGCTGAAGCTGTAGTCAACAGCAACCCTACCTGAACCATGCCAATAACCACAGTAACGCCAGCAAAGAGCTTCGACTGCATTATCAAGACAATAAGATAAACAATCACAGAAGAGCCATCGAGCAAAGTAGAGATCATCTGACCTGTTAGCAGGTCACGGATTGCCGTGTTACTTTCTGTACGTGCCAGAAGATCACCATTCAAACGCATCTGGAAAAAGCGGTAAGATAAGCTGAGTAAATGTTCAAGAAAATGTAGCATCATTTGAGCATCGATACGCGTTTGTAGATAGATAAGCAAAGAAACGCGTAGTAACTTCATAACTCCTTGCATCATAATCAGAAAGAGCATACTTATACCGAGCATAATTAAGAGATTAGTGGCTTTTGTTGGAATAACATAATCTATGATCGTCTGTGTCAACAGCGGCGCGCCCAGCCCAATAATTTGCAGCAAGAGGGAAATGCCAATAATCTGCACAAAGACACCTCGCATGTTCGGCAGAGATCGCAGATATGTCCAGAGCGAAAGTGTATGTGTTGAAGCCTGCCGCTCAAAGTTTGCGCCTGGTTCGAGCATAATTAAGATGCCAGTAAAACTCTCTTCGAACTCCGCATAAGATAATCTTCTATGCCCTGTTGCTGGATCGATGATATCTACATGTCTGCTGGACCAGCGCTCAACAACGACAAAGTGATTAAAATCCCAATGGGCGATTGCAGGCAATGTGATGAAACGAAAATCATTCTTTTTCAACGAAACGGTGCGCACCCGCAGCCCGTATTGGCGGGCAGCCTTCACAATAGAAAGAGCGGAGAGTCCATCACGGCCCACGCCACAGCGTTCCTGAACATCAGAAACACTCACTGCACAACCATAATAATTCAAGATCATAGCGAGACAGCACGCGCCACATTCAACTGCACTCATCTGTCTCAACTCATGAACACGACGCCAACGTTTTTTGCGACGAGGAGAGGAAATAGCTGATGAGGATTGCCGTTGGGGTTCCTGCGTTCCCGGCTGGACCAGTTGCAGTGTTGAGGATGTCTGGGCAGGTACGACTTTTACATCAGCCATCCTCTGAGAGTTCCCTTGCCTTCTCATATCTTGTTGCGCTGCGGGAAATACGCGTGCCCTCCCCTGATCCTTGACCGCAGGTATGGGACGACTAGGCAATGAAAGAAGATGAGGACCAGAGGATATAGCCGTATCAGTCTTCCAGCTTTGATTAGACGAGGCAGGGATTGCCGAGAGTGATAAACTGTCCGGCTCAGTCTTCCGAGAAAAGCTGGGTAGTAAAAGCCGAGGAGGTACCTGAAGTTTCTGCTGCTCTTTTTGTTCTACACCATTCCGCGAAAAATGCATATGCTGTTTCTGTTCCATATAAGTCTATACCTTTTATTTACCGAGAAACTGATTGAAGCCAGGTAGCAAGGAAAGCACACTCTGCGATCCTGTCTGAATCTGAGCATTACATAGACTGCCAGCGTATACCTGTATTGAAGCAGCAGACCTTATAGAAAGCGTGACGGTGATGGAAGGTCCAATGATCACCTGCGCAAGCCCTCCTTGCAGATTGAAACGGCTGCGTGCTTCATCTGGACTCATGAGGTTTGTGTCCACATGTTCGACAATGCCAGATACATTGATTGGTGAAGAGCCAATGTTTACAACAGCGGATTGCCCTGTATGCAGATGTGTCAGTTGATCCGGTGAGAAAAAGAGCTCTGCTACCACTGCTGCCCTAGATTGCCCGGCAACCTTCTGCACGATAACCACTCCCTGACCCTGGATTACAACTGGAACCTGGATAGAGAAGGCAAATCCTCCAACACCAAAAAGTATCAACAGGAAAATCCAGAAGAAGATCAATGCTGGCGGATAAGACACACGTAGCAATATTCCCTGCTCATTTCTCTGCTGATAGCGCTCGAGGGCACTTTCTCGGAAGACAGGTCGTTCTGACATCGGCATTACATCTCCTCATAAACAGGCAAGGCAAAGCTTAACACATAGAAGCGCCATGTGTTATACCTTTGCCTTGCCATACAGGCATTTCTGTATCTAGAACAGGCAGCCCTGGTATCAATTATGGGAGCAATGCGCCGGGAATAATCGAAGGAGTGGTAGCACTAAAGCCAGCAGCCTGGTCCTGCACGCCACCTACAGCTACGCTAGAAACCGTTTGTTTTCCCAGGTTAACAACGTTGCCGACATTATCAGCCAGGCTATCCAGGCTGACAGTATTGAGCAGGCTACCGCCCGTGACCTGGCTCAGTTGCTCGTCCGTGACCTCTTCCATAACCTGTTCCGTGACCACTGCATTTTTCTTCCCAAATGAAAACATGATATACTCCTTTTCATAAAACGTTTGCCTGCGCCAATGCAACTATGTGCGATCTACTGGCAGTAGTAAACGCAGGCAAACAACATTTCGATTCGGGCTCACGCTACAGATGTTGCAAGGTATCCATATTTTCCGGCAAAATAGCAACTGCCGATAGATATTTTGCGCAATCAGCGGTAAGCATTTCAAGATGTTAAGGACTTTTCCTGAAATTGTCGAGAACATAGCATAAAATGCCTGGCTGCCATCATTGATAGCTTCACTGCCTTTCAAGAGCATTTTCTACGTCCTCTCTCTGTTATCGAAAAAAAGAGAAAAATGTTGCGCCATTCACCCAATCACATAAAAATTCGTATGACTAGCAGGTTTTTGTGGCCTTTGGATGGGCATATTTGATAAATTATCAGGAGATTGCAGATAGCATAAAGCAGCACAATAAGCCAATCCATATCGTACTGATCCTCTAACAAACTTGTCTGATGCATCAGAGATAGCCCATTTGGTTACTATTTCGGCTAGCTATGCAACATTACCGTAGAACGCCCCGATAGCCATATGATATTTTCAATTTACCATTGAGGAGCACCATGCATCAACGACAACGGCAAGTCTTTGACCGTTCACCGGTTGAAAAGCTCTACGATAAACATGCGCGTGATATTTTGAGATATATCCATAGATATATATTTTCAAACGAGGATACTGACGACTTATTAGTCGAGGTTTTTCTAGCTGCTATTCAGAGTCCGACCTTGCCCAAATTGAGTATGGAAGAACAATTTGCCTGGCTACAGCGAGTAGCACGCAACAAAGTGGTTGATTATCAACGAAGAGTGACCAGATATCCCGAGGTAGCCCTGGACGAGATGCTCGATAGTCCATTCGATGCCGATCTGATTACTCCGGAGAAAGCGATAGTGGAGCGAGAAGAAGTGGAATTGTTGCGTGCCCATCTGTCCGTACTACCAGAGTTGCAACAGCAAGTGTTGCAACTTCGCTTCGAAGATGGCCTGCGTACCAAAGAGATTGCATCAAGACTACATAAAAGCGATGGAGCCATCCGTTCCTTGCTTTTACGTTCACTCAATCTTTTGCGGGATCTCTATAGCACAAACGGCAAGGAGCGGATTAATGGATAGCGATGACGAAAAACTTACAATAGAAAACGTTGATGAGCAAATAGAGCATTATCTTTCGCAGCCGCAGGCAGATATCTCTGCCACTGCGACAACGATATTTCATACTGTTCATAATCTGCAAAGTATCTATGCAGAGAACCGCAGGCTAGAACAAGTCTGGGCGCGCATCAACAATCAGGTATCTGCTCTCAATGCTGGCAACATCTCCTCCAATGTGGAGGTTTCTACTATCCAGTCCGCTCAGGAAGAAAAACAGGTGAGACCCACTTCTGGTGAAGTATTTTCTCATCCAGTACTGCACAGAGCTGGTAAACGGTCACAACGGCCATTCATTTGGAACTGGCGCATGCCTGGGTTTAGCCTTGCTGCAGCCGTTATATTGCTTGTTATCTTCTTCGGGCCACTAGTATCTTATGCTCTTTATGGCACGTCGGTTGGTATCATCCAATCTCTCACACCCAGGAATACACCTCAAAGCCAACCCACGATGGATATAGCAAGCATGAAGAAGTATAGCAATCAATACTTTACAATCCAATATCCATCCAACTGGGTCATCACGCAGGTGACCACTGCTGGTTCCTACCAGCAAACAGTGCAATTCCGTCCATCAGTGACCAGTACTGTTTTTATTAATATTGATGTGCTGCTCGATAATAAATATTCTACTGATCAATTGTTGCATATGGACCCTGACGTGAAACTGGGAACCCTGATCAGCACAAGTGCAGTCACCTATCATGATATACCCTGGACCGTTGGCATCGTCGAGCTCACAGGTTCCGCCCACACCAGGGCAGGCAAACTTGAGGTTGCATACTCTCACCAGAGAATCCCTTACAAAATTGAATTAGGTACAACTGCAGACAAATTTGATGCCTATACGCCGGTTTTCAATACTATACTTGCGTCATTCCATACGCAGACCACACCGGTAGTAACCTCAGTGGCAACGCCGACTGTCATGCCAGCGGTCAGACCAACGGCTACACCAATAGATAAGGCAACGCCATCGCCAACCATCATGGCATCACCAACAACAAGTATATCCGACATAAAAGTGTATAGCAGTCAATACTTCACAATCCAATATCCATCCAACTGGGTCATCACGCAGGTGACCACTGCTGGCATCTATCAACAAACAGTACAATTCCGCCCGTCAGTGACGAGTGCTGTTTTCATCAACGTCGATGTAATGTATCCCAACGATCTTTCCAACGACCTGTTACTGTTGATGGATCCTGATGTGAAACGAGGGACCCAGCTTAGTACAAGTTCAGCCACCTATCATGGCATCCCCTGGAAGATAGGCATAGTAAATCTTCTGGATTCAGTGCAGGGTCAATCAAGTAAGGTAGAGGTTGCATACTCTAACCAGAATACTCCCTACAAAATCGAGTTGAGTGCACCTCCAGATATGTTTAATTCTTATACGCAAAAATTCAATACCATGCTTGCTTCATTCTATTCAGTAAGTTAAAAACTCACGAACATCGAATCTTCCCAATCAGCCGTGAGTTATCCAGGGGTAGCAGGGAGTCCTGCAGAGTAACTTTTGCACGGGCTATCTCTGCATAGACGTCCGCCTAACGATAGATCTGAAAGAAAGGTGCATTTCTGAGATGAAGAAAAATATACAAGGTCTGGGTCAACCAGATAAAACAGAAAAATCTCGGGTCAAACAGCATCGTCGAAAAATACGGATGCACCTGATCTTTCTGCGCGTTATTATAGCCACCCTTTTGCTGATGGCAATCGCGGGATCTGACGCTGTGGTCCTGGTTACGCATGCCTATGCAAAGAGTACATGCGGTGTGCTTTTCGCTTGCCCAACACCGACGCCAATGCCCGGGTTGACACCGACACCAATACCTGCACCAACACCGACACCAATACCTGCACCAACACCGACACCAATACCTGCACCAACACCGACGTCAATACCTACACCCAGCTCCACGCCGAGCCTACAGCCGTCTACAACCGCTGCATCATATCCAACAGCAACGGCCCATGCAACGCCTACGGCAATCGCGACAGTCATCTCGGCGCAAATAACACACACACATAGTCCCAGTCCAACGAGTATCCCTGTTACGCCCAATAGCAATGCAAAAAAACAAACATCGGATCAGTCGGGGGGAAATGAATTTTCAAGTATGCTGGGGATTATTGCTATTATTTTCCTATGCCTGCTCTTTGGTCTCGTCATCGGTCTATTCCTACTCCGTCGTATGCTTTTGCCACCAATCAAGGTCAAGGTGCCAGCAAGTGGTGCTTCTTCCTGGACGCGCACCTTAGAGCCCGATCCCACCAATACTCCAAAGGGACCTGGTGACATGAATGAAGCGCCAATAGCCGAGAATACCTTCCCTGCTTTTACGACAGCAAACAATGGCGCAGATACCTTCTCGCGTGGTTTCATACCCTCGCCACAAATCTTTCTGCCAGATAATGCAGGCATGACACACCCTAACATCACAACAGCCCCGGATCTTCCAGCCAACAATACCAATACCCACTGGTATGATATATCTGACGAGCCATTCATAACTTAGAGGGTATTCGGGGTGGAATCGCCTGGACATGCAAATGAACAGACACACAGCATGCGCAAAATATAAGCTAGATGTGAAATAACTTCGGCAACTCTTTGTGTTGTCGTTGGAGCCCCATTGCTTCTTCATGAAACTGAACAATACGATCAGCTATATAATCATCTATAAATTATAGATAATCTTATCCTTATAAGCAATTTTTTATTACTACTAAAGTACTGGTTACTTTTTTGTTAGTCGACTTATATGTATACTTATGCAAGCATCTAAAGCGACAAATAGAAGATTCATAATTGCGAAGGTAAAGTGTACTTGTTATATAGCAGCAGTATAAAGCAAAAACTACATTCAAGTATATTTAACCGCTATGCAGTTTCAACGTCGATTCGGAATGAAAGAAAATATGGAAAGAACTTACCGACCTTTTCCATCAAAAGCTTCTCAAGAGCTTCTTATTGAGGCCCAACAGTACTTGCGCATATTTCATCAAGAGTGTAGAGTTCCTCACAGTTATCCGCAAAGAATAGAGGAAGTACAAACTGAATTGGAGCGCACAGGCACATACTGGCAGACACAAGAGGAGCTCACCTATGGCTCGATGGTCGCCTGGCGTAACAATGCACGTTGCATTGGTCGAATCAACTGGCAAATGCTCCAGGTGCGCGACATGCGCTATCTCTCTACAGCCCAGGATATTTTCATGGCGATTGTCGAACATATTCGCCTTGCTACCAATAGCGGGAAGATACGGTCAATGATCACCATCTTTGCGCCCCAACGCCCAGGACATCCAGGTATCCGTATCTGGAATCCTCAAATTATTCGCTACGCGGGCTATAGGCAGGCAAATGGTACGATTATCGGTGATCCACTCCATACAAAACTGACGGAAGTGCTATACAAATTGGGCTGGCGGGGAGCACAAGGAGGGGCCTTCGACCTTCTACCGATTGTCATCCAGATGCCCAATCGTCCCCCTGAACTGTTTGAATTACCCCGTGATTGCGTACTAGAGGTCGCGCTCAGCCATCCAGATTTTTCCTGGTTCATAGAATTAGGCATAAAATGGCACGCACTTCCAGTAATCTCAAATATGCGACTGGAGATTGGTGGTATCTCCTACACAGCCGCTCCATTCAATGGTTGGTATATGGGAACCGAGATTGGGGCGCGAAACCTGGGAGACATCAATCGCTACAATCTGCTTCCACTCATTGCAAAGATGATGGGTCTGGATACCCGTTCAGATCGGACGCTCTGGAAAGATCGCGCATTGGTCGAGCTGAACCGAGCAGTACTCCACTCATTTGCGCTAGCTGGTGTCACCATTATCGATCACCACACGGCAGCCCGACAATTTATACACCATGAAAAACGTGAGCAGCAGGCAGGACGCAAATTGTATGCAGACTGGAGCTGGATTGTACCACCCATGTCTGGCTCAACGACACCGGTTTTCCATATTCCTTACGAAAACCGCCAGGTTACCCCTAACTTCTTTTATCAAGACGATCCCTGGCTGGAACAAAGATTTTTGTCCAGCTATCCAACGAAGGAGTAATATATGCATGGTTTAATCTTTGTGACCTGGGAGAAATACCTGGTCAATCGATTTAATACTTCCTTTCTCAATACTTATCGAGAAAAGATTGGCGAGACAGCAGCAAACGCCCCCCTGGCCAGCAAGGTCTACGATGATGCAATGCTCCTGGCAGGAGTGGTGGTAGTTCACGAGTTGTCACACATCCCAGTTGATACTCTCTTACGGGAATATGGCCGTTATTTCCTCATCAATGGATTGACCAGTTCCCGCTGTTCATATTTATTGACGCAAGTACATAGTGGACGCGATCTATTGCTTGTAATGCGTGACGCCCACGCTCAGATGCGACGTGTCCCTGGAGGATTAACCCCTCCCATCTTTGGTTATGAAGCGTCCTCTAAGCATAGCAATTCATTGACCCTCATCTACGATAGTTCCCGACAACTATGCCCTTTACTACGGGGCGCAATAGAAGGAGCGGCAGAACGCTATGGTCAACAGGTGCGCATTCATGAAAAAGCATGTATGAGACAAGGAGCTAGTGCCTGTCGTTTCGATGTGACCTTCTTGCCTGCGGAGAATATACACCAACGACAAGAAACCCCAGAGCAGATTGCTCATCGTAAGCAACAGCAACAAATCGATAACCTGATTCTTGCCATTCTGCCACGGCAACAAGGAATAAATTTGACCCAACTGCAAGGTCTACTTCAAATGCAAGGACAGATTCCGACAAAATATCAGCGTTTAAACCGTATTTTGGAATCATTGCAACATTTGTCCCATGCTGGATTGGTAGCCAACACCGCGAACGAACCAGGTGACACACTCACAAGTCGCCTATATTGGCGCGCGCCAACGTTCGACAACTAATCTTTTCCCGGGCTTGCATAGAGAAGCAGAAGGAGAAAAGAAATTCATTAGCTTCTCAAGCCTGTTTCTCTCATATGGATTTTGAATATTGCACGGCACTCTCTCCTTCCGGGGGATTAAGAGGAGAGAGAGTTTGCGAGGACACCTCGCGCTCCGTCATGGGCTGCCGCCCCTGCACCCCGCTTTCACCCGCAAGGACGGAGATCCTACAGAACTTCAAAAAATCCATGTTCTCCATGGATTTACCACATTCTTCATCCCTTTCGTTGAAAGCGTTTATCATGGGTTCTATAGTTTTTGCGTCTATCCGCTATGAGAACTTACGATCACATAGAGCATGCATGGTCGTGTTTGCACCTATATCTTACAATAACAATGTTTGGCATGGTATGGAATTCTTTTCATGGTGTATAGCGTCCTTCTCACTCAGACCAGGTATACTGAGCTGTCCGTTGAAATGATGAGACAATCCAAACATCTTCCTCTCAGGACAAGTTTCAGCCGTCACTATGAGCCTGTTCAATGGCAAGCGCTAGATTTCGGGGTAAGCTGCTCATAAGATCTAGCTATCCGCACAAAGAAAGCGAAAAAATGATGTCGGAACAAGAAAGACGATATCTTCCTATTGAAGACTATGGGATGATCGGAGATCTGACCACGATTGCCCTGGTGGGGAAGAATGGGTCGATCGATTGGTGTTGTCTTCCTGATTTTGATTCACCAAGTATCTTTGGTGCCTTACTGGATGCGGATAAAGGCGGTTTTTTTCGTCTGGCCCCTATGGACCAGAATGGTCTCGGAACCAAACAGATGTATTTCCCGGCAACCAATATCCTGATTACCCGCTTTTTGAGCGACGATGGTGTTGGCGAGATTACCGATTTTATGCCGGTGAAAGCGAATGACACGGAGCGCTACGAACATCACCTGATCCGTGCAGTCCATATGGTGCGCGGCTCACTGACATTTCAGATGACGTGTCATCCGGCCTTTAATTATGCGCGCGATACGCATACACTCCACGTTTCCGAACAAGGCACCCTGTTCCAGACAGCCAACCTGACTCTGGCACTTTCGTCGTCGGTACCGTTACATGATGACGGCAATGGTGGAGCACAGGCACGTTTTACGCTCTCCGAAGATCAATCCGCTTTCTTCTTTTTGGACAGTTCTCAAAATCAGCAGATGCACTTCGCCCCAGTTGCGCAAGCTACGTACGACACGCAATTCGCAGCCACACGACGATACTGGTTGCGCTGGTTGAGCCAATGTCAATATCAGGGACGCTGGCGCGAACATGTGCAACGGTCCGCACTGGCCCTGAAACTGCTCACCTACGCTCCAACGGGAGCCATTGTGGCCGCGCCGACCACCAGCTTACCAGAAGGCATTGGAGGGGAACGCAACTGGGATTACCGCTTTACCTGGTTCCGTGATGCCGCCTTCACCCTGGATAGCCTGCTCGCCCTGGGTTTTACAGAAGAGGCAGAAGCCTTTATCGCCTGGTTAAAAGGGCGCACAAACAAGATCCAGGAAGGGGGAGAACTCCAACCCATCTACACGATTCGTGGCAACCATGAGATGCCTGAAATCCACCTGGATCATCTGGAAGGGTATCGGCAGAGTCGCCCGGTGCGTATTGGCAACGGGGCGGCCACACAGAAGCAACTTGATATCTACGGCGAACTTATCGATGTCCTTTTCCTTTATAGTCGGCATCGTGGCCTCTCCTATGAAACCTGGCTGCACCTGTGCCAGCAATTGGATTGGTTGGCTCAACACTGGCAGGAGGCAGATGAGGGAATCTGGGAAGTACGCGGTGGGGCCAAACATTTTCTGCACTCTCGCCTGATGAGTTGGGTTGCCTTTGACCGCGCAGTGCGCATCTCCCAGGAGCGCGGTTTACCGGCGCCACTCAGTGAGTGGCAGCAGATCAGTATGCAGATCTATCGCGAGATTATGGAAAAAGGGTGGAACGAACACACACAGAGCTTTGTCCAGTATTATGGCGGGGAGGCGATCGATGCCAGCGCCCTTTTGCTCTCGCGCATGGGCTTCATTGAAGCCCGTGATCCTCGCATGCTCGCAACGATTGCACGTATTCAGCGAGAACTGACCCATACCCCTCATGTCTATCGCTATGACGTAGACAACGCCGCAGATGATGGCCTGGCAGGCCATGAAGGGACCTTTAACATCTGTAGTTTCTGGCTGGTAGAAGCCCTGGCCAGAGCGGGACGTGTGGATGAGGCGAGACTCTCGTTGGAACATATGCTCACCTTTGCGAATCATGTCGGTCTGTACTCAGAGGAGATTGCATCGAATGGGGAAGCATTGGGAAACTTCCCGCAGGCGTTTACGCATCTGGCACTGATTCATGCGTGCCTCAGTGTGAATGAGGCCATGGACAATATTGCGCCACATCAGTATTTCAGCCTCTAAGCGTCTCCAAGACGCTGAGATTCTGAGATGCACAGACTTTCGACGAGAATACCGTACACGTTTCATCTGGATGCACACTATCCAGCCAAGAAAAGACACCAGGGGAGAAAGATGAAAGCAGTTGCAGTATTTCCCCTCAGCCGGGAAGTGAAGCTTATCGAGCAGGCAGAGCCAGTCATCACACAACCAGATCAAGTCAAGCTGCGCATGCTCGATGTTGGAATCTGTGGAACCGATAAAGAGATCTGCACCTTTGTGTATGGCACCCCTCCCGCACATGCTGATTACCTGGTGATCGGTCACGAAGCACTGGGAAGCGTTGTGGAAGTAGGATCAGCCGTCACGCATCTGGCCCCCGGCGATCTGGTCGTACCAACCGTACGCCGTCCTTGTCCTCATGCGAGGTGTCGTTCCTGTCGTGCTGGTCATCAAGACTTCTGTGAAACCGGCGATTTCACTGAGCGGGGCATCAAGGGCGCTCATGGCTATCTGGCCGAATTCATAGTAGATGAGGCTCAATATATGAACCTCGTACCACGCCACCTGCGTGAGATTGCAGTACTGGTTGAGCCATTGACAATCATTGAGAAGGCGGAACACCAACTCTACGGTCTTATGCAACGTCGTCCTCCCTGGATCGATCCAGCTGTCTCCGAGCGCACTCAAGGACAGGGACACAAAGCACTGGTCCTGGGAGCTGGTCCAGTCGGGTTATTAGGAGCGATGGCGCTCCGAACCGTCGGGTTCGACACAGTTGTCTATTCACGAGAGATGGAACCCGATCCACGAATTGCCGTCACCCAGGAGATTGGTGCAACCTACCTTTCAAGCCAGGCACTGCCTACAGATCAGCTTGAAACGCACATTGGCCCGATTGATCTTGTATATGAGGCGGTCGGACACTCGTTACTTGCGCTGGAAGTGCTCAAAGCATTAGGGCCCAATGGCATCTACATCCTGACAGGTGTCCCTGGCTTACAAACACTGATTGAGGCTGATCCAGCGACGCTTTTCCGCGAGATAGTCTTAAAAAACCAGGTGGTGTTGGGAACAGTCAATGCAGGGACACAGGCCTTTAAGGCAGCCATCGCCGATCTCGATGTCTTCCATCAATGCTGGCCTCGTGCTGTGCTTGCACTGATGGCTGACCGTATTCCTATCGAGCAAGCAGCCCAGCGGGTTCTTGAACGACCAACAGGGATTAAAAGTATCATTTCCTTCCAGCTCTGATCAACTCTGAGCAATAGCATAGTTTTTTAGTCTATCGGTTTCTGTCGGTTCACAACATGCATGGTTTCTCCATAGAGAAGGAGGAGATTGATGCCAAAAGATCCTGAACACCTGCGAAGTCAGCGCCTGCGTGCCGTCAACTATCAGGGCGACGCACTTCGTATGGGGATGAATTGGACGGAAGAAGATCTTGCCAAGCCGCAGGTGCTGGTTGATAGCGCCTATGGCATGGGGCATCCAGGCACGTTCCACTTCCGAGAACTGATTGAAGAGGTCAGTAACGGTGTCTATGAGGCAGGCGGAAAGCCGGGAGTTTTCGCCGTCAGCGACATTTGCGATGGCGTTGTTCAGGCGACTAACGGCATGAGCTATTCACTCATTTCACGAGACATTATGGCAGCAATGGTTGAGATCCATGCCCTGGGACATCCCCATGATGGGATGGTGCTCATCTCCGGTAATGACAAGTCCGTTCCAGCGCACCTCCTGGCGATTGCTCGTTGTAATCTTCCCGCCATTCATTTGCCTGGTGGGACTCAATTGAACGCGCCTAATTATGTGACATCTAATAAAATGTGGTCCATGGGAGCCGCCGTTGAACGCGGGGAACTGGCACCAGAGGATCTTGATCTGGCACAACGTGGCGCCTGCCCAACCTGCGGCGCCTGCCAATTTATGGGCAGCGCCAGCACAGGTCAGGTATTAGCAGAAGCCCTTGGCCTGGCACTACCGGGCTCAGCACTGGTCCCAGCACCACTGACAAAACTCTTACGGTATGCACGAGCAACAGGGAAGCAGATCCTGAAACTGATCGAAGACGATATTACCCCTCAACGCATCTTAACCCATGATGCCTTTGAAAACGCCATTATCATCCATGCAGCCATTGGCGGCTCAACAAATGCCCTACTCCATATACCAGTTATTGCTCGCGAGGCGGGCGTTGAGATCACGATTGATGACTTCGACCGCATCCATCGGCATGTCCCGGTCCTGGCCAATGTGAAGACCACCGGTCGCTATCCTGTCGAGTACTTTTGGTATGCTGGTGGTGTTCCCGCGGTCATGTTAGAGCTACGCGATATGCTACACCTGGATTGTCTGACCGTGACCGGCAAGACACTGGGAGAGAACCTGGAGGAGATTGAGCACAACCACTTCTTCTTCGCCGAAAGGCGCGGTTATCTCAATAATGTCAAAGTCGCCAGGGACGAGATCATTCGACCACGCACTGATCCATTCGGGACTGATGGGGGAGTAGCGATACTCCGGGGCAATCTCGCTCCCGAGGGAGCCATGATCAAGACTTTCTCTGTGCCCAAAGAGATGCATATCCATGTTGGACCGGCCCGCATTTTTGATCATGAGGAGGAGGCCATCCAGGCGCTGGTGAAACGTCAGGTTGTGGCAGGCGATATGGTGGTCATTCGCTATGAGGGACCGCGGGCAAATGGGATGCCGGAGATGTATTTCGCCTCAACGATTCTCTCCTCTGACCACACCCTCAATACCACAACAGCCCTGATCACGGATGGCCGTTATTCCGGCGCTATGAGAGGGCCATGTATCGGACATGTTACCCCAGAAGCGCTGGATGGTGGTCCGATCGCTCTGGTCGAAGAGAACGACTTGATTGAAATCAACGTTCCCGAACGGCGGCTCGCAATTGTGGGCGTGAAAGGTCAGCGCCTTCCCGAAGATCACATACAAAGCATTTTTGCAGAACGGCGCCGCCACTGGACCCCACCAGAGCCACGCCACAGCCACGGCATCTTATCATTATATGCTCGTGTTGCTCGCGGAGCATCCGATGGAGCATCCATCACATAAGAAGGATGCCAAAACGCATATATCTGACAACAAGAAATGAGATATGCCATGCAGAAGAAGAAACAGACCGTCGTGATCGCAGACTATGACTATAGCAACGTCGATATTGAACGAGCGATTATAGAAGGTGCAGGAATAGAACTGGTTGCGGCTCAATGCAAGAGTGAGGATGATGTCATCGAGACCGCCCGAGATGCAAATGCCATCATTGCACAATATGCAACAATTGGAGCGAGAGCCATCACTGCCCTGACCAGGTGTCGGGTCATTGCACGCTATGGGACCGGCGTAGACATCGTCGATGTTGACGCAGCTACACAGCACAACATTCTGGTCACCAACGTTCCCAATAACTGGTGTGAGAACGAGGTCGCAGATCATGCCATGACCTTACTGCTCACCGTGGCGCGCAAGATTCGGAACTATGATCACGCAACGCGCGCAGGGGTCTGGCACTGGCAATCCGGTCAGCCGATCCATCGTTTGCACGGCCGCATCCTGGGATTACTGTCATTTGGAGCGATCGCGCAAGCGATCGCCACCCGGGCTACCGGGTTTGGCATGCGCATCATCACACACGACCCTTACAGGCCCCCTGAAGATATCACAGCACATGGTGCAACACCAGTCTCGTTTGATGCGCTGATCGAACAGGCAGACTACCTGATGATTCAAGCACCATTGACCGCACAGACACGCAATCTCATAGATGAAACGCAACTCCGCCGTATGAAGCCAGAAGCCATCCTCATCAATACTGCCCGCGGTCCGATTGTCAATGATCAAGCGCTCTATCGGGCCTTGAAAGAAGGGTGGATTGCCGCAGCGGGTCTGGATGATATCGAAGAGGAACCAGCAAAGCTGCGCAACTGGACACCGACGAATCCACTTTTCGGCCTGGACAATGTCATCATCACACCACACGCCGCCTACTATTCCGAAGAAGCTATCCATTTCGTGCGTGACTTTGCGGCTCAGGAAGTCGTGCGCGTATTGACGGGTAAGCCTCCACTCTCACCAGTGAATGCGGTTTCACCCGCCAGTACCCATGGAAAAACATTTTCATCAGAAGAGCAATGAGAGCTAAGACTGCACAATGAAAGGAGCAAGCATGAAAGCGTTTGTCATGAAAACAATCGGTCAGGTTGGTTTTATGGAAAAACCCATTCCCCAGCCAGGACCAAACGATGCCATTGTCAAAACGACCAGGGCGCTCATTTGCACCTCAGATTCTCATACCGTCAACGGAGGTATTGGACCACGAGAGAATTTGACGCTCGGACACGAGGCTGTCGGCATCGTCCATAATGTGGGCAGCAACATCACCGTCTTTCAACCAGGAGATCGGGTGCTCGTTGGCGCGATCACCCCTGATTGGGGAGATCCTGCTTCTCAAGCTGGTCATGCCTCCCAATCAGGGGCCCCTTTGGGCGGCTGGAAATTCTCCAATACCAAAGATGGCGTCTTTGCAGAGTATTTTCATGTGAACGAGGCTGATGCAAATATGGCCCATATTCCCGACGGCGTCTCTGATGAAATGGCTGTGTACTGTGCAGATATGCTCTCGACGGGGTTTGCGGGCGCGGAGAATGGTCATATTCCTATTGGAGGGGCCGTTGCGGTCTTCGCGCAGGGACCGGTAGGACTCATGGCAACGGCAGGAGCACGATTACGCGGAGCCGGGCTAATTATCGGAATTGAGGCGGTCCCGCGCAGGCAAGAACTTGCACGCACCTATGGTGCAGACGAGATTGCTGATTTTGCTAAGGAAAATGTTATTCAACGCATTCTTGACCTGACACATGGACAGGGGGTGGATACCGCAATTGAAGCCTTTGGAGCCGATGAAACGTTTCAAAACGCGATCAGCGTTACTAAAGCAGGGGGTACCGTTTCCAATATAGGTTACCACGGTCACGGTGAATTTGTGCGCATTCCACGGATCGCGTGGGGCGTTGGCATGGCAGACAAAACGATCACGACGAGCCTATGCCCTGGTGGCCGCTTGAGGCTAGAACGGCTCCTGCGCATCCTGGAAATGAAGCGCGTTGATCCAACACATATGACGACACATACCTTCTCATTTGATGAAATGGAACGAGCATTCGAGGTAGCAGACAAAAAACTCGATGGCGTCCTGAAGGTGCTGATTGTCTTTTAACTGCATATCCTCTTTGTAGATGAATGTACAAAGATCACACTCGGTCAGTACCGCAGCTCACACAAGGAGGCGTAATCTCTTGCTCCTGTTTCAAATTACTTTCGAGGTATCCTCGTAAGGTCGCAATAGGTGTCCCCAACTCATGGGAGACGTTGGCGAAGAGTTCTCGTCGCTCTTTGAGTAACGTGGCGACGTGATCACGTTCTTGATGGAGATCCTGGATCTTTTGTTCCAGCTCATCAGCCATCTTATTAAAATTCGCTTGCAGTTGCGCGACTTCATCTTCTCCTACCACGGGAATGAGCACGCTATACTTCCCGCTACTCAAATCTGGGTGGCAACCACCAGATCAGCGAGTTGTTTGACCGTCTGGCGTGTCACGATTTGCGAAAAAAAGGCCAGCAGAGGCACGAAGAGTAACAGAAACCCCATCGTCAATCCACCCATCAAGAAAAGGGTGGAAATGATATTTATGAAGCCCCACCCCGACTGCGTCAGGACCCCCAGACTTCAATGAATATGATACCAAGAGAGAGTAAAAACGTGATGACCAGAATGTGCGCGTACACGATCTTCCAGGCCAATGATTGCCGCTTGCGTCGATGCCAATAGTGAAAGAGATGCACTATCCAACTGGCACAAAACAACCAACCCCCATAAATACACCCTACCAGGACAAGCATGGGTAGTAGCTCAAAAAGAGAGAAAGATTGCGCCGCAGTACGATTCATTTTCCACAAAGAAAAATAAGCATAGACGGCATAGAGAAGGTAAAGAAGTACAATCAAGAGCATGGCGCTCAGGATCTGTCGGATGGTCTGCTTTCCCAAGGCGAGTCACTCGGCCTCAAGTGGGATGACATTGACATGGCCATAGATATCCTCCAGGTGAAGCGAACAATTACCCATCTGATTGGGAAAGGATTCACTGTTTCCAAACCCAAAACGACAAAAAGCCGCCGTCGTATTCATCTGACCAGGCTGGCAATTGAGGCCTTAAAGCAGCATCGGATACGTCCAGGGGAAGCAAGATTAGCCACAGGGCAGGCATGGCAAGAACAGGGATGGGTCTTTTGCAATGCGAATGGAGGTCCAATTGAGGTGAGCAATATGGTTCGCCGATCATTTCGACCAATCCTGGTCAGGGCAGAACTTCCGATCATTCGCTTCCACGATTTACGGCATAGTGCGGCCAGTTTATTACTGATACTGGGAGTACACGCCAAAGTGGTGCAAGAATTGCTAGGACACAGCCAGATCAGCGTCACGCTCGATACGTATTCTCATGTGCTGCCATCGATGCAAGAGGAGGCCATGGGTCGTCTCGATACACTGCTGTCCAGGACTGTCTAAGCACGTTGCTGTCACTACTGCTGTCAAAGTGAAACAATTACACGCATAATCAGTGCGAAGAAACAAAGAAACCCGCCTGAGCAGCGGGTTGACAAGATGGGACTGGGCGGACTCGAACCGCCGACGCACGGTTTAGGAAACCAATTAGGTACTAAATCGGCTCTAGAAGCCAATCCACACCTATTGGTATATAGCAACAACTTAGATTTTCCTGGTTTTTTATTTCTCTCTCTTTTAAACCTGGATCTACTCCGGAAGCGGCTCGATCTTGTGTTATTCCACCATCGGTTCTAATTCTCAGACAGTAATATATTTTTACACGTATATATTGGGAATTGTAGGCTTTGCAAGCCCTACAACTATAGTTGGCGTTTTAAAGGATCAAGAAAAGTTCTCTACAGTAGCCGCTATGGATGCGTTGAGCAGACCGAAAAGGCTGAAATTGGGGGCTATAAAAAATTGCTCTCATTGTCGTTTGTCGAGCAGTTATCCTGCAGGCACAACACAATGGATATCCCTAGTTTTTCTATCATACTGGAATTGTTGAATGCCTGGGTACGGATATAATTTTCGCTCGTTATCTTTATACTCTGCCGCATAAGGGGCCTCAAAGGGGTCATCTCCAACTAATACTAATCCTTCATCTAATCTATATAAAGGATCAATATGCTGACGAAACTTCTCAAGTATGTAATTTATCGCTCGCGTGAGTTCAAAAATCAAATCAACGAGTAAAGTTTTGTATAAGTTATATTCAGAAAGTGATTTCTGATATTGGTCAGGGTTTCCTATTGCATTACGGTAAAATCTTACCATCTCATAACGCACTTGATCGCCATCGCTTTCACATGTGGAATATCTTTGGAAGAGAGACAGGAAATCACGGAGCACGTTACCAAAATTCTCAAAGGAAGCATCCAATTCGGGATATAACCTGGACCATATTCTTGAACTTAACCAATTCCTTAATTCCATGAGCCTATAATAGCTGTTGCCGCTTATTGTAATATCACCATGATATAAAACATTAATAGTCCATAAGAGCCAATCATCAATCTTTGCTTTAGCAAACCAATAGTCTATAATCTCTGCATATCGCTCGTCTTCAATTTGCTTTTTTAAATCGTTCTGACTAAGATTTTTCTCTACCCACTTTTTGTGTTCACTTTTCATCTGCTGTAAAGTTTGCACTGTATAAAAATCAGGTTGCTTATCAATTAACGTATGATGATTTACACATAACAGTATAAGATTATGGTGGTACCGTTTGTCAAGACAAAAAACGGGTTCAAATAAGACAAAACTCAGCAATACGAGAACGAGTGTTTTACGTTACGTAACGTTGATTAACGTTGCCGATAGACCTGAGCTGGCGT
>NZ_BIXY01000086.1 GCF_008326305.1 Dictyobacter arantiisoli | reverse complement strand
GATTATCTAGATAATCCCTACACTTGCTGTACTACGACGTGGTAACATCACCGGTGTGTACATGTTACTGTCAGGTGGTAAAGTAAACATCACGGGTATGTTACTGTGTAGTGTGGGTGTACATAACAGGTGTGTGCCTACATAAATAGGTGTACATCACGGGTAAAGTATACAATATATGGCACGATAGTACTATGTACACTTCCATATGGGTGCACATCACCTATATTGTATAGATATATGTGAGTGTACATAACCATGTTGTGTGCTTATTATACATAGGATACCTACCTGTACAAAGCATTAAGGTGTACATCACCACACTGTATAAATACACATCATAAGTGTGTACATACTCATGATGTGTATTTATTGTAAATACACATCATGAGTATGTACACTTACAATAAGTACACCTAACACATGCACATGAGTTAGCATTGATTTTTATTGTGAGCAAACCATATATAACAAACACAACTTTTATTCTACGCAAACACATGTTGGCAACTCACCAATATTTGTACACAGCGGTGCGTATCTCTTTTGATTATCCATCTTGTATATACTTGACATGTGCACACCGATGATGTATACTTATAGAGAAGACAGCGACATGTGTAAATGCTACGAAAGGAATTGAACATGGCAGCAAAAAAATGGCTTGCAGAACGATGGGAAGTCCTGCTCCCAGCCATTGCAGCCCTCGGTAAGGATCAAGAAAGTGAACTACAACACCTGTGCGAGGAGGAATTAGCAGCATGGCGTGCACGACCTACGATGAAATCAGCCTCAGCATTACGCATTCCATTAACGGATACACGCAATAAGATCAAAGAATTGCCGTTAACGAAGGAGAACCGTTGGACAAATCCACGGACCAGGAACCAGGAACACCTCGCGCTCAAATACCTGAACGTCACACCTGAAGAATGGGCCGCCTGGAACGCTCCCTCTGCGCAAAAGTTACAAGAACGCATGGAGAACGTACAACTCGCTCTCGATCCAGAGGGGATCGTCGCCACCGCTGTCCAGTTGTTGCAGTCTTCACGCTGGGATGAGATTGCGGTTGGGCTAGCTGTCACAACAGGCCGTCGACTCTCTGAGGTACTCAAAACGGGTGAGTTTATCTTAGAGGAGCCATACACGGTGATCTTTGCTGGACAACTCAAGCGCAAAGACAAATTGATGGACCCGTATGAAATCCCCACGCTATGCGAGGCCCGTCTGGTGATTGATGCCTGGCAGCGGCTCCGACAATTGCAGGATTGCTCAGGCATGGACGAAAAGAAGATCAGCCACGATCTGGGACCCATTGTGAGCGAGACAGCGGACCGCTATTTTACAAAATTTATACCAGCCCGCAATGGGCACGAGTCGCTCTATACTCATCTGTTTCGGACCATTTATGTTCGGATCGCGTGGCTCTACTATGGGCCGGACCACGTGGTGGATCTCAAGTATATGGCGAGGATCGCTGGACACTATTGGATACTTGAGGCAACAGGGCAAGCAGAATATGACTATCAGGCAACCATGCACTATAACGATTATCGCATTGCAGATGTGAATGGGAAGATCGACGGACGGCAAGGCATCAAACTTGGGCAGCCTGGCGTCACTGTTTTAAAAGTTTACCAGCAGCAGAAGGAGAACACCATGGCAACCACAAAAAGCACCAAAACCACCAAGGTGACAAAAGGGGCGGAGGAAATGACAAGCGATGCAGGAAAAACAGAATATTCGATGATCAAGCCACGCAAAACTACGAAACAACTCTATATCAAAGAAGGAGAACGGCTCGGCATAACGAACGCTGACGAGCTGCTGCTTGAATTACTCAAACGTAGTCGTCTCTATGATGATATGCGAGCACAACAATCCAACGATATCACGGAACTGCGCGAGCTGTTGCACGAGATCGAAAAGGAGCAACCAATCGCGTACTTGCGTGAGCTCATCACTCGTGATAAAAACTTCCACGCAGGCTTAGCCAAACGGCATGCAGGCATCGACTATCGCGCCATGCCACTGGCAGAACTGGAGAATTACAAAACCGAGGGCGCTGCGCAAGAACGTTTCCGTCGCGCCGTGCAAACCATGATGATTTACAATGCCAACGTGGACGAGCCTTTAAAGCGTTGGCTCATCAATGCGAATACGATCCGTGACCTGATTGGCGGTCGCTATCCTGCCGTCAAAGCCTACGTCGAAGCACACAAAGAAGAACTTGACGCGCACCACACCCAATTTGCCATCACCCCGGTTTATAATCGCAAACCGTATGGGATCAAAGAGGTGATCACCGTGTCTCCCTTGCCTGATCCTGACGTTCAGACGCCCGTAGAGCCGTCTGAAACAGAAGCATAGCTAAATCATACGTAGACACACAGTAAGCCCTTCCTAGCCGCCTGGGAAGGGCTTGTTTTATTCCCAATGAAGCAGGCGCGTTGTCTGGTTGCCGCCTGTGAGAATGTTCAGCGAGAAAGAAACAAGAGAGATGATATATTCCTTCATTCTCTACTATAATCCCTCTCTCCCCTCTCTCGAATTTGAACTCAATTGTGGCTTTTTAGGCCGATGAAATAATCCCATCGGGAAAGAGACTCCTACGTGGCATTATTCACTACAGCCACTCATAAAGAACTCATGCGCCTTAACTCAGCGCGCCAGCATGCATGGCAATAAACATAGGCTCCTGTGTATGATCCCGAATGATAGCCGTGAACTCCATCACAGACATATTGATTGCAGTAAGAGCAACGAAGAGCAAGGCGCTTACATCCATAATGGCATGGCCCATAGTCAGTTTTATAAATGTATGTACTTTTATATCTTAATTCCCCCAACAGCATATCCTCCCTACATTTAGTATAATGGAGTTTCAAACTGAAGAATTCTGAGTGCTGAATAATAAGCTTGCCCAATAAACGTATCCTCTATACATAGTCTCTCTTCGAGAGAAAGAAATAAATACATAGAATAGTCAGGTGCTCCATCCGCACAACAGGCTGCTTCACCGCCTCACCTCTGCTTTTTTTTCACACTGCTCTTATACCCTTGTGATAAACCTATGACAACGCTGTGACAACATTCCGTGGAGGACAACGCTTTCCCTCTCTACCAAACAGGCGCAACTATTTCCCAACCTCAACGTAAATAGAAAATAGCTGATCATGAATACAGTGTCACACGTGTGTCACAATGGCTTCTACAGCCGCCTGAGAGGATATGGAAAAAAACAGAACTACCAACAAAAAAACACGACCCGCGCCACGTCGGCAACGCCGCGATGCAGGATCAAGGCGTTCAACCACGCGAGACATCGACATTCTCCACCTGGGTGCGGAGCAAACCTTTGTGCGGTTCGACACGGTCGGCGAGTGGTTAGCTCCCGACTACTCGCCCGCAACGGACCTACCCCCGCCAGCACAATTGGAGGACAGCACACCTCCAGCCAAACGCGCTTGGCCGCAGGATCTCCGTCACCGCCTGATGGCCGTCTCTCGCCTGATGCGGAAATTGGAGTCCCAGGGATATGTCGAGATTATCCAACCCTGGGCAAATCAACCTGCGTGGTTCCGCGTCACCACGCGAGGACTCCGCTCGCTGAACCTGGACTGGGAAGAGATCCCATTCCCAGAAGCGGAAGATGTGGAGGCACGCTTACGACATGACCGCTACTATACCTCACACAATCATATGGTCAATGAGGTCCGACTGCTCTTAGCCCGTGGAGGCGCAGGTGCACCATTGCACACCTGGAGAGGGGAACGAGCCATCGAGGAGATACTCCCGCTGCGCGAATATGGCACACGCCGTCCTCATAAAGCAGATGGCATACTGTACTTACAAGAAGATGGCTCTTGGGACTTGCGGGCATCAAACGGAACGGTGCTCCAAACAATCACGATGCAGGCGCAGCAGATCATTGGTATTGAGGTTGAATGTACTCAGAAAAGCAACAAACGACTGCTGGAGATCCTCCCTGATCTCTTAGAGCATCACGATTTTGTCTGGTATTTTTGCTTGAACAACAGTATACGCCAGGCCGTCTCCGTTGCTCGCCGGGATGCATTTACCAACGATGAACAACGGCAGCGCATACGCATACTCAAACTGGAGGAGTATCTCCCATGTCCATGACGTCACAACCCAAGCATCCTTTGTTGAAAGCATGGCAACACTTTGCCGCCATGTCTCCACAGACTTTGACACTGCTCCTGCTGCTCATCTTGGTTGTGGGCGTGATTGATCCACTGATCCCCATCCTCGCCTATGGGCTCCAGTTCTGGGCGGCGGGATCGTGGATGTGGCAAGATCGTTGGGCAAGCCTGACGGCAACCACAAAGAAGGGCGGCATGTACCTCACCTGCCTACTCATCTATGTGTTGCTCAATCAAACACATCTGTGGATCATCCCAGAGATCACGGCCAATCTCCAAACGATCTGGCATGTGCATCTTCCAGGCGTCCTCTCCCTCTCGCCACTTGATGGGCAGGCGTTGATCGCCCGCTCACTGCTGCTGCTCCCACTGACACCAGCGATGGCTTTGCTTTACGAACGCATTGATCCACGCACCCATCACCCGCTTACACGAATACTTACACCTGCGGACCTAGCAGAACCTGAGCCCGTGGTCCCTCCCGAACCTGAACCAGCAGCTCCTCTAGAACCTGAGTCTAAGCCTGAGCCAGCGACCAATACGCCACGCACTCCCAAAAAACGCAAGACACCCACACGAACAACACGGCGAGCCAAAGAGACAAAGAGCCTCCAGATTACTATTGAGAATAGTCCTGAAGCACCTGAACCATCCGAACCGCCGCCAGCACCGGAGATTAATTGGAACGATCTCGCTGAATAATGAAAAGGAATTTCTATGCCACAAACCGAAGCACAACACACGCCAAAACTCTTCCAACGTCTCACAGGAACACATGAGATCATTGCATCACTGCTCTTGGCAGATCTCTTTGGTATCCTGCTCACTACGCTATTCGGAGCACTGATCGGTCCTCCTTGCTGGTGGCTTCTGCGAGCCACCCTTTATCAATTACACATCAGCCTGGCGCTCGACATCACCATCATTCTCATCCTCTTTAGTCTCTTTGTCGGCATTGCCAGCACCGGAGAAAAAATGCCAGATGGAAAAATCCAAGAGGAAAAAATGGCGGATGCCTGGGGAGGGCCTGTGCTCTTCATTGGCCTGATCTTCTTGCTTTCTATCATCTTCCACCTCATCCAAGCTCCCTTCCTGAACATCCCAGCTCCCATCATTCCTGCCATTGCCCTGGAACGCTTCCCCTGGCCAATTCCTTTTTCGACGGAGGGAGCGGTGATCGCGGTCGCACTCTCCCTGCTCGCACATCTGCTGGTGATTCGACGATCTTCGACACAGGCAGAAACAGGGTACTCCCGTGCACATCCCGACGGCGATTTCTGGCAACTCATCGAACAGGCATATGCGCTCTATCATCGGAGCTTGGCTCGCTTTGATCCACCGCCGGTCGTGCTCCAGACACCGCCAACCTTTCTCTACTTTGATGCAGATCTGCCAGAAAATCCAGAACGTGCGATCTACTGGCAAAAGGATAGGCTCGTCATTTCGCAACGCCTGCTGAGTCCGAAAGCAGAGCAAACTGATATCTTTTTACCCTTATTAGCACGTCTTTTGCATGATCATCAGCCTGGGACTCTCAATCTCCAGGTCGAGTATCTCTTCTTGCTGGCGCGCATTGCGGATAAACATGCGTTCACGAGATGCTTGCTCGCAATCCCGATCCAGGCCGCCCAATCTAATGAGCGACGATGGCAACGCTTCGAAAATGACCGCGTGCTCGATAGGGATCGGTTTGCCTATTGGTGTGGGGAGTCAAAGCGCCTGAGAAAGCTCTTGCGTCAACAACTTGAGCTGCGGCGTCAGAATAACCGACCCGATAATGAGGTACCTACATTGACCGAGCGCATTGATCACCTCAATAGCTTGATGAGGCGAGAGGTGCGCCAGGTCAGAGAACTTCAGGCAGCCCTGCCAGTATCAGAACCACCATCGGAACCATTGAATGAAGACCAGCGCGAAACAGCGCAAAAAAAAACGACCCAGCCGGAGGAATAATTCCGGCCAGGTCAACCACTTCTTTTTACGCCGATAAGAGGCGCTGCTGCAACTTCGCTGCTTCCTCATGCTTATCCTGCCAAATACGATCTCCACAATAAATGTTGCGCAAGGCAAACTCTGGAGGAGTCGTTCGGAGGTAACGCTCACGCCTTACCGGATTGGACTCGGCATGAGAATGGAACCACTGGTCCTCCAAGGGTGGATAGGAATACACCCAATCAGGCACCGTCAAATCATATTTATGGCAGAGGTATTCAACAGAGGCTGCACAAAAAACAGCCCAGCGATGCAATTCGACTGATACGCCTTGTGGCTCTTCAATCGGGTCTTTAATCAACGCTTCACGACGATCCTCATTCGGAAAAAAATCATTCGAGAAATTGCCGAGAGCAACCCAAGGGGTTTCCCCTTCACAGATTGCCGCAAAGGCCACGCGCATCGGTTGTTCTTCTGTCCAAGCAGACATCGTATCACTTCCTTGATAAACCATGGTAACTCTGTATTTGCTCCATTATACCATGGCAAAAAAAAGAGAAAGCGAGGAGTACCACCCATCGCTTTCTCTTTGTTCAGTCTTCTTCACACACTAAATAGCTCATCCATGGTTTCATTCAGATGATATTCGCGTTGTTTCACCTTCGGAACAAACCTATCCAGAATGGCTTGTGCCTGCTCACGAGAGCGAATGTTCAGCGTGAGGAAGAGCGCCTCTACGTCTGCAAGGTCTTTTTCACGATAAGACATAATCTTTTGGGCAAGTAAACAACGATTGGTAACAAGATACACTTCAAGTTTTCCAAAGCTCTTCCAATAAGCATATTCTGGATCAGGTGTATATTCACCTAAAAAGCACGAGCAGTCATCGTTGAACCACTCTTTCTTCAGGTGGTTCCGCTTTGCAACGTCCTTCACGGCCTGCAAAAAGGACTTCACTTCCTTGAGCTTCCGATTTTCTGTGTCCCAGGTACTCGGAAGATTTAAAAGCACAGCATCGACATCGGTCGTGGTTCGGCGATTATTGACCTGGATCATAATAGCTGCTCCACCTATCACCAGCGCTTGCAGAGGCTCTCGAAAACCTCGACGCTCCAGCTCATCACCCAGTTCCTGCAAGTATACCTCTATCTCGCTATCTCTCATTGCATCTCCTCTGTTCCATCAGAATGGACAATCTTCTAAATCTCCAAAATCATCAATAGGCTTAGGCGCAGGCTTCTCACCTTCCCACATCACTTCCTTGTCAGACATTGCATTGAGGACGCCCAAGGCACGCACGGTATCACCCAGAGCTCGATGAGATGCACCATCAGACGTTACTTCCATCGCGCGACAGGCATCATCGAGCTTGCACCAGCCATACCCATGCCAGTAATTCGACCAATACCCGTTATAGCGTGCATATTGGTGCATCAAGCATTCCCAATTTCCGTACGCACCAGGCAGGTCATACCCATAGCGCTTCGCCGTTGCCTCCAACATGCCATAGTCAAAAACAGCATTATAGACCAGCACACGCTCGTAGTTGCGCAGGATCTCCTGGATCGCCGGCCACACCTCGGGAAATCGTGGAGCCTCTTTGAGCATGTCGCGGGAAATGCCGTGGATATGGGTTGCCAGCGAGTACCGGTTGATATCTTGAGGTTGAATGAGGGAGTTAAAAAGCACGGCACCAGTTTGCCCATCGACAATTCCAAGCTCAATCACCTCATCATCTCGATCCAGGCCAGTCGTTTCTGAGTCAAGCACGACAAAGGCACCCTGCTCTCGATACTTTTGCGCCCAGGCACGTTGCTCCAATTTCAACTCATGCCTCTCATAGTCCGCCCGGCAATCCTCACACCATCCTCGGCTCATCTCTCGCGCATATTTCTGCTTGCCGTGGGACTCATCATAGTAACCGCAGCGCTGGCAGGTATAGCGTTGCACCAATCCCGCCCGCATCTTTCTCACTGCTTCTTGCTGCCTTGGCGACTCCATGCGCCGTCGCGGCACCGACTGCTCAACGCTATAGAGCCAACGTCGGTAGGGTGACTTGCGCAGAAAATACGCTCCCTGGGGTTGTTCCCGATCCAGTGGCCGCATATGCAGATCGCGCCGCAACTGAGTATAGGTGTAGAGCTGCTCAGGCCAAGCACCATACCGATACACCGGCACACCAGCACAAAAGGTTTTCGGCGCACGTTGCCAAGTCAAACGACAAAGCGAGCAATAAAACCGTCCACCCTCCAAACGAGACACCTCATGCGCTCTCTCATACCCAGTCCAATCCCGATCTAACATCTTACCTCCATCTCAAACACTAAAGGCTTGTAAAACATCTATTAAGTAAAATAATCATAAAAATACGTTTTGTCAATGGGGTAAAGAAAAAAAAGCAATCGTAACGCCTGGTGGTGGCCGATCTGGTGTTACGATTGCTTTGACAATTCTTTCAGCCGCTGCCGGCTCTTTTGATATCCTTCGACATGGTAGTAAGCAGTATCGCGTGCTTGGCGAAGCATCTCTCTGCTGGCATGAGAGACAAACTTGCTCCAACAATCGACACCGCCAAGGATCGCAAAGTCACCAGGGCCTGCGCAGTTGGCCAATCTGCCTAAGGTCATCCCACTGTAGCCCATACGTTCACCCAACATCATAATCTCTTCTATGAGTTGGCTGCGCTCCTGATCTTCAGACTGGAGCGCATGATCTCTCTCTGCTCTGATCACCCAACCAATGGATTGTACGAGGTGGGAATGTCCTCGCTGCCCCAAATGGTAAAAAAAATCAATAGTGCCAGGCAGGAGATCGCCATAAACATCGCGCAGCGCTTCCATTTCCTGCTGTTTCAGTTCTTGGCGTGCTCGCTCCTCTGTCTGACGCGCCGCCTCATCTTGCCGCAACCTATACGCTGTCTGTTTGCAGGCATCGCTACAATATCGGCGTGCCCGGTGCCCTGGTATGGTCTCAAGCTCATTGCTACAGAGCGGATTTTCACAGGCGCTCATCTTATCCCCTTCCAGATAAGCAATCGTAACACCAGATCGGCCACCACCAGGCGTTACGATTGCGACTCATAATCCTTGAACACCTGCAAACACTACTGTGGCTGCTCCTGCGTCCAAAAATTCTTGACCTCTTGCTTTCGCTTTGCCTCTTGTTGCCAGAGCTGCTGGCTGTGTACGATCAAGGCATCGACAACGTCCTTGGCCTCACGGCTCATCGGCTGATAATTGATTGCCTCAACGGTCCAGGCAAGAAAAGCATCTATCGTGACCGCATCCAACTGCTCGAGTTTTGTCTTCATTGCCACTCCACGCTTTGCTTTGGCCTCGTGCTCATCAAACGCCCTCAATGTCTCACGAATTTTTGCCATCTCCGTAAGCGGTTCAGCCAAATAACACGACTTGCACTGATATCCATCATCCACAAGGTACGCATCATGCTGGCGCACCTCATTTCCGCAATCACGGCACACAACCTTTTTCACAAACAAGCTCATTTATACGTTCTCCTCATGGCGCTGGCAGAGCCAAATACGCCGATTTTGATCAAACACGTACGCACACTGTCCGCACGACGGAATACAACAATTTTGTCTCTGCCCTGGCCGAGACAAGATCGCCCCGGCCATCAGCATCCCAACTGCAAGAAAGGATAAAATTTGAAGCACATTCGACGGCTCACAGATCATCGTGCGAACCCCAACTCCTGCAAGATTAATCGGAAATGCTGCGCTGAGACCCTACTCGCGTTCACGCCATGATCATAAAATCCATCCTCCGGCGGGAATGCATTCAATGCCGCCTCCATGCCCGCCTCCACTGCCTCTGCCTCTCCGACCGTGACACAGCAGGCTGCAAAATGATGATAGTGGTGCATCTCACTATCATGGGAAAACGCTGTGCAAGATAGAGACCAAAGAGCGGGACGCTCACGCTGGACAGATGGGGCACTACTGCGGTCGCTCTGATGATCTTGTTGTGATGGTCGAGGTTGTCCACCGGCATACCCCAAACTCGTTGCTGGATTGAGACGGTTGGACTGTCGTTGCTCTGGCGTTCGTCCGAAATGCATAATTTGACTCCTCCTTGAGATTGATTCGTGATATGATTTCTCATAAGGTTTGCCGACATTTGCGTTGACCTTCGGGCTGACCGGTGTGACCGCACGGGCCAGCCACTTCTCATTCAACTCCTCTTCCGTCGTTCCTCATGGATTTCCAAATTCCAAGCTAGTCGTTGGGCTGCCCCTACTTTATCTGGCGCCTCCTCATCAGGAAGTTGCAGGTATTCCCGTCGGGCTGCGATAGCATGCGTGAGGTGCCAGCAGGTTCTACAGAGCAAATCTTTATGGACATCCTCGTCACAATGGATGCATTTTCTCATTAGATATGACCTCCTTGTTCTCTCCAACTACCACTTCGTGGGTCCAGACCGCCTATCCACTGGCGGAAACTGCACATTGTACGGATCGTCTGCCAGGATCGCCTGGACATCGATGAATTGTGTGGCACCATTGTGTTGAATATCGTAGAGACAATCCGCACAATAACGGTGCTCTAACCGTCCTCGCGCATTTTCATCACTGTTCACAGAACCGTGATCTTTGCACAGTAAGATTTGGCACCGATGACACTGATACCCGGCCGTTGTTGGGCATTTATACCCATAGGTCGTGACATACTCGCAAGACTGTATGTTATCGAACCGAGTCACTTGATGCCGGACAGGCTGTGCTGGTTTTTGGCTACGGAATAGACTCATAGTGAACTTTTTCTCCTGAATATCATCGTCGTTTAAAGCCGCTGCGATCCGAAACCAACAGATATCCCGTCTCCTGGATGGACCGCACATCCAGGCCAAAGCGGCGCAATTTAATTCTTGCCCGGTGCAAGAGATTCCGGACGGGCCGGATAATATCGTCAATTCCTCCTTCGTCCAAGGCCCGCATCACCTCTGTGCGGCACTGAGCGAGTGATCGGTCCGACTGTGCGGACAGAAGCTCTGCCAGTGGACAATAATCCGGATACTGATCAAATATTGTTTCCATGATCAAGAACTCTTGATCGGTGAAACGTTGCTGCTCAATGATGGCCGGCTCCTGCTGCGGCTCGCTCGCCAGAAGCGTGATGGTTTTCGACTCTCGGTCAAACGTCAAAGTGCCATCGACCAGGCCGAGCTTATAATTAGTAAATCGCTGAGGCTCAACTTCTGAATGAATGCTACGAGGGATGGTCATACAATTCGATCCTTTCAAAAGCGTCCGATCAGGACCAGACGCTTTCTTCCGCTACTACGATCCGGTCAATCGCCGGACTCTCCGCCTGTTCGCCCGGATAAAAGCCGGACGAAATCCGCACGCTGCTCAACTCATTTTTCGCACGATTTCCGGACGATCCGGACGCTCATGCACCAGCTTCCTCGGCCTTGGCCTCTTTGCGAATGGCCTCTATCCAATCCAACATCGTGCTCTTCGGCACTCCAAATTGATCCGCTAACTTCTGGCGACTCATGCGCGGACGATCTCGCAACAACTCTGCCAATTCCGCTTTACAATCCGCATAGTCCGGATAGGACTCTGCTATCTCTTCAACCTCTCCTTCCATAATCTGATCCTGATCGCCTTCGACTGGAGCCTCAGTGTCCAGCAACACATCCTGCTCGTCCTCGACCGGAACCTCTTCCGCTTGAACTTTTTCAACCGCTGCTTCCTCCTGCTGCTGAGCCTCTTTGCGCAGCTTCGTGACCCAATCCTGCATCGTGCTCTTGGGTACCCCAAAATGATCCGCCAACTTCTGCCTGCTCATGCGCGGTCGCGTCCGCAAGGTTTCCGCAAGTTCCTCCTTGCATTGCTCAAATTCCACTCGTGACTGTGCGATTGCCGGAAGCTGCAACCCTTGCGTTACCTCCTGGATCTGTACTTTCGGACTCGTCTTCTGCTCATCCTCACCCATAAGCAAATATTCCGCACGCTCTGCAAAATCGAGGAGCCGCGTAGTCATCCCTTCCTCGATCTTGTTGACGACCGCCAACCGTTTAGCCGGATCACTGCGGAGATTGCCAAACGCCTCCATCGAGAGCTCTATTTGCAAATCTGTTTTAGAATTTGCTAGGACCGCCTTACTGATCTGGTTGTCCATCATCGCCTCTCGAATCCCTTTGTTGCTCGGCTCCGCGTAGAGCTCCGAAAACACAAAGGTCAGCGAAACCGAACCCGCAATGAGAATGGAGAGGATGGTCGAATTCACCGGCCCGATGGGAGCAAAAAGCTTCTGCCAGAATTGATCACCAACGTATCCAGATATCGCCACACCAAGTAAAATCAACCACCCCGATGTCCAGCGATCACTGCGTAGTCGTTTGAGCTTCCGGCGATACTCATATTTTTCTCGCTCGGTCGCCTCCTTCTTGATGTGCTTGATGTGATAACTGTCCTCCAATTCCATCTTGCCCTTGCCCGCCGTCCGGTAGACCATTAGCCCACCCAGGGAGAGGCGTTCAATGAGGACCGCTAACGGGGCACACACGAGGGTCAGCACCAGCGCCCACGCTCCCATCATGATCCAGGCGAACGACACGATCCCTGCCGTGATTTGCATGGCGGAAAAAAAGATAGCGATGAGGTTGCCGTTGGTGATCTGGAGTCCCAGGAGCTGGCCGCCCAACTTGTGGGTCTTGGCAATCAGTTGGTTCAGCCCGGCTCCCTTTCGCTTGAGAGGGATGCTCTTTTGTGGGTGGGCAGTTTGACCAGTTTGACCAGGCTGCACTGATGCCTGCGCCTGTTGCGTAGGCTGTCCTGGTACTTGTTGTCCTTGCTGAGGAAGAGCTGTCTGAGTCATTATTTTTTAAACCCCCATACTTTTACTCGACTACAACTGACACAATACACACCATCTTTGAGCACGACCGCATGGATCTGACAGACCAGTTTCCCGCACTCGGTGCAGGCTCCACGGATCGAACGGTTGCACTGCCTGCATTTCTTGGGTTTGAGTAGGTTTCTCAACATGAGTGACCTCCAGGTGCCTGACCAGGCGACGACCAGGCGACGACCAGGCACCGTACAAATGAGCCGGCGAGCAATAGCCAGCTTATTTCGACGAATTCAGGATGACGGTAAGGGCTGCGATGCTTTCGTTGAGTTGATCACGCTGTCTGGTCAGCAGTTCCAGCGTGAGTTTGTTGACTTCCTTTTGTGCTTCCGCGACACGATGCTCGTACCAACCTATCCCCCAATCCGCTCGTACCTCCAGCACATGCTCATCACAATCCCCTTTCGGGTCTTTTATCCAGGCAAGCGCTTTGGTATAGGTCTCCAAACCCATTTGTTCAAAGGCCAAGACTTTCTGGAGGAGAGACGCAGGATACGTGGTATAGTCCCCCTGGGTGATGCCTTCGCACTCTTTGGCATCGTATTGAATGATCATCTTTTTCAAACTTTCCTTCTCGACTCAGGTGAGATACAATGCTCTTGTTGGAATGCATTGGCTCACCAGAGCCGATAACTCTCTTAGCGGCCGTTCCGTGTACTAGGCGGTGCGGCCGTTTCGTCTTCCTCTTCTTCAACCACCTGCCGAGGGATCACGCCATGGACGCGATAGCCCAGCTCCTGCAACTCTTTTTTCGCTGCTGCTGCTATCGACCCATCTGGATCTTCTTCGACCACAAAGTGCTCCATATTGCGGCTGGACTTGGAGACTTCCGAACGCTTACTGGCGTAAATGGTATAATCAGTCATCTATCTCCCCTCCTGTTCAAACTCTCGTTCGAACCGGTCACCCATTTCCAAATGTCGCTGGCACATCCCTGGTTGTTTTATGCGTTTGCCACAATCGGGGAATGAGCAACGATACACACCTCGCATGTGCCGTAGGATAAGAAATGCTTTTTTCATGCAACCTCCCACATCTGTAATTCGCTGTTCCAAGTAGCCTTAACCCATTTGCCGTTGAGGCCGATACACACACCATCCTCGCCATAGAGTATTAATGCTGCCGTCACGCGGCCGTAGATCAAGCAATCACTATAGCCACATCCACTCATGCTGCCCCTCCCATGGACTCGTATTCTTCGCACACTTCGCAACCGCCAAGCTCATCCATGATGCACCCGCAATCCGGACACAGATCAACCACGAGACTGACAGGCGGCAGTTTATCGCAGTAGCACCAGCCATGCTCATCGCGCTTCTGACCACAATCAGGACAGATCATCGGCTGCCTCCTACAAACAGGCCGATGAAAAAGAGATCACCGACGGTATAGGCAAGACCCAGAACGAAACCGGGGAAGCCTGGATGCATGAAGCTGTAGATTGCCATGCCTGCAAACAGGACGACAATGAACAGGTAGACTTTTTGGCGTAGGCTCTTGGTCATAAGTGTTCAATCCTTTCGGCTAAAGATACTAAGTTGAAGCACCAACGTTTCAATCATCCACGCTGGCCGCTGACCTCATCCCTCGCTATACACAAGCGATGCAATGATCCATCCATGTCGTGATCGCACTTGCAGTCTTCCCTGCTGCGTCCGGGCTTGATAAATGCGAAAGATCGTCGGGCCTGTCGTCATGCCAGTAGCATAGACGCCATAATTGTGGCCGTTCAAGTTCCGCTCGATGGCCTGGTTGATCTCGCGCGCCGTCTCCAACACGGTGCGGGGAGCGCCAGAGATTGGCGCGTTCACCAAGTTCATTGCTCGTTCATTAACCACATCAGTTGTGAGCATGACCATTGCTTCATCATCTGGCATAGACTTCACTCCAATTTCAAGCCGTCCAACGGGTGTCAGACGGCATCCAAACAAACACGTTACGCCGGCTCATCACGCACAAAACCGCGCTGCGCCAGAAATGCGCGCAATTCATCATCTGGCATTGTCGTGCGGAACCCACCTGCGACCATATAAGCGCTATATCCAGCCGCGAGGAGGTCCGAAACGATACTCGCAATAGAGTCGACAGCAACGAAGCGAGTCTCTTTGATCTCCTCAGAGGATGCATGTTCATGGAGCATCAAACACCTCCGCGTTGGCGGCGGCGCTGGAGCTGGCGAAGTCGAAGGTTGTTGCACGACTGGCAAAGATAGCGCGTCATCTCACCCGTGCCGCTACTGCTGAATGGCTGGGCATTGGGGTCATAGTCATTGCAGTGATAACAGCGACCTCCGAATGGTTCGCACTTCTCTCCGAACCAGGGCCGCTGCCCTTGCTTGTCTTGTTTCATCGGTTCTCTCTCCTGTCGTATTGATCGTATTGAGCATATGCGTACTGTGGTTGATGATCTTTGCGTACTTGTTGGCGGCACTGCCAACAAACGGACAATAAAACACCAGCAACCTGCACCGTTGCACGCTTGGGGACGTTTCGGTCACAGACCTGACAGCGTGGCATTATCGGCCTCCGCGACGGCCAATGCCGAAAAAGCGGTAGGCACGCTCAGCATCTTGTGCCGATTGCCGCCGGTCAGGATGTTGAACGGTGTCGTGATAGGGCAGATTGGTGTGACACCAACAAGAGAGATCGTCGCAGTAAGGGTGCTCCGGGGTATGTTTCTCATCAAATGTAGGAGGGACCGGCGTGGGATCAGGAAGGGACAGAGGTTGTAACCACTTCATATGGTATACTTCTCCTTGTGACACCCAATTGCCTGCAAAACACTAGGGTGTCCGGTTGGCGGTAGAGGTTAGCGCCTCTACCGTTTCGCGTTACAAGATAGCAATCCCAAGGACGCTCTCCAGGGACTCAAAGTCTAACAGGGTCAATGCATCGATAATCGCCGCCATACCATTGGCTGCTGGGAGGGTGATCTCTTTGCTTTCTCCCTGCGCACTCAGAATTTGTACTGTATACATTGCAGCTCCACGTACCTTGCACATGTCTGGGCCGTGCAATACTGGCCTGGTCATCCTCAAAAAAATCGTTGCAGCGAGATCGGGATCGAACCGTCTTTCGGGCCTTGCACTCCTGGTGCTGCACCCACGCCTGTTGCATTCGCCACATGCTGTAACGCCGTATTGCTTCGACACTCTTAGCATCCGCTAGAGGCATACGCCGCTTTGTCGCCGTCTCTCGATCTACTCGATAAACATCTCCTTCTAATTTGTTATTCTCCGCGACTTACTATGAATAACTGCGTTTATATTCGAATGTCGCACTCACTAGTCAGGAGTATACATTCCATTTTGCGTATTTGTCAATACATCTGCGATTATCTGCCATTATTGCATTACAGTAGACAACCATGTTACAATGATGTCAATCAAAAGCGACGGAGGAAACAAATGGAATCGGAACAGTGGCTACCAATGAAAGAGGTCGCAGAGATGCTTCATATCTCATATGACAAGTTATCTCGCCTGGTCAGACAAAAAGTCATACAGACCCAAAGTGATGTGCTCGATCAACGGAAAAAACTAGTAGAGTTAAACGAGGTGAAACGTATATTCAGGATACCGTAAACATGATGTAGGTAGTACTTTCAGATGTACTTAATCCTTTATTGGAGAAAGCCAAACATGTTCACATATACCATTTATGCTTTACAAGATCCCCGCAACAATAAAGTACGATATGTTGGACTAACAGCAAGTGCACTAGAAACACGGCTGAAAGAACACATGCAGGCAACATCTGGGGGCTCAGATAAAATTAGATGGTTACATGAACTAGAACAACTAGGAGTTAAGCCCAAAATAAAGATATTGGAAGAAGATGTAGAAGCAGGCATGGCTGAGGAGAGAGAGACGTACTGGATTAATTATTATCATAGAATTTCACCTTTGACTAATATCAACAAATTAAAACCAAATAAATATTCATTATATTTCGACCCAGAGTTAGATGAAAAAAACTCTGAAGAGCGCTGGATGAATATGAGGCAAACTGCTAGGTTATTGGGGTTAAATTATCAGACACTTTGTATACTAGTCGCTAGAGGAGAAGTGAGAAGTAAGAAATCAGGCAATTGGAATGTAAGGCTTGTAGAAATTAACGAGATCAAAAAGGTATTTCAGAAGAGATTCTATCCAGAACCGAATTAACGCCAAAAGGGCTACCCACAGCGGCCAAACTGCAGATAGCCCTTATAATGGTTTTGCAGGATGTGAGCAGAAATTCTTGGCAGGTTTTTCTACACATCCAGAACAGCGATCCCTGGGAAAAAGGATTGCCAGCTAAATTGTTAGAGAGTGGTTGCAACACCATCTCCTACTTTCACAAAATAGGAGTACTTGTCATGAGTATACCACAGATTGAAATATCCCTCCCTAAAAGAGGGGAGGATTATGCTATTGGTTCCCGGGTTCTTCCCGGGTTGTTCCCGTCTTCTTCCCGGGTTGTTCCCGTCTTCTTCCCGGGTTGTTCCCGTCTTCTTCCCGGGTTGTTCCCGTCTTCATATGCTACCGTTATCTCCAGGAGGGCAAGCACAATTCAGACGGGGCCCCAATACATTTCCGACTCACTTCCGACTCACTTCCGACTCACTTCCGACTCGGTTCCGATGCCAGCTGCTACGCTCCCTAGAAAAGGAGATGCTATGCAGAATACTCACCTTCAGATACCTTTCCCGTCTTGTTCCTGGCTTGCTCCTGGCTTGCTCCTGGCTTGCTCCTGGCTTCCTATGTTACGGTTGCCTCTAAGGGGAGAACGAATACGACGCAGGGGCTACCTATCCATCGGGAGCCCATCGGCTGCCCCTGGTGATCTAAATGGCAGCGCAAATTCACCACGATGGCAGCGCAAATTCACCACGATGGTAGCGCACGTTCAGAGGTCTGCTGCTACTCTCCCTAGAAAAGGAGGTAACTGTTAGTGAATATTCCTCTAATTATTCGGCATCGCAATACATATGGGCGTCTTTCACTTGAAGAAGACTACCTAACGATTTGTAAAGGGAATCATTGCAAAGCTCTGGTGCTTAAAATTCTAGAAGAAAACACACAAAAAGCAGCAGCAGAAGAGGGCCCAAAAGATTTTTTCTTCCCCCTAAGCTATAGTGATTTCCAACATAATATGTATGACATTTATGGAAAGAGTTCTGTAATTGCAGCGCTGGGAGATTTGGAAAAAGATGGCTTAATCGAAAAGCGAGTTCACGAGAACTCTTACAACTATGTATATGAATACCGCCTTAATATACCAATCGTCCAGCAGCTATTGGATGAGCTATCAGAGAAAAAAGGGCCAAAATCTTATCAATACAAGAAGCCTCTCCAACTCGATAAAATCATCTCCATCGCCTCTCTTCGCAGCCAATATGAAATACTGGAAAAATTCGGCGGAAAATGTGCCTACTGCCAAACCAACCAAGCAATGGTTTGGGACCACGTCATTCCAGTCATAAAAGGGGGCGAGACGAACCTCAACAACTTAGCTCCAGCATGTATAAATTGCAACAGCGCAAAAAGAGATTTGGATGTAGTGAGCTGGATGAAAACACACAAATTACAGCCAAGCCCGGCACTTCTTGAGATCTTTACTACCCTTGATATACAACATTTAGCCAATAGCCATCAGAAAGGAGGTGAGCAACAGTGAGTGACGCCATTATTTTCAATTACCCTTATAATTTGTTCTTAATGGAACGCTTAGAATTTGTGCTCATCACACAAGATGACCTCGAAGCAAAAATCATGCGCCTGGTCGAATATGAAATGATCAAGAAAAAGGAAAAATGGCAAGCAGAGGTTACAAACGCAATTGAGGCAAAAATTGCACCCTCCGAAGAGCCAAAGGAATACTGGTGTCAACTCTCCCATGCCCAAATCATTGGCAAGCTCTACAAGTTTGATGCGGCAAAGGTGGGAGGCAAACATCCTTTATCGATCAGCAAAGCCACAATCAGAAAAGCGCTAAACAACATCGTAGAAAAAGGTTGGCTCCTTACACGTACTGCGCCTGATGACGAATTTGGAGCTCCACAGTACACATTAAACCGGCAAGCAATTCAGACTGCAATGAATGAGCTTCCTAAAGATCCATTCAGTCTGTTTTACTTAGAGAAGACCCCCCTTAAAATTTTTGAGGGGGGGGGTCAAAATAATTCAGGGGCCCCCTCAAAAATTTTAAGGGGGGGGGGTCAAAATAATTCAGGGGCCCCCCTTAAAATTTTTGAGGACTTAAAAGATAGTAATAAAGATAGCTTAAAAGATAAGGATAAAGAAAGCAGTAGCTACGCAGCGCCAAAGAAGCAAACATCGGAGCCACCACTATCAACCACTGCTGCTGCTGCTATCCTCACCATTTCTCAATTAAAGAATTTGGCCCCGGAGGAACTGGCGCGACTGAAAGCGGAGATCGACACGCTTATGGGAGTGCAACAACAGGAAGCAACGGATGTCGAATCGCAACCATCCCCAGCTTTAAAAGAAATGGCCGCCGAACTGCAAAACGGTCAAGAAGATCAATTAGAGCATAATGTAGATGAAGAAGTAGAAGTAGAAGTGGAAGTGGTGGAAGAACAGCCGCAGAAACCGGAGCGGCCCGGTGCAGATGCTCCGCGCACGGCTGAAATGGTGGTGCAGCTGATTGAATATCTACGGGGAACACCGTATGCACCCAGGGAACGCATGCTCGAATTACGGAAGGCAGCGCTGCTATTGAGTCAGAAGGATGTGCCCGATGTAAGTCTGGCAGCAATCGAGGAGGCCTGGCTGCATGGCTCGGATGACTACTGGCGAGAGAGGCATGGTGGGGATGACCTGCATGTGCACGATCTGGTGAACCGTGACTCCAAAGGGATACTTCGTCTCCAGGCCTTCCTGGAGCATAAGCGTGCGCAGGATCGGCGGCAACCGGTGTCCCTGTCCTCACGACGATCACAACGAGAGGTCGCTACACCTCAATCTGAGCCTACGCCACAAGCCACCTTATCAGAGGAGCAGGCGCAGGCAATTGTGGCGCAGATTGCCCAGGATGCGGCAGCGCATGGGTATGATCTGCATGGAGTAGCGAAGCAAGAGGGCGCTGGATGGAAGGTTCAGGGAAAGTGGAGATCCGTCGCCTGGAAAGATGAGATGGACCTGGAAATTTACAGTGAGCGGCAATGGATGCGCGAATTCAAGGAATGGCAAGAGGTTATCGAGATAGGAACGGCACGCCGTCAACGGCAATAAGAAAGGGTAGGAGCACTCGTATGGATCACATCAAGGATAGCATGCATCGAGCCACCAATCGGTCTGCGTTTCGTGTTGTACGGCCATTGACGCACAAGCCTCTTCAGCATTGGGAGGAAGGACAGGGAGATGGGGATTGGGAAGTAGGAGAAGACGAAGCCGATGCGCTGGTTGAGGAGACGGCGGTTGGGAGCGAGCGCGATGATGACCGGGCTGATCAGCCGTTTGTTCTGGCGAAACCCAGAGGCCAGGTTCCCCCGCCAATGCCAGTGTGTCCTCTCTGTCGTGGAGCTGGCTATCTGCGGCAGGATGTGCCCTATGGGCATCCTGATTTTGGCAAGCCGCTGGAGTGTGGCTGCCATGAGAAGATGCGGAAGGAAGAGGAGCAACAGCGGCTCAAGAAGCAATCACAGCTTGATGGCCTGCCGCGTTTTGCGGATGCGACGTTTGATGGGTTTGATGCGACGGTTCCTGGCGTGAAGCAAGCATACCAATCTGCGTACAAATTTGCGATGCGACCCAAGGGATGGTTAGTGCTGGTTGGTCCCAATGGGTGTGGGAAGACGCACCTGGCCGTGGCCGTCGCCAAAGAGCGGCAGGATCTCGGCGATACGATGATGATCCAGACGGTGCCGGACCTGTTGGATCATTTACGCTCCGGTTTTTCCTCCTCGACCTATGAGCGGTTGTTTGATCAGCTGCGCACCGTTGACTTCCTGGTGCTCGACGATCTGGGGGCGCAAGCAGACTCGCTCTGGGCGCAGGAGAAGCTCTTTCAACTGCTCAACTATCGCTATAACAGCATGTTGCCTACCCTGATCACGGCGAACCATTTGCGTATGGATGAGCGGGTGGCCTCGCGGTTATCAGATCGCGGCCTGGTGACGATGGTGATGATGGACCAGGCGAAGGATTATCGCCCCAACAACGCACCAATTTGAGGAGGAGAAGGGCTGAGGGGAAGGAGCGTGAGTGCATTGGTCGTCTTTTTATACTGAGAAGGGAGGATGGGATGGTAAATACTGGCTGCCTAGCCTGCCACTATAGTGATGGTCTGTGGAGTGGGTATGGATGTGAATGGAACAAAGGAGGATGAGATGGAGAGGATACAGCAAAGGGACGAGGTTATTCGCCAGCTTGAGGAAGATGTGGATGTGAAAGAAATACAAGCGATCATCGAGGATGCAGTGTCGAGAAGCTCTGATCAAATGCGCGAGGAACGAGAGCAGCAACTCCTTGAAAAGCAGCCGCAGCTCGACGACCTGGTGCGTTTTGCGGACGCGACGTTTGATACGTTTGATGAAACGGTTCCAGGTGTGAGGCACGCCTATCAGACAGCCTTTCGCTATGCGATGCGACCCAGAGGATGGCTTGTACTGGTGGGTCCCAACGGCTGTGGGAAGACGCACCTGGCTGTGGCCGTCGCCAAAGAACGACAGGAAGCCAACGATACGATGATGATCCAGACGGTGCCAGACCTGTTGGATCATTTGCGCTCCAGTTTTTCCTCCTCGACCTATGAGCGCCTCTTTGATCAGCTGCGCACCGTTGAATTTCTGGTGCTCGACGATCTGGGTGCGCATGTGAACTCGCCCTGGGCGCAAGAGAAGCTCTTTCAATTGTTGAACTATCGCTATAACAGGATGTTGCCCACGTTGATCATAGCGAACCATGTATCTGTGGATGAGCGGATAGCCTCGCGGTTATCAGATCGCGGCCTGGTGACGATGGTGGTGATGGATCAGGCGAAGGATTATCGTCCCCACAATGTGCTGGAGCAGGAGAAGGAGGACTAAGAGAACAGGACAACGAAGAGAGTGACCCTTTCTGATTGCTCTCTTCATTGTCAGACGAAGTGGGTGGGAGACAACACAGCCATTCTTAGTAGATCCGCTAGATCCAGCGCTAGCAGTCAATCATTTCGTACAGAGATGATGTGCCTCCTTCCCAGTGCGTATGACGTAGAGCCAACTGACAACCTTCGGAGGACCAATTCATTCAACCCAGGCTCAAGTATGCACTTTTACTAGTATGATACATAAATGCGTTTATAAATATAATTTGTATTTATAATTATACTCGTAAGAGAGGGAACAGTCCCTCTCCTATGAAGATCAAAGATTTTGAGAGCTCGCATTTTTCTTCTCTTTCTTTCTTTCTTTTTCTTTAAAAGAGGGAGAGTACTGTTGTTTTCAAAACCAATTCCCATGAGAAAGGAGAAAACTTTTGACGAAGAGATTGAGTTTCCTGTGTGTGGCACTCATCCTTGGACTCCTGGGAAGTTTTGCCATGTTTCCAAGTGGAGCTTCAGCTCACACGGTGCAATCCCAGGTAGCAGGGCATGGGTGTCGGCAATGGTGGAATTGTTCTGGACCTCCCGGACCTCCGGGATTTCCCGGACCTCCGGGACCTCCCGGCCAAGCAGGACCTCCGGGACCTCCGGGATCTCAGGGATCTCCCGGCCAAGCAGGACCTCCGGGACCTCCCGGACCTCCCGGATCTCCCGGCCAAGCAGGACCTCCTGGATCTCCCGGATCTCCTGGATCTCCCGGATCTCCCGGATCTCCTGGATCTCCCGGACCTCCCGGACCTCCCGGACCTCCCGGACCTCCCGGACCTCCCGGAGCAGCATTGGACTTTGCAGATTTTTATGCGTTGATGCCTCCTGATAATGCTGCAACCGTTGCTGCTGGCGCAGACGTACGTTTTCCGCAAGATGGACCGACGAGTGGGATTTTTATTGCTCGCACTGGTCCAAGTACATTTAATTTGGCTGTTCCTGGCACGTATCAGGTCTTGTTTCAGGTGAGTGTCACTGAACCAGGTCAACTGGTTGTAACGCTTAATAATACTGAGTTAGCCTATACCGTGGTCGGGCGAGCAACCGGCACTTCGCAAATCGTGGGATTGGCTCTTGTGACAACGGCAACCCCTAATTCAGTGCTGACTGTACGAAATCCTAGTACCAATTCTACTGCGCTCACCATCACTCCTTTGGCTGGAGGAACAAGGCCTGTTTCAGCCCATCTTGTGATTACACGACTTCGATAGATGGGAAAACAGAAGAGCATACTGGACGATAGGAAAGGGAAAAGTTGAGCCTGATCAGGTTCAACTTTTCCCTTTTTTGGAGCTTTTCTGTGATGAATGTGGACGAATTTGGAAGGGGCCGGTTTCAGAAAGTGCAATGAGAAGAGGATGCGTTCGCTTTAGATGTTGCCCACGTTGATCACGGCGAACCATGTGCGCGTGGATGAGCGGATAGCCTCGCGGTTATCGGATCGTGCCCTGGTGACGATGGTGGTGATGGATCAGGCGAAGGATTATCGTCCCCACAATGTGCTGGAGCAGGAGGACTAAGAGAACAGGACAACGAAGAGAGTGAACCCTTCTGATTGCTCTCTTCGTTGTTGGACGAAGTGTGTGGGAGACAACACAGCCATTCTTAGTATAGCGAGTCGCCCCAATCAGGAAAAAAGAAGCGAAGGGCAAAAGAGCGTCTGTATCCAGGAAGGACTGTGAGCACGCTCATACATCGCTCTGTTTGCGTTTCTCGTCGAGAAGAAAGGGGCAAGCAGAAGAAGCTCGACGGTGAAGAAGCCAGAGGAGCGGTGGGGGTCTTCTGCGGACTCTGTGCATGCTCTGGACAATGGATAGCAGCCCTGGGCAAAGATATTCGAGGAGAACTGCGAGAGGGAGCGCGATCTGGATCGGCTGCCCTGGTCAAGGAGGAAGTGTAAGATGTCAATGTGAGAATGAAAATGTGTACGATCCATTTCATTCCCACATTGACGCTGTACAAACAGACGTTGTTATGCTAATAACACATCGATTGCAGCACGACGGACGCGATAGGCTTGGCGTTCTCCTGCCCGGGGTAGCACAATTGCTTTGAGAATTCCGGCCTTTATCCAGCGTCGAACGGTCGTATCATCGACACGTAGGAGCGCTGCGACTTCTTGCACAGTTAAAATCTCTGACACACAAGCTTCCCTTTCTACTTATATAACTTCCTACCTATCTATATACCACCCACACCGCATGGAATAGAATAGAACCATGACCTTTGTATTGCATCAAAAATAACTGCCACCGCTTTTCCTGTTTCCTTTGCCACAGAGAGAAGCATCTTTATATACTGTTCTATTTGCAAAGGAGGTGATCACACGATGCGAAATGTGTATCTGTTGTGGATGGCTCTTTCCCTGTTTCTCCTCTTTGTCGTCGTTCGCTCAATTTCTCCCGTTCTTGCCTTCTTTAGCATCGTAGGAGGGACGCTTCTGCTCCTGGTGTTTCTCTCGTTGGTATGCTCATCAGGGACGAAGCGTGCGGTAACTTCTCGTGTCATTGTACGTGTAACTCCTCCCCCTGAGCCTGTGCGATCCAGATTGTCTATTCCAACCACAGCCCAGATGGCCCATGCCAAGTTGAATGATTTTGAGTTTGAGCTCTTTGCCGCAGCGGTGATTATCGGTGGTGAACATCTGGGACATACGTTTGCCCGGCACTGCGGCAAAACTGGAGATAAAGGAACCGATGTCGTGTTAAAAGATCGCTTCTCTCGACGTGTCTGCGTCCAGGCGAAGCGGTATCGGCTTGGCAATGCGGTCAAATCCAGTCAGGTCCGTGAGTTCAGTTCATCCATTCGCAGGTATCGGGCGCACAGCGGCTATATAGTGACAACTTCGACGCTGACACGCGATGGGATCGATCATGTGGCTGATGAGAACTTGCGCGCTCCGCGTGGGCAAGGCAATGAGGTACATGTCATTGACCATCAGCGGCTGAATGATTTGCTGCGATCTCATCCTGCGGAGATCGAGCGGGCATGGCAGCATGTGTTGGCCCAGCATACTGAGAGTACAAGCTAGCTCATGATTGATATGGGAAGGCCGCCTGGTTGGAGGCAACCTGAACAAGGATCGCTTTTTCCTTTACCCAATAAAATGCCCGAAGAGGAGCAAGACCAGAGTGATCAGCATGCCCAGGCTGAAAGGCACGTCCCAGTTGCATGCGGTCACCTTCCCTTGCCCCCTGCGTGGCGATGGAGATGGCCGGCGAGGATAGGGCGGGAAGTTGATGCAGTGAGGCACGCAATACAAGCGGAGTGACTTGTGGTGTCGTGAAGATGGGGCGGTGTCTGATGGTGCTATGAGGCATGCGTGTTTCCATTGATGACATGATACTTCTCCCTCACTCTCGAATTGAGTGTTTCTCTCATGAAGGAAAGTGTACCGGATGGCTGTGGTTGGGGCTACCCTTTTATCCACCGATGTGCTTTGCGTTTTGGGGATAATTTGTGGAGAAGAAGCATGGCGTTGTGGAGAAGTGAATGCGAAGCAGCGTCGCGGATTGATCAGTGAGATCCAAAGGCTCATACAAATATTCTGTTCCCCCTCATTATTTGACAGAATAGCGAGCTTAATACCGTTATAGAGGAATACCATTTTGCCTTGAAAGTGGTATTCACTTCTACCTTTTTAGAGGGATACCTTTTTGCTCTTATAGTATGAAACCCTTTTGTCTTTCTACCTTAATAGAGTGATAGCATTTTGCCGTTTTCCCCTCTTTGCGTTATACTCTTTTACAGTATTGCTCTGATAGCATTTTACCGTGATACCCTGGATGGAAGGAGATTGAGTTTATGCCAATATATTGCCTTACCTCAATAAAGGGGGGTGTGACCAAAACGACCACGACCGTGAACATTGCGCATGGCCTGGCGCAGACCGGTCGAAGAGTGCTCGTCATTGATGCTGATCATCAATGTAATGCAACATTAGCTTTGTTAGGAGGAGCCCAGGAGGCGAAAGCGGGAACCTTTTATGAGGTGATGATGGATCGCAGGCCAGTGAGCGAAGTGATCCAGAGAACAAAATTTGAGAACCTGGATATCGTGCCAGGGTCCATGTGGTTGTCCAATGCGAATACCACCCTGGCGAGTGCCTTTGGAAGAGAAACCATTTTACAGAAAGCACTTGAGAACGTGAGTGGATATCATTATATCCTGATTGATACGCCTCCTAATACGGAGCTGATCACCGTGAATTGTTGGGTTGCGTCTGATCACCTCGTTGTTCCATTAACTCCTTCCTGGTTTGCGATGTTTGGTATTCGCATCCTGGAAATACAACTTGCGGATATTCAAAAGCAAACGGGACGAACCTATAGCATATTTGGTGTGGTCATTGCTTTAGATGATCATACAAGCAAAAGCCAAACACGCATGGAGCAAATTCGTGAATATTTTGGAGCGAAAGTGTTTACGAGTGTTATCCCCAAAAATGTCAAAGTTGAGATGGCAACGGATGAGGCTGAGGCGATCTATAATTATGCACCTGGCTCCACCGGAGCAAATGCGTATGCGCAATTGGTTTCTGAGTTCATCCAGCGCAGTGAAGGAGGTGCATGATCATGCCAAAACAACCACCAGTCAATCCCTTGCTCGGCCAAAATATTCCTCCTGCACCCGGCCTCAACAACGAGAAGCCAGCATCAGGAGAGAACGATAGAACGGCAACAGAGGAAAAGAGTAAAACAGTATCAGAGTATAACGGTAAAATGGTATCAGGAGATAGCGCTAAGCCACTATCAGAGCATAAGGGTAAAGATGTATCAAGGTATAACGGTAAAACGGTATTAGGGGATAACGATAGTGATGTGGAACTAGGAGAGAAAGCAACGATTGAATTAAGCCTGTATTTGCGGCCAAGTCAGGATGATAAACTAGAGGATTTACGTCGAGCCTATAAGCGGCGTGTTGGAAAGAAAATTAGTGCCAATGAGATTATGCGGCGCCTGATTGAACATGCCTCATTAGATGATCTCTTCTAAGGGGCTGTTCTCATTGGGGAAAAATGCGGGATGAGAGTTTAAGACCAGGAAAATGAAAGAGATCATCCCGCATCTTTTTGCGCTATCCTCAGACGGATCGAACCCTCTGTAACATATTAAGTGTAGAGGTCTTGGTGATCGATGATCTTCTTGCAGTATCCTGAAGCGGATCGAGTCCTCTGTAACTATGTGCCAACAAGCACATCATTCGAGACGGTAAATGTCTTGCAGTATCCTGAAGAGGATCGAAGCCTCTGTAACACCTTTGCTCCACGAGCTCCGCCATTTTATGAAGAACTTACAATATCCTGAAACGGATCGAGCCCTCTGCAACTCACCTAGCCTTTATCGACAAGATCGCTGACGCCCTCTTACAGTATCCTCAAACGGATCGAAGCCTCTGCAACCTTGCGGCTAACGGCCGCTACTATTGTTGGCGTGAGCTTACAGTATCCTGAAACGGATCGAAGCCTCTGCAACTTGATCCGCATTTACAGCTCGTGCGCGGCAGTGATCTCTTACAGTATCCTGAAACGGATCGAAGCCTCTGCAACACATCTTGGTGAACTCGGCGATCAGGTCTTTATCGATCTTACAGTATCCTGAAACGGATCGAAGCCTCTGCAACTATAGACAGTCTATATTACCTCTACAGTGCTTAGAACTTACAGTATCCTCAAACGGATCGAAGCCTCTGCAACATAATCAGGGAACATTTAGCCATTGGGCTCAAACCGTCTTACAGTATCCTCAAACGGATCGAAGCCTCTGCAACAGTGCGCAAAGAAGCGCATAAGCAATTGTATGACCTCTTACAGTATCCTGAAACGGATCGAAGCCTCTGCAACAAAAAGAACGCAAGAGCACACAAGGTCGAAAAGCAAACTTACAGTATCCTGAAACGGATCGAAGCCTCTGCAACAGCCAGGTCAAGAACATGATCCGCGCATTCCCGGCACTTACAGTATCCTGAAACGGATCGAAGCCTCTGCAACAAAGCAATTATAATTACATGTTCCGTTTGCCCGACTTACAGTATCCTGAAACGGATCGAAGCCTCTGCAACAAAGCAATGAACAGATGCGGATGAATGGAGTTCTCTTCTTACAGTATCCTGAAACGGATCGAAGCCTCTGCAACACCAGGGCAGCGCTCCCGTTTCACAGATCACATGCGCTTACAGTATCCTGAAACGGATCGAAGCCTCTGCAACCCCTACCTGATGCCAGTTTCGGCAAACTGATTCAGACTTACAGTATCCTGAAACGGATCGAAGCCTCTGCAACCGCGTGGCAACGGATCGCCCCCTTGCTGTCCCCAGCCTTACAGTATCCTGAAACGGATCGAAGCCTCTGCAACCGAGGGTTGCGTGAGGGCTTGCTTTGGCAAATATGACCTGTCGTCTGTTCAAGGGCCTTATTTTGGCCTCTGAGAGCGATGTGTTCTCTCTTGTTATACGCGATTTGGGTGCTCTGGTCAAGCTTTTTCGAAAATCGATATTTGCCCCCTGACACGGAAGGATTTTCGGATGCACTTTTGCATTTTAAATTGATTGATCATGCGTATTCCATGGGCGCAAACTGCTGAAGCAGGGCATAAATTGACCTCGTTCTCAAGGTTGCCCTGATGCTTTGCGGTGATTTTCGAAAGGGGGCCAGAGAGAGCCAGTTTTGCAGAGGGGAAGCCCACCGTTGTCTCCTCTGGGGGCTTCTTTCTCTTGTTAGAACCCTGCCGGGGTGAAGGGATACTCTGGATAGTCGTTGAGCAGGCCGAGCGAGACGGTGTAGATCCGCTTGTGTTCCCTCCAGCGATATTTGGCGTAGGGACCAACCCGGGTAATGTCGTAGACCAGATCGCGCAGCTCTTTTGGGAAGGGGCTGTTCTGGCGGATGCAGGCGGCGACGCGAGGATCAATGGCCTGCTCCACTTCCGGGGAGAGAGGACGGCCGTGTTCGAGATGATGGGCCCAGGCCGAGCCGTAGGCAATCACCTCCTTTTTATAGTGTCGCTTGGGAACGTAAAAGATCTCGATCCAGCCGTTGCCCGCGACCAGGCCAGATCGTAAGGCGGGCAACTGTGCCTCGAATGCGCGGAGGAGCTGCCGGGACTGTTCCACCGATCCTACCAGGGGTGTCAGTGGTTCATCCAGATGTTGGACCCGTAGCTCCTCTCGTGACAAGACAACCCCCTGGATCTCTTCTGTTCCCTCTGGTTCTGGCTCTGGCTCCGCTGGCTCCGGCTCTGGCTCTGGCTCTGGCTCCACAGTCCGTTCCAGCTCCAGTTCCACTCCAGGTTCCGGCTCTGGTTCCATCGGCTCCACTGTTTTCTCTCGCCAGGTGGTGAGGAATTCTTCGGAGAGTGTTTCATCCTCGCTCAAGAGTCCATTCGCCAGGTCGAGCGCAGCGCGGATCGCCTGCAATCTTCCCATGAGCCGCTTGCGCCGTTGGATGGCGAAGATGGTGCGCAGATGGTGTTCATGCTTTCGATTGTGGAAACGCTCGATGACAGCGCGAGCGGCGAGATGATCGGCAGCCGTGAATGCCTCTGTGGGATCGTCTGCCTGCTCAATCTGCTGCAAGGCCTCCAGGTGTTGCTGGGTCTGGTGGGCGGCCAGCAGGAGCGCCTCGATCTCTGCTGGTAATTGGTCGCGCAGGGTGGTCAGTTCCTCATCGAGGGCATCGAGGGGATGTGGCTCTCCTGGTTTCCACCAGACGCGCCCGGTTCTACTTTCCTCGATCTTGCGGGGGCCTCGCTCTGTGCGTGGTCGTGGCATGGTGCGCTCCTTTGTGCGATGAACAAAAGTTGTGATCATTCTATATAGTATATTCCCTTATAGACAATCTCAACAAGTAAATCCCTCTGAAAAGCGGGAAGGACACGGGAAGGGAAAGTACAAAAGGTACGAAGTACACTTCGTACCTTTTGTCTTTGCGTCCTGGGCTCTCAACGAGCTTGAGGAGCGGGCGGAGAGGCTCTCTTCCCAGGGGGCATAGTCATCGATGAATTCCCGTAAAAACAATGTCGTATACTTCGTGAGGGAGATCCTACAATCGTCACGTGATTTTTGATCGTCTGGGCACAGAGGAGGAGGGTATGAGGACCTGCGTGTGGTGTGATAAACCTTTGCCTGAACCACAGTCTAAAGGCCATCGACGGCGTGAGTTTTGTTCGAACCAATGTAAACAGCGCCACTATCTGTGGCATAAGCAGATGAAACACGACGCTGACATGATAGCCGAACCCTACTGGAAAGCCGCATATAGTGTGCTGGTTGAACGATACAAGTGGATCGAACTTCGTCTCCAGGAACGGATATCTGATCTTGAAGAGGAACAAAGGCGCGTCGACCGATTGGAAGAAGACAAGCAGTACTATATCAAACGATATGAGGACCTCCAGATTGATTATTCAGCGCGGCTAAAAGCCCTTGGCATGAGCGAGCAGGACATCAAAGAATTTGATGCCTATTGGACGGCGCACCAGGATACCATTGCACAGTCTAATGATGAATTGAACGATTTCTAGCACTTTTCTTGGTTCTATTCAAGCGCCATTTCATCATCGGCATCAACGCTTTGTAGTTTCTCACCACAGTTCCCACAAAAATCATCAAGCTGGTTGACGGTTGCTCGGCACGAGGAACACTTGAGATAACTTGGTCTGAGCGTAATCATACTTCTCTTAGAGCTACGAGGCATAGTAGGTATATCATCTTCAAAGGCAATGCGGGTTGAGCGAGGCGTTGATTTGAGCCGCACGGAATCATCGAAGGAAGAAGCGCGAGGAATACTTTGTGTTCTATATCTTATGATGTGGGAGGAAGCATTCGGGTCAACCCTCCCACTACTTCTGGAAAAGTGAACGCTCGTGCTTTGTCGATAGGAGGGTGAAAGGTCGACTCTACCCATTCTCCTGGTAACCCTGGTGCGCCGTAGTGGGGGAGGGGGAGTCCAAAACTGATCTGAGGAGTCACCCCGACTTGCATCAGGTGGAGGTGTCTTTATAATGGTTGTGTTACGAGGATAAGGCGTTGCTCTCTTTATTGGTACAAGCTCTTCATCTTCATGCATCCAGGTCCCACACTGCGGGCAGTAGGAGTGTTTGATTTTTGTTCGTTGTTGGCACCGTGGGCATTTCTGATGGCGTTGCAACCAAATCCCACTCAGTATTAAGAGACAAGCGGCAATGAACAAGATCGCCCACAAGGTCACAACATTCATTCCTTTTCCTTTCCATCGCATGGATGACGAGCACTTTTGGATAAAGTGTATCACATAGATGGTTTTAAATACAAAATACGCTTATGAGGCATAGTACGAAAGAGTACAGATGGAAAGTTCTACGCCTTTAAACTTCGCTGTATCCTGCCTGGATCAAGAATTCGGTGTTTGTGCTTGCTCTCATCCACTATGCTAGAGAGGTAAGAGACATTGATGAGAGAGGAGAGCCCAACACTAGTTTAAGCTCTGCTTGAACGGGCTCCCACTCTCACCAGTGCCTCTATGGGCCTTTCTAGAAGTGCATCATGGGTTGTATGGGTCGGGTGGGTTGGTCAGTGTCGGATGGGGGAATCGTGCAAAATCTTATTGCACCTCTGGCGTACAATATGCAGGACGCATATTGTACGCGGTGATTGGCTCTCATTCCTAAAAGAGAGAGGCATACAAGTCCCATACAAGTAAGCACAGCCATTTATCCAATCGTCACGTGACTTATGCTGCTCTGGTGCAGGGAGAAGGTCAATGAGCGCCTATGGGTAGTTGATATAGCCTATCTACCAGGGCAGCCCACCACGAACGCCGACTCCGCGAGCGGGCACAAATAAGTTGTGAGTATTTTATATAAAATGACCACAACTAACCATAGGTTCGATCTTTCCCTTTGGTGTGTGCTGGGTTGTCATATCGATTTTTTATAATTGTAAGTTGTGAGCTATCTATATAAAATGATCACTTATAAAAACGTGCAAGTGCAGTGCTCCATATATCACGTGTCATGCAGCATTTTCTTGACGTAACATTATTGTTCGCATCACGTGATAGTCCGTACTTGTTAATTACACACACCAGTACGTATAATTACAGTAGTTACAAAAAAAGAAGACCGCACTTCCTGTGATGTTCATTTGTACTCATCGGTTATGTGTATTTATAAGCACTTGCTTACCAGTTATGTATACTCATACTGTGTGGTTATGTGCACCCTAATGCTTTGTACAGGTAGGTATCCTATGTATAATGAGTACACAACACGGTTATGTACACTCATTATATCTATACAATATAGGTGATGTGCACCCATATGGAAGTGTACATAGTACCATCGTGCCATATATTATGTACTTTACCCATGATGTACACCCTACTACGCAGTAACATACCCATGATGTACACTTTACCACCTGACAGTAACATGTACACACCGGTGATGTTACCACGTCGTAGTACAGCAAGTGTAGGGATTATCTAGATAATCCCTACACTTGCTGTACTACGACGTGGTAACATCACCGGT
>NZ_BIXY01000085.1 GCF_008326305.1 Dictyobacter arantiisoli | reverse complement strand
CCGCCGCCAAGCAGATGATTCAAGCATGGTGGTTTTGGCTGCGTGGGACGAAAAAACCGGTTCCATCCACTCCTCCTGTTCCCCAACCTCCTTCTCCTGTCGCTCCATTGCCTGAGCCGTATCGTCCCTCTGTCACCCATCCTTGGAGGCGATCTCCGGCGTGCCGTCCAAAGTATCTCGCAAAAAAATGACGCGCACCCTCATGTGTGTTGATACGTTGACAGTAAGATACTTTTCCGTGTATTATGTATGTGTATAAGTAGAGAAATAAGCTTTTGAATGAAACAGTGAATAAAGCTTTTTCCGCTTTTTGATGTGGGCGAGACAAACGAACGCCCTGAGGTATGTTCCTTGTTTGATCTTGATAGACAGTATAGCATTTGCTATCGGGTACAGCCTCTAGACATCAATTTAAAAGAAATAAAGGGTTTGCAGTACAAACTATGAATACATATGCGACCGTCGTTCTTGCCGCTGGTAAGGGTACGCGGATGCGTTCAACGTTGTCAAAACTCCTCCATCCACTGGCCGGTCAGCCGTTGCTGGCACACGTCTTGAAGTCTGTTGAGACTATTCCATCTACCGCTGCCTTCGCTTCTTTGCGTGCTAGCCTAACAGCAAGCCGTCCCATTGTGGTACTCGGACATAAGGCTGAGCAGGTGTTGGAAGCGTTCGGCGACCGTTGTCTCTATGCGCGGCAGGAAGAACAGTTGGGAACCGGACATGCAGTACTGGCGGCCCAAGATGCTGTTGACGCGTTGGACCCTTTGCCTGAAACGGTGCTGGTCTGTTATGGTGATACTCCATTGGTACGGAGCGAGATCCTGGCACAGGTGTTAGCTGAGCATAGTGCGCGTCAGGCAACGATCACGTTTTTGACCGCCACGGCCGATACCTCTTCAGATTATGGCCGCGTTGTGCGGGATTCACATGGACAGGTACGTGAGATCGTTGAGGTCAAGCGGGCGACGCCGGAGCAGTTGAGCATTACCGAAGTAAATTCTGGTGTCTATTGCTTTGATCGCGCCTGGCTGTGGAAGTCACTTACGGCATTGCCACGCAACGCTGCCGGTGAATATTATCTCACAGACTTAATCGCCGTTGCCGGTGCGCAAGAGCGTGCTATCGCCACGGTGCAGGGCTCGTTCGATGAATCGCTGGGTGTTAATAATCGTGTGCAACTGGCTGAGGCTGAGCAGATTATGCGTCGGCGTATTCTGGAGCAGCATATGTATGCCGGGGTGACGATCATTGATCCCGCGACTACCTATATCGATAGTGACGTGCAGATCGCTTCTGATACTGTGCTTTTACCAAATACGATCATCACAGGTAAAACGACGATTGGTTCCTGGTGTCGTATTGGACCTGGTACCACGATTGATCAATCCACGATTGGTGATCGCTGCGTTATCAGAAATTCAGCCCTGGAAGAGACAGTATTAGAAGATGAGGTCAGTATGGGCCCCTTCAGTCATTGTCGGCCGGGTGCACATCTGGCACGTGGTGTACGGATGGGGAATTTTGGAGAAATCAAGAACTCGTATGTTGGCGAGGGCTCCGATGTGCATCATTTCAGCTATTTAGGGGATGCGACGGTAGGTGATCACGTTAACATTGGTGCGGGCACAATTACCTCCAATTATAATGGTCTTACCAAACAAAAGTATCGCACGACAATTGGCTCCGGAGCCTTTATCGGCTGCGATAGTGTACTTATTCCACCCGTAACAATTGGCGATCATGCTATGACCGGAGCAAGTTCATTAGTCAATAAAGATATCCCTGCTCATACATTGGCGTATGGTGTGCCTGCGCGTGTCGCACGGACGCTACCGACAGCTACTGATGAGGATGCTGTCGCGCCAGAGCTAGGGAAACAGGAATAGGAGCTTACATGGACGGGGACGGCCCTGGCTTATCGAGCTTAGCCGCCACGGTTAATTTTCATTTTACACATCTGGATGCGCAAGCCTGGCTACAGCTTAGTGTATTTATCATTGCGCTAATCCTGTGTGCACTGGCTTCCGCAGCAGAAACAGCCTTTACATCGGTCAATCGTATTAAGCTTAAGAATATGGCCGAAGAAGGTGACACACAGGTGCTCAAAATTGAGCGTCTGTTGGCGGAGCCCAATGTTTTTCTTGCCACCATTCTCGTTGTCAATAGTGTTGCCGTAGTCGTGGCATCCAGTATGGCAACCGTTCTGGCATTACGCTTTTTTTCAGCCTCTTTTGGTGAACTTATCTCTTCTATTGCTACCTCACTGATTGTGCTGGTTTTTTGTGAGATCTCACCTAAAACAGCCGCAGTGCAAAATCCGTTGCGCTGGGCACGCTTTTTTATCGAGCCTGTACGCGCAACGGCGTGGGCAATACGGCCAGTGGTCTGGCTTCTCAACACGATTACTTCGGGATTGGTTCGCCTGCTCAGTGGCGAGATGCGCCATCGGGGTCCTTTTATTACAGAAGATGAACTGCGTCTGCTCGTAACGGTGAGCGAAGAAGAAGGGGTACTGGAAGAAGAGAAGACCGAGATGATTCGTAGTATCTTTGAGTTCGCGGATACAACGGTGCGCGAGGTAATGGTACCACGTATTGATATGGTAACATTGCCCAGTTCGATGGCGGTCAATGAGGCTGTTGATATGGCAATGCAGGGAGGTTTTTCCCGCATTCCAGTCTATGATGCAGCGATAGGTGTTGACGATATCAAAGGTATCCTTTATACCAAGGATATGATTCGGCATTTGCGTGAAAATCACGGCACGCTCTCCATCGGTGGATTGGTGCGTGATGCATATTGTGTGCCTGAAACAAAGAAATTGGATGATCTCTTACGCGAACTACGTCTGAGTCATACCCATATGGCAATGGTGATTGATGAGTATGGCTCGGTAGCGGGTCTGGTTACCATTGAAGACTTGATGGAAGAGATTGTGGGCGATATACAGGACGAATATGACCACGAGGAGGTCCTCTCGGAACGTATTAACGATAATGAATATATTATCAATGCCAAGATGAGCATCTACGATTTCAATGCGTTGATGGATACACAAATGGCTGATGCCGATTACGAGACGCTGGGCGGCTTTGTCTATGCGCAACTGGATAAAATTCCCGGGGTCGGTGATCGCATCACGTTTGATAATTTAACTTTTGTCGTGCTGGCGACACGGGGAAGACGTATTTTAAAGATACGTGTTGAGCGAGATGTGAAAGATAACCAGGATGTCATGTTGTTGCCGCCTCCCAATGCGCAGTTATCGTTGCCCGAAGCGTCTTCCGTTCACAATGATGAGTCACCACAAGCTTCCCCCTCTTCCTACGAATTTAAGGAAGCCTGATCTTCTGATAGAGACTTTAAAAGACAAAAAGAGAGATCTCTCCACAATCGAGGAGGGATCTCTCTTTTTGTCTTTTATTTTTTACCCTGTAAAAATTCAAGCGCTTTGATGAGTTGAGGATCTTTGCTTTGTAAAATCTGTTGGGTGGTGAGTTGCTGTTGATTTTCATCGTTCGGAGTAACAATGGCATCATTTGTGCCCATCTTAACCTCTATGTTTGGGCGAATACCGCCATTCTGTTGTCCATTGCTATTGCGAATAAAATGTCCACTCGGGGTGAGCCATTCCTGTGTGCCGATCAGGAGTTGTGAGCCGTCGGCCAGATTGAATGGTTGCAGAACGGTGCCTGTACCAAAGGTTTTTTCACCAATTACAGTGGCACGACCATTTTCTTTGAGCGAACCAGAGACGATTTCAGCGGCACTGGCAGAGTTGCCATTGACAAGCACAACCATCTGTGAGGTTGTATCAATGGTATTTCCTGTGACATCAACTGGGGTCCGTTTCCCCGTGCTATCCTGCTGGATTAGCACATGTCCACTTTTAACGAAGAGGCTGGTGGTATTGACTGCTTCGTTTAAGAAACCTCCGGGATTGTCGCGCAGGTCCAGGATGATTTTAGTGGCCCCTTCACTTTTGGCTTTCATGATGTCATCCTTGACCTGATTAGAGACGCCATCCGCAAACTGGACAATCTGGATATGAACGGTGTGTTTCTCTGGAATGTAGTGCATGAGGACATTGGGAACCTGGATCTCTGAACGCATGACATTGAAGATATGTGGCTGACTTTCTCCCGGGCGCTGGATGGTTAGCTTGACGCTGGTTCCATCTTTTCCCTGGATCATAGTGCTGACACCCGTCACATCTTTTCCACTTGTGCTCTTACCATCGACAGCGATAATTTCATCCTTAGATTTGATGCCAGCTTTTTCGGCAGGTGAGCCAGGAATGGGAGCTGTAACAATCAAATTTTTTGTCTTGATATCCTGATGGAGATAGATGCCGATGCCAGAGAATTTACCGCTCAGTTGCTGGCTTTCTTCGCTGGCAGTTTTGGCATCCATAAAGCGTGTGTGTCCGGTGTCTCCCAGGGTCGTAACCATAGAATTGATGGCTGCATATGCCATCTTCTGATAATTAATATCCTGACGATTGACATAATTCTGATCAATTTTCTGCCAGGCCTGGTCAAAGAGGTGTTGATAGGATTGAGATTGATTATTGGGGTCAAAAAAATGATTATTGATATAATCATGCCCGAACCAACCGCCACAGAAAGCAATTACAATCAGTGCTGCTAGCGCCACGGTACGTCCGACTGCCCGTTGCAAACGGTTGGGTTCCTCACTTGCTGGAAGTGGCATATATGTCTGATGTTGGGGATAGTTAGCGTCTTGAGATGGAAGGAATGCATAGTGTTCGAAATCATCTGCGTTCTGTGGTTGTTGTGATGGCGTTTGCTCATGCGGGAGTTGCTGTTCATACCAGCTAGGATCATCGTATTTGCTCACCAATGGCCTCCTCAGGCACTGTTTATTTTGAGTGCGCTTATTTTCTGATCTCTTCTTCGTTATTGACCTGTCTACATAGCCTTATCTTAGTGACCGTGTTCTGAAAAGTCAAATAACGCTAACATAATGTATATTTACGATAAAAAATTGCAATCAGCGTATCACTATTATAGTCAAAAACGTCACTACGACACGATTCATTGCGCTTCTTGGATGGTTATAGGATGGTTGTTCGGGCCAGCAAACGTTTTTTTCTTTCCTGTACAGTATATCTCTTCATGAGGTGAGAGAGGTACAAGCGAAATGCGTTGCCAGAGATACAAAGGGCCACTATAAAATGGTGTGACTATAAAAAAAGAAGGGGATAGTTCATTTGAATGAACTAGCACCCCTCTTTTTTGCTGGTTTCTTGTTTGGATGTAGGCCAACCTGTGGACCACATCCCAGGAAAGCTCTACATAACGAGGCGAATAACTTACTGTTCCTGTGGCTCAGTTACCTGTGACTCCTCGGTGGTAGCTACGGGTGCTTGTGGGGTACTGGCTGCTGCAGGCGCATTCTCGTTGCTCTCATTATTTGGAGCAGCGTTCGCTGCTTGCGTAGCTTTTTCCTTGCCCGTAGGGAGGGGTGTTTGTTTCTTTGGTGGTTCCCAGCCTGGAGCGCGGGAGACTATCATCGACATCATGCGGCCTTCCATCATCGGAGTGCGCTCGATAGTCGCGATACCTTTCAACTCTTCTGCAATTCCATCGAGTAACTTTCGACCAATGTCCGGGTGACGCATATCAGGTCCACGGAATTGTACACTGACACGGACCTTATCTCCGTCTGCCAGGAATTCCTGAATTTTACGCGTTTTGACATTTATGTCATGATCGTCAGTACGTGGGCGCATGCGAATTTCTTTGAGAGTGATGGTCTTCTGGTTTTTGCGGGCTTCGTTTTCTTTTTTCGCCTGTTCATATTTGAAGCGACCGTAGTCCATCAGCTTACAGACTGGCGGCATAGCGTTTGGGGACACCTCTACCAGGTCAACATTCCTGTCGCGAGCAATTTCTAATGCTCGCATGGGAGACATCACTCCCATCATCTCGCCATCCTCATCAATTAAGCGTATTTCACGTGCTCGAATGCGCTCGTTAACACGTGTCTCTCGTGAACGGTCGTTCCCCCGAAAATCCTTGTTAATAGGGCTATTCTCCTCTTCTTAGTAATAATTCTATTCACACTTTCAGCGTTGAAACGTTGAGTCTACCCAGGTGTGTTCTTTTGTGCCTATTTTTTGCCAGCACAAAATAACTGCCACTTGCGGACTGTTTCAGTATACTACGTGCATACTAGCATTGCAAGTCAACAGCAGCCCTGTTCTGCTTTGTCATTCCTTTTCTTTTCCATCGACTGCTATTGCCAACTCAGCAGAGGGAAATTCAATAGTTGGTCATGCGTGCATTGCTCTGTAAAGCTATTGTGTTTTGAATGATTTCTTCCTTTCCTGATAGTGGAAGGTACACAGAGATAGACAAAAGTACACAGGCCAGCAGGAACTTCCTTGCTGGCCTGTGTAGGATAATCTTTGTTGCTTAGCGGGCATTGATTTTGATAGTGCGTGCTTTCGCGTGCTCGGCTTTGGGCAATTGCAAGGTCAGAATGCCATTTTCATACTGGGCTTCAACCCCCTCAGCGTTAATCGGTGCTGGGACAGTGAAGGATTGCTGATAGCGTCCTGCCTGGAAGCCGTTCCAGTGGACTTGAGCGCCTTCTGGAAATTGTACTTTCGTCTCCCATTTCAACTGAACAGTATCTTGCTGCACAGTAATCTCTACATCCTCAACATTGATACCAGGCATCGGCAACTGTAAGGTGTAGCCATCCCTGGTCTCATAGAGGTTAGCAGCCATGCCACGACCGCTCACACTGCTGCTCCGGGGACTGATGATACTCTCTTCAAACAGGCGATCCATCGCATCACGCAGAGAAACAACTTCGCTGAAAGGATTGTAACGGGTGATATTAGCCATGGTAGAACCTCCTCTTTTTCGCTTTTCATTGAAACTTTTTGTATTTTTACTCTACTCTGTGGTCGCGCGGATGAGTCTTTTTTCCTGGTCTCGCGGCTCACATCATTGTTTGTTCTTGATGTTCATACTATAACCCACCATCTGTTAGAAGAATGTAAGCGCAATATTAGAGAAGCATATACATTGTGTAAGAATTTTGTTAGAAAGTTTGATAGAAAGACTATCAAGAAGCTTGAGTGTCAGATATGTGTGGTAAGTCATCTCGACTTCATTCTTATCTTCTGCTACAATGCAGCTAATCAGATATTCCATTTATAGCATTGGGAGGAGCGCAGACAGGTGTTGAAACAGTCCCCGACAAATAAAGAGATCGATCATATTCTCAAACGAGGTGTTGCGCTCGTTGAGAAGGAAGCAGATTTACGACGCTTATTACTTGAAGGTAATAAAGGTGAGCCGTTGCGCGTGAAGTTGGGTGTGGACCCGACGCACTATGATCTGACGATAGGCCATGCGGTGGTATTCCGTAAGCTGCGCCAGTTCCAGAAATTGGGACATAAAACGGTCGTCGTGATTGGTGACTGGACGGCGCGTCTGGGCGATCCAAGTGGGCGTGTTGAGGCCCGTAAAGCATTGTCGGCCGAGCAGGTTGCTGAGAATTCAAAGACATATCTGGATCAATTTTTCCGTATCGTCGATTCAGAGCAGACAGAGGTGCATCGCCAGACCGAATGGTTTGATAAGTTTGATCTGGGAGATGCGATCAAGCTGTTGGGTTATAAAACGGTTGCTCAGATGTTAGAGCGCGATGATTTCTCGAAGCGCTACAAATCCGGCATCGAGATTTCGCTGGCTGAGTTTATGTATCCTCTCTTGCAGGGCTATGACTCGGTTGCGTTGCGTTCGGATGTCGAGCTGGGTGGTACAGATCAGACCTTCAATCTCCTGGTGGGACGCGATCTCCAGCCAATCTTCGGCCAGGCGTCACAGCAGATCTTGACGATGAATCTAATCGTCGGTCTGGATGGTGAGAAGAAGATGGGGAAGTCATTGGACAACTACATCTCGATGACTGCTCCCGCAAAGGATATGTTCGGCAAGCTGATGTCTTTACCTGATAAGACGATGCGGACATATTTTGAGGCGTTGACCGAGATAGATGAAGAGGAGCTGGATGAATTTGACCGCAAGATGGCTGAGGGCACACTGAATCCTCGCGATGTGAAGTTACGAATGGCCCGTGAGATTGTCACTGAGTTTCATAATGCCGAGGCTGCCCAGGAAGGACAGGAGGCTTTTATCCGCCAATTCTCCGAGCGCAAGCTGCCGACCGACATTCCTGATTATCATCTGGCCGCAAGTCAAAACGTGGTTGAGCTGATTGTGAGTGCGGGTCTGGCCGCCAGTAATAATAAGGCACGCGAGTTGATTAAGCAGGGAGGGGTTTCACTCTTTGCCAGAGGAGAATCTGGTGAGTCGGAGCGCATCACTGATCCCAATACAACCATTGAAGTGATCGACGGGGCGATTTTGAAGGTAGGCAAGCGCCAACATATTCGTATCAAAGCCTGATAGGCTGCTATAAATCTGGCATGGAACATACTGATGTTATGTCGATGCCGGACAAATAAGCAACGCTACACAGTATCTCTGGTGATTTTCAAGGAGGATAACCTATGACACAGGCAAAGATCGGGGTGATTGGCGGCAGTGGTCTCTATCAGATGGAAGGAATGACTGAGGTAGAGGAGGTGCGCATCTCAACTCCTTTTGGTGATCCTAGTGATGTGATTACGCTTGGGAAGGTGGCTGGCGTGCCAATGGCGTTTTTACCGCGCCATGGACGCGGGCATCGTCTGAATCCGACAGAGGTGCCTTCACGCGCCAATATCTGGGCACTCAAGAGCCTGGGCGTGGAATGGGTTATCTCTGTCAGCGCGGTTGGCAGTTTGCGTGAAGATATTGCTCCGCGTGATCTGGTCATCCCCGATCAGCTTTTTGATCGTACAAAGAGTCGGGTCAATAGCTTCTTTGAAGGTGGGGTCGTAGTGCATTGTGCCTTCGCCGAGCCGTTCTGTCCCACGCTGAGTGGACTTTTGTTAGAGTCAGCACGTGAACTGGAGGGTGTCACAGTTCACGAGGGCGGTACCTATGTTTGCATGGAGGGGCCATTCTTCTCAACGAAGGCTGAATCAAATATTTATCGGAAACTGGGCATGGATGTGGTTGGTATGACAGCCTTGCCCGAGGCGAAACTGGCCCGTGAAGCTGAGCTGTGCTATGCCGTCATCGCTTGTGCGACTGATTATGATTGCTGGTATGAGTCTGAAGAATCTGTCTCGGTGGATCTGGTGGTGGCGAATTTAAGCGCCAACGTCTCGCATGCTCAGCGTATCCTGGCGAGCGTTGCGCAGAAGATTGGAACTGATCGCCTGCAACAGGCATGTGCCTGTGAGCACGCGCTGGCAGGCGCGATCATGACCGATCCCACGCGCATTCCTGTTGAGGCAAAAGAGACATATCAGTTATTAATTGGCCGCTATATCTCTTGACAACTCTTCTGATCCGGTGTAGAATGGGTTCATCCCACGAGGGAAATGAAAACAGTCCTGAATGCGGGATGGGCCGATTTTTATCCGGTCCTGTCGGTTGGCGTAATTGGGTCCTATGCGGCAGATGTTTGTGAACTCCGCCAGGTCCGTGAGGAAGCAACGGTAAGTGGACCTCCCTGGGTGACATAGGGGTTCCTGATTACGCTAACCGGCAGGACCGGGTAAAAATCGGTTTTTCTCTGTTACCATGAACAACTTCTTCTACTCATCTGGCAGCGGGTGGGCTCGTGGCCCGTCATGAGGATACATAGGCGGGAGTATTTATTATGGCCTCACAATCACTCTACCGTAAATGGCGCTCTCAAACCTTTGGCGATCTTGTCGGCCAGGAATCAGTGATTACGACACTCAAGAACGCTCTCAGTTCTGGCAATCTCCGTCATGCCTATCTTTTTACCGGCCCGCGTGGTACTGGCAAAACAAGTATGGCGCGTCTCCTGGCTAAAACCATTAATTGTACTAACTCCAAGAACGGCGAACCCTGTAATGTCTGTGCTCAATGCCGCGAAATTACGGCCGGTTCCTCATTTAATGTGCTTGAAATCGACGCAGCCTCTAACCGTGGTATCGATAGTATCCGTGAGCTGCGTGAAAAAGTGATGATGCCACCAACGACTGGCAAGTATAAGGTCTATATCCTTGACGAAGCACACATGCTGACGACCGAGGCCTTTAATGCTTTGCTGAAGACATTGGAAGAGCCGCCAGACTACGCTATTTTTGTGCTCGCAACGACAGATGTACATAAGATGTTACCGACCGTTTTGTCGCGTTGTCAGCGCTTCGATTTTAAACGCTTTACTTTGCGGCAGCTGGTTGATCATTTGCATTTTGTCTCACAACAAGAGCAGGTGACATTGCAAGCTGGTGCTGCTGAACTGATCGCACGTGCGGCCGCTGGTGGTATGCGTGATGCCTTGAGCCTGTTGGATCAGGCTATCGCATATTGTGGTGTAGATATCTCGCTAGAGCAGGTACAAACTATGCTCGGCGTGGCTGATCCCCGGGCAATCCAAAAAATCATCAGCCATGTCGCCGACCTGGAAAGTGCTGAAGGTTTGCACCTCATCAATACGCTATCTGAATCCGGCGCTGATTTACGCCAGATCAATGGACAGATTGCCGAGTTCTGGCGTGCGATGATGCTGGCAAAAGCGGGCGCGAATATCGCTGCAATCCTTGATAATACCGATGACGAGGTCAATGATATCCTGCAGGTCTCGAAATATTTTGTCCTGGATGAATTGACTGAATGTGCTCGCCAATTCGCACTGAATGAGTTGATGCAAAAGAGCCAGAGTACGCCTCAACTAGGACTCGAGCTGGCTTTTCTGGCCTGTATTGCGATCCATCGTCGGGCTAAAGATGGACCTGTGGCCCTGGCCCATCCTGCAACAGGTTCTACATATCCTACCAATGTAGGAAATTCGTCCGTACCTCAAAATAGGACGATACCTTCAACGCATTTAGCGCCATCAGAGTCATCTACCCCATCCCAGGCAGCGTATTCTGCTGCTCCGGCCACTGAGCCTCGGCCTGCATCAGCAGTTACTGCAAGCAGATCTTCTGCACCTCAGTCGCAGATACATGAAGGCGCAGCACCACGCATTGAAACCAGCCAGCCGGGAATGACTGCTCATGATGTACCTGCTACGCCAGCCATCAATCAGCACACCTCGATTGCCAGCTACGCCGGGATGCCATCCGCCCCTGCACCCACCACTGGTGATCCAGTTTCCGTGAGCGCTGAGCCGCCGACCCTGACAATTGACACAGTACAAGACAAGTGGGAAGCGATTCGAAGACGTGTGAAAACGCGTAAAGATGGCTCCAAGATCGCAGCTTTGCTGAGCGGATATACAATCCTGGGTGTTGAAGGGACTGCTCAGCTACCAATCATCGTGGGTAAAGCAATTGCTGACTTCCACTATAAAACGTTACAAAATGATGAGTACAATGCTACTATCCGCTGGGCCTTAAAGATAGAATTAAATATTGAGTGCGATATTCGCTTGCTGCCACCCAATGCCCATTTTGCTACGTCGATGACGAATCGCGCAGCTAGTGTTGCGTCAGCACTACCAGCACTACCCTCTCAATCTGAGCAACCAATGGCACCAGGATCGGTATTTCCTGCTGTACCACCACCCAGTACCCCCGAGCCAGAGCAACGCCCTCCTGATCGCCCGGCTAATTCTGTTGTGACTCCGACAGTCGAAAAGGTGACACCTGCTGTTTCACCACTTGCCAGAAATGACGCTGTGAGCGAGAATATGAGAGTGCCATCTGAGAACAGAGAGACACGTTTAGAAATCATCAAAAAGCATGCGGAGAGCAATCCGGTCGTATCGGAAGTGATTCGCATGTTTAGAGCGGAAATTCAAGATATTCAGCCGAAATAAAGGAGTTTTCTTTCCATGAACATGCGCGAAATACAGAAAATGCAGCAGAAGCTGATGAAGATGCAGGAGGAGCTAGAAGCTAATCTGTTTACTGGTACTGCAGGTGGCGGTGCGGTTACAGTCATTATGAGCGGTAAATATGAGATTACCAGCGTCAAAATCGATCCTGAGGCGTTTAGTGCGGATGATATTGAAGAGCTAGAGGTAATGGTGAAGGCAGCTGCCAAGGATGCTCATGATAGAGTGACCGATGCGCAGCAGAAGCTTGTCAACAGTGCCACTGGTGGAATGAAGATTCCTGGAATGTTTTAAAAATGAGTGATGTCGCAGCTCCTGTGGCGGCTCTGGTTGAAGAACTATCCAAGCTGCCTGGGGTCGGTGTAAAGACGGCGCAACGCCTGACCTTTTTCATCTTACGTAGCCCAACAGATCAGGCTCGACGTCTGGCAGAGGCTATCATACGCGTCAAAGAAAGCATTGTCTACTGTTCGCGCTGCTATAATATTACTGAGACCGATCCGTGCTCTATTTGTAGTAATCCGGGTCGCGATCAAGATAGTATTTGTGTGGTAGAGGAGCCGCTCGATGTGCTGGCCCTTGAGAAGACGGGTGTCTATAAAGGATTGTACCATGTCTTGCATGGTGCGCTTTCGCCACTAAATGGGATCGGGCGGAAAGATATTCGTATCGATGAATTGCTGAAACGTTTGGTGGATGGCTCGGTTCACGAGGTGATTCTCGCGACCAACCCGGGTTTCGAGGGCGATTATACGGCTGGTGTAATCAAGGACGATATCAAGAATAAAATTACGGTCCCACACATGAAAGTTACGACGTTAGCGCGTGGCTTACCATTGGGAAGCGATCTTGAGTATGCGGATGAAGGGACACTGAGCCGGGCCCTGGAGGGGCGTCGCGAAATGTAATTGTACAGAAACGTACAAATAAGGGGATGTCTATACGGACATCCCTTTTTCCTTTATCGGGCCATGATCCCATCCCTTTTTAGACGTGCACACAACTTCTTACCTTTGTAGCGTCCCTGTTGATGTAGCTTGACACATGTAGCGCCTCGTGGTACACTTGTTCTACTTTGTACGAAAACGGCTGAAAGGGCATAATTATTTCCGCTTTTTCGCCCTCACAAAGAATAGATAGTATAGAAACACTTCCAGAAGCGACAGGGGCGAACCTTCCAACCATCGTAGAGCTATCAATAAGTCTTTATGATGGACCATAGATGATCCTGTGCGCATTGTGAAATAGAGAATGTACCATCACTTAGAGACCTTTGAGTGGATTGAAAAAAGGAGGAGCAGGGTCCTTGGATCATGGGTGAGTGAAGAACTCGCTTATGACTATACTCTGCGGAAGAGAAAGAATGCCAATTAGTAAGAAGGAAAAGAACGCCGCTATTGTTGCTGGTTCAGGTGCCAATACAGCGGGAATGTCTGATCGTGAGAAAGCTATAGATCTGGCACTGGGACAAATTGAGCGCCGCTTTGGTAAAGGCGCCATCATGAAGCTCGGCGATTCAGCAAAGGTCCATATTGAGGCGATTTCAACTGGTTCCGTTGCATTGGATCTGGCCCTGGGTATTGGTGGTGTACCACGCGGTCGTATTACAGAGATTTATGGCCCTGAGTCCTCTGGTAAGACAACTTTGTGTCTGCATGTGATCGCGAACGCACAGCGCAATGGCGGTTTCGCAGCATTTGTGGATGCAGAGCATGCACTTGATCCCAGCTATGCAACAAAATTGGGCGTCGATACCAAAAATCTCCTCATCTCTCAGCCGGACACCGGTGAGCAGGCGCTCGAAATTGTGGACTCTCTGGTGCGCAGTAACGCAATTGATGTTGTCGTTGTAGACTCGGTAGCCGCTTTGACTCCCCGTGCTGAAATTGAAGGCGAGATGGGCGATTCCCATGTTGGTTTGCAGGCACGTTTGATGAGTCATGCACTGCGTAAACTGACCGGTGCGATCAGCAATTCTCATACCACTGTTATCTTTACCAACCAGTTACGTGAGAAGATCGGTGTGATGTTTGGTAATCCAGAGACCACTGCTGGTGGTAAGGCGTTGAAGTTTTATGCTTCTGTCCGCCTCGATATTCGCCGTACAGATTCGATCAAGCAGGGTCAGGATGTGATGGGCAACCGTACCCGCGTACGTGTGGTAAAGAACAAAGTTGCGCCACCATTCCGCACAGCAGAGTTCGATATTATGTATAGCGAAGGTATTTCGCGTGAAGGCGGTCTGATCGATCTGGGCCTGGAGATGGGCCTGGTGAAGAAGAGCGGTGCCTGGTTTACGGTGGGCGATATTCGTCTGGGTCAGGGACGTGAGAATGCCAAAGAATTCTTGCGCCAGAACAGCGATGTGGCAACCGCGATTGACGACCAGATCCGAGGCAACATGCTGGCCTTTAAGGCTGCTGAGGCCGAGGTTGTCGAGGACGCTGATGAGGACTCGGAGGAGGTTGTACTGGCTGAAGCGGGGATTGAAGAAGTGTAAATTTATCTGTTGCAGGAAAATATGCCCAACACATTTTCCTGCAACAGATAAATACCCTCTTAGATTTCTTCATCACTATATTCTTCAGGATGCAGGATCTGCGGTAGTTTTTGTTCGAGTTGCGGTAAGTCAAGGTGGACTAGCGGTCGCTCGGTTGTAGAGAGAAATGGATCAAGCTCTTCTCCCTCAATCATAGGTGGTTTTACCGTGTCCTCGACAGGCTGACGCTGGCGTTTACGCCACCAGGCCGTGTACAATGCTGGATCAATCGGATTTCGTTGTCTATTCTGCTTTGTATGCTGTTCCCAATCCTGTACTGCCTCATCCAATGGGATTTCATATCCTGCTTTCATGCTCATATCCCACTTGTGTTGCATGATAGCGAAGTATGCCTGCATAGGATCTTCCTCGCTGGTCAGCCTCTGGCGCAGAAGCAGAATGGTGGGTAGATGATATCGTTCGTACCAGTCCTGCGCTGCCTCCTCGATACTGACCGCATAGTCCTCATTGCGGCTCATGATTTCCTGATGTCCGACGATGAGATTGTAGAAGCGACGTGCATGGGAGCGTGGAATGGTAATGTGGAGCATGTCATAGATACGCTGCTGATACCAGACAGGCCTGACAGGTATGATTTCACGCATTAGACTGTTGGCTTTTTCTGCCAATGTACTCTGCCAATCTTGCACTGTGCTCATAATGAGATGTGTTTGATAGAGTGCGCTAGGATCATGCTCACCGGTGATATGAGCATGTTCACGCCGTACTATGCGATAGCGCTGTCGAAAATATTGATAATCCTCATCATCCAGGACCTGTACATCTTCTGGCAAGCCTTTCGCCTGACGTAGATCTTCCGCCTGCCAGGAGAGTGACTCTCCAAATTGGGCCAGATCTTGTTCGCGTAAGCCTTCAGTAATGGGTCCGGGAAAGAGTTCCACTGTTTCTGCATCAGCCATAATGCCCAGAATATGTCGTCCATCAATGCGCAGGAGGGCATTAGCGAGCGAGGGATCACCCCAGTAGACCCCATGTTCATGTAATTCGACCATCAGCGTGGCAACTGCAGCGAGCATCCGTTGTTTGGTACGTCTGGTGAGCGGCAAGCGATACAGGAGGACGTGTGGCACGACGCGTGGAGCCAGACGCGTTACCGTATAACCATTATCGGCATTAATATACTGTCGCATACCGCGCATGCCTGGCACCTCGATAGCTATAGGTGGCTTGGTCACATGTACTGTCCCGATCGGGTTGAGGGTTGGAATGCCCCGTTGCTCAATCACCTGAAGGTTGCGGATCTCCTTCTCAGCCATATGCGGTGTTGTTTCTTTGATAGCATAGCGTACGCCCTCGCGCTCAACAAAGATCACTGGATGTCGTGAATCGCCGCGTCGCACCAGCAGTAATTCTACCCCGTTTGTTTCCCATTCTTCTAATTGTGTCTCCCAGGGCAATTTTTCCAGGCGCTGGCGATCTACATCCCCCATCATAAATGTTACTTTAATTTGCTGCGTATTAATAGTGCATCCCCTTTGGTGCTCAAACAAGACAGCTTCATACCTCGACTTTGTACATTTTTAGGCTTGTGAGCCTGAGAAAAAGGGCGAGTGCGACGCATTTTCGAGCTCACGTTTTCAAAATTGTACAAAGTCGAGCATAGATAACCAGTGAATATGTTAAAGTGATGATAGCATGCTTGAGTTCAGCAATGCAAACTCACACAATAAATCGTCATGAGTGTATGACCAGTGAAGGTCAGAAAGGTTGTTTGAGCAATGGGGACATTGGATCTATTTCGTTTGGACGGCAAGACGGCAATTGTGACTGGTGGTGGGCGTGGGTTGGGACAGTATTTCGCGCAGGCATTGACTGAGATGGGAGCGCGTGTCGTGCTGTGTTCACGCAAGCTCTCCTCGTGCGACGCGGTGCGTGCAGAAATCGAGGCTAATGGCGGTGAGGCATTGGCTCTGGCATGCGATGTGACGAATCCAGAGGATGTGGAGCGGGTGGTAAGAACAACTCAAGAACGCTTTGGTGTTATTGATGTCCTGATCAATAATAGCGGCACGACGTGGGGAGCCCCTCCCGAAGATATGCCGCTGGAGAAGTTCGAGCAAGTATTGGATGTCAATGTTAAAGGAACATTCTTGATGAGTCAGCAGGTGGGGCGGGTGATGATTGCGCAGGGACAGGGCGGAAAGATTATCAATATCGCTTCCGTGGCTGGCCTGACGGGTGGCAATCCCAGGTATTTGCAGGTAGTGGGTTATCATGCCAGCAAGGCGGCCGTGATTAATATGACACGCGATCTGGCAACCAGTTGGGCGCGCCACAATATTACAGTCAACGCCATTGCTCCGGGCTGGTTCCCCACGCGCATGTCACAGGCCATCCTCGCGCGTTATGAGCAGGAAATGCTGGCGGATATTCCATTAGCCCGCTTCGGCACCCCTGATGATATCAAAGGCGTCCTGGTCTTTCTGGCATCACCCGCCGCTGCGTATATCACGGGTCAGACTGTGGTTGTCGATGGTGGCGCGATGGCCTGGTAATGTCTGTAAATGGAGTAAAAATCGAGCATGTTTGAGAATGTCATCGTCTTGCGCCCCGTGGAATCATCTGAATATGCCACCCTGGTACCGCTGTTGTTAGAGGCTGATGAGGATGAGGCGCGTATCCTCTCTTTGCTCGGCGATAGTGCCCATACGTCGTATATCGTCTGGCACGAGCACGCTGTCGTGGGTGCTGTCGTGATGCGTTGGGGCGAAGTTGACAGTGAAGTGGAGTATATTCAGATTGCCCCCGAGCGGCGACGTCAGGGCTATGGTCATGCGATCATGCAAAGGATTGTAGAAGAGGCGCGGCGACGTGGCAATGTGGCTGTACTCGTCGGGACTGACAATACATCCTTACAGGCCATCTCTTTCTATCAGCAGTGTGGTTTCCGCATGGATCATGTTCGACTGGATTTCTTTGCCTATATCCAACCGCCCATGTATGTCAATGGTTTAATGATCCGTGACATGCTCGTGTTACGTTATCGGCTCTAAGCACTTCAGGCTACGAGTTGTTTTTGCCATTGTGGACCATCAATGCGCTGGTGTAGCTACGTTCAGGACAGATGATTTCGTAGCTATACCGGTGTGCAATACAAACGGTTGTGGGATGTAATGAATATCCTTTCACTTATTGCGGCGTTTATCTTCCGCAAGAGGCGAGATGAGATAGCGTGGTTGAAGCTGAATGCTTGCTTCACCGATATTCTTATTATACTGATGTTTCAACATAATATGGTAACTTGCTATGGAAATAGCCAGCATGCACTAGAGGCAGGTGGTAGAGAGGTATCTTTTTTCTGTTTATGATCGCCGGGAGGTATGCCGTTGCAGGCAACATTTCTCTTGACGCCTACGAGTCGTCGCGTTATCATCTTTTATAGAAGCAAAATTTCGTAAAGGTATCTTTTGTTCTCATGATGAAGCATTTAGAAGGACGCAATCTGGCCCATCCTGGCTGTTTGATTGGCGTGACACTTGGTTTGATTGTTGGTATGGTGCTGGCAGGTGTGCTGGCAGCGGTATTTAATGTAGCCTTTAATACGGTGGTGTTTACCTTTCTGGCAATCACCGTCGGATTAGGTCTGGTGGGTTGGATCATTGGGGCATATCTGACAACGAAGCAGCAACTGGCTGCTCAGCGTGCGCAATATGCGGCGGCTAATGCTCAGAATATCTCTACTGATACGGCGCTCAATGAAGCGTCAGGTACCAGAAATGATGCCGTAGATAGATAGGACAAAGAAAAGCAGCAGAACGATTTGTTCGCGATACGATAATAGAGTGAGTGTCACTGATCAGTATTGTGGTGCTGACGAATATGATTTGGAATCTTATACCATTTTGTGGTATAGTATCTCATACTCAGATCTCCTCAATATGTTGAGCGGGGGGCGCTGAGCGTCGAGCAATGAAGCTCATGGGCAAAGACGCATGTGGATAACCATATCGTGGTCGTTATGGTATTTTACCTGCTTCCATCGATATGAAAGTCCCTCTTGTTGTGTACTGTTTGCTTGATGGATACGAACAGTAACACCGACCAGCAGTAGAGGAGGCTCTTGATGTCCAATGAATTTCAGCGACCTGTTTCTGTCGATTTTGCCCCTCAGGGTAGCCATTGTGAATGGTGTGGTAAGCCTGCGGAAAGGCAACTGACCGCGATTGGTGGTTTGTACCATAATGAAAGTGGCACGTTCTGCCAGCCGTGCGGTGAAGAGTTTACTCAGGGGGTTGCAAACGCTCTCAGTGCCACTGTAACGGCAGCGACTTATGTGCGCCAACAACACCAATAAACGTCAGGAGCACAAGTCTCTTCTCGTCTTCCTGTAAGCTCTTCTTGCATTGCTCACTCAGATGATAAAGAGCTGATAACACAACAAGCAGGGACTGGTATCACGATGCCAGTCCCTTTTTTATCGAGCCTTCAGCGTAAGGGTAGCCGTTTATACATAGCGTTTCATATAGTTTGTGACATCAAATGGCTGGGATTCCTGGACGATTTGATGGGCTGCCTGGTCCATTGTCGTGCGATCTTCCTGGTAAAAGATGCCGGTATATTGCTTCTCTTTTTCCATTGCCAGCGTGATGGCCTCCGCCTTATTATGCATATCATGCGTGCTAGAGATGGGTGTGACCGCAGCATCCCAGGCATCGAAGGTATGATAGAAGGTGGGGCAAGGACTGAGCACATGAATAAAGGAGAAACCTTTGTGTTCAACACCTTGTTTAATCAATAGAGCAAGATCTTTGGGTTTGGCCGAGTAGCCACGAGCCACAAAGCTGACATTTAGCGAGAGTGCAGTGGCAATAGGATTAAACTGCGACGCGAGCAGGCCATAAGGTGTAGACTTCGTGACGTGTCCATGAGGTGACGTGGGTGAAGTCTGGCCCTTGGTTAATCCATAGATCTCGTTATCCATCACTACGACAGTGATATCTATATTGCGGAGCGCGGCATGGATTAAATGGCCCGCGCCGATGCTGAAGAAATCTCCATCACCACCCACGGCAAGAACCGTAAGATCGGGACGTGCCATCTTTAATCCCTGAGCGACTGGTAGCGCACGCCCATGTACACTATGAAAACCAAATGTCTTCATAAAGTGTGGGAAGCGACTGGAGCAGCCAATACCTGAGACCACCACTGTCTGATCCGTTGGCAGTTTCAGCTCAGCCAGACCACGGAAGGCTGCGTTGAGCACTCCGAAGTCGCCGCAACCTGGACACCAGGTCGGCTTGACCTCGCTTTTATAGTCCTTGGGCGTTGGATTGATCAGTGTTTGTGTCATGATTAGCAAACCTCCTCGATTGCTTGTAAGATTTCCCCTGCTGTAAATGGAATTCCACCAAATTTATTAACACGTATCGCTCGCAGACCATATTTCGCGCCTAATAGATTAGCAAGTTGTCCTGAATAATTATTTTCGGGCACGATAATCTTATCAACTGAGTGAATAAAGGCCTGAATGGCTTTATCGGGGAGTGGTGATAGGATTTTTAGATGTAGTGCTGCAACCTTAAGTCTTCTGGCACAGGCACGATCTACCGCTTCCTGAATGGTTCCTTCTGTGGAACCCCAGCCGATGATGCCAATGGTAGCATCAGTTGTGCCATAACGCTCAGGTTGTGGTAGCTCTTCCTGAGCTGTTTGTAGTTTGCGGAAACGTTTCTCCATCATGGCTGTATGGTCTTCTGGCTCATAATTGGGATGTCCCATTTCATCGTGTTCCAGTCCAGTTGCCACATAGGCTGGAGCGCCTGTACCAGGGATGCTAATCGGCGAAATGCCTGTATCAGTATAGGCATAGCGAGCATAGGGACGCGCATGAGTCCCTGTGACGCCGGCACCCACTAACAACTGCTCGTTGGCGCTCGTTTGATCCCCATGCTGATGACCATTGCTGGCATGCTCGGACTGGGATGAATACTGCACGCGTTCCTGAATCTCAGGCATCGTAAAGATATGGCTATCAACACTTTCCACGCGTGCCGTGAGTGACTGATCCGTCAGGAATAGTACGGGCATTTGATAGCGGTCAGCCATAGCAAAGGCCTGGATAATCAACTCATAGCAATTTGCCACATTGGAAGGGGCGATCACGATACGTGGAGTATCACCGTGTCCCGCATTTAACGCGAAGCTCAAATCGGACTGTTCCATCTTTGTCGGCATGCCTGTGCTGGGACCAGCGCGTTGAGCATCCACAATCACTGCTGGCAGCTCAGACATCGAACTGAGGCCAATCAACTCGGTCATCAATGAGAAACCAGGACCAGATGTTGCCGTCATTGACCGCACACCACCATAGGAGGCGCCCAATACTGATGCCAGCGCTGCAATCTCATCCTCCGCCTGCAGAAACGTTCCACCAATCAGTGGTAACTCCTTTGCCATCCCCTCCATAATGTCACTGGCGGGTGTAATTGGGTAGCCAGCGAAGAAACGGCATTGGGCTGCCAGCGCGCCAGCCACGACTGCCTGATTGCCATTAAGCACTACACGACTCATCTTCTCTACCGGACCAAGCTGATAAGGATCTTGTTTCGTCAATTGTTCTGTCACATAGCGCTTTGCCACATCCAGGGCCAGCAGGTTTTTCTCCATCAGTGTTGCATTGGCCTTACGTGAGCGCGAGAGCTTGGATTGTACCACCTGGATGATTGCCTCGATAGGAGGGCCAAACAGGCCGCAAATGGCACCAAGCATCACCATATTTTTGGTCTGGAACAGCTGAATCTCTTTACGTGCGATCTCATTAAAAGGGATGGCATACGTGACGCAATCACTACTTTCAGGAGTAAAGTCGGATGGATCATAGATCAGCACACCACCGTGACGCAGGTCACCGATATTGCGCTCATAAGCCTCATGATTCAAGCAAATCAGTACATCGGCATAATCGCCCATCGACTTCACCGGATGATCGCTAATACGGACCTGAAACATACATGGGCCGCCGAGAATCTCAGCTGGAAACGTCCTGAAGGTATAGACATGGTACCCCCAGCGTGCGGACGCCAGCGCAAGGATATCACCACCGGAGATGGTCCCCTCGCCGGATTCACCACCGATCCGAATCGTTACCTCATTCATCATCGAATGCCCCCTGGAAACACGTTGACCGCGCTACACAACTGAGCACAGTGCGGTGAAGACAATAATCTGGTTTGTGCTAAAGAATGGGGATGTTTGTTTGGTTGTAGACATAGTGACATCTAAATATCTCTGCGTGCGAATATGAGAGATACATGCTCTGTGATGTCGTATTCTTCTTCCACGTGCCAGCCAGTAGTGAACGGAATATATCTGCAAGTGCATAATACCGAAACCATTTCTAGCTGACTGAGCATAGACATCCTCAATCCAACTGTCCGTTTCTATCAACTTATAAGGTTGAAAGTAGCACTTAACTAATAATATTATAGCACACGCTATGGATGAGTGTGCGCGAAAAAAAGCGAGTTCCGTTCAAAATAGCACGCTGTTATCTCTTAAGAGCTGAAATAGATGTATGGAAGAGTGAAAAATTCATGGTAAACCCCTTCACAAACACCATCAGTTATGGTACAATGCTATCCGCAAGGGCCTATAGCTCAGCGGTTAGAGCAGTCGGCTCATAACTGATTGGTCGCTGGTTCGAATCCAGCTGGGCCCACCAATAAGCATTTAAAGCCAGCCTGACACATGCATGTCAGGCTGGCTTTTTGCTGTTGAGTACTTGTACCATGTGATTACAGGAAGCGAGCGAGAAAGCCCCGTCCATTCATGGCGGGGATGAATCGCTGTTCCTTTGACGCTATGGTGGGAGTGCAAGTACATGCCTTGTGCCCCACCTGTTCAGGTGGATGGGTTGCTTCTGGCTTCGCTGACATTAGTACTATTAATCTATAAAAGGCTATCCATAAAGGAGATCTCGTTACACAATTGATTATATATATTTACGATTTTGGATTTGCGTGATATTTTTTTCTCATTTCTAGAAATGGCAGAAGAGAGCTTACATCAATGAAATGGTATCCATATGGTCATGACTTTGGGAATGCGGAAATTGGTGGCGTAACGGTCATCAATGGCAAAACCGTCTCGCTAAGCATTCCTACCGCGTTTGCTAAGGTTGATACGACGGCACTCCGCAATCTGGGTGTCAATGTTGAGCAAACCAATGTGCACGTAATGCAATTTGTGAATGAAGAGACAGCCTACGCGATTGGCGATCTTGCTTTGCAGCAGTCAATCGAAGTATATAATGGGCGTGGTGATATTCAACGCTATGCGAGTAAATTTAGCTTGCGTGGCTTGTTGACTATCGCAGCAACTCTGATTCCAGATGCTGAATTTGGTATTTATGTCGTGGCTGGTTTGCCTGCTGAAACCTATATCAAAAATGCCGCCCTGCGTGCTGCGATTAAAGAATCTCTGGATGGCACCTACCTGTTTACGCTTAACGACGAAAAAACTCCCCGGCGCGTCGTCGTTGAGGTTGCGACGGTTGTGATGGAAGGTGCTGGCGCACTGATTGCCTATAATGATCGCTCAGCAAATGGCTTTACTGAGAGCGCGGTTATTGACATCGGCGGTCGTACGACGGATCTGTATGTCGCCCGCGGTCAGGTGCCGGTTGTTGAATATTGTAAAGGTAAGCCTGTCGGCGTTGAGACAGCGACACAAATGCTGATGGATTCCTTTGAGAATAAATATGATCGTCCATTGTCTCTGTTAGAGGCTCGTGAGATCATGCATGCGCATGCAGCGCAGGCTCAAGGCGAAATTACACGCTATCCTGAAATTTCATCTTATGGCCAAACCATTGGGCATTATGATCTTGAACGTCTGGTCAATGAGGCTGTGGCGCAGGTGGGTAGCGAAATTGTATCCTTTGTGGCTTCCGCCTGGCGTCAAAGTGATCGTGATGCCGTGGCCGCTAGCTTTAAACCGGTACTCAATATTGGCGGTGGTGTCTATTATTTCTATTCCTTCTTAAAGAAGCGTATTCCTCACCTGTCACGCCCTGACGATCCCAGTCATGCCAATTGTATCGGATATTGTACGTTGGCCGGTCGTCTGTTGATCCGTAAAGTTCAGACTGGCAGTACAAGTGGTGGAACCAATACAGGCAGTAGTGTTGGGAATTCTACCAGTATGCGTACTTTTTGATACTTAAGGCTGATTGATTGATAGGGGAGAATCATATGACACAATCTTCATCAGAAAAATTTTTGCATTTTACAGTTGGTCTGTTGAAGGACTCTGAAGCATTAGAGGCATTGAGGCAGGATGCCGTTAAACACCATATGATTGACAATCCAGGGCAGTTGATTGCGCTGCGCCTGACTGAATATTATGACATGATGAACCGGGGAATTGTGCAGCCGGTCATTCAGGTACCAGCCGTCGTATCAAAAAGCGAGCCGGTCGTCCAGCCTACAGCAAACTCATCGCCGTCGCCCGTCCATCCAGTGGTTACACCGGTTCAAATGCCAACGCCAACATCGACATATGAGGCGCCAGCTCCGCGACCCGTTCAGCCTGTTCAGCCAGCGGTTAGATCAATGTCGCCATCAAATTATGGCAGCAATAATGCTCCTGCTCCTTCTCAAGTCACAGGACGTATGCGTGCGTTAATGAAGGATGGTGACACTATTGTAACTACCTCTAATAATGCTGATCAAAATGCAGATGATGCTGCTGATTACTGGTCACTCTTATAGTGTTTCCTTGTTCTTTGCTATGCACATACGTTAGCCAACAGGGAAGCGCAATCAGCCTGCTGAGGAGCGGAGGAACGAATGAGTATTCATTGTTCCTCCACTTTTTTATTGGTGGGAATGACACAAAATGTGTATCTTTTGTCTACGTAGCCTGCTCTGACTAATCGATAGCGATCATATTGGCGCTCTGGCGTTTGGCGACGGCAAAATGCAAAGGATAGGTAATAACCAGTGAATGAAATGCCCCATTGCGTTCCTGAGAGAAGTGATAGGTGACATCATGATCGCTCTCGGGGACGAATACGTTCTCGCTAACTGGAAGCAGTGTAATTTCTTTAACACCTTTGCGTAGCAGGATGCGTTCCTCGCGCTCAAATACCTCGATATGCGAGCCCGGCATGTCGTAATGTCCAACGATCTTTTGGAGCGAGATGATTTCTCGTGAAAGCTCTTGTCGTGTGATCGGCGCAAAATCAATATACTGTGCCGCCAGCTCCAGGGCGATACGCTCCGTTGAGAATTCCCTGCTATTGCTAAGGATGATGATGGTAAGATCATCTTCGAGAAAGCGGGCGACGAGGGTACGATATCCATTTGCCCAGCCACCGTGGCAGGTGAGGGACTTCCCGCGATAGGTTGAGAAGGACCAGCCAAAACCGTATTCTACACAGCGCCCATCGGGTAAGCGAAGGGGAGTAAACATCAGGCGCTGCGTTTCTGCATCGACCAGCGTGTGATTATGCAGAGCACGTTCCCAGAGCACCAGATCATGGAGTGTAGATTCCATTGCGCCGGAGGAGTGCGTGCTGATATTGCTGACATAGGGGGCCGGGACAATCGTTTCATCCTGCGTAATATAGCCACTGGCACGATTGGGAATGATTGGTGTGGTGCATTGGAAGTAGGAATTTTGCATGCCTAATGGTTTCAGGATAGCATAGCGTATAAATTCTTCATAGCGCATCTGGGTCACTTGCTCGATAACTAATCCCAGCAGGTGGTAACCGGAATTGCCATAGAAAAAATCTGTGCCCGGCTCAAAGAGCAAGGGAATATGTTTGAATAATGCGATAACCTCTTCTAATGAGAGATGTTGCGCGGCACGGTTCTGAAATTCGGCTAATTCAGAGACATTGATCAGTCCTGACGTATGGCTCAAGAGATGGCGTAAGCGTATCTCCTGCCACGCGGAAGGGCATGCTGGAAGATGGAGCGACAGGTGATCCTCAATATTGAGCCTGCCTTGCATTTGCAAAATCAGGATCGCCATCGCCGTAAATTGTTTGGTCAATGAAGCAATGCGGAAGACAGTATTTGGTGTAACGGGAACGTTCCATTCCAGCGAAGCCAGTCCATAACCCTGGTTATGCAACAATGTACCCCTCTGTATGATACCGATTGCTGTTCCTGGTCCATTTGCCTTGAGGCGTGCCTTTACCAATGTGTTGATAGTCTGTCTCATGACGTACTCCTTAACGAGTAAGAGAATAAAAGGCAGGCTATATGTATTGTCTTTTCCCACCGGCACTGGTTGGGTGCTTGTTTTGGCCTTGCTGGATGTGTGGGTAGCCAGATGCGCCGAAACAAAGCCTCTTCGTTATTGTTATACATGCCCATCGTGATGGAGCATGGAAAAGCAAGGGGAAATGCGCGACGCTGCGTCCAGAATATCTGCAGGAGGAGTGCACACGATTGATCTGTCTCTGATATTGCTTTGAGTTGTAGAGAGCAACCAGTCCAGACCTGTGGCTCCAGACCTCGCAGATTACGAAGAATAAGACACTGAACTATATCCTGTCCTGAAGCATACTCGATTCTTCTTTGAAAAGCAACCGTCCAGTTCGGACATGGCGACCGCATATAGTTACTTCTTCCATATTTCTCCTGCAGAATAAACACTTGACAAACGAAATACATCTATATTAACACTAGTCCTACAGTTGTAGATGACTGGCGAGAGCGCATCGGCGCTTGTAATGACAAAGCCGTGCAAGAGCTTGATGCGTGCGTCTATTCATAGCGCAAGACGTCAAGAGGGCGTACGTGTACCGTGCGCCAGGAAGCGAGCAAGGAGGTAACCGTCACCAGCAGGATTGTGCCTACGACCAGACTGGTAAGCAGCCATCCATTGGGTGCAAAGCTCAAGACGACCGGCGCGCCTATGTGACTCAACTCACTGGTTGTTGCGCGCAAGAAAAGATTGCCGAAGAGATTGGCGAGCAGGGCTATCAGTACGATGGCCAGGGTCGCACTGATGCCCCCGATGATGCCGTACTCAAACAGCATTTCCCCCCATAGCATCTGCTGGGAATAGCCAAGGGCTTTCAAAATCCCCAGTTCCCGGCGGCGCTCGAATAAGTCCAGCACGACCATGTTCGCCATGATGAGCATACCAGTCAGAAGCACGAAGCTGGCAATCACTGTGAAGATCCAGACAATGCTGGATAGTCCTTGAAGGTAACTGTCAATGCCGCTGGCTGGCGTTGGCACAAAGGTAATACCGGGCAGTGCATTATCAAGCGTTGTTTCCGTTTGTGCTACCTGCGCTGGATCGACCTTCAAGTAGAAGACGGTTTGCGCCGTGGTCGGGGCCAGCGTTGTTACGACCGACTCCGGGGTCAAAATGGGCGATACCTGCGTCAGCGAGATGTCCGCTGTGGTGTATTCTCCAACGACGGTTAAGGTGGGACTAGTCCTGCCCTCCGCGCTCGTCACAGTCAGCGTGTCCCCAATGCTCAGGGAGAAGGTGTTGGCCTGCGGGAGAGTATAGGGAATGAGCACATGATTGGTCCCGGCGTCGCTCGTATTCAAGGTTCGCCCGGTGACGATATGAATGAAGCGTGGATCAGGGCTGTGCTGATTGGCGAGATCATAACCCTCAACGCCATCGAAGTTGCGCTGCACCACAGCCTGCTGATTGAGTTGGGTGAGCGGAAAAAAGTGTTGCCAGGACTGGCCATTGATCGTTACAGGGGATGTGGCCGCAACTGTTGTGGAGGAAGAGGTCAGCAGACCTGGCAGCGTGGTCAGTTGTGCTTGTATCGCTTGTGCCTGATTGCGCGGAAGTTTGACGATCACATTGTAGGAAAGCCTTTGATTCATCGTGGTGGCGAGCTGGCTTTGCAGACCTTGATTCATAGCTTGAAGACTGCCAATCACAAAGACCCCCACAAACAGGATCAGAACCAGCATGGTTGTACGCATGGGCCTTCTTCCGAGATTGCGTAAAGCCATTTTGGTGTTGATCTTCCAGCTCTGAGGCAACACCTTCATTCCCAATGCGAGGCAGAAGAGAGCCAGAACTACGCCTCCTATGAGCGGGAAGAACACACAGAGTAGCGCCGCGCATACTATGCCAGCGAACATGCCTGTCAGGTACTTCATGCTATACTGTTCCAGGATGGGAAAAGCACTGACGCCCCAGATGAGTGGGCGAATGCCCAGGCTCAGGAGTGCGAGGAACAAGACTGCTCCGCAGACGCCCGCACAGGCCAGCAACAGGTTCTGCAAAAGAATGCTCGCCAGCAGACAAAACAGGAGGACCACCAGGCTGTACAGCGCAAACGTCAGGCTACGGTTGCTGGCCGAATCGCTGTTTGAGCCTTCGCGCAGAACCGTAATGGGGCGGATATGCGCGGACTGGACAATGGGCACCAGCCCAAAGCTGAGCGCCGTGAATGCGCCCAGGGCAAGACCACCACCAAGCGTCAACGGGTCAAGTTGAAATGGCACCAAGAGCAATCTGGTTACTACTCCATAGCTGATACCCACCGATATCCCGGTTCCAAGTATGCCGCCGAGCAAGCCCAACACGCCCGTTTCTATCCCAAAGAGGAGCGCGAGACTGATCCGGCTATAGCCCACCGTCTTGAGCATTGCAATCTCTAGTGTGCGCCGGGCAAGTAACACGCGCATGGTATTCATAATGCCCAGACCAGCGATAAAGAGGGCGAGCAGACCTGCCAGTTGCTGCGATTGCGTCTCCGAGTTGGTGAAAGACTGCACATGCTGTTGCACCTCGGCCACCGTTTGGAAAGAGGCAGGTGGCAAATGTCCTTGCTGAACTTGCTGCTGGAGTACGCGCAGTGTCTCATTCGTATGAGCCTGATCTTGCGTGGTGATATCGACACTTTCATAGGTCACGGGCAACGTTGGATTGGCCGCCTGGTACGCGGCAAACGAGGTCAGCACAAATGTATTGCCTGCGGGGTACATGCCAGTATTGGCGATCACACCGGCTATGCGCGCATGAAGCGTCCGCGCCGCCGCGCTCTGCTGCGCTGATTGGATCTGCAGGTCAAATGTATCGCCGAGTTGCATGTGGTAGTGTGTGAGAAAGGTCTGCGTGACTACTACCTGATTGGCTGTCAAAAGTGTTTTCAGTGATCCCGAGGCAGGCGAGACGAAAGTGGGCCTGGCTACCAGGGGAAAATGCGCTGGATCGACAACCTGCACCAGAAGCCCATTCGCTGGCGCGGACTGAGTACCGATGGTGCCCTGTTCCAGGTTGACTGGAGTATAGTCCTGAATCAATTGTTCGTTTTTGAGTTGCGCGAAGGACGTGAAGTTGCCTGGGATAAAAGGCATATTGTGGTTCGCCGTCCGCACGGAAATGTCGCCTCCATTGGCCGTACGGGCGTTGTTTACATAGGAGTTGGTCGCCATCAGTCCAATTGACTGAATCGCTACAACTGCCATGACTCCGATCGCGATACAGAGAATCGCCAGCCGCGTGGAGCCGCCGCCGCGCCGCAACGAGCGCAACGGATAGGTGACAAAAAGAGCTGCTTTCATTGCACGCGCGCTCCATTCTGCTCGTGAATGCCTGCGATCACGCCATCCCTCATCCGTATGACACGATCGGCATGCGCGGCAACGGTCGCATCATGTGTGGCAAGAATAAAGGTTTTTCCCGTCTGCGCTCGCAGATCCGCGATCAGCTTGAGCAGCTTCTGGCCGTTCTGCTCATCCAGGTTTCCCGTTGGCTCATCGGCAATGATCAGGGCTGGATCAGCCGCCAATGCTCGCGCAATCGCCACGCGTTGCTGTTCGCCCCCGGAAAGCTGCGCGGGCCGGTGCCCCAGGCGATGTGAGAGTCCGACGAGGTCCAGAAGCTCTCTGGCACGAGCTGAGGGCAAGCCTGGATGTTTTCCCACATACAGAGGGATCTCGACATTTTCTTGTGCGGTCAGCGTAGCAATCAGGTTATAGGCTTGAAAAACCATGCCGATCTTGCGATTGCGTATCGCAGCTAATTTGCCCTCAGACATCCGCGTAATATCAATGCCATCCAACACAATGTGTCCACTTGTCGGCGTATCAAGCCCGGCAAGAATGCCAAGGAGTGTACTTTTGCCAGAGCCAGATGGCCCGACCAGTGCCAGCAATTCTCCTCGTTTCACGGTCAAGGTGATGCCTTTGAGAATGTCAATCTGTTCACGTCCTAGGGAGAGACGCTTCATGATGGAAGATACCTCCATCACGTCAGGAGATAGGTACGGATCAGAGAACATGCCCCTCTCTTGTTGTTCGTTCACGGTATCTTTCGCCTTTCTTTTTCATTTATGCTGGCCAGTTCATGTATCATGCCATTTTCCATCTTGCTCCATCTCTCCGTTTTTTGCCCAGGTATGGAATTGGTGCCAACGGAAAGATCGTTGGACTGGACTGAGGAAGAGTATACTGCTGTTTCCTGACAAGACGCTGACACACGTGTTTTGTCCTGGCTGCGGAGATAGCGCTACTTCTCTCCTCTCAGCACCTTGCGGTAATCATCCAGGGAACCAGGCAGTGCTCGTTCGGCCTCACCCTCCAGGCGGCGGCTCTGATGATGCCAGACAATGAACCAGATAAAACTGACGATTCCCGCTCCTACCGTGGTGGCGATTCCAATGGGTCCACTGAACTGATGCATGACATTTCCCAAGAAGTAGCCTGAGAGTCCCACAAGACTCGCCCATACCACGGCACCGCTCGCATTGCAGAGCAAAAAGGTGGGCCAGCTCATGCGGTTCGTTCCCGCCAGGAAGGCTGCCCAGGCGCGCAGGACCGCCACAAAGCGTCCAAAAAAGACAACCTTGCCACCATGCTTGAGAAACAAGTAATGGCCCAGTTTGAGCTTGCGCTCATCAAGGTGGATGTAATGCCCATAGCGGCGGAGTAAGCGGTAACCAGCTGTACGTCCGATCCAGAACCCCAGGTTATCGCCCAGGATGGCACCGCCGACTGCGGCGGTAATGACCCAGGGAATGGCGAGTTGATGCGTCATTCCGGCGGCAATGGCAGCAATAAGGAGCATTGTTTCGCCCGGAAAGGGGATGCCAGTGCTCTCAATGGTGACAAAGAGCAAGACTGCTCCATAGCCATAGGTGGCGAGAAGCTGCGTGAGTTGTATTCCATTCATCGAAAACCTCTTTCTAGTTGCTGATCCTGACTACTCATTGATGTATTCGGAGAGAGCATACTCGTTTCTTCTGACACCATGCTGACATCTCTGCCCTCTTCTTGTCAGCACGGTGTCAGGTTTTTGAGGGATAATAGAGGAGAGACAGAAAGGAAAGGGAACGAGAGCGATGCGCATTCTTCTGGTTGAAGATAATCGGCGGTTGAATCATGAACTTCAGATGAGCTTAGTTGACGAAGGCTATGCCGTTGATCCAGCGTATGATGGCGTGGAGGGGCAGGCATTGGCTGAGTCTACTTCCTACGATGTGCTCATCCTCGATATTTTGTTGCCAGGCAAAGACGGACTGGAGGTGTGTCGAGATCTTCGACGTCAACACTTCAATACGCCGATTCTCCTCTTAACCGCGCGCGATACGGTGGCCGATCGTGTGCGTGGTTTGGATAGTGGTGCTGATGATTACCTGGTCAAACCTTTTGCCCTGAGCGAACTGCTGGCTCGTCTCCGGGCTTTATTGCGTCGCAATGGAGCGGAGAAAAGTGCCGTCCTGCGTGTGGGTGATCTGAGTTTCGATCCCGCAACCCATGTGGTTGAGCGAGCGGGGCAACGCATCGAGCTCACGCCACGGCTCTTTTCCCTGCTCGAATATTTGATGCGCCATCCCAACCAGGTGCTGACGCGCGAAATGATTGCGAACCATATCTGGAACTATGAATTCACTGGGACCTTGAATGCCGTTGAGGTCTGCATGCGCCGTCTCCGCTGCCAGGTTGATGAAGCGTTTCCTATTAAATTGCTCGAGACGGTGCGTGGTGTAGGCTATCGCTTGCATCCACCAGAGTGAAGAGAAAGAGAGGAGACAAGCAATGCGCGACCGTCATAGGAAACAACCAGAGCGTCACAATCAAACGCTCTGGCAACAAATGTATTTCCATCTGAGCAGTATACGTATCCGACTGACGCTCTGGTACATCGTGACAATCACATCTGTTCTCTTGCTTTTTGGGGGGTTATTGTATAGCACCATCGCCAAGATGCTGCCATCATCTGCTCCTGGTGACCTTCTGCCAATCGCGCGACAAATTTTCTTGCTGGGTCTGGCGATCCTGCTGTTCACTGCTGCCAGTAGTTATTGGCTAGCGAGCAGAGCCATGCGTCCAGTCCGGCTGATTACCCGCACGGCTCAGGAGATTGGGCGGACGGACCTCAGTCGGCGCTTCCATCTCACCAGTCGCGACGAATTGGGCGAATTGGCAGGCACCTTCGATGAAATGCTCAATCGCTTAGAAGCCGTCTTGAGCCGCCAACGCCAGTTTACCGCCGATGCGAGCCATGAGTTACGGACCCCACTCAGTATTCTCACGCTCGCGACAAACCGAGCCTTGTCTGGGGGGAGCAAGCCAGAAACCTATAAACAGGCGCTCGACACAATCGCAGCGTACCGACAGGAGTTCTCCCTGATTCAAGCCGAGACAGATCACATGACCCGTCTGGTCAACGACCTGTTGCTCCTCGCGCGAGCCGACATCGAGCAAACCATTCTCACCCCGGCCTCGGTGGATATGAGTGAAGTGACCCTCGAGGTGGTGGAACGATTTGCGACCCTGGCTCGCCAACGAGGCATAGATCTGAGTTTTGGGGAATTTCCTGAACTGTGCGTACATGGAGATCGTCTGCTTCTGACCTTGATGGTGACCAATTTGATTGATAACGCGCTCAAATATACCTCTGGGATCGGTAACCGCGTCTTTGTCGAAGGGAGCACTGCGATGCGAGGAGAAAAAGCATGGGGCCGGATATGGATAGAGGATAATGGGCCAGGAATCGCTGAGGAACATCAGAGCTATCTCTTTGAGCGCTTTTATCGTGTAGATGCAGCACGTTCACATGCATCTCTCCCAGTGGAGGAAGAAGGCATCCAGAAAGAAATAACGAGTGGAAGTGGACTGGGCCTGGCAATCGTGCAGTGGGTGGCGCAAGTTCATCAGGGCGAAATTCGTCTCCGCAGCACCGTGGGACGCGGCTCCTGCTTCGAAATCTGGTTGCCGCTGGTGGACGGTTCTGACTCTGACGAGGGCGGAAGAAAAGATGCTCTTTATTTACAACTGTAGGACTAGGCCACTATGAGAGTGTCAGCCTCCCGTGGTCTCCACGGTCTCTGTGCATGAGTTTTCGCACCTGCGGTGCTCAAACATCTTTTTATTGTGTAGTGCAGGAAAGGTGCACAGCACCTTTCCTGCACTACACAATA
>NZ_BIXY01000084.1 GCF_008326305.1 Dictyobacter arantiisoli | reverse complement strand
GGAGACGGAGAGCCAGGCTGGAAAACCCTCTGGAAAGGTTGGCTATACATCCAAACGCTTGTAGAAGGAATTCACCTGGCTTCTGAACTCACACTTGAATAGAAATATGTGGGTAACAGACAGGGTCGCAACCGAGGTGCGCTTTCCGGTTCATCGTACCGTAATCTCGCCGCTGGCATGATGATGGGGTAGGGATGGACCTACGTGTGAGCATATCGTACGTGACGAGGAAAGCGCACCTCGGTTGCGACCTCGGCACGCACCTACATCGTTTCCCGACGCTCTGTCCCTTGCCAGGGGAAGTATGGTGATAGCCGTTTCAGGATGGCTGGGGTTGCTCTTCGTGCCGGGGTTCGCCGAAGAGGTGGCGCAGGTCGGTTACTTTGTGGGATCGTGTCCAGAGGCTGCGGCATTGTTGGGCGATGCGTCTGGGATCTCCTGCGCAGACGCTGATGCAGAGCAGCAGGAGCGGCACGACTTTGCTGACGACCATCCATTCCCAGACGGTGTCGCTGGGTAGCAGGCCGAATTTGGGATCGCTGGTGATGCCGTTGTGCAGCAGGACGAAGAGGATGAAGCAGCCGGGCAGGTTGATCAGGATCAGGCAGATGCGCGACCAGCGGGTCTGGAATTCTGGTACGAGGATCAGGCAGATGGCGCAGATGATCGCTAGCGTGGACCATTGATATTCAAAGACGAGGTCGTAGAAGCAGAGATAGTAAGCAACCATCAGAAAGATGGCCTTATAGATTGAGGTGCTGTGCAGCGCCCCGATCCCCACGGCCAGCAGCAGCGCGGCGTATTGGATGATCTGGTAGACGGGCGCGGGCCAGTTGGTGAGTGGACTGTATTGCAGGAAGGCGTTTAAGGCGATGATCTGGTTGGGCCCATATTTGTTGTGATCCAGCAGATTGGACTTGAGATTATCTATATAGTAGAGCCCGCTACCATTGAGCCAGAAAGAGAAGGTGCAGACAAGGAAGATGAGGATTCCTACGACGACAACCGGCCAGCGTCTCTTGATGAGGAGAATGGGGATAAAGAGGATGCCAATCGGCTTGACGAGCAGGCTGAGCGCATAATAAAATCCACCCCAGATCCTGGATTGATTTTTAGCGATGGAGATGAGCATGAGCAGAAAAAAGAGATTCAAGACATAGTGAAATTGCCACGCCTCCAGTTCCAGATAGACGCTGAAGTTGGTGAGCAGCAAGAAGATGCCCCATTCCACATACCGATGCCCCCGGAAACTGCGATATAGATAGATTACCACAAGCATCGTCAGGACAAACTTGATCCCCAGCCAGAAGTAGGGCGACTGCGCAGCCGGAAACGCGCTCAAGAGCGAACCGACTGTAATCGTAAAGTAGGGATGATAGACATTGCTATTCGAGTAAAACTCCTTGCCATAGATGCTCCCATCCGGCAGCGGCACCCCCGTCAGCGAACCGCCGTGGAAGAAGGCCCAGGCCCCACGCGGCACCTGATAATAATCGATCCCCTTCGCCCCCACATGCAGCGCCGCGCCCGTAAAAAACACATCAAACCAGCCAGTAAAAAGCACGGAAATATAGAATAGGATATGGATCGCTATCCCTGCATAGAGCACCCTATGTACATATAGATGCTTCAATAATGTATGCATTCAATACTTCCTCTATCTCAATAACGGGCCTGGCTGAGTTTTATTTATCCTCATCAATAGTAACGCATAAACTCCCAAAAGTATCGCATTACTGAACAACAATCCACCCCGCATCCCCAAATTCGAAACACATCTCTCTGGTATCGCAAATCACAGAAAACAGAGGTAATAACCAAAAATGTAGGTGCGTGCCAAGGCCGCAGCCGAGGTGCGCTTTCCTGTTCCTCGTACCGACATCTCGCCACCGCCCCACCGAGAGAAGGCCGCACCTTCACGGTGAAGCTTCGTTCACGTACGACCACCCCGCCCCAACGTATCTCCCATGTCCCCGGCACGGATGTTGGGGTACGGATGGCCTATGGGCGAGATTGCGGTACGAGCCAGAAGACCCGACCGCAAGGGTTCGGGCTTCTTTATGGGGATTATACCGACCAGCATCCCCCTAATGCTCAACTCCATGTCTCGACCGAGGGGATGGTACGATGAACGGGAAAGCGCACCTCGGTTGCGACCTCGGCACGCACCTACATCGTGGCCCGACGCTCTGCTCTATTATTGTTGCTTATTATCCGTTTTGCGTGATGCTGGTGAGTGGGGTGAGGTCGGGGCGCAGGATTTCGAGGACCTGGCGTTTGAGATCGAGGAATTCTTCGCTGAGGATCATGTTCCAGGTGCGCGGGCGCGGCAGGGTGACAGTTATTTCGGAGGCGATGCGACCAGGATGCGCGGTCATGACAACGACACGGTCGGCAAGCAGAATAGCCTCTTCGACGTCATGGGTGATGAAGAAGATAGTGGCTTTGATGCGTTCCCAGAGGTTGAGCAGGAATTCTTGCATGTCGTTGCGGGTCTGGGCGTCAAGCGCGCCAAAGGGTTCGTCCATGAGGAGCACCGCGGGCTCGACGATCAGGGCACGGGCGATGGCGACGCGTTGTTGCATGCCACCTGAGAGCTGATAGGGACTGTGCTTCGCAAAGCCTTGCAGGCCCATCATCTCAATGAAGTAGTCGACGCGCTCCCAATCAATAGGGCGGAGCTTTTTGAGCTTGAGTCCCAGCGCGATATTGTCGCGGACCGCGAGCCAGGGATAGAGGGTGGGTTGCTGGAAGACGACCACACGTTCCGCGCCTGGACCCCGCAACACACGTCCATCGAAGTGGATACTGCCCTGGCTCGGCTCTTCAAAGCCAGCCAGTAGATTCAGGAGGGTGGTTTTGCCGCAGCCACTGGGGCCGACCGCAACCACAAATTCCTGCTTTTGGATCTCCAGCGAAACATCTTGCAGTGCAATCGTGGGCTCGCCTGCCCGGCGACCGGGATATGTCTTCGTAATCTTTTCGATACTAATCATCTCTATCACCTCTCTCTTTGCGCGACCGTCGGTACTACTCTGTCATCCTTCATTTGATGGGTTGCCCGCTACGCGGGCAGGTGGGGGGGGGAAGAGACCGGGGTACAGCCCCGAACCCCAGGTTAAGGGTGCAACCCTTAACAATCCCGCTTCTGTTCGCACCTATGGGATTGCATCCCCCTGCACTCCTGCCCTTCAAATGAAGCTTGAGAGAGTAGTGCTCCCGTGCTGCGTATGAGCCACGGGAGTACCATCTTCATGCGGTGCCCCGTGTTCCTGGTCTTCGTTATCTCAGCGAGCTAGCTCGTGATTATTTGCTGGCTTTCAGATAGTCGTTGACATAGCCTGGATTGACATTCTGACTGAAGTCGGTGGGCGCGCTGGCCAGGGTGCCAATACTTTTCATAAAGGCGGCTGAGGCAACGAAGGATTTCGCGACCAGGCTTTGCGCGGTCGCATTGCTTTGTCCCAATCCATCGGCGCTCGATTGATCCTGGGCGCTGAAGACCTGGAAGCCGGTCATCTCAGTGCGTGCCACATCCACGGAAATACTATCCTGCTTCGCCATGATTTTCAGGGCATCCTCGCTATGCTGTTGATAATAGGTCACGGCCTCGCTCTGCGCCTGGATGAAGCCTTTGACAAGTGCTGCATTGTCCTTTGCCCAGGAGGAATTGACCACCGAGAGGTTATACACCGGCGCCTCCTGCTTGACATCCAGATCAGTGCCCAGCAAGGTGCCATTATTCTGATGCAAGGCATCCAGCACGGGGTCCCAGACATAGGCGGCATCAATCGAATGATTGAGCCATGCGGTGCGCATAGCGGGCGGAGCCATATTCAGCTTATGAACGCTCTTGGGATCTACCCCGGCCTTGTTCAGCGTGGCATTCAGGGCATATTCGGAGGTCGAACCCAGGACCAGGGCTACCGATTTCCCCTTGAGATCCTTGATCGAGCTAATGCCCGCGCTCTTGTTGGCAACCAATCCCTCGTCCTGATTGTAGAGTTCCTGTACCCAGATGGCCTGTAAAGGTATGCCTTTGGTGATCGCGGACACGACGGGCGGATTCCCGATGCCGGTCATGAATTGCAGCGAACCCGAGGCGATCGCGCCCAGCGAGGCGGGACCAGAGTCGAAATATTTGATCTGCACATTGGCATGCATGTCTTTTTCAAAGAGCTTTTGCGCGATAGCGATCAGCTCAGGCTCCGCGCCATCATCCATATAGCCGATTACGACCGTGGGCTTCGAGCCTGCGTTGGAGCCACTGCTGGCGTTTGCTCCTCCACAGGCCGCCAATAGCAGACTGAGCACTAGCAGCGTGATCGTTGCCAGATTGAGGCGTCTCCGCTGTGTCGTAGGGATCGATGTGAATCTCATAATTTCTCTCATCTCTTGAACTAGCTGTTCGATAAATAAATAGATGAATGCTTAGACGTGTCCTTTCCAGGGCACAACGAGTCTTTCCAGACCACGTATCAGGAGTTCCATCGCATAACCTAGTAATCCAATAGCGATAATACCGACAAAAATGATGTCAGCCTGTAATTGCTGTCCCGCGTATTGGACCAGGAAGCCCAGCCCGGCTGAGGCGGCGATAAACTCGGCTGCCACCAGACAACTCCAGGCGATGCCGATGCCAATGCGCATGCCGGTGAAGATTTCCGGTAGCGCGGATGGCAGGATGGTATGCCAGAAGAGTTGGAGCGGCGTCGCGCCCAGGCATTGCGCGACACGGATGCGCTGTACCGGGGTACTGCGCACGCCCGAAACAGTACTGATCAGGATGATCGGTAGTGTGCCGATCATGATCAGGATGATCTTGGGCAGTTCGTTGATGCCAAACCAGAGGACCAGGAGCGGAATATAGGCCAGCGGCGGCACGGGCCGGATAAATTGTAAGAATGGATCGATGATGCGGAAGATGATGACATTCCGAGCCATTAAGATGCCCACCGGGATGCCGATGATCACGGCTGCAACAAAGCCAGCCAGAATGCGCAGGAAGCTGATCCAGATGTCGGCGAAGAGCGTTTGACCGGCGAAGCCACCCGTCAGCAGACCGATCAGGGATTGCCAGACGGCGACCGGCGCGGGGAGCGCAATCGGTGAAACGAGATTCAGGGCTGTCACCAGTTGCCAGAGCAGCAGCGCCACCAGTAGCGTGATCAGGGGAATGAAGCGCAACAGAACTCCTTGCAGGCCTCTTTGCCCGTCCCATCTGAACTTGCTTTGTGAAACAAGTATCTGCTGCTTTTGTATGCTGTGCGCGACATCTTGCGAAACATCTTTCAAAGATACTAATTCTGTAGCGCTATCGGGTTGATCTTCCAGCTTCATGCCTTGCCTGCTTTCTAAAATGTGTTAAAACATACTTAGTTGCTGCGCGACCATCGGACAGGAAGTCACCGTGACTTCTGCACTGTTTTGATCGTCTCGCAGTACACCGCACTCCTCAGGAGGAGTGTGTGGCGCTAGCCGCGCAAGGAACCTCGTCAAAATGTTTACCGCGCTATTTTCATCACGGTCCATGACGAGTCCACATTTGTGACAACAGTAGGTGCGTTTCCACAAGGGCATCTTCTGGAGATGCTTACAGTTACTACACATCTTGCTGGTGTCACGTTCATCTTCTATCTGTAACTCTTTCCCGTAGCGTTGGCACTTGTAAGTCAGCATCTGGAGAAAGAGGGATACACCCCAATCGTTGAATACCATGCGATTGAGCTTCTTGTTGCGCTCTCGATGCTGCTTCATGACCATTTGTCTCTGGGAGAGGTCTCCAACCACAATAGTTCTTTCAACCGTTTTGTGGGCGATAAGATGGGATGCCTTATGCAGGCTATCCTTTAAATCCTCCCACATGGTACATGCGCCCCTGCTCATTGATACCCGTTGCCAAGGTTTTTATGCCGAGATCAAAGGCCACCACGTGTCCCTTCTGCTGGGCCTCCTCGTGCCGTTCTGCGACAAACGATGCATAATAGTCGCCCCTGCCATCCCGACTAATAGCCACTTCTTTAAATGCCTGGGGGGGCGTTTCTGTCAAATGAGCTCGGACATTGGGGTAGCGCTTGTTCTTTTTCCCTTTTCCACCCGTTGGCAAGATCACCGTGTTCCCTTCGATCTTGAGGTAACTGGCAGGATAACACAGGGTAAAGAAGCAATGCCGTGGACGCACACGAGGGAACCCGGCAGTCTCCCCTGCCTTGACGCGTTGGAAAAAAGCTGTCATGGCTTTATCCAGCCGGAAGAAGACTTCCTGCAGCAGTTTGCCATACACGTGTTTGAGTTCTGGATCATAGATTTTACTGGCGTGCAGGCTCTTTTTCGCCTCATAGAGGTTCCATGTTGCTCCCCCTCGGAGTTGCATCACCTGCCAATTGTAAAGCGCTCTGCACTTTGACTGCATGAATTCGAGCGTCATTGCATCTTGCTCAGAGAGCTTCAGCTTGATCTTCGTGGTCAGTAACATGGTCCCCCTCCTCTCATGAGCGTTGATGCTGAGGAACAGTTCAAGGCGTTGCGAAGGAAACAGAGCCGCTTCCTGTTTGAGCGCTTGTTTGCGTTCTCCTCGTGTGCTTCTTGATGCTTCGCCATGAAATAGTTCTTTTGTTCTATTGGTGTATTGTAACATTGGATTGCCCCTATTTCAATCGAAATGCGTCAATATATGTAGAAGCCGTAGGGGGTGTACACATTTTTACACATTTTTCATCACTGTTGTAAGCTCCCTACAGATCGAGAAAAATTTGACTGTTATCGATGGTGAGTGGATAGGTGCGGACGCGCAACGATTCTGCGTTCACACAGGCACCGTTCGTGACATCAAAACTAAAGCCATGCCAGGGGCAGCGCAGAATCTCGCCCTCGCGTGTATAATCAAAGGCCGCGCCAGGACCGGTGGCGCAGGTTGTGCCTCCCAGTGTCCCGTTTCCCAGGCTTACCCCCTGATGTGGACAGCGTTCATAGAGCGCATAAAACTGATCCTGCGCGCTATGGATCACGACAATCGGGATATTCTTGATCTTATAGGAGCGTTTCTCGCCGCGTGGGACCTCCGCGACATTGCCAACCAAATACTTCATCGTTTCCTCTATCTTGCTTATCCTAACTTCTTGCCATAGAGTTCGCGGGCATTCTTATAAAAGATGCGGCGGCGCAACTCATCCGGCAGCTCGCGGGGAATCGACTCCTGTGGCGCATCGAAGTCCCAGTGGGGATAATCGGTTGAGAAGACAAGCATACGATCAGTCTCCAGCATCTCGATCAGGCGGAGCCAGTTCGCGGCACTGAAATCCTCGGTAGGTTGTGTTGAGAACTTGATGCGCTCGCGGATATATTTTGAGGGGAGCTGTTTGACCCAGGGGATCTCATGGTAGAGTGAGCGATAATTCTGATCCAGTCGCCAGAGCAGATGGGGGAGCCAGCTCCAGCCGCTCTCGACAATCGTAAATTGCAGTGCCGGGAATTTGTCGAAGACCCCATTAATGACCAGACTGGTGACCTCCGACATCGCGCCCTGCGGCACATTGACATGCCATTCGATATAGTAGCGGCCCTTGCCAAGCGCGCTACGCAGTGGATCGGCATGATGCATTGCGATCACCAGATTATGTTGTTGTGCCGCCTCAAAGATGGGATGATAGAAGGGATCCCCATAGGCTCTGTTCCCAATCGGGAGCATCACCTGCACTACTCCAGGATGATCGCCTAGCCGATGAATTTCACGGGCCGCCGCCTGTGGATCTTGTGGGGCCACATGGATACTCGTCTTGATGCGTGGATCGCGTGCCACCCAATGTTCAAGCACCCAATCATTATAGGCCGAACCCAGCGCGGACGCGAACTCATACTGTGATTCCAGATCACCGGGCATAAACTGTCCCGTCAACACCGCATACTCAATTGGATACTGATCCAGCACCTGTTCGCGAAAGAGCTCAAAGTTTGAGCCAGCGGGCGTGCCATCGGCAGGATGAGAATCGGCGCGATTCAGACCATGCCCGGTCCAGTAGGCAAAGGGAAAACTTGGAGGCGTCCAGGCACCCTGTTCCAGTAACTTGCGCCAGGGATTCTTCAAATAGGGGAGCAATTCATTCCAGGAGGTAAATGTCTCATGGACATCTAAATCAATAATCGGATCAGTCGGACGCTGTTTATCCTGTGCAAGTGTCTCATCAGTCGAAAGTATCGTCATCGTGTCGCCCTTTCTCCTTTGCATCCTGCTTCTGTCCTGTCTGCATTCTATTTACATCCTGCTTGCTCTTAACCATGTCCTCTACCGCCCACGCAAAAACAATGCCGACAGGTCATCTAAGTTAATTGATCAACTTAGTCATGATTATAAACCACCTCTTCTCATAATAACAGGTTATAAAACACATTCTTTCATTTCATACTATATATAATTCACCTACTCATCACCCGACTATTGCAAGCCCGAATCACTATCTCCCGCCCAATTGATCAGGGACTCACGGTATTTTGGCTTTCTTCTACGCAGCAAGAATGCAACACGAAAGACGAAGAGTGAACATGAGGAGGTGTCCAGCGAGCAAATGAGGCGATGCCTCGTTCAACTTGCACGTGATGACACTTTGTTCTATTGTTCTATGTGAGCCTTGAGGTTTCGTCCCCACCCTGCTATACTTGGTGTTAGGGAACTGTTTGGAGTATCCCTAACATCCGTCACTTTTCTCACGGAGTGTCGTCTCATGGAGAAGGTCTCATCAACCGCCGGAGCAGTTCGCAACGGCTGTTTGGTATACGAGCAGCAGGGGCAGAACGTGGTCGTGCTGCTCGATACCCCTTCCTGGTACGCCTGGCTGGAAACAGCGACCACTTTCACGTTTACCTGCGAGGAGGGAACCTTTACCGCGCACAAAGCACGCGCTGGCAATCAGCGCGGTGGGTGGTACTGGCGAGCCTATCGGCGCAAGCGAGGACGACTCTCCCGCTGTTACCTGGGCGTCTCCCCCAATCTCACCCTGGCGAAACTGCGTGAGGCGGCGAGCCGCCTGGCAGCAGATGCTGAAGGTAGAGGAAGCAGTCACGCAGATGAAAGTGCGCCGCCACTTTCGCACGTTCCCCTCTCGTTTGAGGGGCTGACGTCGAGCGTGATCCTGCAGAGCACCATCACTCCACCGCGCCTGCCGATGCAGCATGTTGCGCGCCCCCACCTGCTCGCGCTCCTGGAGCAGGGCCTGCGAGGGCCAGTGACGCTGGTCTCGGCTCCTGCTGGCTCTGGCAAAACCACGCTGCTGGCCGAATGGGCTGCCATGACCACGAGACCGGTGGTCTGGCTTTCCTGCGAGGAGGGGGAGAACGACCCGGCGCGCTTCCTTTCCTCACTCATCGCAGCTTTTGCGCGCGTCGATGCGCGCCTGGGCACCATAGCTCAGACCGATCGGCCCTGGCATCCCTGTGAGCACGAACGGATCCTGACTCGTCTCCTCAACGATCTTGAACGCCTGCTCCAGCACGAGACGGTCTTGATCCTGGATGACGTCCACGCTCTCATGACCGAGGCGAGTCAGGCCCTGCTGCTCTTTCTGCTGAACCATCTTCCCTCGCGCCTGCATCTGCTGATCGGCACACGGGTGGATCCGCCGAGGCTTGCGCGCTTGCGGGCACGTCAGCAGATCGCTGAACTGCGCAGAGAAGCTTTGGGGTTTGTGCCCTCCGAAGTCGAGGCGTTTGCGCAGGCGATGGGACTCTCGCTCGGCTCTGAGGCGATCCGTCTGCTGGAAGAGCGGACCGAGGGGTGGATTGCCGGGATCCAATTGCTGATGCTGGTCCTGCGCGGGCACGCCGATGCTGCAGAAGTGCTCCGGGCGACGGATGTGACCCCTCGCTTTCTCCTGGAGTATGTGTGTGAAGAAATCTTGCTCCAGCAATCACCTGAGATGCAGCGCTTTTTGCTCCAAACAAGCGTGCTGGATCGGCTCACCGGGCCGCTCTGCGAGAGTGTTGCTGAAGCGGGTGGTGGACAGCAGAAGCTGGAGAGCCTGCTGCAGGCGAATCTCTTCGTCAGTGCGCTGGATGCCACCGACACCTGGTACCGCTACCATCCGCTCTTTGCCGAAGCGCTGCGCACACAGCTACAGAAGCAGGAGCCAGCGCTGGTGCCGGAATTGTATCGTCGAGTCAGTCGCTGGTATGAACAGCACGGGTGGGCAGAGGACGCCTGTGAGTATGCGTATCGAGCTGGCGACCTGCCTCACGTGGCACGCTTGCTGGCGGAGCTGGTGCCATCTTTGGTAGAGCAAGGGAAGCTTGTGCGCCTCGGCCACTGGCTGGATCGGCTTCCGCAGGAGATCATCGCGGCCTCGGTGTCCCTCTCTCTCGCCTGGATCTGGACCCAGCCCCTGCGCACGTCGCAGCCACATGACCCGGAGAGGGTCATCGAGCGCCTCACAGTGCTGCTCAAGACGCATGAAAAGGACGATCCCGAGACACAGGCAGATCTGCAGCGGGAGCTGACGCTGCAACAGGCAACGCAGGCGCTGGCCCGAGGGGATATCCCGCAGGCGCTTTCCCGCGCTGCGGAGATGACGCGTTCGCTCACGGGACCTGAGACGGCCTGGAGTCGGTTCACCCTCTGGCGTCAGCAGGTGCTCCTTGGGGCTGCCTATCGCGTCAGTGGGGATCTGGAGTCCTCGGAGCAGACCTTGCGGCAAGCCTTGCCTGCTGGCGGAACCAGCCCCAATTTCGTGGTCATCGCCAGTCTCGATGAGCTGTACGAAGAGCTGGGGCGATTACGCGAACTGGGACGACTCTATGAGGACCTGTTCCGCGCGCTCGCCTGGCACCACCATCTCCCGTCCCTGGCTCTCGCCCTGGCGCATCAGCGCTATGGAGTCCTGTTGTATGAGTGGAATCGCCTGCAAGAAGCGGAGTCCGAGGCCCGGCAATCCCTCGAACTGGTTCCACACCTGGATCTTGCTCGTCACAGCCCCTGGCTGACACTGCTCGGGCTCGGAGTCCTGGCGCGTGTGGCCCTGGCGCAAGGCCACAGCGAGCGGGCCAGGCAGCTCCTGGAGAGCGAAGCGTTTGACGTGGCGCAGTTTCCAGTTCCCCAGGCGAGCAAAGACGTGTTGATCCTGCTTCCGGTCCGCCTTGCCCTGCGCTGCGGGCAGCTTGATCCGGCCTTGCAGTGGGCCTCAACCTGCGGGTTCCACGCTGACGATCCGTTCACGAGTTCCCTGGGGAAGGGTCGCTACGCGGGCTATGTCACGTTGGCGCGGGTTTTGATCGCGCGTGGACGAGGCCACTCGAATGCCCTGGCGCTCTCTCAAGCACAGATTCTGTTGGACCATCTGCTGGAGATCGCCGTCGGGACAGGCGCTCATGGTTGGCGCATCGAGATCCAGATGCTGCGCGCGCTAGCGCTGCACGCCCAGGGCAAGACCAGGCAGGCGCTGGTCACCCTGGGGCCAATTCTCGCCCAGGCCGAGCCAGAAGGCTATCTGCGCCTGTTTGCCGACGAAGGAGAGATGATGGCGGACCTGCTCGCGCTGATAGCCCCGTTTACTACCGCCTCGCCTGACTACCTTCAGCGCATCCAGGTAGCGATTGCCCCCGTGCGAGCTGCCCGGCCCGCTGTTTCGGATCTCCCAGCACCACTCCCGTCGCCCGTTGAGCCGCTGAGTGAGCGAGAGCGCGAGGTCCTCCAGCTTGTAGCCGAAGGTCTCTCCAATCAGCAGATCGCGCAGCGCCTGATGCTCAGCCTGCACACCGTCAAACTCCATGTCAAGCATCTTCTGGCCAAACTGGGTGCCACGAATCGCACCCAGGCAGTGGCCCGTGCGCGTGCGTTACACATCCTCACACGTGAAGATCACATGGCTCCCTCCCAATAACTCTTTGGAGGGAAGACATCCTTCCTTTTTTGCAGTAGACTCTTCAGAAGAAGGTGCATAACAACATGTTATATCTGATATCCTATCCAAGGCTTTGTGGCCACATTCGGAACGATCCGCGTCTGTATGCTGCCTGCGACAACCATTTTGTGCCTGGTGCTGTATTGACGGGCCATTCTTGTCAACGCCACGCACGATCCTTGAAAGTAGGAAGTTCTGGTACATCGATTTATGAATGGATGTCAAATTATAAACACGATTATACCCTGCAATTTTGAAAGAAAGAAAGCAGAACCTATGAACGCGATTGAAATCAACAACTTGACGCGTACCTTCGGTAGCCTGGTGGCTGTGGACGACTTGACGCTTGCCATTCCAGAGGGGACCGTCTTTGGTTTTTTGGGACCGAATGGTGCAGGCAAAACGACCACCGTGCGCATGCTCTCGGCCTTAATTGCCCCCACTCGCGGCACTGCTACAGTGGCGGGACATCGCCTGGGCGAGAACAACGAGGCTATTCGGCAATCCATTGGTATCCTCACCGAGACGCCGGGGTTGTATGACCGACTGAGCGCCTGGCAGAACCTGCTGTTCTTTGCGCAGTTGTATGATCTCCCAGCCGAGCGAGCCGCCTCTCAGGTCGAACGCTTCCTGCGGATGCTCGACCTCTGGGAGAGGCGCGGCGACAGGGTCGGTGGCTTCTCCAAAGGCATGCGTCAGAAACTGGCGATTGCACGCGCCTTGCTGCACGAACCAAAGGTGATCTTCCTGGATGAGCCAACGTCTGGCCTCGATCCTGAAGCCGCGCGCGTGGTGCGCGACTTCATCAAGGAATTGCGGGCCGAGGGACGGACCATCTTTCTCACCACGCATAATCTACCAGAGGCCGATGAACTCTGCGATCTGATCGGCGTTTTTCGCTCGCGGCTCCTGCGCCTGGGCACGCCAGCAAATTTACGCACTGGCATGTTTGGCACAGGTACCCAGGTGCGCGTCGTCGGAGATGCCACACAGTGGATCGAGACCGTCCGCGCCCTGTCCTTTGTTCATGAGGCGAATGCTGAAGAGAACACGCTCTTTGTCCGTATCGATCATCCCGATGATCAGAATCCGGCGCTGGTGCGAACCCTCGTGAATGCAGGTGCACAGATACGCACGGTGGAACCGATCTCCCATTCGCTCGAGGAGGTCTACTTGGAACTGGTGGAGAATGAGCGCGAAGTTGCGGCTGTCAGCCACTAAATCATGAAAATGGAGCAAAAACGAGTATGCACAAAGTCTTTGTGATCCTACGGAAAGAGTTCATCGAGATTGTCCAGCAACGGATCCTCCTGTTCAGTATTCTCCTCCCGCCTTTGCTGTTCGCAGTAATCCCCCTCATTTTCCTGCTACGGAACGGCAATGGGTCGCGTGCCAGTGCTCTTTCCATTCCGTCACTCGGCGGGTTGACGCTTCATGAGTACACCCAGGGAGTGCTCGGAACGGCGTTCTCGAACCTGTATATTCTGCTGCCGATGATCGTTCCCAGTATTATTGCGGCCTATAGTATCATTGGAGAGAAGAACAACCGCACGCTTGAGCCGGTGCTGGCAACGCCCGTGCGCAGGTGGCAACTGTTGACGGGCAAGATTCTGTCGGCGTTGCTGCCGGCGATCATAGTCACCTGGATCAGTGGTGGCCTTTTCATCGCTGAATTAGCCATTGTTGCTGATGCGAATGTCGTCTCCCACGTTGCCACAGCGGGCTGGCTGACGCTCTTCATTGCTGGCACCCCTCTCTTAGGCCTGATCGCGGTCGCCATCATGACGGTCATTTCATCGCGGGTCAACGATACGCGTACCGCGCAACAACTCTCGATCTGGGCGGTTGTTCCAATCATCGGGCTCATCCTGGGCGAGCTCTCAGGCCAGTTTGAGCTCACCGTACAGGTGGCGGTCATTGTCATCATCATCCTGATCCCCATCGCACTACTCTTGACCTGGAGTGCCACCCAACTGTTTCAGCGCGAAACCATTCTGACCCGCTGGAATTGACACTGCCTGGCATAAATGCCGAGGGATTCTGCTACCTTTCATCCGACGTGCCACTGGTGATTGTTCACCAGTGGTAGGGGCCAGATGTCCAGGAGCGTTTTACACCCGCGCAGGGGTGTTGGTTTCCGTCTGCCCGACGCTACCATCCAGTGCCTTTTTTAAGATGTTGCGCGCCGCATTATTCCCACTATCCCCTCATTCCCAACGCCGGTCGGCGTCAAGTATGGTCTGTCGAAGATGTACCAGGGGAAGAGGTGCCCAAAGAAGAGCAGGTGCTCATGTATCGTCGCATTCGTTAGACACTTACTCAGTCTATCAGGTTGAACCTGCCCCTCCCAAAGCGATTAGCGCTCATTCCACATCGCAAGTAATCAGAAAACGAAATATTGAGGGAAAGGATGGCAGGGCTTGTTGCAACCAGGGGCGGTACCGTACCCAATCAGTTATCGCCTGCAGCGTCGTTGCTCCCGCCATTTTCGCGAGCAGGACAAAGGTCAGTATGAGTGCTAACGAATATCTCTTTCCATGCTTTCCTCGTGTATCTGTGAGTTTCATCATGGCCTCGTAGATCGAGAATGCTTCGCTCTCCGCGTTCCATCCTGCCAGTTCCCTGGCTTCATTGACTATGTTATAGTTCATCTAGGGTGAGTCCTCGTTTCGTGACGTTTTTTGTTATCATCACTGTAAATGGATTGTCTCTTTGAAATTGTGTAGTACTACCTTTTTATCCCACTGAATATATGTTAATATCAATTTATAGGCTATTAGTACTGTTATTGAAAGAAAGATTTTTATGATAAATAAATTATCATATCTGTTGTCTGCATGTGCAGTGATCACGCTCGTTATCTTATCGGGGTGTAGTTTACCGGGCACGAGCACAAGCACGATCACGAATATTAATCCTGGCCCCAATCCTGGCGTCCTGGACCCCCACAAACAGTACACAGTGAACTTCTGGGAGGCTTTGGATACAGGCGCCAATAAAACTACCCTGGCTAGTCTGGTGAAGCAATACACCAATGCTCATAAAAATGTCAAAATCAACGTACAGTCATACGACTCCAGCACGTTGGGGGAACAGTTAAACACAGCTACCGCAGCCAAACAGGCACCAGCCATCGTGCAAGTCAATGACAGCTGGTTTACATTGTATCAGGAGAGCGGTGGTATCGTTCCCCTAAAACCATATATTACCGGGAAAAATGGGCTGAGTCAGTCGGACCTGTCAGACTTTTATGCACCACTTCTGAAAGATGGTCAAGTTGATGGTGAGCAATATGCGTTGCCCTTTAACAAAAGTGATGAAGTTCTGTACTATAATGCCACTCTCCTGAAGAAAAACAACATGCAGCCGCCGACGACGCTGACTGACTTTGTTACCGATATTAAGAAACTCACGAAATCCGACGGCTCACAGTGGGGATTGTCTATGACTCCGAGCACGGATGAATGGGCCACGATCTTCAAAGATCTGGGTGGCAAAAACTTCCTCTCATCAGATTCTCGGTCCACGCTCTTTGATCAGGGTAGCGACGCACAATATGCTCAGCAGGCACTCGATCTGTTCGCACCACTGGCAAAAACAGGTGCCGTACACGTCACCACTGGATATAGCTGGCAGAACGATTTTACTAGCCAGAAAGCAGCCTTCGCATTAGGTACAAGCGCCAGTTATCCATTTCTCAAAGCACATGGCGGCAGCACATTTGACTTTAATGAAGTCGCCTTTCCCGGAGGTCCCGCTGGCCAGTTCACTGCACTCTATGGAAACAACCTGGCCTTGTTCAGTGGAGTCAGCGTCGATACACGCAACGCTGCCTGGGACTTCATGAAGTTCCTTACGAGTACCGCGTCGAGTATCTCTTTTGTACCGCAGACAGGCAATCTGCCCATACGGCAGAGTGCCTATAATAGTCAGAGCTTGCAGCACTACTATGCTCAGAATCCTGCCAGCAAAGTTGGCCTGGCGCAAATACCTCATACCTACGTCGCCTCGGCTGCCTTTGTCTGGTATCCGTGCTCCGAGGATATCACGAGTAGTTATATCAGCGTCCTGAATGGACATAGCATGGCAGCCGCAACCGTGCAAAATATGGCCGAATTATGTAAGGGCGACATGTCTTAATAAGCCCAGGAGCGCCGCTCTGTCAATAGATATGCTGTCCCCGTACTTATACGAGATCTTTGCCTTTGGCTTCCCTTTGACGTTGGAAACCTGGCAAAAATTAAAAAGCCCTGAAAGGATGGACATGCATGTTGACAACCGAGGAGTTTCATGCTTGGTGTCAGCGCCTTCAGCTGACACCCGAAACAGAGGCGCTCATTACAACTATTCGGGAATCTTCTCCTGTGCGTAAGGTGCGAGGGCGTGCACAGAATGTGACTGGCCGCTATCCTAGCCCCAAGATGGGCGTCTCCATCCAATTTGAAAGCCAGCATGTAGAAGCGAGCGAATCAACGTCTAGAACACATCCTCCTCTATGTTCAGGGGGTAGAGGCGACCACACCAACGCGCAGCATTCAACGTTGGCTTCATGCCTATCAACAGGCCGAAGAACTGCATGGATGCGGCTACATTGGACTTCTGGATCGGGTAGCGGAGCGTGGCAATCGGACCAGACGTGCTCCTGAAGCCTCGATGCAGTTGCTTTACACCTTCCTGAAAGAGCATTACGCAACTCCCCAAGCGAAACGTGCTGCGGCGCTCTACCAACTCTATGTCTCAGCGTGTGAACGCACACATCTCCCTCCTGTGAGTGAACGAACCTTCTATCGAGAGCGAGCACGTTTTGCTACTCCAGAAGTGACGGCGGCTCGCTTGGGACGCCGAGCCGCCTACAAAGATCAACCACTCTTCTTCTACCTGGACCAGATGACGCCACGTCACGGGGAGCGTCCTTTTGAGCTGGCCCATCTGGATCATACAGAGTTGGATATTCTGTTGGTTTCCTCGGTCACAGGGAAACCATTAGAAAAACCCTGGCTCACGCTGCTCACTGACGCCTACAGCCGACGCATTTTGGCCTGCTATCTAAGTTACGATCCCCCAGTTATCGATCTGCGATGATGATCTTGCGACTCTGTGTCCAGCGCCATCTCGCCTCGCGTTTTCTCGCTGAAGAGTCGAACCGGGCATTTGTTCCGGTGGTCTGGGTAGAAGCACGTCCTGGCGATTACGGGACCTATGCCCGTCTGGATTACTATCGCCAGGTTCTCACGGCCCTTCGAGAACATGCCGCCGTGAAAGATCGACTCATGCAAGTCGCTCTCATACCCAGAGCTGGCCGAAAGATGATGGATGTGGTCGAATCGCTTGATCTGCGTGAAGCCGTCGAGTATGCGTTAGAACGGTTGCAGGTCAAAGCCATCGTGATCGATGAAGCTCAGAATTTGATGCAAGTGCAGGCACCACTTCGGCCTGTGGACCAACTGGAGTGGCTGAAAAGCATGACCAATCATACCCAGGTCCTGCATGTACTGGTAGGCTCCTATGATCTGTTCGAGTTTCGTAATCTCAATGGACAAGCGGCCCGACGTGGACGAGATATTCATTTTCCTCGCTGCCGCATCGAGCAAAAAGCGGAACGTGCTGAGTTTGTAGGAGCCCTTCACTATTTACTCTCACACGTTCCGCTGACCTGTGATGTAGATCGCCTGTTGAAAGAATGGCGGTGGTTTGCCGAATGGAGTGTGGGTGTATTGGGATCTTGAGAGATTGGCTCGTGGAGACGGTTGCAGCACTCTTAGCAGAGGAACGTATGACCTTGACCCTTGAAGCACTCCAAGCTCATGCACTCCAACCAGGCCAGCGGGTCCGTCTAGAAATGGAAGCACGAGCAGGTGAACAGAGGCTATTGCAAAGAGCAACGCGAGGTGCTTATAAACTGGGCAAATTGCACAGAAAAAAATTTAGTGAAATGGACATTTTAACCATTAGTGCCGGAAATAAAACACGTTTCAGGCTTGCCCGAAATGATGAAAGAGGTCGGCATTTCAAGCCAGAGATGGAAGATAGTTTAGAGCTGTCTTTTTTCTCTACGTATATATATGCGCTTATTCTAGCTCTCCTTATAGTCAAAGAGTGATCGTTTTTGACGATCCGAAGAGTTTCTACGTTAATTGGAGAGTTTTTATGAGCCATAATGATGATGTTACATCCACAGTAGAATCAAACGTATCCCATACCATTGGGCAGTCTGAGCATGCAAGTCTGTCGCGGGCTGGCTTTTTGAAGCTGGCGGCTGGCGCACTGGGCGGGACTACCATGCTGGCCGGGATGGTCCCTACGACGCTGGCAGCTTCGGCGCATCAGGACACTTCAAAGGTGCATCAGATACAGGCTGCGCCGGTAGGTATTTTCTATATTACCAGTTTGTTGGATGACTATGTGTTGGACGTCAGTGGCGGTAGCCACGCGCCTGCTACCCCGCTAATCGCATATCCCCGTAATACGCCTTTCTCCTATAACCAGCTCTGGTATCTGGCGGGAGATGGCTATATTGTCAGCCTGTTGACCGGCTTTGTGCTGGACATTAACGGTGGCAGTACCGCTCCTGGCGCACGGATTATCGCCTATCCAAAGAACATCCCACCTTCTGACAATCAGAAATGGTATGTGTCTTCACAGGGCTATATTGTCAGTCGCTTGAATGGCTATGTGCTGGATATCAGCGGAAGCAGTACCGAGGCTGGCGCGCCCATCATCTCGTATCCCCGCAACTTCCCGCCCTCCAACAACCAGCGCTGGCGCTTCGTTCCCGCCTTCTAGATCCACACCCACACCAGACGCCCCAAAACCCGGCCTGGACAATACCGCTCAAAGAACGAGAATGACGAAGAATGACGAAGAGATGGAGGTGCGGCCCTGGCACCACCTCCATCTCTCCATCTTACCTGAGAAAACGTTTAATAGGTTATCCTGCTTTAGGTGCGGCTGGCGCGCTATCGTAGGCTTGTTCTTGTAGGATCTGGTTGCGGCGGTTGCTGGCGGCTTTGCCGGCAATGCCCCCAATGGCTCCCAGGAGCAGGCCGACGGAGATGGAGATGATCAGATTGTTGAGTCCGCCGATACCGATGGCGCGCAGCAGGAGCTGGTCAGCGGTGGTCGAGAAGGGGGGATGCAGATTTTGTGTGGTGGCCTGGATGATGGTCTCGGCTTCTCGACGCAGGACGGAGAGATGGGCGATGGCTAGCAGGAGTGAGCCAAGAAAAGCAACCAGGGAACTAATAATGCCGGTCCACAGGCCTGCGAACGCGCCTGTGCCCACACGTCCCGTCTCCTGAGCTGCCCGCTGGCCCGCCGCCAGATACATAAACAGCACAATCACCAGGCCGAATACGCTGATTGCAAAGAGCACATTCCCATCATGCACCGTCCGACCCAACAGACGGAGCGCGACCTGAATCACACCCAGCAGGATACCAAAGACAATTCCCTGCTCTAATGCCGGGCTGCCTCTTCTCCGTACGATAGTTCTTTCCTTCATATCCGGGCCCCTTTCTTAACATACATAGCCTGCAAGCATTACGCCTGCACAAGCATCACGCCTGGTAGCATCCAATCGTTACAGGCCATAGTACGGGTCGTATGGGTCATATGGGTCAGCGGAACCAGGAAGCCTGGCGTTTTAAAGGAGAGGATAAGGTTAGAGATCCTTATGATCATTTTTCTTTTGAAATTTATTCTTCTGTGATTATCTGAAAGCTCTGGAGAAGGCAGGAGTTGGAATTGCAAAATGTGCTAAAATACTGCTCTAAGGAAGAATTGAACACCTGTTTTTTAGTGAGAAAGTGAGCGGCGAGCATGCGCATTATGATTGTAACGGACCAGTATCCGCCGATGGTTGGTGGGGTACCCAATGTGACTTTTGGCCTTGCTACCAGTTTTGTGAAGCGCGGCCATCAGGTCTGGGTGATTGCACCTAGCTATGGTGCACGTACGATCCGGCGCAGTGAAAATGGCGTGGCTGTCAGCCGTTTTTCGTCCTTTGAGTGGCCGACCTATAAGGATTTACGCATTCCTTTTTTGCCGTTCGCCTCGATTCGCCAGTTGATCAAGCAGAGCAAGCCGGATATTGTGCATGTGCATTCGCCAATTGTGCTGGGCAATATTGGCCGGATGCTGGCGGCAAATCTACGCAAGCCGGTGGTGGCGACCAATCATTATGTGCCCAGCAATATGTTGAGCCGCGAAGTGCTGGCCGATCCTATTTTTGGCAAGCCATTGAGTGATATTACCTATTCCTATCTGGTCCAATTTTATAATCGCTGCGAGTATGTGACCTCTCCCACGCGTACCGCCCTCAATCTCTTGCTCGAACATGGACTACGTGCGCCATCCGGCGTGATCTCCAATGGCATCGATCTGAGTAATTATGCGCCGGGACCGCCTGAGCCGGAGGTGCTGCGTCGCCTGGGCCTGCCCGAGGATCGGCCTGTGATCCTTCATATCAATCGTCTGAGTCCAGAGAAGCGCATTGATGTGCTTTTGGATGCCGTGGCGAAGATGAAGACGCCCGCCCATGTGGCGCTGGCAAGCACGGGACCGGCGGAGGCGGAGTTGCGAGCGCAGGTTGAACGACTCCAGATCGCTGATCGTGTCACCTTCCTGGGCTTTGTACGCGACGCCGATTTGATCCCACTGCGCCGCTCTGCCCGCCTGTTTGTCATTCCTTCCGAGGCCGATTTACAGAGTATGGCCCTGATGGAGGCGATGGCCTGTGGCCTGCCCGTGCTGGCCGCCGATTCCTATGCCCTGCCCGAATTAGTCCATCATGAGCAAAATGGGTTCCTGTTCCAGCCGGGCGCGAGTGATGAACTGGCTCAGCGCATGGATCAAGTGCTGACGGATGAGGCCATGCATGCTCGTATGGGGGCCGAAAGCTTAAAAATCATCGCCGAACATGATTATGTCAAAGTTTTGGAGCAATGGGAAGTCCTCTATCACCGCCTGATTGCTGAGTTCAAGGATACCCATAGCCATCGTTCCCGGCAACGCCTGCACACCTCCACACGACTCTGATACGTGGGAATGATACCGTCCTCGTAGCGGCAAACTCTAGATTGCCTTGATTGTATGCTTGACTTTTTCCCCTTCGATTGGATAAACTGTATCTATCAGGGTTACAGTATAAGAAAGAAAGAATTGAGTCAGCGCTTGCTGTGGATAGCGCGGCTCAAGAACGCACAACGTCCCCGTACCTGTTGCTGAAGATGCTTTACGCGCCATGAGACGGAGCCTTGTGGATTATGTAAAGGATGATCGTATTGGTTCGCGTCACTGTTGACCGGGGTGTGCAGTGTAACAATCTGATGTGTCTGACCTGAGAATATACGTGTTCTACGCGTATGGTCAGATGGACAGACAAGACACCCTATCAGTCAACACAATGTACATACATATATTGTTATGGAACGCGAAAGGAAATACGAAGATGAGCAATACTAATATTACCCCATTGCGCAAGCCTGCCGAGGCTGCCCATCCCATCCATGAACTGATCAGTGAGCGTTGGAGCCCGCGTGCGTTTTCGACCCGGCCTGTTGAGCACCAGAAATTACACAGCATCTTTGAGGCTGCGCGTTGGGCCGCCTCAGCTGCCAATTTTCAGCCCTGGTCCTTTATTTTCGCCGTCAAAGAGCATGCCGAGGATCATGCACGTATCCTTGAGACGCTGGTTCCCAATAATGCCGGTTGGGCGAAAGAGGCTCCAGTTCTAATCATTACCGTCGCCAAACTCTATGACTTCGCCGGTCGAGAATACCACAGCTACTACGACCTGGGCATGGCTGTCGAGAACCTGGTCATCCAGGCTGGCGATCTTGGCCTGGTTGTTCATCAGATGGGCGGATTTGACGCCGACAAGGCGCGTGAACTCTTCAATATTCCAGCCGGTTATAATGCCCTCACCGTCATCGCCCTTGGCTATCCCGGCTCTGCCGACGACCTGCATCCCGTCCTGCGCGAGCGCGAACTGGCCCCCCGTGAGCGCAAGCCTCTTGAAGAATTCGTCTTCGAAGGAAGCTGGAAGCAAGCCGCCCCGGATGCCCAGGCTTAACCCGACCAGACACTCCATATTCCGTTGCCAGGATGGGCAGGGCCCCCTTTTCAGGTGCTTTCCCCAAATCCTGGCACTATTTTTCTCTGTGTCAGTAACCGTTTTAAAATAGAGGATACCAGACCCGGGCATTCTGGAAGAGGCCCACTGTGAAGATATTATTATGTTTTTCCTATTCAGGCAGCAAATGCACCTTTATCGTCATCGCGGAGATATCGCCACATCTGCCACTTTCCAACCGCCCTGACAAAAAAGTACAGCACCACAATCAACACTAACCAGCTCACATCAACAGCTGCCCCGCTCCAACCCATCACCATCCCCCCGCCATACAATCCATAGGACATACTGTTCGGACCTGGAACGACCCCAAAGAGCTGATCGATCCACATCTGGAGCTGAGAAAGCAAAAACATATCAATGATGCCCGCCGCAATCCGACGTGCCAGCACAAAGCCATCAGTGCGCCGCAACTCCGCCCGAGCCGTCATAAAAGCATCCCACGCCATACAAAATATCCTCCTGACATCTACACAGGTTACTCTCTACTCTACTATCAATAGACGTATATCCTGCCAAAAATAAAAAATCCCCAATAAAGACGTAGGTGCGGCACGAACGAACGTGAGTCCCACTTTCCCGTCCCACGTACCGACATCGCGCCCATAAGCAGTAATAATGCCAGAGCAGGGAACTGAACGTTGGGATAGCGATGTAGGTGCGTGCCAAGGCCGCAGCCGAGGTGCGCTTTCCTCATCACGCACGAGCCACGCGCCCGTAGGCCGTACCTCACCTACCATGCGGGTTCGAATCCATCACCAGGGGGCGAGAAGTTCGTACGATAAACGGAGCCTCACCGTGAAGGTGCGGCCTTCTCTGTTGGGGATTTTCCCCAAATGCATCTCTGTGTCAGGGTGTGTTGGCGTTGGGGAGATGATCGATTGTATGTATTTATTGGATAAAGCCATCACTCTTTGCAGATGATGGCTCCATTCAGTTCTTTTATCGTTTGTTTGTTCCGAAGCCTGGAAGGCTCAGGCGGAGAGCAGGATCGTGTAGCCGTCGGGATCATTGACGAGCGCGAAGTAGACGCCGAAGGGCGTTTCAAAGGTGTATTGTTTCCCCTCATCGTATCTGCTGCGTTTTCACAAAGAGACATGCTTTTTCTCTCTCTCCTGCGGGCACGATGAGGGTACTTCGGCCTGAGTCACGATGAGGGGAAACAATACACTTCATGCTTGAGCGTTTCCTCAAAATGGTGTATCTCCTGTACACTCTCTTTGCGGATCAGGATCTCTTCTACGACGACCGTCTGTTTGGAGATCAAGACCTGCTCTTCACGCACCAGCACCCGGATCGCCCCATCCCCTGGTAGCGCCTCATCCTCCGGTGTTGCGGACGGATCTGCGGTGCCTGTGGATTGAGAGGATTGCATGGATTGTGGGTAATTCAGGTTGGGGCTACTACTGGTCTCAGGATGCATTGTGGGCACCTGCTGCTCTACCTGCTCGCGTGAGAGACGTTCAATCGTGACGATTTCTCGTCGTACGGGTACAGTAAAGGTCTTGTTTTCGGTAATCACTTCCTTATGGATGCGTATCTCGCCAGCGCTGACGACCTGTTTGTTGACCTTTGCGACCTCCTGGCGCACCTCGATCGTGCGATCATCACCCGGGGTCATGGGGAGAAACACATGATAAGCACCATTGCGATGCAGGAGATCCTGCACCTCAAGATAGCGGTCCTTTGGCTCGACCGCGACCAGCGTCGAACCCTGCTCCAAATCCTCTTGATAGGTTTGCTGCTGATCTTCAGGCAGATCCAGATCGGCAAATGCCGCATCCGGTTGCCCCCGATTCGTCTCTGGATCGGTAAAGAGCTTCTTGAGTGAGGGAAGCACGCCGCCAGAGTGATGCCCTACAACACGCATCTCGCTACGATCCCAGCCCAAACCTTCAAGCTCGTCCAACGCCTGTTCTGCAAGCGTGCGGTCACGGAACATACCCGTCACCATACTCGACTCATCAGTTGACATGATCCTTCTCCTCTATTGACATTCAGCCTAAAAAGAAAGTGTCATGAATGTAGTATACCCCACAACGCCTTCTTATAGTTAGTGAACTTCCGTTGCTGGGATGGGAATTCTCTCTATACGCCACCGAAGCCATCAAGTTGTGATGTATAGATAGGAAGCCGTAGGCGCGGCACGCAGCGTCGCAAGGTCCGCGCTCTCTTGATCGCACGACCCTCTCGTCTATAATCTCACAATCCCCAGCAGGGATTTGGGGAATTGCACAAATATCAATCGTAGAGGATGTTTATAGCGGATCGAGGGGGAGGCCCATTAGATAGGCGTCGATAAATGTATCGTGCAGGTACATGTCGCGGGTGATGATGCCTTCCTGGAGGAAGCCGTGTTTCTGGTAGAGATGAATGGCGGCCAGGTTGTCGGTCCGTACGCGCAGGTTGATTTTGCGGAGCGTGCCGGTTTGCCGCGCCCAGGCCAGGAAGGTGGTGAGGAGATGGTTTCCGAGGCCGAGGTTCCAGTATTTCTGGATGACGGTGATGCCGAATTCGCCTGCATGCCGTGTTCGCTGCCGTTTGCCAGGGCTGAAAGTGAGCACTCCGGCAATGTTACCGGCAACTTCGGCGATGAGATAGCAGCTGTCTGTCGTGGCTGCGATTTGCTGGAGATAGTTGCGTTCTTCCTCGACGCTCAGCTCGAATTCACCCGGCCCGAAGCCGATGTTTTCGCTCTCGTTCGCGATCTGCTCGAAGTAGGCCAGGAGCTGCTCGGCATCCCCTGGCTCGGCGTGCCGCACAATGAGCGGTTGCTGGTTTTTCAGGATCAGATGCTGGATTTCTTGTCTGGCATTCGCGTTTCTAGCGCACATAGCATTCCCTCTTTTCTCTCGCTTGTTCCTCATCAGTATCGCATAGATCAAAGACTTCATCAAGAAAGCGTCCAGTCAGGATTAGCTCATTTCTGCATAATTAATCAGTCTTGGTCGCTTCACTGTTTCTATATACTAAAGCTGAAATGACGTACTGTGCGTCCTTTATTTGTTCTCTCATCTTTCTGTCACGTCTATCGTACAAGAGGTCATCATCTTGCATGGTTGGCAGTATTTCAATGAGGAGATGATCGTCGTATGCTACAAACACCTGGCAGGGCACTCTGCCCGCCACCAGAAATGGTTGAAGACACTACTTTACTGACAGGCGATCCACCGCTGGCACCGCCGAAATGGCGGCAACGTAAAAATGCTATCTGGATTCCTTTTATCCTCTTGATTATCGTGCTGGGGGGCTTCTTCTTCAGGCCGCTGGATTGGGCTATAGGCTTTCCTGGACAATTGATGAGGCCGACGCAAGGACCGGGCATCAATGCCTATGGTGTTCTGCAAGCTCCAACCTTTAATCTGGTCTTTAGCTCGTCCGTCACGGGCGTGATCAGTGATATTGATGTCGCCATTGGGCAGCATGTTGTGGAAAACCAGGTCCTCTCCCATCTGGGACTAAATACCTATGTGGCACAGGTCCATGCGGCTCAGGTGGCGGTGGATGCTGCCCGTGAGGAAGTGCGGGCCGCAATCATCCATCTGGAGGCCGAAGATCGTTTTATTGCCGCCTCGGTCCATCTGGCCCGGGTAACCTTGCAGGCGGAGAGAAACAATCGTCAGGCCTTGATCCGGCAGGCGCAGGCGAATATTCGTTTTGCCCGCGTGACCTTGCAGGCTGATCGAAATACCCTGCGTGCGGTCATCGAGGCCGCTGAAGCCTCAGTGGCGTCCGCCCGGTTGACCCTGATCTCGGCATTACAGGCCTGTCAGACCGCCGCCGCCACCGCGACCCCCACCAATGGGAATGGCTCGGATGGCGCGTCCCAACCATCACCCCTGCAAAGCTGTATACAAGCGGCTGAAGCGGCCTTTAGAGTCGCCACCACCTCCGCCCGTGTGAGCGTTGTAACAGCGCAGGGGACCGTGCGAAAGGATGAAGCGGCTCTCCAGCAAGCTTTCGCTAACGCTGATGTGAGTCTGGTCGCGGCAGCGGGACGTATCGCGGAAGCTGCCGCGAGCATCCAGGTGGCGCAGGCCAATCCTGATCGCAGCAACGCATTCTTATCCCTCACAGCTGCCGAGTTCACTTATCGCACCTCGCTTGCGAACCTGCTGATCGCCGAACAACTCCTGTCCTTTACCGCCTTACGCGCCCCGCATGATGCAGTCGTCACAGCGATCATCGGTTCCATTGGTGGACAGCCTGGCGCGGTCAATAATCTTGTGCCCTCCGGTGGCCTTGAAATCCAGAGTGATCATGGCGGTCTCACCTTCATTCAGCTCGTTGACATTGACCATATCAACGCGATCCAGTGTTTCGTGGATGAAACGGATATCTCCAAAGTGCAATTTGGACAAACTGCCGTCTTCACGCTGAAAGCGCTGGGAAAGCGCAAGCTCACCGGCACCGTCAACGAGATTTCTGCCAACGGATTAGGCTATCCGAACACTACAAATACCAGATTTCCGGTGTTCATCTCTATACCCCCAGAAAGTACCCATGACTCTGGTCTCTTCTCAGGTATGACCGGAAACGTCGTCATCTCGCCATAAAAGATTCATTAAAGATGAAGTGTTACAGGGAAGAGCCAGAAAGCCTCGCCTTACTTAAAAGAGCGGGGCTTTCTGGCTCTTCCTTCGGTAAATCCTCCTCCTGGCTTCTCTTCTCAAGCTGTTTCTTTTGTCTCTCTGTTACGAATCTCTTCTGTTGGGAATTTTTATCTCGATTGTTATGACAATTCCGGCCTCATTTGTGTTAACATTGATCAGTATGGGTTTCACGCCTGCTTTTGCTATGATGTTGATAACCAACACGCTGATCGGGATCGCCATATCCATTCCAGTGGCAATAGTGGCTGTTCCTGTGGTACGGGTGATTGTGAGTAAGTGCATTATTCAGGAGGATTAGATAATGATGACGCAGCCAATCGATGACGGAAGCCAGCTTTCTACGGTACCACGATCTTCTCACACCGTTGACAATGATGAACGGCGTCTGGCGCTTGTACGGGCCGCTTATGCTGAGATCGCTGAAAAAGGATTTGAAGGATTGCGCTTACGCAGGGTTGCTGCTGTGGTTGGTATTAATCAAGCGACCATTCATTATTATTTTCCGACGAAAGAGGCCTTGATTAAAGACGTAGCTGAATATATTGTTGGCTTGAACCTGAGCGCAAATACGACGTTATATCCCCAGGCGCAAGATGGGGAAACGTCACTCTCTCTTTTTCAGCGTTATACTGCGGAACTGCAACGGCGTATTCCTGAGGACGCGTTGTTGTTCCGTGCGATGTGTGAACTCTTTTTACGTGCCGGACGCGACGAGCGCATCCACCGTCTGATTGTAAAAACGGACGCACTCTGGGAAGCATATCTCATTAACATCCTGGATACCGGCATGCAGGAAGGCACGATTCGGAAAGATCTTGAGCTACAAAGTACGGCACGCATGATCATCGCCTTCGTCAAAGGGATCACCCTGCAGCTAGACGCGCAGCCCGACGACATCACCCGCTGCCTGGAACAACTTGAACTCCTGCTCAGACCCAGACCCTGACATGGTTCTTGGAACTCGATCCATGCAAGCCCATCTCGATAAAACCATCAAATGCATCCATTTCTAGCAGGGGGGGTTGACACGGTAGGCGTCGATGCCATATACTTCACATGTGAACGAAAAAATTGACGGGATAGACGAAAAGATCTTGCGTCTCCTTGGTCTGCTGTATCGAACCGAGAAAACAACTGAAGCACACATCAACCCGTTGTTGCAACCAATCGGTTTGACGTGTGCGCAGCATCAGGTGCTCCAACATCTCATCATGGCTGGAGAGCCTCTACCATTGGGACTGATAGCCGAAAAGTTGCACAGCGTGCGTTCAAATGTGACTCAGATGGTCGATCGTCTGGCGGCTGAAGGACTCGTTGAGCGCGTCTTTGATCCTGCTGATCGACGACGGGTACTAGCACAAATCACACAAGAGGGACACCGCCGCTTTGAGGCTGCGTCACAACTTGAGCGTCAGGTTGTGCAAGAACTAGGTACCTACTTTAGTCAGGAGGAGCGAGATCAACTTATCATACTTTTAAGTCGCCTGGAAAAGGCCTGGGCTTAATCTCATTTTTTTGTCCTATAGTTCATATATGTACAGTGCAGGTATGAATAAAATGGAGGATAGATTTATGTCCATGAAATTTGGTGTAGCAGTACCCAATGGTATAGTTAATGAACTGGTGGGAATCAAAGATCCGATAGAAGCCTATGAAACGATGACGAACGTTGCTCTGACAGCTGAGGAAGTAGGCTTTGATACGGTCTGGGTTTCTGATCGGTTGTGGCCTGATAATTGGCTTGGGAGTGCTATTGAAACGACACAACCTTGGGAAGAGTTTCTCTTTGAGTGTTGGATGACGACGGCAGCACTGGCACGTGATACCAGTCATGTGCGCATTGGTCAGATGGTCACCAACAATGTCTTTCGCCATCCAGCACTGCTCGCGAAAATGGCGAGTACGGTTGATGTCATAAGTCATGGTCGGCTCACATTAGGAATCGGGGCAGGTAGCCCTACCCATGCTCCTCAGTTTCATGCGTACTACGGCAACGACTATCCAACGTTCCCTGTTCTCTCTGCCCAATTAGACGAAGCAGTTCAAATTCTCCTCGCCATGTGGACTCAGGAGAAGGCCACATTTGAAGGAACATATTATCAGGTAAAAGGAGCAATCAATCAGCCCAAAGGGGTGCAACAGCCTCATATCCCCTTGCTGATTGCTGGCAGCGGCGAGAAGGTCACGCTTAAACAGGTGGCTCTGTATGGGGATGCCTGTAACTTATCTGGCGATCCCGCCACGATTGAGCACAAGTTGGCAGTACTGAAACGGCATTGTGAGACTGCCGAGCGCAACTATCAGAGTATTCATCGCACCGTGGGGCTGGTCTGTATTCTTGGAGATACTGATGAGCAGGCTCTGGCAAAAGTTCCTGAGGGATTAAGACCCTTTATGAGCTTCTCCGCGCTGGTTGGCAGTCCCGCGACGATTCGCAAACGTATCATAGAGTACGAGGAAGCAGGCGCACAGGAATTGCTCTTCAGGTTTCCTGAGCCACTGAACCTCGATATGATCCGGCGCTTCGCACAGGAGTTCATCGCTTAGCTTTTGTTAGACACACGCGAGAGAGACGGGAAGAGATGGGATGGTTCCCATAGGCGTTTAGGCGTTAACTTGTCGAGACAAACCGACAGAGATAGCAAGGGAGAGGAATCATGGAATGAGTTTTCCTGTTCCAGGCTCTGCCTGGAACAGGAAAACTCATTCCACACGTATATTACCTCTACTGACGCCGAAGGGGAAGTATGTCAGTGTGCTTTATTCAGGGCAGGTAGCACCTCGTGAGCTAATAGCTCCAGCGTGGTAAGCTCACGAGGAAAGTCTCTGGCCACGATGATATAATAATCAAAGCCCATTTCAATACACGGCTGCAGCTGTTCTACAATCTGTGCAGGCGTTCCTGTAATGTGCATGCCAATGGGCTCCTGCAGCTTTACCAGATTTTCGTCCAACTTTTGCTCTGTTGGAGCACAATAGCATTTCACCAGTAAGGTGCGGCGCAGCGTCTTTGGGTCACGTCCTATCTCTTCACAGGCGGCATCCAGAGCCTTCAACTGCTCTCTGGCCTTATCTAAGGTCGTAGCTGTTGTATTCCACCAATCAGCGTAGCGAACAACGAGGCGCAGCATACGCGGCTGAACGCCGGCGATAAGTATGGGAGGAAGCGGCTCAGGACGAGGCAGACACTTCGCGTTGTGTACCTGGTGATACTTGCCCTCAAAAGTGACGCTCTCTTCACGCCACAATGCATTGATGATCTGCAACTGCTCTTCCAGTTCGCTGATTCGCTGCCCGGCTGGTGGAAAGGGACGGTTATAGGCTCTTGCCTCTTCCTCGGCCCAGCCAGCGCCGATACCCAGAATAAAATGACCCTGGCTCATATATTGAAACGTAGCTGCCATCTTCGCCAGCAAAGCAGGATTGCGAAAGAGCTGGTTGAGCACGAGATGTCCATAGCGTAATTCTGGGCGCATTCCCGCGAGATAAGTCAACGTCGTCCAATTTTCCAGAATTGGAGTTGTACCAAACTGAACGTGATCAGGGAGCCAGACACCATCAAAGTGTCCTACAATTGTGTCAAGCGCGGCACGGAGCTGATTGAGATGCTCGTGCTGTGAAGAACCCAGGTTGCCGATGGCCATGGGGTTAAAACCAAATTGAATCTGTGCCATAGAATCTTTCTCTCCCCTTTTAAATGCCTTTTCTTGTCGCCTTGAAATTTAACATGCTACCTCTGGTATATATATGCCATCTATTACTCAAATGGGTGGCGAAAGCGCCTGCTGCGGACTGTTGTCAGGCGGGACCATGCAAAGCCGTCGCCTGGAGCAACCTCACTTTCTGGGAATAGTATAGACACAAACGGATGTTGTACCAAGAGTAGAACTACACCTGGCGTGCGACTCTGCACCCGGGGATCAATCTTAGGTTGAATGAGGGAACAATGTCATTACATATTCCTGAGAAGAGAGAGGATGATGCGCTCTCCAGAGAGCACGCGCATGTATTGCAGCAGCTTCTGGTGGCCATTGAGGCGGTGCGCATCAGGCGTCAGGAGCAGTATCGCGAGCAGCGCCATCTACAGTTGAAGCGTTTTACACAACAAGAACTCAACGACGAAGCCTGCCCGACCTATAAAAACTGGCTCATAGGGCGCTCCCGGCGTTTGCCGGAACGTGCGATGCTGATGCAGATTGCTGACTATCTTGAGTGCAGTCTTAGTGAGCGCAACGAACTGCTACTGGCCGCACAATATGTGCCCGAACAGCCTGAGTGGGAGAGCGCCGATTTGCAGCGCGCCCTGGAGTATGCGCAACAGATTATGGTCACATTACCCTATCCGGCTGCTGTAGTCACGCACACGTTCCAGGTGCATGCTGCCAATGAACTCTTTCTGCACCTCTTTGGGCTGCCGCCGCTCGCTACGATTCCACCACAGCAGCGTACGACGCCTCATTTCCTCTTGCACCCGGATATTTGCAGGCGTTCGACGATGAGTGCAGAGGCGCGCGCACTCTGGCAGCAACACGCGCTTTTTTGTTTTCAACTTTTCATGCGGCAGAACGCACTCTCGCAGTACGAGCCCTGGTATCAGCAGTACATTCGTGAGTGGTGTGAGCTTCCAGGCTTTCGCAACTACTGGGAGAAGGCGCGAATCGCCAGCAGACAGGAGGTGGCACCGGTAAAGCACATGCTTGCACGCACGGCGATAACAGGCGAGCTGGTTCCCATACGTCTACGCTATATGCAGATCGCCATCAGCGGCAGGACCTCTCCGGCGGTCGCGGCGCTTTTGCCAGACGATGAGGCGACACGCGCTGTGTTTGCCTCTTTCTTGTTGTGATTTTTAACTGATATGAGTCATCCCGAATCAGGATGACTCATATTTTTCTTTGGATGTACATGCTGCGCTTCAACCACCGCCAGACGCTCCGTCAACGCCCTTTGGATTGCGGTAAAAGAGTCACTGCCAAGTACGATCCGCTGTGGTGCTGGCTTCTGGTCAACGCTGTCGATCATGATCGTGACCATTTTGCTGGGATCACCAATCGAAAGACGCGACGTATCTTGAAGAATATGACGGAGCATTCCTGCCGGGGTGCCTTCGTACGCTTCCAGCTTCGCGCCGAGTTGTAAGCTGCCCAACCCGAACGCGGTGCGCGCCCCGCCCGGCTCGACGATGGTGACTCCGATATTGAAGGGCGCGACTTCCTGCATCACCGCTTCCATAAAGCCTTCAATCCCCCACTTGCTGGCGTGATAGAGGGAAGCACCGGAGCCAGCGAACTGACCGCCAGAGGCGGAAAGTTGAATAATGCGACCGCCACCTTGCGCCCGTAAATGTGGAAGAACCGTGTAGTATAAAGAACTTAGAGCGCTCTAAGTCAAGAGGTTTTGGATCTCCCTCAAAAAAAGGAAGTGGGAAACAAGGCGGCGTTCTGACAGTGTCCAGCACAAGATTACGGCGGGCTTAGCGTATGTTTTGCCCGCCGTAATCTTGTGACCTCTATTAGGGATCGTTAATCGAAGTGAACATAAAAAAACGCGCTCCCGAAGGAGCTGCGTATTGCTTACTTTTTCTTTTGTTGGCTGTAGGCCTAATGTTATCCTATGCGGTTTTTCGTAGGCGCTTGAGGCGCTTGCGTTCGATAAACTTCTGGGCTTCGGCATGTTTATCGACGTGGATCTTGGCTCCGCAAAAGATGTTGCGTCGGGCAAACTCTACTGGTGTGGTGGCGATCTCTCGCTCCTTCACACTCTCCACCTCGTAGGCCATAGGGGCGAAGTACCAGGCATCATCGAGACAGCTATAGGCAGGATCATTAGCCCACGTTGGAACCTCCAGCCCATAGGTATGGGCGAGATATTCAGCGCTAGCCGCGCAAAAAACAGCCCATTGATATAGTTCTCGTTCTTGCTCTGTTGCTTCAGGACCCGGCTTGTGCGGCTGTTCCTGAATCGGATCGGCAAGCAGGCTTGCTTGATGTTCTGAATAGTTGCGAAAAAAGTCCATTTGGAAATTTCCCAAAGGAACCCACGGTGCCCCCGGTACCTGGCGCTCGATCTCAGAAAAAATCTGAGCTAGCGTGTGTATCGTTGGGGTAGTCCTGGGTGCATCAATGGTTGTCATAATGGATTCAGTCTCTCCTTTCTCACAGCATTCCTCTGCCCCTAGTATACCATACTGCTACCTTTCTCATACTCAAACGTGTGCAAGACACGCCAGAGCGGTCAGTTGTTCCTGCTTCATCGCCAGTTGCCAGAGCACGGGAACCTTTGAATCAGCCCTCCCGCTTCGGTCTCACAC
>NZ_BIXY01000083.1 GCF_008326305.1 Dictyobacter arantiisoli | reverse complement strand
GGACTTTCCCCTTTACAACGGACGGATTCAAATGTTCCCGAGGGAGATTGGTTGGCAGCTTTGGGTTATTCTGCTCTCGCTGCCTGATTGTTCAAAAGTGTCACGTGGTTTTGAACCATGCCTAAACAAAAAAATCAGTCCCTCTCGCGCAATTCAGGCGACGAGACAGAGACTGATTCCGATATGGCAAGTAACAAAATGCAAGGTATGCTTCCTATACCAGTTCGAAACTCCTGATTAACAGCTTAGCGACGGCGATCATTACGGCGGTTACGGCGGTTACGACGAGGTGGCTTAGTATTTGGCTTAGTATGTGGGTTGGTGCGCGGATCAGCATCAACGACACCACCATAGCCACCATAACCACCCATAACGACCGTGAGGTCGTCTTCCGATAGTTCTGCCATCAGAACAACAGCGTTTTCCTGAAGCTTCGCAGCACCGGCGCATCGAATCTTGCTATACGTTCCCATGAGGGTAACCCTATCCTTTCAGTAAAAGGTCTACATCAACCTGTATACAACTGGCGGATCGGAAACCGCCGTCAAGATAGTAGTACCCTAAAAACAATCGACAGTCAAGCTCGACACCACGTCTATATAGCGATATTTCGACTTTCCGTTCGATAAAAGATCATACAAACTCTTTCATTTATACTCATAAAACGTGAGCAATACGAGATTATTTTTATGAATCCGCAGCCTATCCTGGTTCCAGGCAACTACATAAACGATATTCGCCTTGATCTGACAAATTTGGAGAATAAGTATCAAAGTAAAAAAATAAGCCTCGTGGAAGAGGCTTACAGTTTATTTGTTCGGATGGATAAGCGCTTACTTGTTTATAAATGCTTTGGATCGTCCATCACGCTTTGTAGATCAGGAGGCAAAGGTGCTTCAAGTTCGATCACCTCACCACTATGAGGATGAATAAAGCGCAACTGATAGGCATGCAGGAATTGACGTTGCAGCGTAATACCAAACCTGATACGGCCCGTGCCATAGATAGGATCACCGACCACAGGATGTCCGATAGCTTTGAGATGGACACGAATCTGATGGGTGCGTCCAGTTTCTAGCTGCAAGAGGAGCAGGGTATGATGATTAAAGCGCTCTTTGACTTTGAAATGCGTGGTAGCGTCACGACTGTCCACCGAGGTAATTGTCATCTGTTGACGATTGCGGGGATCGCGTCCAACTGGAGCTTCAATCGTACCACGATCCAGCGAGACAATGCCTTCGACCAGTGCCAGATAGCGCTTCTCAATACGATGATCCTTCATCTGCTCGATCAATGCTACCTGAGTTTGCAGGTTTTTGGCGACGATAAGCAGACCAGATGTGTCACGATCCAGACGATGTACAATGCCTGGACGCACGTCTTCTTTGTGGTCTCGCAACTCGGGGTAGCGCGCCAACAACGCATTGACCAGGGTATCATCATAATGGCCTGGGGCAGGATGCACCACCATGCCCGACGCTTTATTTAACACAACGAGATCTGCATCTTCATACACGACATCCAGCGGTAAATCCTGCGGCACAATATCCTTGGCCGCCGAAGAGGGTATAAAATTGAGGATGCGCACTTGATCGTTTAAGCGTAACGCATAGCCAGGCTTGGTGGCTGGCTTCTGATTAATTTCAACCGATCCATCGGCAATCAATTGCTGGATCGCGCTCCGTGAAAGATTTTCAACCTGGGATGCCAGAAAACGATCCAGACGTGTGCCTACCTGTTCGTCCTGAATGGTCCATGTTTCAACCGGGGTCGTGGGTGCTTGATTATCCATGATACTCCGTCGTGGTGGCCTTGTTTGTGTCGAGCGTAGAGGTCGTATGCGATGCATGCTGCTCGTCGTTGGTCTCAACCTGTTCCTTCTCTACATGCTGCTGACGCAAACCGCCAAACAGGACCATCAAGAAGAGCAGGATCACTCCTACGGAAATACAGGCATCAGCGACATTAAAGACCGCAAAATAATAATTAATTTCGGGAATGCGAAAAGAAACAAAATCGACGACATAGCCACTGTGTACCACACGATCAATCAGATTCCCAAAGGCTCCGCCCAGGATCAACCCAAACGTCAGCTTATAGACCAGTGAGCCGGTATTCCACATGCGCGCATAGATGGCGCAGATAACAATGATGGCAAGTGAGATTAAGACTGCCAGCACTATCGAGCCAGTACCGCCTGAGAGCATACTAAAAGCCGCGCCAGAGTTGCGGATATAGTTGAGTACAAGATACTGTCCGAAAATAGGAAATGGAGTTTCACTTCCGACAGTCATGGTATGGACGATCTGTGATTTGGTCCATTGGTCGCAGGCGATGGCAATGATCGCAAGACACAACGCCAGAACATCATAAAGACGCGCACGTTTGAGAGGCACGATTCCTTTTCCTTCTTTCCTTGACAATTCATCAGTCAGCTATGGCATCCCGTATTATAGCACACCTCCCGTACACACGCACCAGTATTCTTATGATTACAGTCAGTCAGTCAGTCAGCTTCACTGAGCATAGAGGCCAGGCAGCGGAGTAAAGATGAAATTGGAATAGGTTACACCTGAGCTACGCTCATCCAGGCGAATATTCAGGCCAGCTGCACTGTTGCCGGGCGATGTGACGGTCAGACCGGTGGCAGGGCAGTGCGTGATGGCATGATCTAGAGCAACACTGGTTGGCTGCCATTGTCCTTTGCCGGGATCACAGCCAAAACCGGGTGCAACCGCTGTATAGATTGTGGGAACTGGCTGCAGCGAGTGTGGAGTGATAGTGGTCCGTATCTGGGATTGCACCTGTGCCGTTTCCGCCAATGGTTGATACACGAACTGTGAGAAGAGCGCACTGGGAGCATGGACCGCAGCGGGATCACTCAGACCAAAGCTGACCCCATAGCTGTCCGCATAGGTGGGATCTGTGATCGTAGCGATCGTTTGGTTGTTAATCGAAAAGCTCATGATGTCGCCATTGGTTTCGGCAGCCAGGATATAACTACGCGCCGCCCTGACAAAACCACGCGCAAAGCGGAGATCAACTGCTTGGCTGCTGTTATTATAGCGAACGATTTCCCAGCTCCCATCAATACCTACCTGCAGCGTGTCATTACCATAACCACTATCACGCGAACTCAGATCCGAGTTGCTTTGATCGCGTACACCCAGCGCAAAGATAGCTCCAGGGCTGGTATTGACGATACTGCCTGTAATCTGCGCCTTGAAGTGCTGAGGTAATGCTAGCCCCTTGCTGGCAAAGATCATTGTCGCAAAAGCAGCGTAATGATTCATATGTGTCAATAATGCGCCGCTCTGCTGACAGGTCACGACGGTCGAAGTATCCACAATAACCTGTGAGGTAGGTGTTGCAACTGGTTGCTGATTGTCTATTGTACCTGGCTTCACGCTCGGAGAGACCTGCCCTTTATAGTGGTCAGGCACTTCCCAATCAACTCCTGCGTTATCACAACTGGCCCCTGGCACAGCAGCCGTATAGACATGATCGCGCCAGGTAGGAGTGGTCCTGACAGTGCGCGTGACTGCTTCAGTATTGGTCATCGATGATAATTGAAAGAAATAGTAGGAGAGAAAGCTGAGGCAGAGCATCACAGTCAGCGGCCAGCCTAGCCGCAGGAGTTGCGCAAGTTGTGGTGGTAACACCATTCGTCGGGGTTTGTGGATGATGGATGGTTCAAATGGTTCAGGCTCGCGCAGCCAGGGACTGATCGCTACGCGAGGCGCTACCACGACTGGCTCTCGCTCCGCCACCGTCTGAAAATGATGACGGATCATCTGGGCCAGTGCTCTGGCAGTTTCAGCTGGGAACTCCGACAAAGCAAAGGGTTCAGTAGCCCAGGCAGCTCGCGGCAGCATCATAGGTTCTTCCAGCACCGGAATCATATAGCGTGGATTGCAACGCATGGCAACGATAATGGGAAGCGTAGAGCGCCACGTTTCTGGATGCAACACCACCACACAGACCGCTACTTCATCCGCCTGGGCGGCCAATACAACCGTCGAGGCAACCAGGACCGTCAATCCCTGCATCCGCAGCGCTTTGATCAGTTCAATCGCCTGTCTATCATCTGGAGCTACCGCCACCAGCACCCGTCGTCGCAAAAACGATGGTTGCATATCATACCCCATACCTTCAGATCTCCCGCTCACTAGCTCATCCAACATTTGCGCATTGATAAGTATCCATTGTAGAGGAGAGAGAGGTACACGTCAAGACATTTATGGCTTATAGCACATTTTTCATAATAAATTTATCCCTATCTGCTCTAAACACTGTTCTTCAATCCAATGTGTAGACCGCGCCTCTGTTTTCAAACAAACTGGCAGGCGCCTGCGCGCCTGCGCCCTTTTTAGTATGTATTGTAGAAAAAGTTCTCCGAACTTTTTCTACAATACATACTAAAAATTGGTTTGAGCACCAATGGTGCTCAAAAGAGTTTTAGTGTGTGGTGCAGAAAAGGTGCTATACACCTTTTCTGCACCACACACTAAAAAGGGCGCAGGTGCGCCTGCCAGCAGGTGAGCCACACAATCCCGATGGTGATGGGAATCAAACACGATCAAGAGAAGCGGGTGCCCTGATTGTCCTGGGGCAATGAGGGAGCATTGCGAAGCTGCTCCTGCTCCCACGCCTCTTCGTCTTTGATGCAGCGGGAGGCCCAGGGAATGGCCTCTAAACGTTTAACTGGAATTTCTGCTCCATCCACCACACAACGTCCATACGTGCCGTCCTGGATGCGCTGTAAAGCGGCCTTCACCTCAGAGAGCTGATACTCCTGATCCTGTTTGATGGATTGCTCTTGCTGCATCTCCTGAGAATCGACGGCCAGGTCCTCAGTATCTCCTACAGTATCGTCCTCGGCGTTAGCATTATCGGGGAAGGGCTGCGCTATGGGCAATTGCTTCAGGCTATCCTCCAACTCAGTGCGCAAGGTCTCCAAACGCTGTTTCATCTTCTCAACGTCAATAGCCATAATCATCCCCATCCTTTCTTCATCTCTATTTCATGTTCGCCCCGGCCTATCTTCAGGCAGAAGCAATCAGTGTTAAGCTTGCCCTCAGATAAGTACACGAAACGCAACGGTATTCGGTCTCATTTGAGCACATTTCACGGAATCCTCACAGCCCGAAGAATGAAAAAAACTTGCAAATATTGCAATACAGCTATTATTGTGATACAACAGGTTCTCCACGGCAATGCGGCGACTCTGGGCTGGATAATGACGGCTCAAGGGGTTGGCGCAATGAGCGCTTCCTTGTTGAGTAAACGGATTGCTGGCATCTTACAGCCCAAATATATGATAATGATATCATTGGTTGGCGTGGGTATCATGCTAATCGTGATGGTGAATACGGCGAATTTCTGGATCGCACTGGAGATACCTGAGGCGCTTCCCGCCTTGCAGGAAGTACTTGATTGATCTGATCCCACCCCGGTCTACGCAAAACCTGCGGACTGCTATCATAGGAGGATGAGTGGGATGGAAAAACGCTTGTTTTGTGATGTGTGCTATGCTAAAGATGCATGTACCTTATAACCAGGGAACGAGGATACTTTTATGTCAATACCACACCGGCCACAACAACCTGGAAAGGCAACGAATCACGCCTCGCAGGCGCCGTTAGAAGAGGTTCCGTCTCTTTTGAGCGATTTCGATCTCTACCTGTTTGGTCAGGGGAAGCATTATCGTCTCTATGAAAAGATGGGCGCGCATCCCCGCGTCGTGAATGGCGTCGCAGGCGTGAATTTCGCGGTCTGGGCACCAGGGGCACGTATGATCTCGGTAATCGGAGATTTCAATCAGTGGAGTCGCGCCACCCATCCTATGCACATCCGCCATCAGGAGTTGGGCGTCTGGGAATGCTTTATCCCCCACCTACCTCTCGGCGCACTCTATAAATACGCGATCTATTCCCGCCATCACAATTATGCCGCCGATAAGATCGATCCCTATGCCTTTGCCTGCGAACTGCGCCCCCATAATGCCAGTATTGTGGCCGATATTCAGCAGCATAGCTGGCAGGACCAGGAGTGGATTGCCCGGCGTCCAGCACGCCAGGAGTTGAATGCTCCGCTATCAATTTACGAGGTCCACCTCGGTTCCTGGCGTCATGTTCCAGAACGTCATCAGCATGGTGCGGTCGAGGAAGATCGCTTTATGACCTATCGCGAACTGGCTCCCCTGCTGGCTTCTTACGTGAAAGAACTTGGCTTTACCCATGTTGAGCTTTTGCCAATTACAGAGTTTCCTTTTGATGGCTCGTGGGGTTATCAGGTGACAGGCTATTATGCTCCTACCAGCCGCTTTGGCTCGCCAGAGGATTTTCAGTATTTCGTGGACTATCTGCATCAGCAAGGGATCGGTGTGCTGCTGGATTGGGTGCCGTCACATTTCCCGAAGGATGGTCACGCGCTCAGTTACTTCGATGGTACTCATCTCTATGAATATGCCGATCCGCGCAAAGGTGAGCATAAGCAGTGGGGCACATATGTGTTTGATTATGGGCGGAGCGAGGTGCGTAATTTTCTGATAGCAAGCGCCCTCTTCTGGCTGCGTGAGTATCATATCGATGGCTTGCGTGTCGATGCGGTGGCCTCAATGCTGTATCTGGATTATCTCCGTGAGCCGGGAGAACAGGTGACTAATGAATTTGGTGGGCGCGAACACCTGGAGGCAGTGGCCTTCCTGCGCCAGTTGAATGAAGCGGTCTATGCTGAAATACCGGGCACGATCACGATTGCTGAGGAATCAAGCGCCTGGCCGCTGGTGACTCGTCCGACCTATATCGGTGGCCTCGGCTTTACCCATAAGTGGAATATGGGCTGGATGCATGATATGCTCGAATATATGGAATTTGATCCCATCTATCGACGCGTCCATCAGAACAATATTACGTTCTCTTTAATGTATGCATTTTCAGAGAATTATGTTCTACCGCTTTCACATGATGAGGTCGTCCATCTGAAGGGATCAATGATTCGCAAGATGCCGGGCGATCTCTGGCAGAAGTTCGCGAATTTACGCGCCTTCTATGGCTATATGTGGGGACATCCAGGCAAGAAGTTACTCTTTATGGGCGGGGAGTTTGGACAATGGGGTGAGTGGAATTATAAAGAGAGCCTCGACTGGCATCTCCTGGATGCACCCAGCGATCCTCACCATCGGCAATTGCATACCTTTGTTTGCGATCTTAACTACCTCTATCAAACGGAACCAGCGCTGAGTGCACTGGATTGTGAGCCCGAAGGCTTCGCATGGATCGATTGCAATGATGTGGATAATAGCGTAATCTCGTTTCAGCGCCGCAGTCCCAATGCGGATGATACCCTGGTTTTCATCTGCAATTTCACGCCGGTCCCACGCCAGGGCTATCGACTGGGTGTCCCCCAGACAGGCGTGTATCACGAAGTACTCAATAGCGATCATACACGCTATGGAGGAAGCGGTCTGCTCAATGACAACGATATGCCCAGTGGGCCCGTTCCCTGGCAATCCAGCCAGCATTCGATACTCCTCACGCTACCACCGCTGAGCACCGTGATACTCAAACGGTATGCCGATAGCGTTGGGACTGAACAAACTCCCACGCCTGCCAGCAGTGCAGGAGTCGATCCAGTTATAGAGTAAATTGTGCCGGGCGCTGACTCAACGAATAGAAGTTTCGCGCCTGGGCTCAATCTTTTCCAGTTGATTATTTCTGTGATAGGCGTCACAGACCAACTTGCAAATCTCTTGTGGATCATCCGATACGCGTAACAGATCAAGATCGGTAGGCGAGATATTCTCGACCTCTAACATGGTGCCACGCAACCAATCCATGAGTCCATTCCAGTACTGTGATCCATAGAGAATCACTGGAAAGTTGCTGACCTTTTTCGTCTGGATCAGCGTGAGTGCCTCAAAGAGTTCGTCCATAGTGCCGAAGCCACCCGGGAAAATGATGAAGGCACTTGAATACTTGACGAAAAGGGTTTTGCGCACAAAGAAGTAGCGGAAATCAAGCGAGATGTCCAGGTAAGGATTGGATGCTTGCTCAAAAGGCAATTCAATATTGCAGCCAATGGAGAGGTTTCCGCCCTCCTGTGCTCCCTTGTTTGCCGCTTCCATAACCCCTGGTCCGCCGCCAGTGATGATACCAAAACCAGCTTCAGCCAATAAACGAGCCGTCTCTTGCGCCGCAGCATAGTAGGGATTATCTGTTTTTGTGCGTGCAGAACCGAAAATGGCGATTGAAGGCGGAATATGTGCCAGAACATCAAAGCCATTAACAAATTCACCTATAATACGAAAGACGCGCCAGGGATCGGTCATGGTAAAATCGAAATTTAAGGCGCGCTCAAAGGCATGTGCTTCTTCTGCGATCCTCTCAGTGGATACAGGTTCTTTAGGGCTGACCAGCGGTTGCGTGGGGCGACTGAGCAATCTCTCATCATCGGTAACAGCATTTCCTTTATTTCGAAGAGCCTGATAACGCTCAGAGGCTGTTTTTTCAGGTTGAGGGCCTTTTCCATTCATATGCGAATTTTGTGAATTTTCACGTTTCATACTATGAACTCTTCTTATTTCTAGCTAGTTTCTTACGATAACACATCCAGTATAACATCAATTGAGGCATCCAACTACCAAAAAAATGTAAACAGCGGGTAAAAATTTGTTAAACATGCTGTTGGCACTCGACTATGCATCTGAGAGGAACAAGGCTGGCGTCTGTTATTCGTATGATCTTTTATGCAATGTCGTGCGTTTGACACTGAAACTGATGGGCGGACGGGGCTTGCAGTAAACAAACGCCAGGATGACTATATGACGAATTCAATCGTGATACGAGGTAGGCGAAATTGTGCTTCCGAATGAGCCCAGAGGCGGATAGCCTGCGCAACAATCTCATTGTCACGAGGGGATTGTAGCCCATCGCGTTGTGAAATACGCCGAACGGCTATCTGGATACGCCAGGTGCCATTGATGCGCTTCAAATTCGTCGGTATGGCGACGCGTAAAAGTGACGAAACTCGGGGAGATTGCCGCTCGATAATCCGGATGATGTCTGACCAATGATCAGACAGGACGGAAACGAATTGCTCTGCAAAATCATCATAACCCAGGCGGTGTTGCTTTTGCTCCACGTAAGCCTCCTCGTTTCTCACAAAAATCTGACGTTCAATCAGTATAGCACATCCAAAAACACAACGTAAGCCTCCACATGGAGAAGAGGCTGCCAACCACCTGGCAACCACCTTTCACAGGCAATACCGCTACCACTATCTCGCTCCAACGCTCTCCTTCTTGTCCCCTGGCACCGCTGTTGGGGTACGGATGAGCCTATGGGCGAGCATATCGTACGATGATGAGGAAAGCACACCTCAGTTGCGACCACGTACCTACATTGTCCATCATCATTCCTCCTATTTAAGCGCTATTGCCCATGAAGCGTGGTCGCTACGGCAGAAAGAGGGAGAAAGAATTATCCATAAGGACATGCTATAATCAGAGTATATCTTTACAGAACAGATATGGAGTTTTTATCTATGCTGACTACTGATTATGCTCAATCCGCTCCAGAGTTGACTGGAGCCTATCTCACACAGGTATGGCAGACGTTGCCAGCAACCATACGTCCAGCGTTATTTTTATCTGCGCCTCGTCTGTCGGCTGATCTGGACTGTGAGATTACCATTGCCAGTGAAACATTCCAGCATACAGGAAGTTTCAAGTTTCGGGCCGCTTATAATCTCTTATCCAGTATTCCTCAGACCCACATTATAACTGCATCTTCAGGCAATTTTGGACAGGCCATCGCCTATGCCAGTAGCCTGCTGGGCAAATCCTGTACGGTTGTGATGCCAAGCACTTCCGCACAGGTCAAGATCAACGCGGTCCAGGCCTATGGTGGGACGGTCGATCTGGTGGATGTCCGCAAGATCGGTCGCGATGCACGGGTGCGTCAGCTACTGGAAGATCATCCCGACGCTTTTCGGGCGCAGGCATATGATGATTATCGCGTGGTAGCAGGCAATTCTACGCTCGGTCAGGAGATCCTGGCTGCCGGGCCATTTGATACGATTATCGCACCGGTTGGCGGTGGCGGTTTAAGCTCAGGCATCGTTGTAGCACGTGATCATCTGGGTAGCGCGACAGAAGTCGTGGGCGCAGAGCCTTTGCCAGGAAATGATGCCGCCCGCTCGTTGCGCCAGGGCAGATTGATCCCAAACGAGCAGGAACCAGCTACCATTGCGGATGGCGCACGCACACTCAGTCTGGGACACATCAACTGGGAGATCCTGCAGCGCGGACTGGCGGATATTATTGAAGTACCAGACGAGCAAACACTGAGTGCCCTGCGCCACTACTTCCTCTATAACAACCTGAAGGTAGAACCTACCGGCGCACTGACGCTAGGAACAATCCTCACGCGGCCTGAGCGCTTTCGCGGCAAACGTGTCTGCTGTATTGTGAGCGGCGGCAATGTCGATCCAGCGGTCTATGCGCAGGCACTGGCGTAATGAGCGGCAACCAGTAAAATCAAGATATATAGCATCAAACAGAGCCGGATGGACCATATATGCGAGGGAGGCATGCGCGGTCCATTCAGCTTTTTACTACTAAGGTATATCAGGAGCGATTTTAGCGGTTGACGCTCACTTTTAAAAGAGGGATCTCGCGGCGAATATCAAAGCGTAGACAGCTATGAGCCTGACGAATGGCGGCCTCCACGTCTGGTGGATTGGCTCCACGAGCGAAGATAAAGCCAAGATAGCTACTACCTTCGGGCAAGGGAACAAGCTTATTGTTGAGCTGAGCACTGATCTCAACGCCTGTGATCAATGGCACTACCTCGGCAGCTTCGATGCCGTGGACGCCCTTTAAAATTCCAGCACCAGGGATAGGGATCATCATGACGCCAGCAGCTTGTTCCTCACGTTGGACAGAAGAGACTTCCTCCCCAATGGCGTGGCGCAAGATCAGTTCTTCAAGGCACATGCCCGAACCAAATTCGAGGACGGTTGAGCAGAGTCCTCCAATCGAGCGGCCAGCAATCTCTAGCATCCAGGGTCCCTGCTCGTTGACACGCAATTCGGCGTGGACAGGGCCTGTGCGCAGTCCCAGCGATAATGCAGCACGGCTAACACAATCAGCAATCGCCTGTTGCAGCGTAGCAGAGAGGCGCGATGGCGTGACATAGATGGTTTCTTCAAAGAAGGGGCCATCCAGCGGATCAGGCTTGTCGAAGAGAGTGAGGACCTGCAGTTTACCAGCAGTCAACAAGCCTTCCAGCGCTACTTCAAAGCCAGGGATGAAGTCTTCGACAAGCACGGATGTCTCGTGCTCAGAAGCTCCATCAGCCAGGAGCAGGCGCTTCAGACGCTCAAAGGCGACAATAAACTCGGCTGGATCGTTGGCACGGATGACTCCTCGACTGCCAGAGAGGCGGCGCGGTTTGACCACACAGGGATAACTGATCTGGGTAGCAATCCAGTCAGGATCGTCATGGAGCCAGAAGCTACGGAAGATGGGACATGGTGCTCCACCGGATGACATTAATTGACGCATCAATAGCTTGTCACGGGCAGCTTCACTGGCCTGCGGCGAATTATTGGCTAACCCTAAAGCGGCATTAGCATAAGCGGCAAGCTCGGTTGCGCTGTCATCGACCGAAAGAATAGCGGCAAAAGGATGTTCATGCGCGTAATCAACAATCATCTGCACCGATTTCGTGGTATCAGCAAAATCTAATCCTAACGGGACGTGCCAGTAATCTGCTAGCGCCTCCGGCAGGTTCAGGCCAACAACGACCTCAAGATGCAGGCGTTGCGCGGCTTGCAAAAAAGCGCCCGCTCGATAGGTAGCCGGGGTCATTAATAATAAGATACTTTTTTCTTTGTTTTCAATACCCATAGTTTTATTCATTCAACCTCCCTCTTCTGCATTTTATCACCACCGTCCATCCACCTGTCCACCTTATATGCTCCTGAATAGTCTTTCTGGAAGCTGATAAAAATATGGAAAGAGCAAAGAAGTATAGCCTACCTGCTAGATCGATACTTCAAACAAAAGCATTTTATGTATACGGTAAGATGAATTAACAGATCAGAGAGACTAATCCTGCTCACTTTCGCAGATCATCGTACTCTAACGGCTGGAGTAGGAATTTAGGAATGGAAGAAAAAATGATACGCAAGATGCTGTTAATTTGTCTGAGTTGTCTTATCACACTCTTACTGCCAGGTGCGCCATATAGAATAACACAGGTACATGCAAGTTCGTTGCAACGACTGGAGACGGGGCCAATTGAGCCTCATAAGCCCCATCGAGCCTGCCCACCAGATATCCATCATCGAGAGTTGGCATCCTGTACGGTTGAAGTGCTCAAACCAGTACCACCTCCTCCTGTGCAGGCACCTGGATCATTCCCAACTGGCGGTAGTATTCCCTATCAACCCGCCGATATTCTCAGAGCTTACAACCTTCCCTCACTTGCGCCATCCGGCCAGCGCATCGCTATTGTCACGGCCTATGACGATCCCCATGCGGAATCCGATATGGCGACCTACCGCTCAACCTTCGGGCTGCCAGCCTGCTCATCACTCACAGGATGCTTCCTGAAGACCAATCAGACAGGCAACCCGGGGGCATATCCGCCCGCCAACACATTCTGGGCACAGGAGACCTCGCTGGATATGGATATGGTCAGTGCTGTCTGCCGCAATTGCCAGATGCTCCTGGTAGAAGCAAATTCTGCTAGTATGCATGATCTTGGGACGGGCGTTAATACAGCAGCCAGTCTGGGAGCCAAAGCGATCAGCAATAGTTACGGCTCAAACTCAGAATATAGCGGGGAGAGTACTACCTGCAATACCTATTTTAATCATAATAATATTGCCGTGGTCGCCAGTTCGGGTGATGCAAATGGCATCGTCCAGGTACCCGCTGTTTGTCCAAATGTCATTGGTGTCGGTGGTACGAACTTGCAAACAAATGGCACTGAGACAACCTGGGCCAGCGCAGGAGGCGGCTGCAGCACTCACATATCACAGCCTATTTATCAGAGTTTTACCAGCACAGGTTGTAGCATGCGTGCTGTTCCAGATGTCTCAGCCGTCGCTGATCCTCACACAGGCGTCTACGTCTATGATACCTATAACGCCAATGGCTGGTATCAAATGGGCGGTACCAGCGCCTCCACGCCTATTCTCGCCGCGATCTATGGTCTGGCCGGCAATGCCAATACCAATTCCAGCAATGTCCAATCTCTCTGGTTGCGACAGGTGAGTGGAAATTGCCAACTCAACACTGTGCCGACAGGCGGGAACACCATCTATAGCCATCAATCAGGTTTGGGTACTCCCAATGGGCTCGGCTGCTTCTAGCGCTAAAACCAGCATCCAGACCATAGAAACAAGCAACAAGTGATGAGTCTGTTACTTGTTTCTCCTTTTACTTGCAGTTTTGCACAGTATAACAGAAGCATATCAGCTCCGACCAGTCTCTTTTTAGACGCATGTAACGTAAGGGTACTGCTAGATAGCATGAAATGCAGTGCTCGTTAATATTTCTAGATTGACCACGATAAATAAAACAGGAAAGTAATATAAAGGAGTTTTTTATTTATGGATAGTAAACACGGCTTCCCGCCTGGACGTCTGTCTGGATGTTTGAACATAGGGATGTCATTTCTATTGGCCTGTATCTTGAGCGCCTGCATGGGGCTTCCCACGGCGACAAATACGACGAATACGACGAAGGGACCAATCCAGCTCTATGATGTGCATGGACAACTGATCTGCGAGTTGCACGGACAAGATACACGGCGTGATTGCCTATCTCAGCATGCACCATCCCGACAGATAGCATTCCAATTTATCGATGATACGCTCAATGAATTGGCGCGGGATCTCACGGTGAGCAATAACAATCTACCAACCACACAACTAAAGGTCACGACAACTCTGGATCTCCAACTACAAAAGCAGATTCTACAAAAAACGCAGCAGTATATCAGCACTGCTGGCGCGCTCCATAATATGAACAATGCCGCAGTCGTACTGCTAGATGCCCATAGCTCGGCGATCCGTACGCTATTCGGGGGTCTGGATAGTTCAACATCCACACAACCGTTGGACGTCATGCAGCACAAAAGTCGCGCCATCGGCTCAACGCTCAAGCCATTTGTGTATGCAAGCGCCTTCGAGCTGGGGATCAGTCCAGGCGAGGTAGTCTACGATGCTCCATTTTCGGTTGTTGACCCATCCGGTCAAACGTATGCGCCGTCCAATTATGACCACCAGTATCATGGTTATCTATCTTACCGCGAGGCGCTACAAAATAACTATAATATTCCAGCCCTCAAACTCTATAAGAAAGTGGGCTACGATGCGCTTAAAAAAGTAATTATCCATGCAGGTATGCAGGCAGCCGATCTCGGTCCGGACCATAACAGTACACCCTTTGGACCCGTCGAATTTCCCCTGCTCGATGTCACGGCGGGCTATCAGAGCTTTGCCAATGCGGGCGTCCATACCACCCCATACACGATTGAGAGTATCAGTGATAGCAGTGGCCATACTATTTATAGCGCGCATCCATCACAGACGCGGGCCGTAAGCGCGGAGACTGCCTTTATGCTCACTGACGTTCTCAGCGATAACGCTGCTCGCACGCATGAAACCGGCAAATGTACTCCGCTCTTGCTCTATAGCAATAGCGAGGCGCAATGTCTGGCAGGAAATCCAGGACAGGTCCGCCCGGCGGCGGCTGTGGGTGCGCTCAACGGTGTATTCAAAGATACTATCACTATTGGCTATACGAATGATCTGGTGGGCGGAGCCTGGGCCGGAAATACAAGCTATGCACAATTGACGAATCTCACGCTACAGGATGGGGCGGCGCAAATCTGGCATGATAGCATGCAGCTTGCGGAAGCTGGCAAGCCGATCCAGGCGTTTCCGGGTCCACCAGCTGATCTGAGCAAGAAGACTATCACATATCCCAATCTCACCACTACCGATTGGTATCTCAACAAATAAGCTAATCAGCAAGCAGCTTCCCTACACACAGAGCAGCAAGCGAGCCATCCAAATAAACTATCAATATATATATTCAGGCTCGCTTGCTGCTCTAGTTATGAGATACCGAGGAATAGCATTGCTAGGATTCTTTGCTGAAGCCGAGATCCAGGAGTTTGGTGCTGTCAGCAAAAACGGCGTCGTAGGTTTTAGCCCCTAATTCAGCACCGATGAGATGATGACTGTTGCGGCGGGCAGAGAAGACCAGGCAGACGCCAGCATCATCGGTCCAGCCTGTCTTGACACCGTCAGCACCCGGATAGCTGGAAATGAGCGTATTGGTATTTGACCAGTTATAGGCACGAGTGTAGAGCGTGGGCTGGACGCTATAGCTGCTCTTTCCAACGATGCCCGCGAAGGTAGGATTGCGCATGGCGTAGTTGGCAAGCGTGACCAGATCGGCAGGCGATGAGTAGTGGTCAGCTCCACCAAAACCGTGTGGATTGCTGTAGTGGGTATGAGCTAAACCGAGCTGCTGTGCCTTATTATTCATCATAGCCACAAAATTTTGGGTACTACCAGCGACAACGCGCGAGATCACAATAGAGGCATCGGTCCCTGAACGGAGCAATAAAGCATCCAACAGGGTACGCAGGCGGAAGTAGTCACCAGCGACCAGGCCAGCAGTACTGGCTCCCGCTGGCACCTGATCCAGATCGGCTTGCTGAATAGTGACTCCTTGCTCGAGATTCGCATTCTCGATGGCGATAATCGCAGTCATGATCTTGGTAGTACTGGCGATCGGAGCGCTCTGGGTACCATTCAAGTTATAAAGGATGGTTCCGGTATCGGCATCGATTAAATATGCTTCGGTACCGCTGACAAAGGGGGTTGGCGTTGGCGTTGCGGTCGGAATAGCAACAGTGGGCGTTGGCGTTGGCGGCTCAGGAGTTGGCGTCGGCGGCTCGGGCGTCGGCGTCGGCGTGGCCGCAGCCGTCAGTAAGCCTGATCCACTACGCACATTGGCAAGGATGGTCGGGACATAGATAATACCAAGCACGGTAATCACAATCATAAATACTAATACAACGATAAGCATAATACGTTGGGCCATTTTATACCTGCATTTCTATACCTGGACACAATAAATCAAAGTAGTCAGTACATTCAATGTTGATTATTGCTGCAAAAGCAATCTGGTATCAGCGCTCAGGATACTCATAGAAGGAGCTCCTAGCTCGACTCCAATCACTACATGACCGTCTGCACGCCGAGATGAGAAGACAATCGACGCGCCAGCACGAGCATCATATCCGCTGATCGCTCCTGTGATACCCGGTGCATCAATACTGCTGATCCATTGATAGGCATGGTTGTGCTCTGTAGCGGCGACGCGATGCTGCTGCGCTCCAAAGATCGAGGAAAATTCGGAAAGCTGGAGCGCGTACCGGGTGAGATGAGCAAGATCAGCCGCGCTGGAATATTCATCCCCCACGGGCGTGCCATAGAGATTATTAAAGTGTGTGTCATACAGTTGTAGTTGATGAGCCTCATCATTCATTTGTGCGACAAAGTTGGGCGTATTTCCGGTTACTGTGTGAGCGATCACAACTGCGGCATCATTGCCACCAGATAAAAGCAAAGCAGGGAGGAGATCACGCAAGGTTAGCCGGTCGCCCGCTACCAGTTGGGCGCTACTCGGAGACTGCGGTGCCTCCTGGAGCACGTTCTGGGAAATCGTTACCGATTGATCAAGATTGCCATTTTCGATCGCTACCACCGCCGTCATAAGCCTGACAACGCCAACAAACGGCAAATGAGCACGACTATTGATATCTACCAGCATACGACCAGTCATGGTATCCAGCATATAAGCAGCTGCACCGTGGATCGGGACACTTGAAGCGGGCACAGACGCTACACCTGTGCTGGCAGGATGCTGAAAGCTGACCTGGAGTGGCTGATGAGACTTCATCCGGGTGAAGATGCCAAGCATACTCCCTATAATGAGCAGGGCGACCAGTCCCAGGGATAACTGGAACAGCCTGGGTGTTCGCTTTACATCAGAATGGGATGCAGGCCGTCGCGCTGGCACATCCTGTAGACCAGATGATCCCTGTGGTCCTGACATCCCAGACTGATAGGGCTGGATTGAGATAGGTGGGCGCTTGCGATTGTCAGCCGCCTGAGCGAGGAGGCGCGCACGGAGCCGTTCCAGACGCTGTGCATCCTCTTCCACGACAAATGTGAGATCGTGGAGCAAGCGTTCATTCACTGCTGTTGGAGGGTGAGACCGCGACGGCCTGGCAAGCTGTTCCTCAAGCTGATCGGGCGAAAACCATTTATCTAATGGCTCCATAATTACTTTTCCTCCTCTTGCAGATAAAGTCGACGCAGGACATTAAGGGCACGCGAGAGCGTCACACGGATTACATTATCCGTCGTGTGCAAGCGGTGCGCGATCTCTTTCATGCTCAGGCCATGGCCGAAACGCAGGCGCACAATCTCTTGCTGAACGTCCGAAAGGGTGGAAATATGCACACGCAGCAGGGTGTAATCTTCATTACGTACAGCAATATATTCGGGTGTATAAATCTCATCATCCACCAGCAGCGAGGTGATACGCTCCAGATCAATAGATGGATGACGACTTGTCCGACGATAATAATCAATCACCTTGTTATAGGCGATACGGCGCAGCCAGGCCAGTTGCTCTCCGGCACTCCAGGATACCCAGACCTGCCGCTCCAACGCCGCCAGAAAGACATCCAGCACCACATCATCAACATCTTCACGCGTAGATAAATAACGTGAGACATAATTCATTATACTATATGCATAGCGATCATAGAGGTCGGCAAGCGAGGTATTCGCGTTAACCGTACCTGAGGACATCCAGCGCATTTACGTTCCCATCTCTCAGAATTTGGCACCTATGAGAATGCAGTGAAGGCCGCACACGCTGCTATTTCAATACTCTTCTCACTCTTCTATCGATCTACTATGGGAAACATTAACATGTTCACTTTTTGATTTTTGAAAAGAGATAAATAATCATAAAAACAGGTAAAAGCATTTTTATTGAGCAAAAACAGTAATTAAGTTTTTGGTCATATCTGTCTTACTCTATTATTCAGAATGAGTTTTTTTGCTAATCAAGACACTGCATTATATTTCCCTATTTTTCGCTTGACATAGGCAAAAGTAAGCACTATAATAGTAGTAATGGTGAGTGAACTCCAGTTCAACCGTCCCATTCTTACAGTGTAACTGCAACTATTGCTTTTCTTACCAAGCAAATAGTCGAAAATCTGGATTCATAAATCATTTGGACACGTTGAAGGGTTGGTGGGGAATGATATCCACAACAGCATTGGCACGGGGTAGTGTGGTGCAATGCAAACCATGCGGTTGGTCAACATACGAAAAGGTGTTGTCGCCGTAAGAGATACGCATCCTTGCTCATCCTTCAACATATCTCTTACAACCCGGTCCCGGTAGCCTGCCAGGGGTCGGCGCACACTGAAGGAGCACGTATGTTTTCACCTCCACAGCCATCTCTCCAGGATTTTCAAGTCACCCATGTAACCACCAACCCGATATCTCCCCTCAAATATCAACGCCTCTTGCGCGGTTGGTCCCAGAACGATCTGGCGGTCGAGATCTATCGACGCTGCGTGCTGGAAGGCAACGTTTCCGTCGGTATCACTTCTGAGTCGGTGCGGCGCTGGGAATGTGGCATTCATCAGCCCAGCCCGGTCTATCGCAAACACATCTGCGCGATCTTTGCGCTCAACGCCGTGCAACTGGGCTTCCTTGATCCTTACATTTCAAATCGTCACATTTACACAGACATATCCACCAATAGTGCAGCCTGCCAGGGCGAACTCCACATCTCATCACAAAATTTGTTATAAAAAGGGAGAACATTATTCTCTATGGACAATAAAATACGGGACACCGCCGCGTTACGAGAACTACAAAATTCCCCTCACTGGATCTGCTGGCGCAAAGAAAAACGCAACGGATCATTCACGAAAATTCCTTACACCCCGACAACCGGACGTTGGGCACGCTCCAATGATCCACAAACCTGGTGCAACTATCAACAGGCGCAGGAGGCCGCGACACGCGAAAACTATGCTGGCCTGGGCTATATGTTCCATGAAGATTACACCGGCATTGATCTGGATCATTGTGTGGATGAGCAAGGCGTGATCGAGCGCTGGGCCTGGCGCATCATCAAACATCTCAACAGCTACACCGAGTTCTCACCCAGCGGCAGTGGTATCCATATCTTCGTACGCGGTCAGATACCCCATGGATCTCGTCGTAAGATCCCGGCGCACTGGGAGCCCTTGCAGAACCATGCCGCAATTGAGATGTATTGCTCGCGGCGCTATTTTACGGTGACGGGAAATCATGTACCGGAGACGTCAGAGAACATCGAATCCCGGCAAGTGGCTCTGGATAAGCTTTATCAGCAGGTTTCCCGCCCAGAAACAGCCACACCTACATCCGGTCCTCCTGCAGGAGCGGTGGACAGAACCAAACAACAGCTCGCAGTCTCACTTACACACCTGAACACCATTCCCTCCAAAGACACTTCCAACGCGAAAAATCCTCAACATCCCAACCCTCCCACCACCTCATTCTTTATTCTAGATGATGAGGAACTCTTGCAGCGCGCCTGCGAGGCCAGTAATGGAGCACGCTTCCAGGCACTCTTTTATGATGGCGCAACCATTGACTATACATCCTCTTCAGAAGCGGATATGGCACTCAGCCTGCATCTTGCCTTCTGGACCGGACGTGATAGTGTCCGTATGGATAAACTTTTCCGCCGCAGCGCTCTCTATCGCACCAAATGGGATGCAGGGCGTGGTGTCAGCACATACGGACAGGAGACTCTGCGCCGTGCCTGTGCGATCTGTACGGAAACCTATACTCCCAGACGCAGCAAACAGCAGCTCGCGGCAGCCATCGATCAACTCCTCAAGCAATCCCACATTGATTGTGAACGCGAACTCCAGATGCTGCATGAGGAAAAAAAATGGATCTTAAAACCGCATGATGTTGCCTTTGAGGACGTATTGGCCTGTCTCAAGGATGACGAGATGGGTGATGCGCAACTCTTTGCCCAGGCTTTTGCGGATAAAGTCTGTTATGACAATCTCGAAAAAGAATGGTATATCTGGCGCGATCACGCCTGGAAACGTGATAGTACGGACAAGATCCTGCAACTGGTGGGGGGCTCACTGGCCTCGATCTATCTCAAAGCGGCGGCTGCATTGAAAATTGATTATGTCAACTCGTGCGAACAACTACGACAAGCTGAAAAGCAGAGTCGAGGGCGTAATTACGGCGAAACAGAGAAGCTCGGTCGTCAGGTAGAACAGATGGAGGGGCAGTTCAAACAACTGAAAGCACGCGCCAAAGCACTGCACTCTTACCGGCGCATCAAGAATATCATGTCCATGGCTACCAGTTATGTGAGCATTGAAACGACGATGTGGGACAGCAATCCCTGGTTACTCGCCGTGCCGAATGGAGTTCTCGACCTGAGAACCGGACAATGTAATGCAGGAGTCCCTGGCGATTATCTGCGCACTATCTGTCCCACCGAATGGGCCGGACTGGATACCCCCTGTCCACGCTTTGAATACTTTTTAGAGGAGATCTTCGCCGATAAGGTTGAGCGTACAAACATCATCGCTTTTCTACAGCGCCTGCTTGGCTACTGTATCACTGGCTCAACTGAGGACCACATCTTCACCATCTTGTATGGAGAAGAGGGGCGCAACGGAAAGGATACACTGCTACGCGCCCTGCATCAAGTACTGGGGCCAATTGCTAGCGCCATCAGCAACGATATTTTTGTCGAAGAGAACCGCAACAAAACCGGCGGAGCACCCACCCCGCATCTCAGCGATCTCCAGGGCAAGCGTGTTGTCTGGGGTAGCGAGACACGCCAGGGGGACCGTATTGATGTCGCCCGTGTCAAGCAATTGTCCGGTGGAGGAGACATCAACGCCCGCCATCTCTATAGCAAGCATGGGCACACCTTTACGCCCACCCATAAACTCCTCCTGATGACCAATCATAAACCTATCATCAATTCAAAAGAGCAAGCAGCCTGGGATCGTATCTGCCTGATCGACTTTAGTATGCGCTTTGTAGATCATCCGCAGCAAGAGAATGAGCGTCCTCGCGATAAAAAGTTAGAAGAGACACTCTATGCGGAACGCAGCGGTATCCTCGCCTGGCTGATGCGCGGCTGCCTGCAATGGAAAAAAGAGGGACTCAACATACCAACCGCAGTTCAGGCCAACAACACGCAATATCGCGCTGCGCAAGATCCCATCGAACAATTTATCCGTGATCGCTGCACCATCGCTCCCCAGTCCGAAATCAAAGCCAGCATTCTCTATAGCCATTATGAACGGTGGCACGATGACAACCGCACAGATCGTCCGCTCAGCCTGAAAGCCTTTGGCACAGAACTATCCAAACGCTTTGAGAAGATGCATACAACCTTTGGAGCTATCTATCGCGGCATCGGTCTCTACTCCCCGAATCATGATGCCCGGCGGGTAGAAGATTCAGCGCAAACACCAGAAACAGACAACCACACAAGCATGAAAAATAAAGATGATGATGGATATGATGGATATGACGGATCATCTCCGAAACTTTTAAATATTACATCCTTTAATTCTTCCACTCAAAATAAAAGTTTTATGCATAACCCATCATATCCATCATATCCGTCAGTCACTGAAGAGGAGGCAGCTGAAATAGAGGGGGATACTTTAAATGTGGAACCCTATAGTGTGCAAATAGAGACCGATGTTTCTCAGATAGAGGAAAACACTCCGCCAACAGAGACAAATACTTCAGAGATAGAGTGCTATAGTGTGCCCATAGAAACGGAATTTTCAGAGATAGAGAGAAATAATGTGCCGATAGAGATTGTTGTTACAGATGAGGATATCTATAAAGGAAATGAGGGTGAGCAGACAGGAGTATGGTGTGAAGGGCGCTGGGAAGACAATGGAAGAGTGCATCGCGAGCAGGCCAGCCATCAAGCAGAGGGCTCAATATGGTGTCGGATGTGCGGATCACGAAGCATCTTATTGTCACTGGCTCGTCAAAAAACCTATCCCCGCTATTATGTCCCATCCCTGCGTACCTTCATCGGGGCGAGCGCGACCGAATGGCACAACTTCGCATGCGAACAACCTGAAGAGATGATTATCAAAGTCATTGACCTCTTGTCCGCCCAGAAAGATCTCTTATCGGAAGCCTGACGCTAACCACGCTGTAATCCTCATCCTCTCGATGAGCGCTACTGATGAAGGCGAAGTCTGCTATAATTGAAGAGATGAATATAGCTATGAACAAGCACGATAGTGCTTTGTCGGATAGATATCTGTGCCGTAAAGATAGAAAATTACCCTTAAAAGGATGAGCAAGATGATGCAGAATCAAAAAGATATAGAGTCGCGAGAAGATATTGCAACGGTGGTACGCGCTTTTTATGAACGGGCTATGCAAGATCCCGACATTGGTCCTTTTTTTACTGAGGTTGCCGCAATCAATCTCGAAGAGCATTTACCCGTGATGTATGATTTTTGGGAAAATCTGCTCTTCCAGACAGGCACCTATCATGGGGGCATGATGTATAAACATATTCTCCTCAATCAACAGAAACAGCTCACACGCGAGCACTTTGCCCGCTGGCTAAGCCTCTTTGAACAAGAGGTTGACCGTCACTACGCCGGACCAGTCGCCCTGGAGATGAAGAAGCGTGCCCGCTCTATCATTCCCTCTATGCAACTCAAAATGCGTCCCTCCATGCTTCCGCTTACCGAAGGCAGGCAGCCGGGCCGACGAAACATCCAATCATAAAAACAGGAGTGAGAAACAACCCATTGTCCTTATCTTTCAGCTGCTGCAGAATAGAGCGCAGGTGCAACAAGGATAGAGAGCTGATGATTGTTGATAAAATAATGCTTATGAACAAACATGAAATTCGTGCGGATTATGAGAGCAAATCGATTATTGTTTATCAGGCGTACAGTAAAGCTATTGCTCTCCCTGCGGTACAACATAATCGTTTTGTCGCTCCTTTTTCGTTAAATAGAATGACATGGATTAAACCTTCTTTTTTATGGATGATGGAACGCAGTAATTGGGGGAAAAAACCTGGCCAGGACACGATTCTGGCGATTCGCATTTCGCGGCAGGGATGGGAGGAGGCGCTCTCACAGGCCGTTTTGACGTCTTATGACCCTCATGCGTATAGAATATCCCAAGATGAGTGGAACACACGGCTAAAACAGGCTACAGTGCTTATCCAATGGGACCCAGAGAGGAATCTGCGGGGGAAAAGCTTGCCTGTAAGGAGTATTCAGGTGGGTCTGAGCCGCCATATAATTGAAAGATATGTTAATGATTGGACCCTGGAGATCCGCGATATCACACCGTTGGTGAGGAAAATCCGTGGTCTATTGCAAGCAGGCGAGGAGGCGAAGGCCAGGGACTTTCTTCCCAGAGAGCGGGTCTATCCGCTCGCTGAAGCTCTGGCGCGGAACATTGGCTGCCGCTAGCTCTCTGGCTGTGTCGTGCGGTAGCGACTGCCAGGGAGGCATTGCCAGCGCCAGATACGTTCAGGATAGTCGTTCCACGGCGAGGCGGCATGGAAGAGGATGGCTTTTCCAGCCGCTAGATAACTACGATAAGCTCCGGGCTGGATAGCTCGCAACAGGTCATTGGCAAAATCCAGGCTCTCTCCCCGGCTATAGAGCCTGCCAGCAGGAGCAGCGAAGCGTTGCAGGATCTGGTCCTCAATCTGCTCCCAGGGCAGGTCTCTGGCGACGAGGGCACGAGTAGCGCAAACAATAGCAGCCATATTATTGACTTCCGGCAAGCAGTCAAAGATGCTGAGCGTGCCTTCAAGGATATTAATGCCAAGATGCATGACGCTATGACAGGCTGGACAAACAGTCTCCAGGTTTTCCGGTCGATGATCATCTTCGGCTCCAATATGATTAACTTGCATGAATTTTCGACAGGTGAGCTGGCAATAACTACAGGTATACTGGCTCTGTCGCAGCACCTGCGCCCGCTTCCGACGCCACTCCTCGGGATCGCGATCCTTAAACCATTCGCCTGCTTGCATAACCGAGATACGCAATATTTTCGACATCCAGATCTTCCTTTTCACTAGCAGCGCTGTGTCCCTTGTTTATAATAGAACGTATAAGCAAGAGAGGGCGTGCAGATGTTTTCTTGTCCTCTTCACAGCAAAGGGATTAAATACCTTGACAACGCACGTTTTTCATGTTATAACTTTCTCATAGTTAGTGTAAGCGGTACACTAACTATGAGAGGGGATTTTGGTTGTGAGCAATCATGAATTGGAGCGGTTGCAGAGCACGCTCGCACAGGCCCGTTATCCACGGGATGTTTTTGGGACGCTAACAGGCTCCCGCACTGAGCAGATCGAGACGGCCAGGCGCATCTTTCGTCAGATGGCAAAGCTGGCTCATCCTGATATCCATGCGGGCTCGGAGGGCTTCGCTACGGCGGATCAGGCGTTTAAACGCTTGCTGCATTTCTGGGAATTGGCTCAACAGCAGCTTGAGAATGGTACCTACGCAAGTCCGGATGTCTTTGAACCTTTTGTCCTGAGGATGCCGGATCATGTGTATAGTATCGAACACCCGCTCGCGCAGGGAGATATCTGCCAGCTCTATCTGGGCAGTTATACAATGACTGGTCGCAAGGAGCCAGCCATCTTTAAATTCCCGCTGCATCCAGAGGATAATGATCTGCTGGCGAATGAGGCGCGCATCCTGTCGCATCTGAGCCTTGGCTATGACTATATCAACTTGCGTCATTTTGTCTCACAGCTGCTCGATACCTTTATGTATCAGGAAGAGGCTTCGGGCGCGGTGCGACAATTAAATGTGCTAACCGCTACGCAAGGTCTGTATTCATTACAGGAGGTGAAAGAGGCATATCCACTGGGAATCGATCCCAAAGATATGGCCTGGATCTGGCGACGCCTGCTGGTGGCGCTGGGCTTCGCACACCGCAACAACGTCATCCACGGCGCGGTACTCCCGACTCATGTTTTGCTGCATCCCGAACAACATGGCCTTGTACTGATCGATTGGTCATATGCGGTTCTGGATGTCAGTAATACCGGCGAACGAATTAGCGCGATCAGTATCCCCTATCGCGACTGGTATCCAGCCGAGGTGCCTGCCAGGGAAATGCCTACACCCGCTCTGGATATCGCCATGGGAGCCCGTTGTATGATCGACATCCTGGGTGGTGATCCGCACACGGGCGCTGTGCCCGACACGGTTCCCTGGCAGATCCGTGACTATCTGAAAGCCTGTATACTGCCTCATCCTATGCAGCGTCCTCAGGAGGTTGATTCCCTGCTACTGGACTTCGATACGCTGATCGAGCGTCTCTGGGGTCCCAGAACCTTTCATACATTTCGTATGCCCGAACGGTAATCCCAAAAGTTGAAGGAACGACAAACGCTCGAAAAGCTTCTATGAACCAGATAGAGTATCTGGTTCGCGCTCCACTGTCGAGGAGACGTTGAAGCATACATAAGTGAAGGAAAGACACATGGGTAGTACACGTTGGTCAACTGATAGCTATGAAGAGGCCGCCCGCCTGCGCAAAGCAGCTCATACCAGCGACTTTGCGTACAGCGATGCAGCACGGTCAACCGGACGTCTGCACATCCATCCCAGCCTTGATCCGCTGGGCGCAACGGTACGCGAAAGCCGGGATAGCGAGGCGCATCCACGCTCCAACGCGATCAGTATCCTCTTTGACGAAACCGGCTCCATGGGCGGCATTCCGCGCGTCTTCCAGCGCAAACTGGCCGAACTGATGCGTGTGCTGTTGCTCAAGAACTACCTGCCCGATCCACAGATCCTCTTTGGGGCTCTCGGTGACGCCACCTGTGATCGCGTCCCCTTGCAGATCGGGCAATTTGAGAGTGGTGTCGAAATGGATGAGCACCTGCGAAACATCATCCTTGAAGGCGGTGGAGGCGGCACCAGGCATGAATCCTATGAACTTGCCCTCTACTTCCTGGCGCGCCATACCGCCATCGACTGCTGGGAGAAGCGCGGTCGCAAGGGCTACGCCTTCCTGATTGGTGACGAAAAAGCCTATCCATTTGTGGATACAAAGCAGGTAGCCAGGCATATCGGCGATGAGCTACAGGAGAAAATCTCGTTGCACAGTATCATCGCGGAGGTGCAGCGCCACTATCACTTCTTCTTCATCTTTCCGCGCAACGCCAGCCACGGGAAAGATAGGAATATCCAGAACTTCTGGCACGACCTGCTCGGACAAAATGTCATCTTCCTGGACGATGAAAACGCCGTGTGCGAGACGATTGCGCTCACCATCGGACTCACCGAAAACGCCATCAATCTCGCCGAAGGAGAGCAGGATCTCCAGGAAGCGGGAGCTGATAAGCAGAATGTCAAAGCGGCGGCGCAGGCGCTCCAGACCTATGTTAACAATAAAAACCTTGTTAGTAGGACCATACATACTGTCAACAGCCTGCCGGAACAGATACATAAAAGCTTAAAGCGGCCCACTGGCACCGAACGCATCTAAAAGAGACGCTATGGCAATGGATACCAGCGCTGAAACGATGCTTGCAAGCTCAAAAAAACCTTGAGCGAGGTATCCATTGCACCATAGATGGATAGCTGGATAGCTATCTCCACCAGAAATTTATAGACAGGCTCGATAAAATCTCGTGACCACACTCATCAATAAATACAGTCCCGGGTAAGCTAGACTGATACATATAGTCGGAATAAGAAACACGCGAGGCCAATACACAAAGATTGAAACATTAACATATGCATTAATATATATCATCACATAAGAGAATAGAATTCCGGTTAAGATGAAAAAATTCCGGAAGAGACTTTAATACTGGATTTAACTGCATTAAGATATTGTAGAAGAAAGCAAACAGCTGTGAGGCAGAAAAAAGGATATAGGCAGGCACTTTTGATTGCCGATCTGGGCTTTGGGGATGCCGGGAAGGGAACAATGACCGACTACCTGACCCGCCAGACCGAGGCTCACACGATTGTACGCTATAATGGTGGCCCGCAGGCCGCGCATAATGTTGTCACGAGTGCCGGACAACATCATACCTTCGCGCAATTTGGGAGCGGCATGCTGCTTCCCTGGACCAGAACACTGCTGACCAACTCGATGCTCATTAATCCTCTCAACATGCTCAAAGAGGCGCGCCACCTTGCCACACTGGACATCCCAAATGCGCTGGCACGGACACAAATCGCGCAACAAGCGCTGATCATTACTCCTTTCCAGAAGACGCTCAATCGCTTGCGTGAACTGGCTCGCGGAGCGGACAGACACGGCAGTTGTGGTGAAGGAATTGGCGAATGTATGGCTGATTCTCTGACCTATGGACAGGATATCCTGCACGCAGGAGATCTCTATGACCGTATGAGCATCCGGCGCAAACTTACCTTTATCAAGGATAGCAAGCGGGCGGAACTGGATAGGCTACGACCGCTCCTGCCCGCTCTCCCGGCGGTTCAGCAGGAATGCGCCATCTTCAGTGACAAAAACTGTATCGAGGATTGCATCGATATCTATCACCACTTCGCCAGCTGTGTGGACATCATTGATGAAAAGGTAATCCAAAATATCTGCAATCGCGAAGGAACACTGATCTTTGAAGGTGCACAGGGAGTGTTATTGGATGAAGATTTCGCTTTTGCGCCTTATTCAACCTGGAGCCATACCACCTTTGCCAATGCTGATGCGTTTCTGCAAACGTATAACTACGAAGGGGAGATCACCAGGTTTGGTCTCTTGCGTGCCTATGCCACCCGCCATGGTGCGGGACCGCTGCCCAGCGAAGATCCTATCCTGACACATACCCTGCCAGAAGCGCATAATAGCTGGAATGACTGGCAACACAGCTTCCGCGCGGGCTACTTTGATCTGATCGCCGCCCGCTATGCCTGTCGCGTAATCGGCAAACTCGATTATCTTGCTATCACTCATCTCGACCGCCTGCCTCTCTTCCCGGCCTGCAAGATCACTACCGCCTATCGCCATACAGGCCATACAGACGACCTATCTGGCTACTTTGAGCATAGCGACAACCGCATCACCGGCATCCAGGTACACCGTCCCGCCAATCTGCCGCATCAAGAACAGCTCACCCGAAAATTAATGGCCTGTACACCCGAATATCAAATCCTACCCAAAGAGAGTAATCGTGCAAACACTCAAGCCGCCTATCTGGCCTGTATCGAAGCGCAACTCGGCATCCCGGTTGGCCTCATCTCAACCGGTCCTGACGAACGTCACAAAACATGTACGCCTGCTCTACACGCATCTTAGAACTGCACAACTCGACAGAGTGGATAATAAGAGATGCCGGAGCTATACGTAGAGCACCCGGCATTGTGTTTTTTATCTTGACCAATTTCGATCCATGATTTATAGTACATACAAGAGATTAAAAAAGACACATGATGCTACGTAAACAAACAGTTCTATAATTTCTCTCATTTGGAGTCTACGATGGTTACAGAAATAAATCTTGCTTCACCTGATTTCAAGGCAAATCCTTATCCTACCTTTACAGAGCTGCGCACAACTGATCCTGTACGACAAACAAAGTTGACGAATGAGCGGCGTGGCTGGTTGGTTTCACGCTATGAGGATGCCGATCTCGTGCTGCGCGATCCCCGATTCGCGAAAGATATTCAGCATGCGTTGACACCCGAAGAGTTGAAAGGGTATTATCCTTCACAGCAAGTCACACCAGAGGAGCGGGAACGCATGATTGATTTCTCGCACAATATGCTCGCCTACGATCAGCCGGACCACACGCGCTTACGCAATCTGGTCAACCTGACCTTTACACCACGCCTGATCGAGCGCTGGCGGCCGCGTATCCAGCAAATTGCTGACGATTTGCTCGATAAGATACAGGATCGGGGGGAGGCGGATCTGATCGCAGCCTATGCCTTCCCGATTCCGATGCAGGTGATCATGGAGATGCTGGGCATTAAATCCGAGGATCGCGATAAATTCCATGTATGGTCGAATATGATTATTGAAGCATCCGGCAATCCAGAGGAATTTCACCGACATCGTGCAGATATGATGGACTTCCATGACTATCTGGTTCAGATTATAAATGAAAAACGGGCCGACCCTGCCGATGATCTGCTCAGTCAATTGATCAGTGTCGAAACAGCAGGTGATAAGATGTCTGAGGCAGAGCTGATCTCAATGGTGTCGCTACTCCTGATCGCAGGGCACGAGACGACGGTCAATCTGATCGGCAATGGCACGCTGGCACTCTTGACGCATCCTGATCAGAAAGCGTTACTGGAGGCTGATCCAGGGCTGATGAAGGGGGCGATTGAAGAATTTCTACGCTTCCATGGTCCTTTGATGACGGCCACACAGCGCTGGGCCCGGGAAGATCTTGTACTGGATGGCACTCAGATCAAGCGTGGAGACTATGTCATGGTCCTGCTCGCCTCAGCCAACCATGATCCAGGTGTCTTTGGGGAGGCTGAAACACTGGATATCAGACGGCACGATAATCGCCATCTAGCCTTTGGAAAAGGAATTCACTATTGTCTGGGCGCTCCTCTGGCGCGTCTGGAAGGTCAGATCGCTATCGGGACGCTGCTCCGTCGTTTACCTGCCCTACAACTGTCTGTCGCGGCTGAGGATCTCGTCTGGCGGCCTGGCGCCTTGATTATGGGACTACGCACCCTGCCTGTCACCTTCTAGCTTACAATATCCCCTTCCCTTTCTAGAGCAACAGCGAGACTCTATCATAAAAGATGGAGCCTCGCTTGTTTATACCTGACAAGTAAAAACAGAAATTCAATACTGGCACTATCATTTATGATTGTGAATGTGCTATGCTATATAGGCGGAAGAATAATCCATAATTATGCATAATGGAATGCTATTACACAAAGGCGTGCTTGAATCGCAACTCTTTTCTTGATTGTTGATGCGGTCTGTAAGCAACTATACCAGCAGGCAGAACTAGTCCGAAAGGATACAGCGTTGAAATTTCCAGCATTTGTCAATGATCTGAGTATTCCACCTCAACAATATCATCACCAGCTACGCAACTGGACCAGTGAGATGCGTGCCAACGATCCTGTAGTCTATAATGAAGAGAATAATACCTGGGTGGTATTCCACTATGATGATGTGGTCCGTGTACAAAGCGACTTCGCGACCTTCTCTTCAGAGCATACAGTCAAGGATAATCAGGGCGTTAGCAGTGAGAACGGCAGCATTATCGAGATGGACCCACCACGCCACCGTGCGATGCGTTCGCTCATCACTCAAGCCTTCTCCGCCCGTACCATCAATGACATGGCCCCTCGTATCCAAAGCATCGTCGATGAGCTGTTCCAGAAGGTTGTGGCGCATGGACAGATGGATTGGATGACTGAGCTAGCCAATCCTTTGCCTGTGATTGTGATCGCTGAAATGCTTGGTTTGCCACGTGACAAGTGGCCTGAATTCAAGCAGTGGACTGATGCGATCATCAATAAAACGTCAGAAGCTGGCTATGCACAGGAACAATTTGCCAATTATTTCTCGCAGGCCATTGAAGAGCATCATAAGCATCCCGGTACTGATGTGCTCAGCCGCCTCATCGCCGCCGAAGTAGACGGCAAGCACCTGGATCATGAGGGACTGGTTAACTTCTGCTTCACCCTACTCATTGCTGGCAACATCACCACCACCAACGTCCTGGGCAATATGATTCTTTGCTTTGACGAACATCCTGATCAGCTGGCGCGGCTCTCTGAGCAGCCTGAACTGGCTTCCACAGCTGTCGAAGAAATCTTACGTTACATTCCTCCCTTCCGCTCAGGTCCCAACGATCTGCTCGTCGGACGTATCGCCACTACCGATGTCATGATTGGCGAGAAGCAGATTCACAAAGGCGAAAGCATTGAAGTCAGCCGAATTTCAGCCAATTTCGATGAGCAACAATTCACGGATGCGCAGCAATTCGACATCGCACGTACCCCAAACCGTCATCAATCATTCGGGCACGGTATCCACTTCTGTGTAGGAGCGCCACTTGCGCGCCTTGAAATCAAAACCACGCTCGAAACGCTTCCCAGATACTTCCGTGAGATCCAGTTGAACCACGATCAGCCCTTGAAGCAAGTGGAAAGCCGTCTTATCTTTGGTCCACGCAACCTGCCACTCTCCTTCCAGGCACGCTGATCCCTCCACGCACGGTTGTAAGATCATCAAACACCCGTCTTTGATCCTGTCCTGGAGCGCGCGTTGCTTATGCAGATCGATAAGCGATCCGGGACGGTCAAGCCAGATCAATCCACCTCTCGACTCGGAGAGGATTGGTCTGTTTGGAATATGCGCGATTAAACCTGTGTTTTTATAAGTAAATACAACTATAATTATGAAAGTGAAAACCCAATGACTGATCTTGAACATACCCAGACAGAGAAAATCACGACCATATATGTAACTTCCTGGTGCCCTTATTGTCGCAATGTAAAACGCTGGATGGATACCCACGGTGTCCCCTTTGAATCAGTGAATATTGAGGAGAATGAGGAAGCGGCCCAATTTGTGCAATCAGTCAACGGTGGCAACCAGACAGTTCCGACCGTTGTCTTCCCCGATGGCTCCGTTGAAACCAATCCAGGTGCCGCGTATCTGGCAAAAAAATTCCCACAGGCGGTTGCGAAATAAGCTTCGCACTAGCCTGGAGAGATTATCAAAGCCCATAGACCCTCGCCATTTCGATGAGGATCTATGGGCTTTATATACTATAAATCATTTCTAGAGGTATTTTAAGCTTCGCCGATGCTAATATGCATGTGCATGAGTGTCCTGTAGATGCGCTGGTCCTGTCGGGCGTAGCGAACGCTGAAGAGGAAGGTGTCAAGGGGGAACCAGACGAACACCCAGCCGATGATGCTGAGTCCATCCCCGATGACCTGGAGGAGGAAGATGGGACTGGCGGTGAGCTGGGTGCCAAGTCCAATGAAGACAACCAGGACGATCAGGGCCGCCAGCATGGCGTGGAGCGCACGTCGGCTCAACACACACGCCTCTAGCTCAATCTCCTGGATGCGGCTCTGGCAGTAGCGTTGTAACGCGGCTTCCACGCGCTGTTCCAGACCTGGCTGGATGCTGGCGGCAGGCAGATAAAGCGTCACCCTTACCTCCGATACCGCCGAGCGGGTACGTAACTCGCTGGCGATATATTCTATTCCCGCCGTGAAACTATAATTGTGATAGTCGGCAGAAAAAGGACTGAGGTTGGGCCTGACAAAAAAGTGTTCGATATCCGTTAAGCATAACGAAGTTGTATAGCTACGACCACGCCGCATAGATTATATCTCAACTTCTTCCAAAATCTTTCCTGCATCCTCCCTGGGGATATCTGTAGTATCTGTAGTATAACTACTGGTAGTACTTGTAGTATGTGTGTGACGTTGGCGTGGGATACAAAAGACAGCCACCAGCCCCAGGATTAAACCCAGAATAACAAGCCAGAGCGGCGTTGAGAGGGCCAGCAAGGATAGAAATCCCGTGGCGCAGACAAGCAAAAATAATCCTACGATCAGCACCGGGCGGGGCGTAATTTTATCGCTCAGGCGACCAGCGATCGGCAAACCAACCATCATTGCCAGCGCCTCAGCCATCTGTACCAGACCAGCCGACAAAGCCCTCATACCCACCTACTCCAACAAATGAATGGAAAGAGGGAGCATGGGAACGCCGATGCATCCGTAGGAGCCACCCTTCACGGGTGGAGGGGCATTGCCATTGCGCCCCAAAGCCCCACCAGAGCAGGCGGGAAGGAGAGCCAGTGCGAGAGGGTCGTTGCCCTCCACCCGTGAAGGGTGGTTCCTACGGATGGCTCCTCTCGCCTTCATTCCTCTTCATGAAGCGGTATGGCAGTGCACCCAAAAAAACGCTTGCAAGCACGCCAGGATCCGTACCCAGACTCCGTCAGCAGGCAGGGTGTATGGTTTTCCGTCATCGAGACCCGGCCCTGTTTTCCCTCATCGTATCTGCAGAGGTGGGTGAGAAGGAGCCTGTCTTTCTGCGATATACTACCACGAAAAGGAGGGTGATGATCGTTTTC
>NZ_BIXY01000082.1 GCF_008326305.1 Dictyobacter arantiisoli | reverse complement strand
CGTCGTGGGTCTGGGAGGGCCTGAAGTGCTTCGTACAGTGAGAGCAACGAAAGGCTTTCTTCATTCGTCACGGATGCTCTCTTGAGCGTCAAGGTAGTATAATCCATATGAGATTTCCTTTGTGGTTTTGAAGTTTTTTGTATTCTACAAGGAAATCTCTTTTTTTTCACCTCCTCTAGGAGAATTGGAAAGCCCTGATGAAACAGTAATGTCAGTTGCTGACATACCTATGATACAGTATAATGGAAGTGATGTCAATAGCTGTCATGAAGGAGGTGTTGAACGTATGAGCCGCTGGGAACCCAATGCCAGGGGCCGACTGGAGCAGGCAGCGCTGGACCTGTACCAGGAACGCGGGTTTGAGCAGACGATGGTAACGGAGATCGCTGAACGGGCTGGCCTCACTGAACGGACATTCTTTCGCTACTTCGCCGATAAGCGTGAGGTGCTGTTCGGGGGTCAGGAGACGCTGCGCACTATCTACGTGAGTGCCATCGAAGCTGCGCCTGCTTCCGCCACGCCTCTCGATGCAGTCGCCGCAGCCCTGGAGGCCGCTACCCCAGTGTTCCGAGATCGCCATGAACTTGTTCGGCAGCGCCAGGCCGTGATTGCCGCCAACCCGGAGCTCCAAGAACGCGAGATGCTCAAGCGCGCAGCACTCACCTCGGCCATGGCCGAGGCGTTGCGAAGACTGCGCCACTTGCGCTATTTTGTCGCTGTAACCGAAGAACTTCACTTTAGCCGCGCTGCCGAGAAATTACACATCGCTCAGCCACCTTTAAGTCAACAGATTCGCCAGTTGGAGCAGACCTTAGGTCACCTACTCCAACAAATGAATGGAAAGAGGGAGCATGGGGAACGCCGATGCATCCGTAGGAGCCACCCTTCACGGGTGGAGGGGCATTGCCATTGCGCCCCAAAGCCCCACCAGAGCAGGCGGGCAGGCATTACAAAAGCAACAAATACAGATAGGATTTGCGGCAAGCCTCAGCCAGGACATCCCAACGGAATTTGACTCAGAAGTTATCCAAAGTGTTCCGTTCGTTGCCGTTTTCGCACCGCAACATCGCTTCGCTTCACAGCCATCTGTCACGCTTCATGCCCTGGTCAATGAACCGTTCATTTTTTGTCAGCGCAAATCTGCAAGTGATCTCTACGACCGCATCATTCAGCTTTGTGGCTTCAGTCCCCTCATCAGGCAAGAAGTCTCTGACATCCGTATGCTGCTTGGGCTGGTGGCGGCCAATCTTGGTGTCTCCCTTTTGCCTGCTTCAGCGATGACCCTTTATACACAGGGGATCGTGTACCGTCCTCTGGCCGATGTGAATGTTGATATCGCTGTCGAGACAGTTGTGGTATGGCGTCGGGAAGAAATCTCTCCCCTGGTTCAGGAATTCCTTGTGGCTATACGGGAGGTGCTGGAGCAACAGAAAAAGACGATGACAGGTGTTCCAGAGGGGCGAGATGATTTGATGGGGTGAGTGGTCTGTACAGATGGTGTGGCAGCATGTACAATGTGGGATATCTCATACTTATGGGGAGGGTTTTGATCGTGAGTCCACAGGATAATAAGAAGAATGCGAAGTTACATCTGGTGGGGAAAGATACTGCGCCGGCTCAGGAGCAGGAGTTCGCTGGCTTGAATGAGTATGATAGCTTTGAGCTGTTAGAACATTTAGAGTCGCTGCGCGAGGAGATGGAGGAGTTACAGGTGGCTTCTCTGGCGGAGGTGATCGCGAAGATTGAAGCGTTGCAGCGTCTGATCGATAAGGATTAAGGCAACGTTCCACCAGCAATAGCTGCATACTGCGTCCCATCAGCATTGACAGCATGAAGACAAAAAGAGAGCATCGGACAGTGTAACGTGTCCGATGCTCTCTTTTTGAGACTATGCCTTAGCCACCAAGATAGGCCTGGCGGACCAGGTCGTTGGTGAGCAGATTTTTGGCGCTATCGCTTAAGACGATTTTGCCGGTCTGTAACACGTACCCACGATCAGCGAGGCTGAGCGCCATAGAGGCATTTTGCTCAACCAGGAAGATGGTCATGCCTTCGTCGCGAATGCGCAGGATGGTGTCGAAGACGGTCTCGACGAGCTTGGGGGATAATCCCATCGATGGCTCGTCCATGCAGATCATCTTGGGGCGCGACATGATAGCACGTCCCATCGCCAGCATCTGCTGCTCACCACCGGACATGGTACCAGCGTATTGCTTCAGGCGCTCACGCAGGCGCGGGAAGATCTGACAAACGTGATCCAGGTCCGCGTCAATCTCTTTGCGATTGCTGCGTATATAGGCTCCCATTTCCAGATTCTCTTTGACCGACATGCGTGGGAAAATACGGCGCGATTCTGGTACCAGCGCCAGGCCGGATTGGACAATCTCGCCGGTCGCCTTCTTCTCAACAGGTTTGTCTTCGAAGAGGATCGAGCCACTGTTGGGACGGACCAGGCCGAAGATCGTTTTCATGGTCGTTGTTTTGCCGGCAGCATTAGCTCCCAACAAACAGACGATCTCGCCTTTCTCGACCTCAAGCGATAAATCCTGCAACACATGGCTGGGGCCATAATAAGTGTTGATATCAACGAGTCGTAACATGGTAGGTAGACCTCTTATTCTTCTTCTCTGGCAGCGGCTTCGGCATCCCTCTGATCCGCCTCTTCCTTCGCCTGGCGACCCAGATAGGCCTCAATGACCCGCTTATCATAGCGAACCTCATCCGGCAAACCATCCGCGATCTTCTGTCCATAGTCCAGTACCGCGATATGGTCAGACATGCCCATAGTCACCGCCAGCTTATGCTCAATCAAGAGAATGGTCAGGCCCAGTTCGTCACGGAGACGGCGAATGTATTTAACCGCATCCAGCGTCTCGGCTTCGTTCATACCTGCGGTAGGCTCGTCGAGCAGCAGAAGCTTGGGATCAGCAGCCAGCGCACGTGCGATCTCAACGCGACGGCGATCCGCATAGGAAAGATTTGAAACATACTCATCCTGGCGCTCAATCAGCACGGGACCGAAGAAGCTCAGCAACTCTAACGCACGCTCGCGCGCCTTGCGCTCCTCCGCCACCACTTGGGGAGGACGGAATAACGATCCCAGCACGCCAGCCTTCAGGCGCGTATGCTGTCCTACCAGCACGTTTTCCAGTACCGTCATGCTATTAAACAGACGAATATTCTGGAAGGTACGCGTGATACCTTTGGTCACAATGCGGTCGGGCGACTGATTCACAATCGATTGCCCATTCAGCAGAATCTCACCTGAAGTCGGACGGTAAATGCCCGTAATCAGATTAAAGACCGTTGTTTTGCCTGCGCCATTCGGACCGATCACACTCACGATCTCGCGTTGTCTCACTAATAGATTGACGCCTGAGACAGCCGTCAGACCACCAAAGGTCTTGGTTACCGAGCGGAGTTCCAGCAGTGCATCCGCCGTCGCGACGGCAGATTCTGGCTGGCCCTTCAGCTCTACCTGATCAGAACTCATCATTTTCCTCCTCTGTGACGGCTATTCCACATGCACTTCCGCCTCAAACGCAGGCGTGCCAGGGATGGCATCTAACGCAGACGGATCTTGCTGCTCTATTTCCTCTTCATTGGTCGTGTGATGAAGTTCACGACGGCGGCGCGCACTTGGAATCAACCCTTCTGGTCGGAAGATCACGATGATAATGAGAAGGGCACCAAACAGAAGATCGCGAATATTCTCAAAGGTAAAGTTCGGCAACATTTGTGGAATGACATGTAAGAAATTACTCGGATCGGCCGCATAGGCATCCAATTGAGGCAGGATCAACAGGTTGATGGCATAGACCACAATCGCGCCCACGATCACACCTGGAATACTACCCAATCCACCGATGACGACCATCGCCAGATAGATATAGGAGTCGGTGGTGTTAAAGTCGCTTGGAGAGACCGTGCCCAGTTTGGCCGCGTGATACGCACCGGCAATACCAGCGAAGAATGCGCCAGCTGCGAAGGCAAACAACTTGGTATTGACCAGATTGATACCCGACGACGAAGCCGCAATCTCATCTTCACGAATCGCAACCCAGGCGCGCCCCAGTTTGGAGTCACGCAGCCGTATATTGGCGAAAACGCACAGCGCGATCAAGATCAGAATGAGATAGTAGTAGGGGGTTGGACTGGTATTCCAGTTGATACAAAACGAGCCAATGCAGGGCGTAATCGGTGGATACACACCAGCAATACCATTGTTACCATTGGTGACCGCATCCATCTGGGTAAAGACAATCGGAATGATTTCTCCAAAGCCCAGAGTCACGATTGCCAGATAGTCACCGCGCAGTCGTAAGGTCGGCGCGCCCAGAATGACACCCCAGAGGGCGGTTATCAAGGCAGCAATGATAATCATCGGCCAGAAGAACCAGGAGAAAACTTCCGGTTTGGCCATGATATTGGTCAGTTTATAGAACTGTTCCGAGCCAACTAATGACCAGGCGTAGGTTCCAATGATAAAGAAAGCCACATAACCCAGGTCCAGCAGGCCCGCAAAGCCTACCACGATATTCAGACCCAGCGCCAGGATGATATAGAAACCGAGGTCGCCATAACCGGTGATACGACCCTTTGTCTGAGCGCCAAAGATGATTGGATCAAGGACAGGATAGAGGACGACAAAGAGTAACAGTAAAAACATGTAGATGCGGGTCGCGCCACGACTGAGCAAGGGCTTATCATTTGGCACGACATCACGGGCCTCTTCACGGGCCCGGCTGGCGGAAAGATGCGCCAACTGATCCTTACGACTCACATGCACTTCGCCAGCATGGCTCGCCTCAGCGCCAACCACGACCTCTTCATCAGGCGTTACCACATAGCGTAAAGCCATCTTGCCACCCTGACGACCCAGGAACCAACCGGCCACAACCAGCAGGACCGTACGTGCGATCACCCAGGACAACAGCTCGGTGGGCAAGGAACCAATGGCATAGAAAATGACATCCGCAACCAGCGCGATCACCGCGAAACTTGTTGCGAACCAGAAACCACCCTGTTGCGCCAGACGCAACAATGCCTGCTGTCCCGCTTTATCCATCACACGGATATCGGTCAATGGAGGAGCGACGGCAATATGTCTGGCCGCACGTACTCTGCTACGGATAAAGTTATAGATCGCCCAGATAATCACACTCAGGCCCAGGCCAATCAACAGGTTACCGGTGACCGTCAACATAATCAACGGCAGCACAGCGATAAAGAGCACATCCAACCAGACTTCGATAGCACTGCGACGGCCACTATCGGATGCCACCAGATAGCCGGTCAGCACAATACTCGTCCCATAGATCAGGACGATAAACACAAAGCGAAGGATATTAAACCAGAGATCATGATCATAATAAGGACTCTGAGGAATCAACACCCCCAGCAACGCCTGATTCACAATCCCTTCACCACTCCAGACAAAGGTAAAAACAATTACCGGCACAAGCATGGCGACAAGCCATTTGAGCAATACCTTGCGCGTCTCGACGCCTGGGGGCAGTTTCGTAGGGGAACTTACTGATACAGCCACGTTTTATCACCTCGTTCTTCTGCTTGCTTGATCTTTTTTTCTACGTGTACACGTTGGGGTACCATGCTCACACTTTCTCTGGAGTATGTTGTCCAAAGAGGCCCGAAGGTCGGAAGATCAGAATCAAAATCAAGATCGCGAAGATAACCGCCTGGTTCCAGGCATTACCACCATGTGGCAAGATATTATTAGGAATTAAGGTCACGAAAGAGTAGATGAGACCGATCAGGAGCCCACCAACCATCGCGCCCGCCAGGTTACCAATTCCACCGAGAACTGCCGCAGTAAAGGCAATCAAGCCCTGCTGGAAACCGAGGTAGAAATAGGTATTGGGGAACTTAAGGGTATAAATGAAGCCACCCGCACCGGCCAGGCCAGCACCAATAAAGAAGGTCAGAGCGATAATCAAATTGACATTCACACCCATCAGAGCGGCGGCATCGCGATCCTGTGCCACCGCACGCATCGCACGTCCCATGCGGGTAAAGTTCACCAGGAAATGCAAGCCAGCCATCAGGGCCAGCGCAACGATCAGCACAAAAATGTTAATGATATCGATATTAATGGGGCCAGCGCTAATCGCGCCAATCGGCATCGGAACAATCGAGACGTTCGTCGGGCCAAACCACAGCTTGCCAACATCTTGCAATACCAGCGACACGCCGATAGCCGAAATCAGCGGGGCCAGACGCGGGGCACTGCGCAGCGGACGATATGCCACACGCTCAATGACTACACCGAGAATCGCGCAGAACAGAAATGATCCAACACAGGCCAATGCCAGTTGACCAACCAATTCCCAGCTCATAGCCGTCGGGGGATGTGAGTATTGCACGCCCAGCGCGCTCAGAATCGCAATGGTCACAAACGTGCCAAGCATAAAAATATCACCGTGAGCAAAGTTGATCAATTCGATAATGCCATACACCATCGTGTAACCAAGCGCGATCAAAGCATAAATCGCACCTGTGGCCAGACCGACAATCAACAAATTCACGAAAGTAGCCATAAACGGTTACTCCTCATCTTCTCAAAAGGACTGCCTACAGGAAATTTCTGTCCAGCAGGTCAAACAAAAACCTGGGGAAGTAGTAGCCGGAGAAGGCTCCGCTAACACCTCCCCAGGTAGATCGCTTTTAGCGCGTTTCATTCACAGGTACTTACTCGAGAAAACGCAACCTGAACGAGAATACCGGGACTAACCCAGCGTGCTGGTATCGATCTGATCGAGGAACTTCCAGCCATCACCCTGTGTCGGATCACCAATGGTGTACAGAGAGATGAAGTGGTTCGAAGTGTCACCATTGGCATCAAAGCTATGCTGACCGGTCAGACCAGTGTAGGAGATTTTCTGAATCGCGTTGATCACCGCCTGACGGAATGCGGTGGCATCGCCATTCGCATTAGCAGGAGGAGTCGCTGTTTTGGCGTCGATCACCGTTTTGATGGCATGCAGGACGATCTGAGCATCGTCATATCCACCGGCGCTATACGCACCAATGGCACTCGCACCAAACTGCTTGGTGTAGGCAGTCAAGAAATCAGCATAGGCGCTGGACTTGCTGGGATCGATACCTGGGATTGTTGCGAAGACAGAGCCACCACCCAGAGGAGCAATCGCTTTGGAGAGTGCCGAAGTCTTGGTACCATCACCACCCATGAAAGGAGTGTTGCCCAGACCTGCGATGGTCTTCATCTGCTGACGAATGGTGATACCACCGGTTGAGTCATTGCCGCCGAAGAAGATCACATCTGGTTTCTTGGCTGCAATCGTGGTCAGAACGTTCTCATAGGAGTTGGTAACTTTGATACTGACGTGATCGATGACAGTGCCACCGAGTTTTTTCCAGTAGATGCCAAAGTTGTTCGCCAGACCAACACCATAAGCCTCGGTATCATCAATGATGTATGCCGTTTTGTAGCCTTTGGTCTTGTAACCATAGGTTGCCAGAGCAGCACCCTGATACTGGTCGATGGTCGCGGTACGGAAATAGGTAACCTTACCACTTGGGCGCAGAGCAGCCATCTGGTCGTTCTTACCACCACACTCAACCGCAGGTGTGTTCTTGGTCAAACAGTCATTGGTATTGGCAGGACTGAGAAGAGCGATGGGTGCGCTGTTGGTAGCAGGAATCTCTGCCAGAGCAACGCTACTGTTGATAGGACCAACGATAGCGGCGACCTGTGCATCGCCAGCCAGATCAGTGACGTTTTTCTTACCAACGGTCTGATCATGGGTACCGCTGGCACCAACATCATCTTTGGAAACCAGTTGGAATGTGTAGCCTGGTACGAGATGATTATCGTTGGCCTGCTTGATTGCCAGAGCCGCGCCATCCTGCGCAGGAAGACCGGTTGAGGCATCACTCGCAGTCGTAGGAAAGTCAGTGCCGATCTTAATCAGAATCGGACCGCTGTTAGTGGTGGTGGAGGTAGACGGAGTACCGGAACCACAAGCAGCCAGGATGCTCAGGAAGAGCGAAAAGCCTATGAGAGAGGCAAAAATACGAGACGGACGTCGTCGCATAATGTAGTCAGCCTGCCTTTCAAAAAGTGCCATTTTACTAATGGGCGCTTTTTACCTTCAAAGAGTAATAAAAAGAACAATAAAAAAGGAATCACAGGTTGCTGTACTAATAGTAAGGACGTCGATACCCTACAAAAATAAATACGTCAATTAAGGGAATCTTCTCACCACTTTCGTAGGTTGTCTAAAAACTCAAGCACTGACGCTTTGACGACTCTGTCAGGAAACGACACGACAAGTCCAACCGCACAGCATCAGAGATGCTCTTTTTTCTGGAAAAGAGATTGAGGGAATTATACGTATTGTCTTTTAAACTGTCAATACATATTTTTTTTATTTAGATGGAGTTGCAAACAAGAATAGATGGAAAGTCCACATAAAACTCTGAGGTGATTTTGCGCTCTCAAAATTGAATAGAACTCAGGCAGAAGGAGACCCCTCTTAAGCGCATCACAAGCAGTATACCAGCCTTCCAGGCCATTCGAGGCCGAATAGCCTGGCACACTTCCCTTTAATGGGTGAGCTTTTCTGGCTTTGCCACTTACGATAAATGAGATGTCGGAAATTACAGGTATTCTGCAAATTCATTCCTATATGATCCGCTATGATCCGCGTTGATAGGTATTAGAGGCCAATATAGGTATCAAAGAAGCTATCTACATGTGAAATGTATTCTTGAGTAGCAAGGGAGAAGGACTGGGCATGTCCAGCACCACTGACAACCCAATTTTGCTTGGGGGCACCAGCAGCCCTGTATAATTCATACATACCGGCCAGCGGAGTCTGTGCATCATTGTCACCATTGACAAAAAAGATCGCCGTATGGCCTGCCAGGCGTTTGACCACATCTATCGGTCGCGCCCGGGTAATATCCACCCCATAGGTTTCCTCAACCAGTTGCTGGTCGGCCTCTCTGACCTTATCGTTGGGAACATCGCCCGGTACTCGCGTCGCATCTTCAGGACAACTCTCAGCGACCAGGGCATCGATATCGGTGCTCTCTGCCGCGGCCAGGACAGCAGCAGTCGCCCCCATTGAGAGTCCTAAAACACCAACTTTACTTCTCATCGTATCGGGATAGGCGTGGACAAAGGAAATCGCAGCCAGAATATCTTCTGATTCCACCATACCTAGAGTTGACATTACACCCTGGCTACGTCCATAGCTTTGAAAATCAAAGAGCAGCACGCTATACCCATGCTGAAATAAAAAGGCAGCTCGTTGCACCATATCTACACGATTGCCAGGCGTACCATGCGTAAGAATAATTACAGGCGCCTGAGGACTCTTCACCGCCAACCAGCCAGAAATCAGATTGCCACGCTGATTATAGAAAGAAATATCAAACACAGGAATTTCCCGCACAGCTCTGGCGGGAGGAATCACGCTGGTCGGAGCAGGGCGTAGTCCGCCAGTCAGTTGAAAAAGATTGGAGTAGACTGAACTGGTAAGTACAGCGGATTGGCTGGAGTCCCTGAGTTGCCCCGCCAGGAACTGTCCTGAAGGAGCCGAACTGAAAGAGGTATGAGTGCTGCGACGCAAGGTGTTCTCGGCACTGTCAGCAGGAGAAATATTTGCCGCATGGATACTCCAGGCAATGGAGACGACAAAGACAAGCAGCAAACTCCCTAAATAAGGATGTAGAAACGACCATCGTTGTTGCATAGCACTTATTTACTCCCTACGGCTTAAATAGTACGGCGGGAAAGGCTTGACAGAAGCGTTCAAACGCCTCCTGTACTTGCCGATAGGTCTCTTGAAGAGTACCACCATTCTGAATTACTAGATCGACCAATGATAATTTATCTTGATAAGCAGGTTGGGAGCGCAGCCGGAGACGCGCTTCTTCCTCATCCAGGTTGTTGCGTCGCATGAGGCGCTGCATCTGTTGCTCAATGGGACAGACGACCAGCCAGATACTCTGGCAGCGCGCCGCTGATTCTCCTTGCAATAGTTTTACGGCATCCAGAATGGCGATACCCTGCTCACTTACCTGAGCCAGTTCCGCAGTGAGCGCCTGCTGAACGGCAGGATGAACAATCGCTTCTAAGGCCTGCATCGCGGTAGCATCGCGGAATACCAGCGCGCCCAACGCCTGGCGCTTAACACTCCCATCCTCCTCCAGGACGCCGTGACCAAAGGTCTTTCCTACTTCGAGCGCAATCGGTTGTCCCGCTGCATAGAGGCCATGCACCAGCACATCGGCATCGATATAGCGTTCAGCACCCAATGTGAGCAGATACTGTCCAACAGAAGACTTGCCACAGGCGATATTTCCTGTAATCCCAATGATACGCGGCATAGCAGGGCCAGAACCTTTCACTACGAGCAGGTTGTCTACCTTCTTAAACGAACATGTCTGAAGGGATGAACGAAGAATAATGATCCCTGTACAATTCTGCTTGAAATTTCAGACAACCAACACTTCAATTGTAACGCGATCCCCAACTTCTGGATCAACTCCTCTATATGTTACGAGTCATCTCATGCAATGGAGGCACCAACGAGGGCTATTTTGGCTCTCCGTCCTTCCGAGTGGTGGTGGAAGAGGGAAGGTGCGAGGACTGTCATGCCCCCGGCATGCCTACCATCGCGCTCCGTCAGAGGCTGCCGCCCCTGCACCCCGCTTTCACCCTATGCGTTCAGAGAGAAAAGAGGTTTTCTACGAATGATGAGAATAGTACCATATCCAGGGCACTCAAGCAATACAGCTAACACTATTACAGACACAGATGACATGCGTCGTCCGTGCTCATGATCGTCTCTTCTGACGTGGAAAGACAAAAGTCCTCATCTTTCCAGTATCCCCATGCGACATGGTGTATACTTGCCTTGTGGTATACCAGAACAGTAGACAGGCTGGCAGGTCCGTTGATTGGGACATCTCTCCCAGGGTTGACCGCCAAATGTAGACCGAACCGCGTTCAATTTCGTACAGAAAGAATACAGGGTGTGGTCATCAACACACCGGGGCAGCGTTTCACTGGCCTCGAAAAATCAATCATAACTGTAACCCTGCTACTACTATAACTATGCAGTATTGCAATCAAGAGACACGCGTTTATTTCGCCTACCGCCAATCAAGGATTGATCGATACAGCAGGGCTTTTCCCTTTATATGTAAGGGGTAGGTAGAGAGGAATTGAAGGTGGCACAAAAGGGAACGGTAAAGCTTTGATCGACACGGTCATCCGTTATACTAGAGGCAGATAAGATAAGGTATATACCACTGCATCAAAACTGGAAGGAACAACATGTATTCTGGAGAGTTGACAAAAGTGCCAGCACAGAAAGAGTCACCCAGGCATCTTGGCCTGATTGTAGGGGTGAATGACTATCAGGATAGCACCTTTCGTCCCCTGCACTATGCCGAGAATGATGCGCGGGCGCTTGCTCAATGGTTGGTCAATAACCAGGGGGGCAAATGGTCGCCCCCGGATGTGCAGCTCGTACAGGGACAACATGCCACCCGAGAACTGATAGAATCGCTGATCACACAAATATGTATCACTAAAGCGGGGGCAGGAGACTCGATTCTGCTCTATTTCGCAGGTCATGCCTTTGTTGACGAGCGCTCGGGTGAAGGGTATCTTGCATTTTCCAACTCACGTTATCAAGATCCCACAACCTGTTTGAGCTTACTTTCTTTTGCGCAGCACATCCTGACACGAAGTCATGCGTCACAGATCTTATGTATATTTGACTGTTTCCAGACTGGCCCAATCTGGTCCATGCGTCGGACCTCCCCTTTTGATTCCAAGCCCTTGCTGGGTACGTCAATCCACACGCTTCTGCAAACACAATCCAATCGACTATGTCTCTGTTCCTGCCGTGGCAATGAGCTAGCAGCAGAGAGTGGTGAGCACGGCATCGGACAACTGGTCCATAGTATGGTGCTGGGATTGTGTGGGCCCGCGCTGGATCAGACAACGGGCAGTGTGACGCTGGCGAAGCTACATGCCTATCTCTTTGGTGTCCTGCCGGAGCAGCAGCGTCCACAGCTCTTTGGACAGCAGCAGACGCCATTTGTGATTGTGGGGGATCTGCCCAATGGCGATGAGATGCCGCTACCGCCCCTTTCACCCAATTTGTCGCCAGCCGGCATCGCAGGCAATGCTGGTCAGCAAACGAGCGGGCTGCTGAAACGCAATATGACCTATGGAGCGGCAGCGACCGCGGCGACCGTGACACCACCCCAACAATCGCCTTCACCCACTGCATCGGGCCAGTATCTGGCCTCCGCCTTTGAGCAGCAGCGGCAGCAGCAAAGCCAGCAGATGCTTGAACGAGCACAGCAGTTGATGCTAGAGCAGAACTATGGAGAAGCCTTCAACCTTGTCGAGCAGGTGTTACAGGCCGCCCCCAATGATCTACCCGCCTTAATCCTCAAAGGACAACTGCTAGGGACAGGGGGACGCTATCGCGAAGCACAAAGCACGGTTGAGCATATCTTGCAGCTTGATCCAGATAACGCCATGGGTTGGAGCATGCGCGCCGTTGTCCTGAGCAATCTGGGACAACACCAGACCGCGCTGGAGGCGGTGGAACGCTCACTGGAACTGGACCCCCAGAATCCTGAGACGTATGCGATCAAGAACAATATTATGGGAAGTCTGGCCCTGACACAAAGCGGCATTCGCAGACTGAATGGCGGGCAGATGGAGTCAGCGGCACAACAGAAAACAGAACCTCGTTCCAGTTTTGGCAAGACCGTTGGAAGCAGTCTTGGTCTGAGCCTGCTGGGCCTCGTGTTAGAAATCGTGGGAGTTGTCCTGCTTGCAGCCGTGGTCAGCTTTCCCTACGCAGGACTGCTCGTCTCAAGTATCGGCATGGGCATTGCCTGTGTGAGCGCGGCACGCGGAGCCTATCGACACGGCTTTGGAACCGTACTGTCGGTGGCGATTGTCTCAATCCTCGTCGCCATCGTGCTTGGTGGGAGCTATGTCGCCGGACATGCCAGGATCTATGCGCAAATCAGTCAGCATCCAACGCTCTTACAGCCGATCCTCCTGCTGGTGGTATGGCTGGCCGCCACCATCGTCATTCCTTTGATCCTGACCCTGGGTGGCTTCCTGAGCGGCATACCAGCCCGCTCACGACGCAAAAGTAACGCGTAATCCGTAATTCGTACCCCCGCCGCACTGCAATGGCGGGGGCACAAAATCCCCATTGAATTGATATGAGGGATGCTCTATGAAACAGTTTTCTGATGCTCGTCCGCGTCTGGTTCTGGGAAAAAGAGCGCAACAGGCTCTGTTTACGGATATCTCACAGCGTGCACAGATCGAGGCATGCGGCATTCTGCTGGGTGCGATGGATGCCGACGGCAACTGGTGGATTGAAGAGGCACGCGCTTTGACCAATACAGCGGATTCGCCAGTCTATTTTGAGTTTGATCCGGCGGAGTTACTGGAGGCCGAACTGGCCTATCCAGGACAAATCATGGGGGTCTATCATAGCCATCCCACTGGCTTTCCACGAGCGAGCAATACAGATCGCGCGAATATGCAGCGTGTCAACCAGCAAGAGGGCATCGCCTGGGCCTGGCTGATTATTAGCGGTCCCTTCGATGCCGACTTTCAAAAACGCGCCCATGGCACCATCGCCACCGCCCCTCTGATCGCCTACTTTCATCCCGACAATCACGACCTGCAACGCATCCCACTCATTCTCTCTGAAGATGATGCCCCTCTGCCTCCCACAAAATAGCCAGAGCAGAAAAAGAGACAGGCGTGTAACCGGCTGTCTCTTTTTCTGCTCTGTTGTAGAAAACGTATGCCCGAAGATCGCACAGACTCACGAAGTCAGTGGCACGTTCAAGCACGATAAATAGTCATCATGCAGACGGTCGTTCCGATAGCACCAAAATCCACGGTCATCACAGCAACACCGCCCGTGGAATATGAGCTATCGGTAAGTTGATTCAAGAGTTGCCCATTGGCCCAGATGGTGATTTGACTCCCATTCGCGACAATAGTGACATGGTTCCACACATTTTGCCCCGTTTTGATGCTGGCACTTTTGGTGTTATTGATCAACTGTCCGGTCGGGGAAGCCAGATCATAATATCCATCGGTCCCAATACGCAGACGATAGCCCGTAGCTCCTCCGTTTGGACTCCGGAAAATGATGCCTCCCCCATTCCCCTGGTTCTTAATATCTGCTTCAATGCGGATATTACTGCCTGTGAAACCGTTAATATAATTGACGGAATAGCTATTGGCAGTAGAGTCATAGGCGGTTAACTGCCCCGAAAAGAGAGGGGGAACTGGCGTCGGGGTTGGCTTCGGCTTCGACGCTGGCGCTGGCGCTGGCGCTGGCGCTGGAGGAGGCGAGGTTGGTGTGGGTGCGAGCACTACTTGTGTAGGCACTACGATAACAGGGGATTTGGTGGGATGGGCCTTTGGTCGAGGTTTTGGCCGGGACCGGGGCCGGGCCGTTGGCTTCACAATCACAGTAGCGGTGGGAGGGGCAGTAAGCGGTACCAACGTCAGTGATGTGGGTGTGGGTGTCGGGGTGGGCGTAACACGCACCAGAGGGGCATGCTCAGAAAAAGTGACGCCTGGATTATAGGCATTGAGAAAGAGAGAGACAGAGAGACAGCCTGCGGCGATAAGGACAGGGATCGACCAGTGCCTTGTATGGCTTTCCTTTGTCTGATCATCATACTGCCAGAATGATGGGATGGGCAACTGAAACCGTTTGGATGACGGCAGTCTGGTTAATGTTGGCGCGGACCCGACAGCTGAAGCCGTTCTGGCGCTCAAGGACGCACTGGCAGCTGAAGCCGTTCTGGCGCTCAAGGACGCACTGGCAGTTGAAGCCGTTCTGGCGCTCAAGGACGCACTGGCAGTTGAAGATGGCATGAGGGCGGGCGATAGCTTTGTTGTCGGGATGTCAGCTTCTTCTCTTGCCATTGAAGCGTTCATCGAGGATAGGCTTTGTGTCCCGATAGCCAGGAAACTGGCGAGCAACTCGTCAGAAACATCGTGCTCTGCGAATGAGTCATGGGTCTCCACCACTGGCGCTCTTTCCAGCTTACTGGTAGCAGTTTCAACATTGAGCTCAGGATCGGATTTATCCGCTGCAAGCAGGGAGCGTTTAAATTCGTCAGAGAGTGCCTCCAGGTCACGCTGCAAGTCCGATCCGCTCTCTGTATCTGTTCCAGTATCTTCCTCCTCTGACAAAGCAGATGAGGAGGATAGCATGCTCTGTCTCCGTTTTGTACGCGGAACGGGAAAAGTAGGAATGGAAGCAGTGGATGAAGTAGAGGATTTAGAAATGGCTGCGGTAGGTGTCTCAAGCTGCGCTGCTAACGACTCGATATCAGCCAGCAGGGTTGCGATATCAGGATAGCGATCAGCAGGATCTTTCGCTAAACCCTTCAGGAGAATCTCATTGAGCCCTGGTGGCAGTTCCATCCCCAGAGCGTCGAGAGGCTGGGGAGATCCCTGTAGCACAGCTTCTGCGAATGAGAGGGTCACCGTCTCCTTGATGGGAGGCTGAGCAGTTATCATTTCATAGGCCATGCAGCAAAGAGCATATTGATCGCTGAAGTGACTGATCGACGGCTCATCTTCCTCATCACTTCTCCCTTTTTTATCCACACTGGCGGTCGCCCGAAACTGTTCTGGCGCCTGATAATACCAGTCAGGAGAGGATGAAGGAAGTGGCTGATCCTCAAAATGATAGATATCCCCCAGCATGGCTTGCTTATGCTCATCAAAGAACACGTGCTCCGGGGCCAGATGCCCATGAGTGATATCATGCGCATGGAGATAAATCAGGGCCTGCCCGATCTGCGTGATTATCTCGAGCGAACGAGCAAGCGTGAGGGATGGCACGGTTGCATGTATCAGCAGATCGCGCAATGAGCCACCCGTCAAATAAGGGCTGACAACAAAGGCACGCCTTGTTTCAATGCCTGCATCCACGATGGGAACAAGCAATGAATGTTCCAGAGCACGAGTTTTTCCTATTTCCTGGAGAAACTTTTCCCTCTGCGCCGGACCAGAGAGTACGGGCTTATCAAACACCTGCAAGACAAATCTTTTTTCAGGTGTCTCAGTAGGATTGACCAGATACTTCGAGCTGGCTTCATGCTGCCCAAGCATTTTAATAATGGTATAAATGCGAAAATTCGTTTCCATTTCTTGTATCCTAAGAAAAAAGAGGTGAGTAATAAGAATTTTTTAAAAGTGAGAACGATGAACAAACAATCTTTCTATTTCCTGTATCCTTACAGATAGAGGAGAATCCAAGCTTAGTATAGCATATAGTAAGGCGGTTCCGTGGATAGAAGCGCAAGAGAATAGCAAGATCAGATAGCGAAGCAAGCAGAATATGAGATAAGCCGAAGTGAGTTCATTGTTCGACTGCTTTGGATACCCATCTCGAAACAGTTGCTGGCTGAGGGGATAACCGGGCTATTGTACTAGTCACACCTGAACAAATAGACTATAATGATGAGCGCTGAGGTGATTCCTTGAGAAGCGTCATATACAGGAGCGAGCTGAGATGAGATGTCCAAAGTGCGGGAAAACAATAGCAGCGGGGATGATGTTTTGTGGATATTGCGGCAGTGCCGCTACTCCCCCAACCACTGAAGAGCAACTGTCTTTTCCGCCCACGCCAAATATGCCAGCCTATTATGCAACAGGGACATTCAATCCTGATCCTCATCCTACACCACCACCGACGGCTGATCAATCCTACCTATCGCAGAGCGCACTAACGCAGCCACGGCTGTTCGCACAGTCGGGACAGTTCACGCCCAGGCCAACCGGGACCATTTCAGCCGCACAGCCGGAACAGCCCTCACTGCTCACCGCAGCATCATCTGAGCAAAGTGACTTTCATCAAAGTGACTTTCATCAAGGAGAGACTGAGGCGATCATGATGCCAGCCTCGTCCCCACAGATGGGATATGCCGGTGCATATGGGCATACTCCAAACGCGCCAGCGGCAAATCTGCCCTACCCGCTCACGCCCTATCCCAATCAACATAATTATGGCATAGCGTCACAGCCACAGCTTCCCTATTATCCTGCCGGACAGCAGCAACGTCGTGTGCCACAAAGTTCAACGATCCTGATCCTCTGTATTTGTCTGCTAGTAGTCGCAATCAGCACAATAAGTATCCTGGCCTTCACCATGTCCCATGGCAGTAGTCCCGAAAAAACGCACACAGGCCCAACAGGGAGCGCAACCCCACACACTCAGCCAACGGTCGCACCAACAGCCATACCATCCCCTACCGCGCTCTCACCGACTCCCACTGCCATTCCCACTCCTGTACCGGATGCAGGCTTTGTCTATTGTGGTGTGGAATGCGCACCCAGCGGCTTTATGGACGAATATCCGCAGGGCTGGCAGTTGAGTGTGCCAGCGGGCGTGGTCGGGATGCAATTTGTCAATCCTCAACAACCAGTACAAACGGTTCTCTTCAAAAGTGCGGATAATCCCACTGGCGCGAGTGCCACGGCACTGCTGGCAAACGAACTGCAAGCCAGCTATGCCAGTAAACCAGGCTTTCAGGCTCCCAATCCTCCCACAGGTCAGGCAGTCACCATCGGAGGGGAAACCTGGACTGCCGTGGGCATACTCTATCAGGGAGACAATCAGCAGGCGGTGCAAGTCACTGTCTGTACCACCGTTCATCAAGGCAAATTATTCATTCTGGAATTCCAGGCCTCACAAGATCAATTTGCACAAGTAAGTACAGCGTACTACAATATAATGATTGGGAAGTTCCAATTCACAAATTCAAATACAAATCCCGCAGTGGGATAAATAGGAACACCATCATCGGAGGAAGCAGTGAAATACTTTCTAAGCGGACTGGTGTTCGTGTGTGGCATGACAAGCTTAGCTCTGGAGATGTGCGCGTCACGTCTCCTGGGGGCCTATTTTGGTACCTCGCTCTATATCTGGGGCATCCTCATTGGCCTGATTCTGCTTTACCTCATGGTGGGTTATTTCCTGGGAGGTCGCATCGCCGACCGCTATCCACGCCTGCAAGTACTGTGTGGCGTGACCACGGCGGCGGCGCTTTCCCTCATCATCATCCCATTTGTCTGTCGAAGCATTCTCAGCGGCGCTGTCACAGGACTCGAACAGGTTTCAGTCGTTCTTTTTCTCGGTGCATTGATCGGCATTATGCTGCTCTTTGGCATTCCAGTTATTTTACTCGGGCTCGTCTCGCCCTTCGCGATCCGTTTGCTAACCAACGATGTCAGGCGAAGCGGTCGCACCAGTGGCTCGCTCTACGCCATATCGACCGTAGGCAGCATCCTGGGATCATTCTTACCCGTGCTCTGGCTCATCCCGACCTGGGGTGTGCGGCGCACCATGATCATCTTTGGCGTCATCCTGCTCGCTGTCTCGCTACCCGGCTTTATTCCCCAAAAGCGGCCCGCGCGTGCGCTCCCCCTGGCCCTGGTGATCATACCCATGATCTTTGTCCTGGTGGTAGACCTGGGACCGCTCAAGAGTATTCCCGATATGATCTATGCCAAAGAATCGCTCTATAACTATATTCAGGTCGCGCAGACCCCGGACGGCACACGCCAGTTGATCCTCAATGAAGGCGAAGCCATCCATTCGGTGTATAATCCTGATAGCACAAATATCTTAACTGGCTGGTATTGGGACTATTTCCTGTCCGCTCCCTATTTCAACCAAGGATTTCAACCATCGCAACTCAAGCGCGTCGGCATCATTGGTCTGGCCGGTGGCACCGCAGCCCGTCAATTCACACAGGTTTATAATCATGTCCAGATTGATGGCGCAGAGATTGATCCCGCGATTGTTGAGGCCGGAAAAAAATATTTTGCTATGAACGAGCCCAATCTACACATCTACCCGCAGGATGGGCGCACCTTTCTGGCAGCCAGCAAGCATAGCTATGATGTCATAGCTATCGATGCTTATCAGCAACCCTATATTCCCTTTCAATTTACAACCGAAGAATTCTTAAAGCAGGTCAAAAGTCATCTCTCGTCCACAGGAGTCGTCGCCATCAACACTGGACATACGGCCAACGACTATCGGCTGGTGCAAGCTTTCGTCAACACGCTCAAGCAGGTCTTTCCGAGCGTCTACACCTTTGATGTACCCAATACCATTAATACAGAAATCATGGCAACCGTACAACCGACTTCGCTCGACACATTCCGCGCCAACTTATCCCAGCGCTCATCCGACAGCACCCTGGGGCAGGTTGCCAACGAAGTGCTCCCGGTCGCCAGAGAAGCCCATCCTGATGGAGGGCTCATCTTCACCGACAACAAAGCACCCATCGAGCAAATCACCGACCAATTACTGCTAGACTATATACTTCATCCCTGACAGTAGAGAACAGGATGGAGAGCTTCTGTAGTACCCACCCTTTACGGGCAATACTGTAGCACCCACCCTTTACGGGCAATACCGCTTAAATAAAAGGAATGATAAACAAAAATGGTGAGGAATTCGTACCTCAATAATGGTGCCCGGGCATGGGATAGAGCGTCGGGGAGCGATGTAGGTGCGTGCCGAGGTCGCAACCGAGGTGCGCTTTCCTCGTCTCGTATGAGAAGCTCTCCCGGAGGTTCTGATCCCATCATGCCAGCGCGTTGGGGCGTGATTGTCGCACGTGAAGGGTGGCTGCTACAGAGGGTCTGCAAACAAGAGAAGATCAGGCCTATTGACAACAGCCAGCAAAAATTGTTGTAATGAGAGAGAAGGGTTCTCCATCAGGCATGGGCAGATGAACCAGGAAATCTGAGAGGAAAAAACAATTATGGCGGTAGTATCAGTTATTGGTGCACAGTGGGGAGACGAAGGAAAAGGTAAAATCGTAGACGAACTCTCAATGCGCGCGGACTATGTTGTACGCTATCAGGGCGGCAACAACGCGGGACATCGAGTTGTCCACGAAAAAGGCGAATTTTCCTTTCATCTTGTCCCTTCAGGCATCCTATTCCCAAATACCATTTGTATCATTGGCAATGGAGTCGTTGTTGATCCCAAAGGCCTGCTGGAAGAATTAGAACTATTACAGAAGCAAGGGGTCGACACCTCGCGACTTTACATCAGTGATCGCGCCCATGTTGTGATGCCCTATCATATTGTGCTGGATCAGCTTGAGGAGGAGTCACGTCTGGGGGAGAAACTCGAAGGAACCCCACGTGGCATCTCACCCGCGTATGTAGACAAGCATGCCCGCAGCGGTATCCGCATGGCGGAATTGCTGGATGTGGATGCGTTCCGCGCCAAGCTATCGATTGTGCTCCAACAAAAGAATCGTATGATCACCCAGATTTATGGACATCCCGCATTGTCACTGGAAGAAATTCATGGCGAATATTTTAAATACGGTCAACAGTTGCATTCCCATATTGTCGATACACAGAAGATGCTGCATAATGGCCTGTTTGAGCACAAAACGATCCTGCTAGAAGGTGCCCAGGGAGCCCTGCTCGACATCGACTTCGGTACGTATCCCTACGTCACTTCATCCTCGACCGTCTCTGCTAACGCCGCCGTCGGGGCTGGCCTGCCCGCCCGCAGCATTGATCGTGTCGTGGGTATCTATAAAGCCTACACTACCCGTGTCGGCAGTGGACCCATGACGACCGAAATCTTTGATCATACCCGCGACATCCTGCGTGAGCGCGGACACGAAAATCCCTCTACGAATGGACGTGAACGGCGTTGCGGCTGGTTTGATGGTGTAGCCGGACACTTTATCGCCCAGATCAACGGCTTTGACGCTGCCGTCATCACCAAACTCGACGTACTGGACACACTACCCAGCATCAAAATCTGTACCGCCTACAATCTGCGCGGACAAATCATTCACAGCATGCCAGCCATTCCTAATGATCTCGCCGCCTGTGAACCCATCTACGAAGAGGTGGAAGGCTGGCAATGCGACACCAGCGACATCACCGCCTATGAGGACCTGCCGCCAGCTGCCAAAAACTATCTCAAGCGTCTCGAAGAAGTTATCGAGACCCCGATTGTCATGGTCTCAGTCAGCCCGCAACGCGGCAAAACCATCCAGATTCAGGATCTGCTGGCCGAACCAACCCACGACCCGCACTATCCACGCAACGCCATGCGCTAACCATCCGATAGGAAATTTCCCGACCTAAGGGATCGGGCTCCCCGGGCAACGTAGGCCCGATCCCTTAGGTCGGGCACCCTTGCTCGTACGCTCAATCTCCCTTCTCCACTCCCAGCGGATCTTGCTGCTGACCTGCTGGCAGGCGCATGCGCGCCTGCGCCCTTTTTATTATGTGATGTCGAAAAGGTTCTTCGAACCTTTTCGACATCACATAATAAAAATCTCACCGCAGGTGCGAAAACTCATGCACAGAGATCGTGGTGAGCATGGGAAACAAACACTTTGTTAAAAACGCTGGCAGGAAGGAAGAGCATTCAGAGTGTGCCTTAAAAAAGATAGGCTTCTATCTTTTTGAGGAGTTCGTCCAGATCAAATGGTTTGGCGAGGAAGTCGTCGGCACCAGCCGCCCGTACAGACGTTTCTACTCCTGGATGGGCGGAAAACATGATGACAGGAATGGGCCGGGTCCCTTCCTGACTCTTTATATATTTAACCAGATCACGCCCGTCATTGCCTGAGAGAAATACGTCGAGCAGAATAAGGTCAGGGAGATTTCTCTTTGGTAATCCTTCTATGTAATCTATCCTGGCAGTGGTTGCAACGCTGTAGCCTTCCATCTCCAGGAGTTCACGTAGAAAGTCGACAATATCAGGATCGTCATCGACTACAAGGATGCTTTTCGGAAGGATTTGTCTGCTCTGCATCACAGTATGCTATGCTTCCTCTCTTTAGTGTTGCGACTTACTCTGTCAAGCTTCATTTGAAACGCCGCCTTCGGCGGCAGAGGAGAGGGAGGGAAATTGGGGGCACAGCCCCCAAACCCCCAGTCAAGGAGCTGCCGCCCCTTGCATCCCTGTTCTGGTCCCTTCAAATGAACTTTGACGAAGCACTACTGCTCGCTGACAGGCATGCTTTCTTCCTGGATGAGGGGCAGGCTCAGATAAAATGTGGCGCCCGCGCCTTTCTGACTCTCAACCCAGAGGTATCCCCGGTGTCGTTTGATAATTTCGTGGGAGATGGCAAGGCCAATGCCCAGTCCTGGATAGGTTTTTTCTTCAGAATCAGAGACCCGATAGAAGCGGTCGAAGATTTTGTGATGGTGTTCTTTATCGATGCCAGGGCCAAAGTCCTGGACGCTGACAATAGCCTGCTTGTCGTCCACGGCGAGGCGCACAATGACGCAATCGGTATCGGGCGAATATTTGATTGCATTGTTCAGCAGATTGATGACGACCTGTCCCAGGCGATCCCGATCGCCAAATACTTCAACGCCGGTCTGGCCGGTCAGTTGAATGTGATGGCTCTGCGTCGTTTCCTGAACACTCTCTACAACTTCTTGCACCATACTATCCAATTCAACACGTTCTTCTCGATAGATAAGCTGACCCGTCTGCATCCTGGAAACATCGAGGAGATCATTAATGAGATTGGTGAGTTTGTCGATTTGCATATCCATCCGGGTAAAGTAATGGAGGACTCTTTCATTTTCCTGGGAAGCCAGCAGTCGCCGCAGCAAACCAAGGAAGCCTTTTAGACTGGTCACGGGCGTCTTGAGTTCATGACTGGCCATGCCAATAAATTCATCTTTGCGCTGTTCCAGAGCTTTGCGCTCACTGATATCCAGCACAAAGCCAATACAGGTCTCGGTATGTTCAATGCGGGTTACCGCTATCAGTACCGGGCGGTCAATGCCTCTTTTCTGCGGCAACATGGTTTCCTGTGGATCTGAATTGCCACCTGTCTGGAGTGCATCAAGAATCATTGGACTCAGGGATGAGGTCACCGCAGAGATCAAGGCATCCTGCTGGTCAGTTCCCGCCTGCCATTCTTCTTGTGTATAGCCTAACAGATCCAGGAACGCTTGATTGGCTTCCAGAATAGTCCCGTGACCATCTGCGACAAAGATACCAATCAGATTAGAGGTAAAGAGTCGTTGCGATTTGTCTTCTAAACGCCGCTGTTCCGTGATATCACGAGCGATGGTCGATGCGCCAGTTATCGTGCCAGTCTCGTCCTTAAGCGGTGAAATGGTGACGGAGACCAGCAACATCGTGCCGTCTTTCCGCACGCGCTTTGTCTCATAGTGATCAACACGCTTCCCCTGGCGAATACGCTCCATGATATGCTGAAATTCTGCATACTGATCCGGCGGGAAGATGCGGGTCACCGATTGGCCGATAATTTCTTCAGCGCGATAGCCATAGATGCGCTCGGCGGCATAATTCCAACTGGTGATAATCCCATCCAGGTCCTTACTGAGGATAGCATCATCGGTTGACTCGACAATCGCAGCCAGGACACGCAGGCGCTCCTCGGCAGCTTTGCGTTCCGCAATCTCAATTTCTAATGACTGAGCCTTCTGCTGCAGGAGCGAAAAGGCACGGACACGCTCCTCCTGCGAGAGGTGGTTATAGCTTTCAGAAGGAAGAATTTGAGAATGCTGCTGACAAATCTGCATGAACTGCTTCTCATACGCATTTCCACTGAAGCTTTGCATTGGATAGGCACAGAAGAGCAAGAAAGGAAGCGTCTCGCTCAGGTCATTCCAGAGATCCTCCAGGCGGAGCGCGGCACGCTGGTTTCCCTCCATCCACAAGAGCGCGACCATCTCACCAAAGATGTGTACACGGCGCTGACCCTGGGCGGCATTCTGGATGATTTGTCCTATGACCTCACTGAAGCGTACCGGATCTGGTTCTCCATCGACCATAAAACGTGCGAGGGTCGTGGCAGCATCAAGAGAGATGTAGGAGCCAATCGTCTGTAGGGTTGTCACATCCAGCCCTTCTGCCTGTAAGTATTGCCCAAGACTTTCTCGATGAGACGGCGTGGCAACAACAATACAGGCCTCTCCTGCACGCAAGCCGGTGCTGATAAATGTGCTTACCGCACCGATGAGGGTGGCGTCATTCTCACTGAAATGGACAATATGCGCATGTGTATGCATTTCACCTCCCTGCTCATGGCGTTTCGTGCTCGATGTAAGGGTCATGTGCATTCCTTTAACACTGCTGAAATTTGTGCTTTTAAAAACAAGTATACGCCCATTGTCTGCGTATTGTCTAGCCTATAAACCTGCCTTTCGTCTCTCTTTCTCAATGCATCTGAAACATTCTCTCTTATTTGCGGATTGGGGCTTGCTCGGTGTCCTGCTCTGCATCAGAAGACGCCTATAGGATTCTGCACGTTCTTGAGTGCAGAAAAGAGCGCACTCAGGCAAAGGCATCAGTCAGGAAACGCTCAGACCTGAACGGGCCAAACAAGCCGATCAAGACATTTTTCTCTGACCTCTGCTGGCAGAGGTCAGAGAAAAAGCATGCGTACCTTGTCCTCTTCTCCAAAAATCTCTACGGTCCCCCAAATTGCACCTCCGGGTAAGCACTCGTTGAACCTTGCAGCAACGGAGAAGGAGCGTTGTTCAGATACGTATCAAAGAAGGCGCGCACATAGGCGCGGGTGATCTGCAATCCACGGGTCCCATCGATAGAGCCGAGCTGCCCAAAGGCACGCAGGAACGAGAAATAGACGGCGTAATCGGAAAAATTGAAGTGCTCCGTCCCTTTGACGCTTATCTCATACCTCATGCCTGGCGGTACGGTACGCAAGATTGCCTGAATCCCGTGCCGGAATGCGAGACAGTCAGAATCGGAGCAGGCACCCCTGTTGTGCTGAATGACCATGAATGGCTTATTGAGGCCTGTTTGCACTACGTTGCCGAACAGATCTCCATCGATGTCAATGCCCACCTTGCAGCGTGCATCCAGATGGCAAACCTGGGCTGCGGTCGCGCCTCCAAAGGAATGTCCGAAAACGCCGAGTCTGGTAAGATCAAGGTGGCCGTTCAACAGGTTGCCAGGTGTTGTGTTCAATTTGCTGAGTTGATCCATGACAAAGAGCACGTCCTTCGCCCAAACTGACACCAGTTGATTCCCCGCTATCTGGAGATTTGCTGCGTGATCGAGGTTGCCTGTCGAGCTTGAAGCAGCAACACGTCCACTGGGAAAAACGACTGTGTCAGAACTATAGGTCGGCGTGATGGCGAAGATCACGTAGCCGTGGCTGGCGAGATCTTCGAGGAGCGCGGTGTATTGGGTTGGGATCTTCCCCATCCCAGGCTCGAAGATGAGCACGGGATACTGTGCCGCGCTTGGAGCAAGCGGAGCGCGATCAATACTGTGCGTCTCAATCGTATCGCTGCTCTGTACGAGCTGATTATCGCTCGCCTGTGCCCACTCCGACGGTAGGTAGGGGGCAGGGTGCGCGCCCTGTACCCGTGCAGCAGGATACCACGACCAGACCACCAGCTCCCGTTGTATTCCCGCGTGCGGTGCGAGAGAATCCTTCCGTGACGGGTCGGTCCAATCGTACTCCACCCGCCCAACGGCAGAAGGGCCAGTCGGCGCAGGCAGCATGACTGTTCGATGGCGCTGAACCTCAAGCGTAATAACACTGGCAGCGATGACGACCACGAAGGTGAGCAGCAAGATCAAGATAATTCTGATCAATCTCTTCAAATGTGGATGTGACGAAAGCATACAACTCTCCTGAACATGTTCGTGATAGTTTTTCAGATAGGGGGCTTACTCCAAGGTAGGGGTGGAGATAAGCATCGAACGCGCCGCGTATAACATCGATGCCCTCGGCTACCGAAAAGGGATGGGCCGCCAGCACAACAAGAAATTCTTCTTCGTAGCGAGTGCGCCAGGCGTCTGGATAAAGGCGCAGCAGGAGTCGGTAGATATTCATAACGCCGCCAACCTTTGCAGGCCCAGTGTCGAAAAGGCCTCCATGCTCGTAAGTTGTTCGCGCAGGAAGGCGATCCCCGTAGCTGTCATGCGGTAAGGGCGGCGTCCACGCTCCTCGGCGGGCAGGGCCTCTATCAAGCCGAACTCCTCCAGTCGCGCGATAGCTCCGTACAAAGTTCCTGTACCTAACCGCACGCGGGCAATCTTCTCAGCATCCTCCATAATGGCATACCCATGCTTGTTGCCACCAGCCAGGCTGGTCAAAATGAGAATGGACGGATCAGAAAACCGTCCTAGATTGGGCATCCCCATACAGGATTCCTCCTCATTGTATAGTACGTTCAACGACATGTCGAAAGGTGACATGTCGTTGAACGTACTATACAAGAAAGCGGATGGATCTGTCAATGACCTCAAGTGCGGAAACGCTGCTTCTTGGGGTCCCGCTACGATCTGTGACACCAGGGGCAGAGTAGCAGGTAATACAGGCTATTTCTCTCTTCGCTTCAAGTTCCGCTTTTTTTCTGGCAAGGAACTTAGACCCATTTTACCTATCAAAAGTATCAGTTATTGTGCTCATTGTTGCTCTTCGTTCTATTCATGAAGAAGCTGCTAGTTCCTACTCTCTCTATTCAAGGAACTAAGCAGGCTCATGAATTAATGGTCGTCTTTGAGGTCGCCAGTGAAAAGCTCTTGCGCGATCTCATCAAAGAGCACAAAACAAACAGCCCCGCGTTTCGTAAGCAGGTGCATGTGATTATGCGTGCGTCCTACAGCCGTCACTATCGGCGTATAGTTCCAGAACTCCTGGATATGCTTGAATTTCACTCCAACAATGAATTGTACCAGCCCGTGATCCGAGCGATTCAGTTGGTTAAGGAATATGTGTGTAGCCCTCGTCAATACTATCCAGATCATGAAATGATCCCTCTCAAAGAGGTGGTTGCACCCAAGTGGAGTGAGTTCGTGGTTGACAAGGATGAGGAAAGAAGAAGCCCATTAGCATCACGCCGCTCCTCGCACAGCCGGAGCCGCGCAACCTTGCCAGTCTCAAACAGGAAGTAGGGACCCGCTGGTCCATGACAAGCTTACGCGATATGCTCAAAGAAACCGCGCTCCTGACAGGCTTTCCTGATGTGTTCACCAGTATCGCGAGTCAAGAGCGTCTTCCGCGTGACGTTCTGCATCGGCGGCTGCTTCTGTGTCTCTATGGCCTGGGAACCAATACTGGCTTCAAGCGGTTGCCCAGCGCCGACCCCGGTACCACGGACTCCGATCTGCGCTATGTGCGTTCTCGCTACATTCACAAAGAGCAGCTGCGCAATGCCATCGCCCATGTCGCCAATGCGATTTTTGAGGTCAGGCGTGCCGACATCTGGGGCGAAGGCACGACAGCGTGTGCCTCCGACTCCAAGAAATTCGGAGCGTGGAACCAGAACCTGCTCACCGAGTGGCATATTCGCTATCGTGGTCCTGGCATTCTGATTTACTGGCACGTCGAAAGAAAGTCCACCTGCATCTATTCCCAGCTCAAAAGTTGCTCCTCCTCCGAGGTAGCGGCGATGATTGAGGGACTGCTGCGCCATTGCACCGATGCTGAGATTGAGAAAAACTATGTTGACACGCACGGGCAAAGTGGATCAAGACCATTTTTCTCTGCCAGTACTTGGAATCGGAGGAGCTGCGGCGAGAAATTCATGAGGGCTTAAATGTCATTGAGAACTGGAATTCCGCCAACTCGTTCATTCACTATGGCAAAGGAGGCGAGTTTGCTTCCAATCGCTTAGATGACCAGGAGATCTCCATGCTCGCGCTGCATCTGCTGCAAATTCCTCTGGTCTATGTCAACACGCTGATGGTGCAAAAAGTGCTCGAAGACGAGACATGGATGAAGCGCCTCACCAAAGAGGATTACCGCGGCTTGACGCCACTGTTCTATGCACACGTTGAACCCTACGGATCACTCAGGCTGGATATGGACAAGCGTCTCGCGCTCGTCGTCAATGAGGCGAAATCCGCAACGATTTTCAGGTTCTGCTGTCATCTCCTGATACCTTGTGCCGGCGGCACCCAATGCCCTTCCACGCAAGAACCCGCTCACCTGCGTGACTTTTTCTGTGCCTGATGGAGGCATTGATGCTTTTTCTTCCGTTGCCAGATCCAGATACCAACAGCTACGGAGAGCAGCAGGATGACAATGACATAGTGCCAGAGTGTTAGCTGGCTGAACAGGCCGAGGGCATGAACAAGGGGTGTCGTTACCAGATGCTGAATCAGCTGGACCTGTGATGGTTGACTTTGGGGCTGCGGCACCGTAAATGCTGTGTTGAAATGAAGGGCGTGCCCATGCTCATAGTGCAACGTGAGCTCTGCGGTATAGGTTTGGCTTGGCTGCAGCGGTGTACGCTGCATGTAGACCGGATACGCAATGCTCGTCTGCGGGAGCAACCCACTCATCGCCAGTGGAATGTTTTGGAGCACGTGCCCGTGATCGTCCAGCACATGGAACGAGCCAAAGGGATGGAGCAGTTGCGTCCCCGTGTTGCTCAGCGCAATGAGCAATCGTTGCTGTGGGCTGTGCGGGTCATAGCTCACGTTCGTCGCTTGTAACCGCTCGATGGGAGCACCAGGCAGCACTCGATCACCTGCGTGCGACTGGCTATCCCGTTCAGGAGAGTGACCTGGAACACCTCTCGCCCATTATTTCGGCTCATATCAACGTGCATGGCTCCCATCACCTCGACTTACAGGCGCCCAAAAAGCGGAAAGGGCAACTGCGCCCTTTGCGGACCACACCTCCATTGTTCTAACGAGGCTGTTGGCAGGCTTAGCGTTGTGGAGATCTTTCACTTTTGGGCTTGTTCAGAGCTTAGCGTTGTAAATTTCTCTGGCGGGCCTAAGAGGCCGAGATGGTCGTACGTGAACGGGAAAGCGCACCTCGGTTGCGACCTCGGCACGCACCTACACTTCCCTTCATCATTCCAGGCATGTGAACCGTATTGGGGCACAGCCCCAGATCCCAGTCAAGGGGCTTGCTGCCCCTTGCATCCCCGCTTTTCAAATGAACGGTAACGCAGTACTAGGGCAGGGGCTTTTTGGTGAGGAGAGCCCAACTGCGTGGATAGAGGGTGGGACTGGGTTTCTCTTGTATCCAGAGCAGGAGGCGGCGTCCGTCGGTGAGGTCGGGGAGGGTGACAGGTTGGTCGGCTTTAAGATGGGTTCCAACCAGTCCTCCTGCACGTCGGCCCCGAGCAATTTCGTCGGCCATGTCGCCTTTTTTGGGCAGGACAAGAGCTCCACCTTTGCGACAGAAGGGCGCGCAGCATTCGAGGAGGGCCGGGAGCGCGGAGACGGCGCGGGCGGTGACCATGTCGAAGTGCCCACGATATTTGGGCTGATGGGCGATGTCTTCGGCTCGTCCATGCAGGACTTCGACGTTTTCGAGCTGCAAGGTGTCGACCATGTGTTGCAGGAAGGTGATCTTTTTGCCGGTGGCTTCAATCAAGGTGACACGCCATTGCGGTCGGACGATCTTCAGGGGGATACCTGGAAAGCCAGCCCCGCTGCCGATGTCCAGGATGCGTACGGGTTCCTGTGTGTCATAGATTTGCAGCAGGGACAACGAGTCGAGGAAGTGTTTGGTTAACACTTCCTCTGGATCTTTAATCGCTGTCAAATTGAAACGCGTATTCCAGTCCAAAAGCTCCTGGCGATAGCGTAAAAAGGCGTTGACGATATGCTCGGAGTCGGCCAGCCCGAGCTGGGCCAATCCGGCCTGGAATACTGTCGAGATTTGATCAGACATACTATGATACTAACTTCTTCTTACTATTCAGGTAATCCACCAGCAGATATTCACCCAGGTTGTCTTTGTCCGCGTAGAAGGTTCGTCCATGATTGATCTGCGCGAGCTGGTTGACAAAGGCGACCATCCAGCGGTCGTCATATAACATAAAGGTATTGATGGTGATGCCTTCACGGGTACAGCGCTGGACTTCCAGCAGCGTTTGCTGCTCGGCAAAAGGACTGGGATAGGAGAATAACCAGCCTTCGTCCTCGTCGTACCAGACGGTCGGGCCGCCATCGGTAATCATGATGATCTGTTTGTTGGTGCCGCGCTGCTTGGCGAGCAATTGACGGGCCAGCATCAGGCCATGGGCCATATTGGTGCCGCGCTCGTTGTCAGCCATGCTGAGTGAGAGCAGTTCGTTTGGCTTGTATTCACGTGCCAGGGCCGAAAAACCCACAACATACAGGTTATCGCGTGGAAACTGTGAGCGGATCAGGCTTTCCAATGCGACTGCGACCTTTTTCGCGGCTTGCTGACAGCCATTATAGATCATACTGAGACTCATATCAATCATCAAAACGGTCGAGGATTGCGTGGTCAGTTCGGTACGATAGACCTCGAAATCTTCTTGCGCCAGCTGGACAGGAGTGCCAGTACCCCGACGATGGATGGCATTCATGACGGTCTTTTCCAGATCGAGCAGGAAGGGATCGCCGAATTGATAGGGCTTGCTCTCGTCGGTACGCTCACCACCGACCCCTCGGAAGGGGCTGACATGGCGACCAAAGCCATCGCGCTTCATCTTATTAAAGATATCTTGCAATGCCTTCTGGCCGATCTTACGCATACCACGCGCGGTCAGTTCCCAGCGGCTGCCCTTCTTCTGGATATAGCCAGCCTCTTCGAGCATCTTCATCAGCTCTTTGAGCTGCTCAACCGATTGGTACTCATCGTCGCCCAGTAGTTCCTTGACCTTCTCGCTATCGATAGCCTCAAGATTTTCCAGGCGGCGGGCATCCTTAAATTGCTCTTCAAGACCCTCCATCTGCTGCATACGACCCATCACGCGCATCGCTTCATTCAGTGGGAGCGGCTCATCGCCGTGGAACTGGAAACGGGTACGCTGTGAAGGAGGATTCAGCTCGCTCATATGCTGGGCCAGCTCCATCATATCCACCCGGATACGATCATCGCCCATCAGCTGCTCCATCAGATCCTGGAGTTCCTGACGTTGATCAGGCGAAAGATTATCCATGATCGCCTGCATAGCGGCTGATTGCTGCTGCATCTGCTCGATCAGATCATCCAATGTATTCACACCCGGAAAATACTGACCATGCTTCTGCATAAACGAATCGAAATCAGGCTCAAGGCCCTGCTCACGCTCGCGCAACATCTTATTGAGATCCCGAATCATCTCGCGTAAATTGGCGATATCCTCGGGACTCATATCCTGTAAGGACTGCTGCATGCCCTGGAAGAATTGCTGCATCATCTGCTGCTGCAAGCCCGCCATCAGCTCATTAAACTTATCGCGGGCCTGATCATCCATGAAATCGTAATCAGACAATCCTTTCAACTGGCCGGGAACATCCTCCGGCAACTGATCCAGGAAATTCTGCTTGCGTTTCGCGATCATCTCCAGCATGCGCTGCTTCTGCTCCGGCGTTAGATCTCCTCCATCAGCATCTTCCTGACCGGACTGACCGGACTGACCAGACTGCTGGCCCTGTGCTCCCTGAGAAGACTGCTGACCTTGCGATCCTTGTGGGGATTGCTGGCCCGGTTGGCCGGTCTGCTCGGACTGATCCTGAGAAGTTTGATCGCCGGTTGGTTGGGATTGTTCAGAAGAGGGCTGGTTATCGGTTTTGCCGTCCAGCCGCTTCTGAATACCCTCGCGCTCCAACTGTTTGATCTCTTCCAATTTTTGCCGCAAGTCATCCATGACACCGGAAGCCATGTTGTAGCGACTGAGTTGTTCCTGGCGTGCAGCCCGCATACGATCCATCATCTCACGCAAGCCCATCGCGCGGCGACCATCTTTACCTTTAACACCATCCTGCATCAAGCGCTTGAGCGCCTGTTGCAGGTTGCCATCCTCCATATAGTCGTCTGCTAAAGCATTGAGAATATCATCCGCATCCACTCCATCGATCTTTTGCGTGCCATCCCAGCGCGTATATCCATAACGATTGCGATTAAAACGGTCGAACATGGTTGCGCTCGCTTCCTTTAGCGTCGATAGCGTATCTTCCCACTTACATGATCTTTATTCAAACGGCGATTCAAGTGCAAGCCTTCGAGGATAAACTCGACAGTCGAGGCGATGGTGGCGGGATTACCACGTCCATTTAATTTATCGATGGCCTTGCTCAGGCCACCTACTTTGGAGAGCTGATTGACATACTCCATGGAGGGCATGTCATCGCCAACCTGGACGTTGAGGCCACGCTCAAATCCTGCCACCAGTTGCTCTAATTCACGGGCCTCGAAATATTGCCCAAAGACACTCAAGACCGCGCCATTGATCAACTTCTGGATCACCCGATCCTCTTTGATATCCCCGACCGCATCCAACTCGATCTTCCCGCTCATCGAGGCAATGATGGCTTCCATGTCGCTGACACGTGGCACCACCTGGCGTTCTTTTAAGCGGATCGCTCGTCGGCTGGCATTACTGATCACGTTCTCATAATTAGAAACACTGACACGCACGCTCACACCGGAACGCTGGCTGATATCATTGCTGCGCCGGGCCAGATGCGTGACCTCCGCCACCACCTCTTTCATGAACTGCGGCACCGAAACATCCAGATCTTCCAACAATAAAGGACTCTTTTCAGACTCCATGATCAGGATCTCGTGCTCAGTCGTGTAAGGATAGTGCGTGCGAATCTCAGAACCAACGCGGTCCTTCAAAGGGGTAATGATGCGACCACGATTGGTATAATCCTCTGGATTGGCGCTGGCAACGACATAGACATCCAATGGCAGGCGAATTTTATAGCCACGGATCTGCACATCGCGCTCTTCCATAATATTGAGCAGACCCACCTGAATACGTTCCGCCAGGTCCGGCAACTCATTAATACAGAAAATACCACGGTTCGTACGCGGGATCATTCCATAGTGGATCGTCAATTCATCCGAGAGATAGCGCCCTTCCGCGACGCGCACCGGATCAACCTCACCCACCAGATCCGAGATCGTGATATCGGGTGTAGCGAGCTTCTCGCCATAACGACGCTCACGCGGTATCCACTCAAGCTCCGTACGATCACCGAATTCAGCGATTTTATCACGGCCCGCTTTACTGATCGGCTGGTACGGATCATCATTAATCTCGCTACCAGCGATAATCGGCACATATTCATCAAGCAAATTGACCAGACTACGTGCGATACGCGTCTTAGCCTGACCACGCTCACCCAGGAAAATGATATCCTGTCCTGAGAGAATCGCGTTCTCAATCTGGGGAATCACCGTATCCTCATAGCCAATAATCCCTGGGAATAGCTCTTCTCCGTCACGAATCTTCTGAATCAGGTTCTTCCGCATTTCTTCTTTCACGGAAAGCACCTTATATCCACTATCACGCAACTCACCAATTGTGCGCGGTCGAGTAGTGATGGTCATTCAGTTTTATGCTACCTTTCTTGGGGGGCTGGCTCGTTTGATGCATGTCTTGGATTGAGGGCAAGTCACCGCTCCGGCATGATCCTACGGGACCAAAAACATGTGGAACCATACTTGATTCTACAGCCTGTACAAAGAAAACGCAAGAGCAAAGCACCAACAAACCTCACGCACATGATATCAAGTATGCCCATCCCGTTTCATACTGCCACATTCTCCGGCTTCTGCCCTGCCCTGCCCTGCCTTGCTCTCACATAAGGATAATCTTTACCTGTCCAGAGTGGTAGGAAGCGAAGCAGTTCGAACCTGTCTATTCAAGGTCGTCGCTACGGCAAGCAGAGTATAAATCATAAGGCATGGTTCAAAGTGAGCGTGAACCAATGTGACAATTGACGAACAAATTGACAAAAAGAATCCCTGAGAGTTAAGGTGAAATTGACAAAAACAACACCGTTCTCAGGGAGGAAACATGATC
>NZ_BIXY01000081.1 GCF_008326305.1 Dictyobacter arantiisoli | reverse complement strand
AGTTGGCCCGCCCGGGCCAGAGCTGGATAGCTATGTCGAGAAGGGATAAGCGCTGAAGGCATCTAAGCGCGAAGCCGCACCCAAGATAAGTTTTCCCATCTCTTCGTGAGATCAAGATCCCAGGCAGAACACCTGGTTGATAGACGGCACGTGCAAGCCTGGTAACAGGTGCAGCGAAGCCGCCCTAATGATCGTACGGCTTGTTTCCCACTCAGTATCTTCATCGTGGCTCTGCAATGGATGGCGCGTCGTCTGCTTCAACGAAGCTGACAGGAAAGCGCTCGGCAAAATTGAGGAAATGCACGTTTCAGTGGTTCAGACCCATACAAGTAGGCTTTATGCTCTCTGAGAGCATAAAGTCTTTTTTGTTGCCCTCTTCTGTAAGCAGTGATTGCCGCGCCTGCACTATACACTAAAAATCTTTGAGCAGTTCGGGTGCGAAGATTCATGCAATAAGGTGGATCAAAAATGGACAACAAAAAACACCCGTGTGGGCGGGTGAGATGGCGACTTCCTATTTTCCCACGCAGTTGCCCACGGAGTATCATCGGGGAGGAAGAGCTTAACTACCGTGTTCGGGATGGGAACGGGTGTACCCTCTTCGCTAATGTCACCAGCTCACCTGCACAGACAGGTGTTCTTGTATGTATACATATTACAATGTCTTTGCGCATTTGTCAACCTTTTTTTGAGCAAATTTTTCTTCTCACAGACAAATGGACAAAATGACCAGCTTCCCCTTATCTTTTTTTATCCTCTCATTGTGTTTCTAACCAAGTGTTTCTCCAGCGTAATAGGTAATATTGGCATGTGGCTGCATCTCTTCACTACTGGCCCCGCCATGATGCTTTCTGAAGGTTTCGCTGTTAACATAGTTATCGTAGGCCGCTCTGGACTCCCAATGCGAGACCGCCAGCATATATGATCCATCATCGCTGATCCAGGTCTCAAAGCTCTGGAATCCCTTAAATTGTTGGAGTGTGGGCATCGACTTACGGAATGCCATGATCATTTTCTGCTGCTGTTCTGCTGACATCTCCAGACGGTTTGTAACAATAAACATATTGCTCTCCTTTGATCACTATGCGTTTACCGGCTCCATCCCCCTGTCTTAATCATTCCTCTGGTATTAATACGAACTTTGATAGTTAATGATGGACGACCAGATAGAGCCAGGCTCTATCTGGTCGTGGTACTGCTTAGGAGAGCACTTCTGCTTCATAATAAGTGGCAGGAACAGGCTGCTGGCCATGAGCACCATGCTCGCCGTGTCCATGCCCACCGTGTTCACTATGTGCTGTCTGAGCGCTGTCACCAGCCTGGCCATGATGCTGTCCGAACAAGGGATTGGATTTATATTCCTCTAAGGCTGCTTTAGACTCCCAGCGTGAGATAGCGTTGATGGTGCCATCGGACTCGGTCCACAATTCCATTCCCAGAAATCCCTTGAATTGTTTCATTCCTGGAGTGGCATGACGGAAGCCTTTTGATATAGCCTCACGCTGCTCCGCGCTGGTGGTTGGGATTTTATTAACGGCTATCAACATAGCTTTTTCTCCTCATTGATAATTCAATCACACAATAGTCGATTCCGACTATTCATCTCTGGATATTGTAGTCTCTTTTGTTTAATTAGTCAATCTCGATTATAATGAGGGCGGATCTATCTATACAGCAGTCAGTACGCGAAGTAGTCGCGTAGTATGTATCATACTACAAATTATAGTCAGGGAAACATGAGAAAATGGATGAAAGAAGTTTATTGCTCCTGGGCATGCTGAAATCACAAAGCCAGCATGGTTATCAAATCAATGAATTCATTGAAAAAAATTTGAGTCGTATGGTTGATATGAAGCGCTCTACGGCTTATACGCTATTGGAGCGTCTCTGCGATCAAGGATATGTTGACGGGACGATGGAACAAGCTGGAAATCGTCCTCAGAAAAAAGTGTATACAATTACCCCGACGGGTGAGCAGAAGTTTTTTGAGCTTTTGCATGAATATTTGAAGCATGCCGGAGTGATCCAGTTTCCTTTTGATATTGGCTTGATGTTTCTGGACAGTTTACCCGATGAGGATGTGTCCCTCTGCCTCCAGGGGCACTTACAGGAGCTGGATCGGCAGATTGTGGGCTTTGAGCAGACACCCAGGCATGGTTTTGGCCGTGGCGTCGATCTGGCAGTTGAGCACCGCCTGATCATGTCGCGTGCGGAACGGGATTGGGTTGCTTCCATCTTACAGCGTTTTCAATCCCTCACTGACGAGTAAATACAACGCTATTTACGTTTCACTCTGGCAATAGATAGGGCGTGACTATCTACCGGTACATAGATGGGCTATTTCTTTACCTTGCTATCGCGAGCTTTATCTTGCCCGCTTATCAGCATTCGCCACGCCCTGAATAAGCACTTTGTGAATAGAAAAATGAATACAGGATATCGACGCTATTGCTATCAGGCACTTATACTATGACTGGGATTGGCCGATTTCAGTCCCATCGCACTCATCAAAAATTGTTCATAGGCCTCGCGGAGCTTGGGATAGCGGAGCAGGAAAAAGCCCGCGTATTCTTGCGTCAGCGCTCGTGGCTGGCGTAAGAGATGCATATTTACCTCTTTTAAGAGACGATTGCCTTTTTTTCCATTGCAATGTTTACAGCATGCTACCAGGTTCTCCCAGGTGCTTTGCCCGCCGCGAGATCGTGGCAGAATATGGTCGAGCGTCAGATCGCGGCTACGTTTGCCACAATATTGACATGTTTCATCGTCGCGCAACAGGATATTGGTGCGGGTCGGCTGTAACGCGACGCGTGGAACACGGACATTGGCCAGCAACTGGACGATGACCGGACGTTCCGACTCAAGACGGCGTAATTGAATGCTCTCTTCGATCAATTCGCGTACCTGCTCATCTACAAATGTCACTTTTTGTTTGGACAATAATACGATGAGACGACGCTCGGGTATGACCGAGAGTGGCTGTAATGAGGAATTCAACACAAGAACAGGCATGAATGGCTTTCCTTCCTCTCTGTCAGAGCCGATGAGTGACATACAGACAGTGAGAACCAATCAGAGGCACGTCAGAGAGCGTGGAGCTCCTTGCCTTGCGCTCCTTAGTTGCTACTACTGCCTGTGACGACTATGTGGATAGAGATGGGGAGATACATTGCATGTCCAGGAGAATGAGGCACCGCATATTTGCTCCTACTTGCCATCGCTGGCCTACACCTGACCGCGTGCGCGTTGGCATGCAGTTGTATCAGTGGACAGTCATTGATGCTGGCTGTCGCGTAGATCTGATATCCCTGCATTTCTGTAGTCTCCTTGATTGTGCCTGGAAAAAAAATTATGGCACATACTTCTCGTCGCTACGCACTACTGATCCTATTGGATTTGTGATGCTCCTGACTCCCTTTTAAAGGGAGAAGTATGTGCCATCCTGGTCGGGGTGAGAGGACTTGAACCTCCGACCTCAGCGTCCCGAACGCTGCGCGCTAGCCGACTGCGCTACACCCCGATGACATTCATGCAATAAACTCGCCAAACTTATCCATGAGCTGAGTCTACGCTTGATTGACTTACGTGCAGATTACTCGTATGTCACGAGCTTTTACTCTGCTCATCACTAGTATAGCACATGTCTCAAACTTTTTACAAGTCCTTGTAGCGCCATTTTGCAGCTTTTTTGTAAATATTTTCTAGAAAGGGCATTTTTGCTATTCCCAACTTTAGGGGTGAGATAAAATTGGGCATAACGCGTTAGAACCCTCTATGCGAGAATCTGTTTGACGAGGGTGTCTGCCAGTTCTAATGAGTAGTTTTGTCCACGGTCATGGGGATAAATCTGGAACATGTTGGCGAGCCAGAGATTGGGCAATGGTGGATGGAGCGGCGGAATATGTTGCCGATAATCGGTTGTGACAATCGGCTGGGCGTAGGGTGCTGAAAAGACCCAGCTCTCGCTGATCCACTCCGGCTGAAACGTGGGCACCAGTTTTTTGAGTGCCGGTATAAACTCTGTAATCAACTCTTCCTTGCTTTGCTTGAAGATTGGATCATCCATGGGACGGTAGTTGCCCAGATAGACGAGATGCCGACCACCATATTCAGCGGCCGAGCGGAAGTTTGTGTGCTCAAAAATGCCGGTGAAAGGAAAACCTGTATCGCAAATATTGATCCAGTAGCTATCTGTTAGCTGGCGATCCAGAGCTAAAATCAGACAATGGGCCCCATAAGCCTGCCCCCAGTCATATTTCTGGCGATACGCTTCTGGCAACTCAGGAATCAAGCGCATGCTCAGACGGGTAGGAAGGGTTGAAATGATGCGTTCAAACTTCCAGCTCCCCTGGTTCGTGGTAACCTGCCAGCCGCCCTGCGCATCCTGTTCAACCTTCTCGACGCTGGTCTTGAGCAGCAGCTTGCCGCCGCCCTGCGTAATTAATTCGACCAGACGATCATACACCAGCTGGAAGCCACCGCGTAGATAGCCGAGCTGCGATGTACGATCATGGATACGGGCCCAGAACCAGGGCAAGGCGATTTGATCATAGAGCTTACCGTATTTACCCACAAAGAGCTGCTTGAAAATCATTTGATAGGCATGTTTCCCCATCCAGCGCTCCAGCCAGGGATCGGCTGTTTTGCCTTCGAGCCAGTCAGGATTCGCTATTTTGAGAAAGGCCATCACCGCGCCCAGGCGTAGGCGCTCATAGACAGTCAGAGGAGAAAACTTGAGTAGCGAAATAGGATCATCCAGTTGATGGTTCTCGCCTCCCACCAGGCTGACGGTACGAGGATGTTGCCATTCCAGCCGCTCACTCAATCCCAGCTCTTCAATCACACTGATAACCATTTTGTCGGAGCGAAAAATATGGTGATAAAACTTCTCCAGCCAGATATCATCAATTTTAAAGCCTGAGGCCAGCCCGCCTGCCATTTCCTCCCGCTCAAAGATCATCACTGAGTGACCAGCCTGCGTTAATCGATATGCGGCCATTAATCCCAGGGCACCACCGCCAAGTACCGCGTATTCCATACTTCTTTTCCTCGTTACGTTTTTTTTTTTTATCTCGCAGCGATCTGTTGCACCAGTTCACATTATCCATAGAATGAGATACTATTCATTTAAATAGTATTCTGTTGTTATTCTAACATACCTGTTTACATTTGCGTTGTAGATAAGATTATTTGCACAGTCACACCGTATCGGTGGTGGAAGGGAATTCTATGTATTCAACCCTTGTCGGAGAACTCTTATGCTGTCCTATCTGTCAGTTGCCCCTTGAGGAACAAAGTGGCACCTTACGCTGTGAACGTTCCCATAGCTTTGATCTGGCTCGTGAGGGCTATGTTAATGTCCTGCGTAAAAAGGTGTTGGGCGATACCAAAGAGATGTTGCAGGCCCGGCGTGCCTTCTTCGATAAAGGCTACTATCAGCCTGTCTCAGACGCCTTAAATGCCTTGCTGATTGCGCACCTACCACAGCGGCGCACGACCCCTATCCATCTCCTCGATGCTGGCTGTGGTGAAGGCTATTATAGTGGGCGCTTATATGAGCAACTCTACGCTACGGGCGAGCAGGTAATCAACCTGGGTATTGATATCTCTAAGGATGCAGTACGTATGGCCGCAAAGCGCTATCCCGCATCCTTCTTCCTGGCGGCCGACCTCAAAGAGGCGCTGCCAGTGCGCGACAGTATCTTAGACTGCATGCTCAATATCTTTGCGCCCCGTAATATACCTGAATATGCCCGTGTGCTTATCCCAGATGGATTATTCCTGGTGGTTATCCCTGGTCCCAATCATATTCAGCAACTGCGTGAAGAACTCCATCTTTTACAGATTGAAGAGAATAAGCAACAGCACGTCATTGAGCAGTGTGGCACTCACTTTGATCTCATCGATACCCATCCCTTAACCTATGATCTCGCCTTGCAGCATTCTGAAATTGTCCAGATTGTCACCATGACCCCCAACTTCTGGCATCTCACAGACGAACAGCGAGCCCTGATGGCAGCTATGACTGCCTTAACGATCACTGTCGATGTTATCTATCTGCTCTTTCGCCGCAAACCCTGATACTGCGCAGGAATTTCTCTTTCAGGTAGCTATGCATCCAGAGTATCGCCGTAATGAGTATACATAATGAAGGTTTAATGCACTTTGCGCATGATTGAAAGGATACTCATGATGTTGAATTCCGATGCTCTTCTGGATCAAGCTTTGCGTGGCCCAATTCCTGAGGATTGGCGTGTGTTTCCTGGCCAGGGGAAGCCGCTCTGGCTGGCCGCGTTGTCCGCCTTGATTACTCTGATTGTGCTCTGTATTATCGAGTTAGGATTGCTGATCAGTCTGGGGCCTCTGAGTATACTTGGTTGGCTGGTTGAATCCAATCCCGGCGTCCCATCTGGACCTCAGGGGACGCCGCATCCAGTAGATTACCATCATCTGATACCATTAGTGCAAAATCTGAGTCTCTCCTTTTGGATTGTACCGGTCGTTGTCGCACTGCTGGTGATGGTGGTTGGATATCGACGCGGCCTGGCTTTTCGACATTCTTTGATGCTTTTAACGCCGGATGGTGTGGTACAGTGTCATAACTATCTCGCGGACCCCAGAGATCTCAAAGTGCTCGATTTTTCTCAGGCACGCAATCTGGTTCTGCAATTGAGTCCCAACGATGGTTCCAGCCGAGCACGTATCTGGCTGGATGTAGAGCGCAATGAGGGACATGTGGAACAGTGGCCGGTTGATACACGCTACGGTTCGGTCGAGAAGATCATTCAGGGGATTATTGAGTATCATGCTCTCTATGTCGCGCGTGACGAACAGCAGGCTATTTAGTCCTGCTGTTCTGGCCTCACTCTTTTACGCTGCGCTTGAATGTTTACCGTTGTGCTCCACTCGACAGCTAGCAGCCTGTACTCTTGAGCATTATTTATACGCCACGACGCCGAAGGCTTCAGGTCGGCGCACGACACGTTTAAAGCCAGCCTCTTGCAGCCGTTTCAGGGCTCCGCGCGTGACGGTACCGCTGGATTTGCTATTCAAATCGCCAATGTAATGGAAGAGTCGACCGCCGCGCTTCAATATGCGATAGAGTTCTTGATAGAAGACGCCTGAGTACAGTTCGCCTGCCAGACTGAAGACAGGCGGATCATGGATGATGCTGGAGAAGCTTTCATCTTCGAAGCTGGGAACCAGTTCGTAGGCATCGCCCATTAATTGAGTGATGTGGGGATTATTGAAGAGGTCACGTGACCAGGGATTCTGATGGGCGATATATTGTGCCCCCGGGTCCAGTTCAATCGTGACCACTTCTAGCGCGTTTCTGGCGGCCTCAATGGCAGTATAGCCTAATCCTGTAGCTGTATCCAATACACGTCCCGTGATAGGCGTAATGGTAGCGATCTTTTTGTGTGTATCCTGCATGGGGTCGATATCGACGATGCGGTGCATGGTGAAGCCTGCAATCAACATACTGGGTGTACGTCTGGTTGGTAAGAGGCTACACATCCTGTTGGTCGCTTCAGAAAAGAATTGGATCGGACGTATCGTGTCATCCTCAAGTAAAAAACAGTTTACGTCTGAGCGCTTGATCTTCTCGATCTGTTGCCAGCTCAGTTGTTCTCCTTTTTCAAATGAGATGCCTTGCTCCGAGAGTGCCACTGATACAGTTGTGAGTCCCAGATCGGGAGAAATATCCACTGCACTGAGTGTCTGTTTGTGAGCTTTTAATAACTCGTCCGCCTGCACATAGGAGAGCACGATAGGATCAACAGGATATGGCATAAGGCCTGAACTCCCAACACATAAAAGTATCCATCTTTCAAATATCTATAACTCATTATAAAGGTGATCGCGATAGCCGCAAGCCTGACTTGCGTGCTATCGCGACCGTATCTATCTTATCAGTGCTCTACACCATGTCTCTGTACTGTCAGGCGAACAACTCGGCCTCGCTTAGCGGTCCCAGGGCCGTGATAATCTGTTTCTCACGCAGTGGGAAGCGTTTCAGGGCGCGCATGACATCCTCTGTGGTGATCTTTTCAACGCGCTCAATCTCCTCTTCTACGCTGATCAGGCGACCCTCTGTGACCCAGTCTGCCGCCAATGAACGCATCCTTGAAAAGGTCGATTCGCTACTCAGTACGATACTGCTGATCCATTTATCCTTGGCGCGTTGCAACTCATCCTCATAGACACCATCGTTCAGCAAGCTCTCTAATTCTTCATTGAGCAGCTTGAGCACACGTGGTGCATTCTCCGGGGTTGAATTGGCCTCCATCATCATGATGCCGGTTCCTTCCATCGCCCAGACACCGGCGCTGGCGGATTCTGCCAGACCGCGCTGATAGATGTTCCAGTAGAGGCGGGAGCCGTCGCTATCGCCCAGGATGCTTCCACCCAGGCTGGCTGCGTAGTAGTCAGGATCTTTTATATCGACGGTCGGCATGGCGATAATCATGATTTGCTGCTTTAAGTTTTTATCAATCATGATATTGTGGCTGGATTGAGGGGGTTCGTAGTGGATGACATCGCGACCACTATCGCCAGTGCGCCAGTTGTTGCAATGTTTCTCAGCCAGATCAACAATATGATCCCAATCGAATTTACCCGCAACGGCGAGGATCAAGTTATTGGCGGCATAGCGGCGTTTCCAATAATCACGCATCTGCTCAATGCGCATATTGCGAATGCTCTCACGTGTGCCCAGCACATCGTGCCCCAGAGGATGATCCTTGAAGTAGTCCTGCATCATCCTGCGGTAGGTCAGATTATATGGCTGATCTTCCGAGCGAGCGATCTCGTTGACAATGACTTCTTTCTCCGTTGTAAAATCGCTCTCGTCCAAACGTGGATACATCATATCACTGAGAAGCTCAAAAGCTCGATCTAAATACTCGCTGAGAACACGGGCATAAAAAACGGTTGCTTCTTGAGAGGTATAGGCATTGAGCTCAGCTCCAATTTTATTAAAGGAGAGGGTGATTTCTTGCCAGTCAAGCGACTGCGTACCTTTAAAAACCATGTGTTCCAGGAAGTGCGAGACGCCTGCAATACCTGGATCGTACTCGTCGCGTGAGCCTGTCCGTACATAATAAGATACCGCCACCGATTCAAAATCAGGCATCGGTTGACCAACAATCTGTAGACCGTTACTGAGCGTGTGGGTATGAAACACAGTTCCGTTCGCTGTGATTTCTGACATAACTTGCTCCTCCAGTGTGCAAGGCGTGGTTGCCTACCTACTGTGCTCGTAGCAGGCATTTTCGTCATCCGACAGGCGTAGTGCTTTATTCTTTTTGTACCTGGTATCATAGCCCCACTATGGATGGCTTGTCAAATGAGCAATGTTCTCTTCCAGGGTTTTTCGGTGCTTTTCCTGCCTGTCAGGAGTGTCTGGAAATTATATCAAATTGTGCCATAATATTGTTTCTTATATCAGGAAGTGATATAGTGATAAAGTGATCAATTCAACACAACGGCGCATTGACGGGTGCCATGCGCGCTATGTTTTTCTCTGCGCAATGGCCATCTGTTTTTCGGCATGCATTGATACGTGCTGATATTGTGCATCAACTTTCTAGCTATACAGCCGTTCTGCTTGTCTTGTTGAATATAGCTAAGGTGTGTGATATGCTACCCTGTAGAAAATTTCGTGTAGCAAGTGACCACTACTGGCTAGGCAATTTTTCACTGCGCTTCTAAGTGCTCTTGGCTAGAAGAGGAGTTGTGGATGTCTGCTTCTACTTGGGGAGGATCGGATTCCTATGCTGATGATACCTATCCTGTAACTTTACTGACCATGTTGTTAAAACAAATGATGCAGCGTTTTGGTGCTCAGGGTGCGTGTATCGCTTTACATGATGAGACCATCGGGCAGATGCGCACTCAGGTCCATATACGCTTTAAGCGCGCCAGGGCTGCGGCAGAAAAAGCGGTTGTCACTGAGCGTGCCCTGTCACCACGCGTGACGGCGCAACTCGAGATGGGCGATCAAGAGACGCAGATGATGGCCTCACTTCCCGGCATCGGTTATAAGCGAATATCCTCATCTTCCGTGGATGATATTGAGTATGTGTCTCCTCAAGAATCTGATTTGTTTCCCGTTGGAACAAGCTATCCTCTGGGCCAGGATTTAATTGGCTATTTCTGGAGTAAAAATGAAGTCCATGTGATGCGCCATGAGGATTATGTGACGCTCCTACGGGCAAATCAGCCTCCTCTCCACCTTGATATGGTGCCCGAGCATTATCTGATGGTGCCTGTACGGGAATCGACGCTGGTCGATGAGATGCGCGGCCATAAACGTTCCGCTGCTGTGTTGGGTGTTATTGTACTTTATTATGTCAATGGATCGCCCTCCCGGTCACGTATAGAGTCCTGGAAAAATGATGCGCTTCAATATACCGAGCGTATCGCTCTCTATATTCAGAATGATCTGTTGCAGCGCAGGCAGCGCCGTACCAGTGAATATCTCCAACTCCTACAGGATATCAGTTCGGCCTTTCCAACTTCTGTCAAACTTTCTGATCTGGTTGAGAATATTTATCAGTTTTCGTCGCGTGTCGTGGATGTTTCTGGTATGTTATTGACAATCTATGATCGCGATCTGGATCGACTGTATGATATTTTTGCGATCATAAATGGCGTACGTATTGAAGGCCTGGGAGAGCAACCGACAGTACGCTTGAAGACAGAACGGCCGGTCTGGTGGCAGGTGACACAACAGGAAAAGCGAACCTTGCTCTTTTCTCCGGCTCAGGAGCTGGAGAAGTCCCTGGCCTATCAGGAATTGTTGACTGGCGTCTGGGGCGATCAGCGGCAGGCCGAGTCGTTTTTGTTGCTGCCAATGAAAATGTTTAATCGCGTGATTGGCACGATCTGCCTGAGTAGCCAGCGGCCCGATGCGTATCAGCACGAGGAGATCCAGGTGCTCGAAGCTATGGCTCAGATTGTGACGGTCAGCATTGAGAATACCAAGCTGTATGAGCGAGATCGGGCTATCCTGCATGAAGCGCGTCAACGCGAGGCACAACTGGCCGCGATCAATAGCGCCCTGCAGGCAATTAATTCCACTCTCAATGTGACTGAACTGCTCAATAATCTGGTGGAGGCGGTGGCCAATATCACCAAAGTTGATCTGTGCGCCTTTTTTGAGCCCACTCCCTCACGCGAAGAACTGGTTGCACATGCCCTCTTTGGCCGTCCCAGCGTCAATATGATGGATGATGGCAGCGGTCTCCCTGAACCTGCCCCTCCTCCACGCAAAGGCGAACCGGATAAATTTGTCAATCTGATCTCCCTGCCTTTTAAGGATACCTTTTTAGAGCATATGGTCGATGAAGGTTTCTTCTATCTCGATTCGTCAAAAATAGATAAATTAGCTTCGAAGAGCAATGAAGGCGGCATGATCTTCCTGCGCGAAATGGGATTCGAGCATATTCTGATGGTTCCGATGACCTATCAAACCGAGTTTATTGGATTTTTGGCAGTGCCAACCCCTAAAGGGAATCGCTATTTCCGACCGAAAGATGTGGTGACGGTACTGGCTATTTGTGCTCAGGGGGCCAGTGCTATTCGTAATGCTCATCTTTTCGAGCAACGCGAGGATGCCTATGCGGCCCTGGAGCGCATGAATAAGTTGAAGGATGAGTTCCTGGTCACGGCTTCACATGAATTGCGTACTCCCCTCACTCCGATTATCGGTTATTCCAGCCAGTTGAAGCGTCAGAGTGCCCGTGCCACACCTGCGACAGTACTGCGCTTTGCCACCAAAATCTCAGTGGCGGCCCAGCAGTTGAGCGATCTGGTCGCTAATATTACTGAGGCCGCCCATATTGGTCCGATTGATCGGATTATGGATCTTCATATAGAGCCTGTTCAGGTGCTGGCGGCGACCGAAATTGCGATCAATATGCTTACCCACAATTCTGAACATGCTATCAATGTGAATGTTACTCCTGATGTCTGGCTGCTCGGCGATGCACCTCGCACGCGCCAGGTACTCACGAATTTACTTGAGAATGCTACTAAATATTCACCTCCTGGTACGAGTGTTGAGGTAAGCGCGACGGTGGTACCACTTTCCGCTGTTGAGCCATTGATGACTGAAGACCAGGCCGATCCTACGTTATTAATAGATACCGGCGACATTCCTGTTGTGTTAATCCGTGTAAAAGATCAGGGGGAAGGTATTTTGCCGGATGATCAACTGAAGATTTTTGAGAAATTCGTACGCGCTACTCGTTCGTTGACGACTCCAGTGCGAGGCTCTGGCCTGGGTCTCTATATTTGTCGCCGTTATGTTGAGGCGATGGGTGGGAAGATCTGGCTTGAGCAGAGTATTGCGAATGAGGGCTCAACCTTTAGCTTTTATTTGCCACAAGTGCTAGCACCTGTTGATACGATAGAATAGGGAATACTGAAGTATGCACGCAAAAGATAGTATTCATCATCCACCCCTCAAAAAGATTCTGGTTGTGGATGATGAAGCCACGATTCGTGATATGATGATAGATATCCTCGATCTCGAAGGATATACAGTTGAGGTGGCCCGTAATGGACAGGAGGCTCTGACAAAAATTCGTCAGGCTGGCTTGCGTAGCGGCTATCTTGTCTTCCTGGATATAATGATGCCCGTGATGGATGGTTATGAGTTCTATCGACAATTAAGTGCGGATCATGCGTTGCGGCAGCGGCATGTGGTGGTGATGATGTCTGCTCTTGATCATTTGGCGCAGGCTAAAACGTTGGAGATAGATAAGATCCTGCCCAAACCATTCGTTATGGATGATGTCATACAAATTATTCAAACCTATATGGAATAGTATAATCTGTGTGAAGCCCTGTCTGGCGCTGTTTTGCCTTGTCATTCATTCAGATACACGTTATAGTAAGGACCAGGGAAATTCCTGATTTTCCACCCTGCGAAAGAATGTATCTGGTAGGCGCGTTGCCTATTTGACTGACCTGAAAGGGCATGACCGTGATCGACGTCATTCTATTGTTGCACAGCTATAATCTTTATCTGGTGTTGCTGAGCTCGCTCGTTGCGGGTATCTGGGGCCTCGTTCTCTATTTTAAAAAATTGCCAGCCAGCCGGCCATGGCATATTTCATTGCTGGTGTCATTGGCCTTCGGCCTGCTCCAGGGGCTGTTCGGTATCATTATGGTGGCGGCCGGCCTCAAGCCAGGTGGTGGTACCCATCTCTACTACCTCCACTATGTCTATGGAGGCATCGTCGCACTGGGCATTCCATTGGTCTGGATTAGTTTTACTACCAACGGCAAAAATAAACGTATGGATTTGCTCATTTATAGTTGTGCAGCCCTGCTGATTGCTGTTGTGGCTGTACGCGCCTGGATGACGGGGCCAGCGTAACAACTTTTGCGGCTCTATCTCATTTATATAGGCCTGGAAAATAGGGTTGACACAGCAACCTTCTGGCCTGTGAATACGTTGTTACTAACAAAAACGGAGGCGATAGCTATGCTCTGTCTCGTATGTCATGGCGCGAGAGAGACCTTGCCTCCAGTAGAAACAAAGGATAGATATGCACGCTTCTTTTATCCATGTCGCAGATACCCATCTGGGATATGAGCAGTATGGTGTACGTGAGCGTTTCAACGATTTTAGCCGCGCTTTCTGGGATGTTGTTGATGCCGCTCTGGAGCATCATGTGGATTTTGTGGTGATTGCGGGTGATCTGTTTAATAAACGGGCCCTGGATGCGCTGACACTGATCCATGCGATTGAAGGATTAAAGAGGCTGCATGAAAAGAATATTCCGGTGATCGCGATTGAGGGCAATCACGATCGTAGCTACTATCGGGATGGAGTTTCCTGGTTACAGTTCTTATGTTATCAGGGCTATATCAAGTTGCTGGCACCGGTAATGCAGAATGGGATTCCTCAATTGACTCCCTGGGAACCTCAGTCGATGTTGGGCAGTTATGTTGACCTGCTTGATGGTCGTTTGCGCGTCTATGGTTTGCCCTGGCAGGGGGCGGCGACTTCGCGGACGTTGGATGGCATGGCTCAGGCCCTGAAGGATGTCCGTACTGTTGAAAATGAGCAGGGCATCGAGTATCGCTTGCTCATGATGCATACTGGCATCGATGGGATTGTGCCGCGCGTCCAGGGCTTGCCGACTATGGCCCAGTTTCAACCGTTACGTGAGCAGCTTGATTATCTGGCTCTGGGTCATGTCCATAAGCCATATGAGTTTGATGGTTGGATTTATAATGCTGGCTCGACGGAGACCTGCGGCGCGGAAGAGGCACAATGGGAGGATCGCGGCTATTATTATGTCGAGATCGATACCGATGAGCCTGAACGGATCATTGATCCTGAACGTAAAGAGCGTATTCATCATGCTGTACGCCTGGCGAGTCGCCGCCGCCCATTTGTCCGCCATGATGTGCGAGTAGATAATTTGATGGAACCCGCCGCTTTACACCGGCGCCTGGAAGATTACTGTCAACGCGAGGGGCCACGCTATCAAGATCAGCAGCCAGTGGTGCAGATTCACCTGCTTGGTACCCTCGCTTTTGATGCTGGCTCATTGGATGTCTCATCTATGGAGGAATTGGTGCGACAACATTTCGCGCCGTTGCATGTGCGTATCGACAATAACACAAACGATCAGGATTATGCGCCCGATGATGGGGATATCGATGGCCGCGATCGCTCGATGTGGCATGAGTTAGAACGCCGCATTTTTGAGGACCTGGTGGGCAGGGATAGTCGCTATCTGCCAGCCAGAGAACAGTGGAGCACCGTGTTGAGCGACCTGAAAACGTCAGCTTTGCATAAAGATAATCCAGAACAGATCGCGCAATTTTTACGCGAGAAACGCACACAATTATTTTCACAATCCTGACGATGCTTATTCTTGCTCACTGATAAGGTAAATGAAACGATTGTGAAGTCGTTGCTGTACATAAAATGAATAGTTTGTGATATAAAGTGGGAATACCACGTGAGAAAAAGCTTGATACGTTGCTATAGGTGTACATATTCGTTTATGTTAGTGAGTGGAATAAACCATCCTGAGCCTGTGTTACTACCATTAGTAGTAGTAAACGTTTCGCCGTCTTTCTGCCTGCTATAGGTAGAATCTCCTGGCGGGGAGTGTGATTGTTATGTCTGAATTGGTATTACAGCTGGCTATTGTAGTGCTTATCGCGGTATTTGTTTTTATCTTCATCCGTGCGGGCCGTCGTTTTGTCAGCGAATACCGACGACAACATGCCCCGAATCCAGCGCATGGGTTAGTATCGGCAAAAAGCATCAACGCATCTACACGTGAAGATATAGTAAATGCTCCGGTGGCGCCAAAAGTCAGTATTCTCGCTTTTAATGATGAAGACAATCGTCAGTGCCGTGTGTTACAGGCCCCGGTATTGCGTCGTGTCATTGAGGCCAGAGGCGATGTGGTTACGATCACTACTATTGATGCTCCTACTTCGCCCGAGTTGATGCAGCGCTATCATGTATCAACTGTGCCAACTACCGTATTGCTGGATGCAAGTGGCAAGACATATACTGTGAACTATGGCTTTACCAATGCGCAGAGCCTCTTAAAACAAATAGATGAAATTGTGGCATTGGCTGGTGCGCAAGAAGCACTTTCATAAATCCTCCATTGGTACTTTATGAGAGAATCACTGCCCTCTTTGTGTCTTCTGCTATTCGCCATAAAAACTCCTTATCAGGACATCTTTTGTACTGATGGTCTTTGTCTTTAACCTCTTATGCATCTTCCTCCTTTCAATGATAGTTTTACCTGCTTAATTATACACCTTTCATGAATTTATACTGTTTTTGTACGTTTATTTCTTTATGTATTATATTTCTTAAAATCACATCTTTATTCTTTTTATCATAAGCTTGCATATTTCGTTGCTGAAATACAATATATATATGGACTTGTTTATGCAAGTCTATTGCATGCTTCGAAGAATTTTTATGTTAGTGTTGTATTGCATTCAATGAATGTGTTGATGGTAGTATCGTTGGTGGAGGTTTGGATGCGACGAAGAATGTTTGTACGTAGTTCTCTGTATGCTGCTGCGGGTATTGTTGTGGGTGGAGGTGGAACTGCCTTCTATGCGTATGATCTTGAACCAGCCTGGTTAGATATCCATACTATTCCAATCCAACTTCCGCGTTTAGATCCCGCTTTTCACCGTTACCGTATCGTGCATATCTCCGATCTACATACAGATGAGACATTTATGACGGTTGAGCGCTTGACCGATGTGGTACATCATATCAATGCGTTGAGGCCGGATCTGGTGTTGATTACCGGGGATTTTGTGACATCCTTCCTACCCAGTTCAGTGCGGGCATTGAGTCCATTGCGCCTGTTACAGGCTCCTGATGGGGTGCTGGCTGTACTGGGAAACCATGATCACTGGGCCGGTCCACAAAAGGTCCGTGCCCTGCTCCATGCCAATCAGGTACAGGAGTTGCCTGATGCTATCCATACGCTTGAGCGAGGTAGCTCGCACGCAGTGCTGCATATCGTGGGTATGGATGACCTCTGGGCTGATGGTGATCATGTACAGTCAGCCTGGGATGAAGAATATCGGCTGACCCGTTTACTAAAGCATATTCCAGAGCAAGGAGCGGCCATTTTCATGGTACATGAGCCTGATTTTGCTGCTGTGACGGCTGCTCATCGGCGTTTTGACCTGCAACTGTCCGGTCATTCGCATGGTGGGCAGATTCGCCTGCCCCTCTATGGTTCAGTCTATACGCCAGAGTTAGCGCGTGAATATCCTGCTGGCATGTATCATATTCAATCCTTACAGCATTATACCAATAGAGGATTGGGAATGGTACCGCCTCAATTGCGGCTGAATTGTCGACCAGAGATCGTTGTCTTTGAACTCCTGGCACCACAGATGGGATAGAAAGACAGAGACGGAGCATCCTTCCACACGCTGGATTTTGGTGGGTGAGTTTATACTAGATGCAAGTATTGGCTCTTGCCTCTACTGCTCACTCTTAGGGGTGGACTTCGTAGTGTCTTCTCTCAGTGCCTTGAGATGGAGAGCTTCTATGCGACAAATCACGCGTGCAATCCAAACTACTTATCCCTCCGTATGCCGTTTACAGGATGCTGCCTATGACTATGCCCGGCAGGGATGGCGTGTCCTTCCTCTCCATGGCCTGATCACCAATGCCAGCGGTATCCTTGCCTGTACCTGCGCGCAGATTGCCTGCGCGAAGGCGGGCCAACATCCACTGGGCGCTATGGATATACAGCGGGCCACCAGCGATCTTGCTACTCTCCAGACCTGGTGGCGGCAAGACGAAGATGCAAATATAGGCATTGTCACTGGTGATGGCCTGCTGGTGATTGAAATTGATTCCTTGCGAGGTGGATCGCTCACACAATTCAAACAACTCTATGCCATCCCTGAAACGGCCTGGACACGCATTCCTGATGGCCGCTGGCAACTCTACTTCATATATAACCGGGCACTCTCGTTACACTCCACCCGTAATAAACTCGGCCCGGGCATTGTCACTTACGGTGAAGGAAGCTATGCGGTCGCACCGCCCAGTAGATTGCCGCATGGAACCGCTCATTGGCAGGATGACAGTAGCCCTGCACACTTGCCTGCCGTCTTACTTCCCTTTATGCTTGACTCTAAAATCATTGGACCCGCATGGTTACAGACTGAACAGCAACCCTCAACCGCTGCCGACGAACTGGCCCAACTTCTGGCTCGTCGTCCCCTGCTCTGGTCACCAGATGACTATGAAAAACGCAGCTAGTACACAGAAAAACTTCATTTCATTTCATTTCTTTTCTTTTCTTTTCTTATACTGCCTGTAGAGGAAATGGACAAAAAAAGGAGGAGCGAGAGGGGTTTCTCGCTCCTCCTGCGACGGAAGGTTGGTAGCCTTAACGTAGAAGATGTTAATGTTGTCGGGCTACATCTCTTACTATCGGCAGCTATCTCAAAAACGATAGCTCTGTCAACGTGTCATATTCAGTCTGACAGGCCAGGCCCCTTCCGTCATCAAGCAAAATTACAGGCTTGCTCGCCCTTCATAAAACGGAACGTAAATCCTTTTCTGTAAAGCGTGCAGCCATAATATCTCCTTATAACTTGAAACCGCCTCCACCGATGCTACTAAAGCTGCTCATGATATCCTGTGACGAATTGTAGGTTTTGTCAGGAAGCTTATCCAGCATGCCAGTCATTTCTGCATTCGCGCCATGTTGCTTTGCCATATCCACGAGCTGTGATTTGCTGATGGGATAAGGAAGCTTGTTCAACAACTGTGTAATCTGATCGGGATTGATATTCATGCTTGTCACCTTTTCTTTACACTGTATACTCTCTGTACACAGTGTGCTTGTAGCGGTGTCATCCCTGGCAGTAAAAGAATCCTATCACCATCAGTATACGCATACGAGTAAGCGAACGGTTTCACTGCCATGCGCCGGCTATTTACTGCGCCAGCGCATGCCCTATCACCGCTGGCAGCACCAAAGAATGAGCAATATCGGCATGTCGCATCTAATGATTGGATCATCAACATGGAGCGGTCAGATCTGCTTAGTGCGCGGCAACTGTCCCGGGTTGATAGCTACCTACCTCGCTGCGGAAACTGATTGCAAGCCGATTCCACGCGTTGATCGTAACAACTGCCAGCGAAAGATTCACCAATTCTTCCTCAGTAAAATAAGGCTTGACGCGTTCATAAATCTCATCAGGAACATGTTCCTCGGCGATCAGGGTCAGTGCTTCAGTCCATTCCAGGGCGGCCCGTTCCCGTTCGGTATAGAACGGTGTTTCTCGCCAGGCGGAAAGGAGATAAATGCGCTGCTCGCTCTCGCCAGCCGCGCGTGCATCCTTTGAATGCATATCAAGACAAAAAGCACATCCATTGATTTGAGATGCACGCATCTTAACGAGCTCAATCAAGGATGCCTCCAGACCACAATTTTTAACATAGCGCTCAAGCTGACTCATGGCCCGATAGCCTCCTGGAGCAGCTTTAACATAATTCAAACGCGTATCCATAACCATATTCCTCCTGTCTCGTTGCTTGCATTCATAAAAGCAAGCAGCTATACTATCCTGGACAACTTTTAACCAGATTATATAATCATGGATAAAAAATATCAAGGATAAAAAATATCAAGGATAAAATATATCCAATATATACAACGTTTAGCGCAGAACTTATTCAAGATAACTATTGTCAAACGTGAGTCGCATCTTGCGAACTGGACGAGGAGAAACACACCATTATGAAACTGAGCGAAGGGGTTGAATGGGGATTACATTGTGTCAGTGTACTGGCGGGATTGCCGTCTGGAGCCACCTTACCCACCAAAACGCTGGCCGAATATCACGGGCTTTCCGAAACCTACCTCTCCAAACATCTGCAAGCGCTGACAAATGCCCGCATCATCGAATCGGTACCCGGACCCAGGGGAGGCTATCGCCTGCTGCGCCTGCCAGAAGAGATCACGCTATTAGAGATCGTCGAAGCGATAGATGGTCGTGAACCGCTCTTTCGTTGTACCGAAATCCGTCAACGTGGCCCCCTGGCCTGTGAAGCATCGGCACAGGCATATCGCCTGCCCTGTGGTATCCATGTCGCCATGGCGCGTGCCGAAAAAGCCTGGCGCGAAGCACTCAAAACCCAGACACTCGCTGACATTGTAAATCAATACACACAAGACGTTGATCCGCAACAGCAACAACGCCGCAACCAATGGATGTCCGAACGCCTACGCTCCGCCCCGAAAAAATCCTGAAGTGTTACCAATATCATCTTGGTCGCTGTACTTCTACGAGCAGTAAGCTTACCCTCTCGGTCCCACTTCTGGAAAGTAGTGGTCGTCCGACCTATGAGTTTCTCGAACGCGTTAGGCGAAGAGAGTTATAATATGCATATAATTGAGTACGTTTCCATATGTTGGTCTCGCTCTTAATCCAGGCAGCTCCGTGTTCGCGAAACCAGGAGGCCCCAGGTTCAGTCTTGATAAACGCTGGTCCATCCTTTTTTAGGAAAGTGCGGCCCCAATCACTCGCAAGCCAGGCAGCTCCGTGTTCGTGAAACCAGGAGGCCCCAGGTTCAGTTTTGATAAACGCTGGTCCATCCCTATATAGGAATAATCGGCCCCAATCACTATCAAGCCAGGCAGCTCCGTGTTCGCGAAACCAGGAGGCCCCAGGTTCTGTCTTGGTAAACGCGAGTCCATTCTTTTCTAGGAAACCCAGGTCACTATCATTCCCAATGTATCGGAATAATCGGCCCCTCTCACGCTCAAGCCAGGCAGCTCCGTGTTCGCGAAACCAGGAGGCCCCAGGTTCTGTCTCGAAAAACGCGAGTCCATCCTTTTTTAGGAAATCTTGGCCCATATTACTCTTAAGCCAGGTAGCTCCGTGTTCGCGAAACCACGCGGCCCAAGATTCCGTCTTGAACATCGCGAGTCCGTTCCAATATAGGAAAGCTTGACCCCTATCACTCTCAAACCAGGCTGCTCCTTCATTACTATCAAGCCAGGTGGTTCCGTGTTCGCGAAACCACGCAACCCCAGATTTTGTCTCGATAAAAGTTAGCCCATCCTTTTCCAGGAAAGCGCGGCCCCTCTCACTCTCAAGCCAGGCAGCTCCGTATTCGTGAAACCAGGCGACACCAGGTTCTTTCTGGATAAACGCAAGTCCATCCTTATACAGGAACTCTTGGCCTCTCTCACTCTCAAGCCAGGCAGCTCCGTATTCGCGAAACCATGCGGCGCCAGGTTCTTTCTGGATAAACGCGAGTCCGTCCTTATACAGGAACTCTTGGCCCCTCTCACTCTCAAGCCATGTGAGACCTGTAGGTGTACCAGAAAAAATTTGCTGAAAAAGTTTCTCCTTGTCCGATTGAGGGAATAGTAGCATTTCAGACAGGTTTGATGTTCCCAGTTGCTTGAGCACTATATCTGTCAGTTTTGGTATCTCTCTCGGCTTATTCCCCCCATCCTTATACCTCTGTTCGTTGAACTGTGTCATCCCCTCTATCTGTGCATTGCTATTGTTCTCAGCCCTTCCCAGCCCTTCCGGCGCTTGGTACAATGCTCCCAATAGGCGCGACTCGTCAGAATTTCCTGTTGAAGAACTGGCGCTTTGATTTTCCTGTACCTCTGGTCGCATGCCTGTTGAGGATCCCTCTTGTCGGACCTCTGAGCTTCTTGTGAACATCAGGCATATCCTTTCTTGCTTCTCGACGATGGAAAGAAGTATAGCCGAACAGAAAGCCAGGAACAAGGAGGAAGGAGGGAAAAACAAGCACGGCTCTTTTGAAGATGAAGAGGCCGAAGACGATTAAAGGATAAGAAAATTGTGTTTTGGTATCAAATGCCCTTTTTCGAGGCAAAAGAAAACCGCGTCAGCCTGCGCTCGAAGCGGGTTGACGCGGTTCCCAAAAATGCGAAAGTGCCAAGAGACGGAATCGAACCGACGACACTAGCATTTTCAGTGCTATGCTCTACCAACTGAGCTATCTTGGCGTGGCACTAATATAACATGATCCGGCGTTTTCGTCAACCCCTTTTGACAGTCTTTTTCTTTTTCTTTCCTAAAATTTGGGGACTTTTGTCTGGCTTTTTTTTCTTTTCGTCAGGGGTGTCGCTTCATAACCTTTTTTCTATAGAAATATGCTTTGTTGTATTGACTCGATCTTCTTGTCTATTCCTTTGTAGCTAGTTTTTTAGGTGTTTCCTCCCTGGTGTGTCAGGCTGTTCCTTTTTGATTAGTCCTTTTTTCCTATTGTTCCTTGCATTTCATGGTGTTTCATCGATGGATGCGCTAATATAAATACATCCACTCAGTGCACCGGAATTCTCGATGGTAGCACTGATTGTCCGTAAAAAAAGGAGAATCATTTTCTATGCCGAAAAGTCACAGCATCTTGCAGCTCTTGAGCCGACATCGAGTCGTTAGCATTGTCGCAGGACAGGTTGTCATACTCGCTGCTCTTGCCTTAATGGTTCTTGGCAATGGTTTGTCTCTGAATGTGAGTGGAGCTTTCGCCTCAGCCTCTTGTGCGAGCAGCGATACTTCCTATTCCGTTCGCTTGGGCGATACCCTGGGAAATATCGCTAAGGATCATCAGACCACTGTACAAAATTTGACTTCTTACAACCATCTTTCGAGTGCTGATCTTATTTTTGTTGATCAGACAATTTGTATTCCTGCTAAAGCTGGTTTCGCAGCCCCTGCCACAAGTAATCAGAGCCCTGTGAAGGCTACCAGCACCGTCCAGACTCCAGTTATCCCTGCTGTCCCAGTTGCCATGAAAGTGTCAAACGCTATTTTAGGCGCAGGTAACTACTTCCCATATGGTCAGTGCACATGGTGGGCCAATGAGCGTTATCACCAGTTGCATGGTGTTTATGTTCCCTGGACGACTAATTCGAATGCATATCAGTGGACCGCTCGCGCCCATGATTTTCATTGGAATGTTTCTAGCACACCACGAGTAGGCGCGATCATGCAGTTGAGCCCGGGCTCACAGGGTGCCTTTGGTGTCGGTCACGTTGCTGTTGTTGAGCAGGTGTTGGCCGGCGGTAAAGTAAATGTAAGCCAGATGAACTGGAACGGTGGCCTTGGCATCGTTTCTCATTCAGTATTTGCTACTGGCGCAGGCGTTGCTTTTATCACACATAACTAGTCTTATTTAGAGAGAACAGGCCAGATAAAAAATCTGGCCTTTTTTGTTGTCCTATTGTTTGCTCCTGACGCAGACCATATTAAAATTGTATAAAAAGCACTGTATTTGTCTTAACCTCCTCCCTCCCTTTTCTCCTATGTTCCAGGACATTTCATGATGATTGGCGGTAGATGCGCTAATATACACATTGACATCCATTCATTATAAGTGACAGGTTCGATTTCCTGTATGTTTTGCGTAGCAGAGGAGAAGCTCACTTGTTAGCTATGAAGAAGCGTCAACGTCTATGGAATTACTTTCATCAACATCGCGTCGCCAGTATTGTCGCAGGCCATATCATCGTGATGACCGTATTGGGCCTCGTCTGGTTGGGAACTGCCTTCGCTCCAACCTTATTTGGTGCTCTGGCCCAGGCACCATGCGCATCCGGCTCTTTGACCTATGTGGTGCGTAGTGGGGATACCCTGGGTGTGATTGCGGCCAGCCATGGCACGACCTGGCAGACGTTGAGTTCGTATAATCATCTGTCTAATCCCAATATGATTTTCGTGGGCGAGCATGTCTGTGTTCCGCAGCAAGGGATCACACAGGCACCGGCCAAGAATGTATCGCTCAGTGGGATCCATGGCGCGATCAATCCCTATCCGTATGGGCAGTGCACCTGGTGGGCGAGTCAGCGCTACTTTGAGTTACATGGCTTCTATGTGCCGTGGAGTACAAATGCGGATGCCTGGCAGTGGAATGCACGTGCACAGGATTTTCACTGGAATATCTCAAGTCAACCTTCGATCGGATCGATTGTTACTCTGCAGCCCAATGTTCAGGGAGCCTCATTTCTGGGCCATGTGGCTGTGGTTGAGCGTGTGCTGGGCAATGGACATGTGATTGCCAGCAATCTGAATTGGGGACCGAATTATTCGCTGGTGACGAATGTGGATTTCCATGTCGGACCTGGCGTGTCCTTTATCTCTGCCTGAGGATGTCCGATACAGGTAATTGACCATTGTTGGGATGGTCAAGCTCTGATCGGTGTGCGCGTAGCGCCCATGCACACCGATCGTTGCGGCTAATACCTTTGGCTGCATTGCTTTTGTTCGATTCTATACTGTGTTACACTCTAAATAGAGATGTTCCTTCTTTCTCTTCTAGTAGGGAAAACGGCTTTGCGAGGATAATAAAGATAGTGGATCCATTGGGAACATCTCTCCTTTTTTTTCTTGTCTTCCCTATTCTACCACTCCATTTTTAAAGCTCATCAATGCTAGATAGCCTCCAGTGCTTCCATCATGTACTATAGAGATCGGACTTATTGGTTGTTTATTTGCACCTTTTATTCATTTGCGCTATTATTAACACCTGCTTGAATGCAGGCAGGGTAGTCCTCATCCGGGTCATATGTGATATCTACTACATATATCTACTCTACCAGTTAGTACTAGTTTAGAGTGGCTAAATCCCAAACACTTGACAAGCCTATCTATTCTGTTATATTACTCAATAAGAACATAGGTTCTAAAAAATCTACTAGAAGGAGGAATCGTAATGGGAACAACTTATACCCGCCGACAGCCCGCCTATTACGATGTCGAGGATCGCGATGATCTCTACGAAACTCGCATGCCTAGTAGCGCTCGCCGCTATAAGCCATACGAGACGATAGATGATCCACTGCTGCTTCAGCAACAGTACGTATCCTCAATACAAAGACGTCGGTCAAGTGGTAATACGACAAAAACTTCAAGTATTAAAACTTCAAGTGTCTATCCAACTCGACATACGGGCAGTGCTGCTTCTCGCGCAGTTCGACCGTCCAAAACGGTAGATATGCGACGCAATGATTATCCAATTCAAAATGACTCTCGTCGTTCTAAGCGCTTTAATCCAGCCTTGATTATTGGCATGATTGTCGCCGTCGTAGTGATGGTTGGTCTGACTTTTCTGGTTTCATGGTGGCAGGGCTTCCAGCAAGATATCACGTATGGGTATCCGCGCACCGCTCAGATCGATGCCGTGGTTGGTCATAACGATAGTACCGCGCATCCAACCCACTTTGTCTTTATCAATCTGCACGGACAAATCGAAGTTATTGAATTCCCGGGTGGCGATACATCAAAACCTCGAATCTTCAATGGCCCTCCTCTCAGTGGCTCAGGACAGGACCTTATTCCCGTGACAGGCAATACTGTCAACCAGCAAGGTAAAATCAATTTGATTGTCCATGTCGGTAGCCAGGATTTCCTCTTTGTCAATGATGGGAAGACGTTCCACCCACGTTGATTCTTAGATATATGTTTATCGATGTATAGCTGAGAACTGCATTTCTCCTGAGGGAGGAGACGGTGTATGCACGTGTTACCTCCACGGTAGTCGGGCGTGACTCCGTTTCCTCTTATGGAAACCAGCCTGCTTCATCCTTCCTTTTCACCCTTTTCTCTCCTCTACCAGTTTGCTTTCGTATATGTTACGATAATTAGCATCATGAACTATTTAACAGAGTATCAGACTTCCTTGATCTTTTTTACTCCTGCGGTACGCGCCTACCAGTGAGCAGCAAGATCACAGAAGATATGGAGATCTCCCGATGCTCTCTCCGCAGGAAAGAAGGTTTCTATGCAAGTATCTCCTCCCGATAGCTTGAAAGCTGAGATCGATGAGCGTGTGCCGGATCTGGTGGCGTTGCGCCGCGATTTGCATGAACATCCAGAAACAGCCTTTGAAGAGGTGCGCACCTCTGGTATCGTGGCACAACGTCTGCGGTCGCTGGGATTTGAGGTCCAAACTGGTATCGCTCAGACTGGTGTGGTGGGTCTGTTACGTGGTGCGGCGGCAGGTCCAGATGCGAAGACGCTGGCTATTCGCGCCGATATGGATGCTTTGCCGATTCATGAATTGAATGAGATTGAGTATCGTTCACAGTTGCCCGGGAAGATGCATGCCTGTGGACACGATGGACATACATCGATTGCGCTGACGGTTGCGGATATCTTGAGTCGTCGACGCGCAGACTTAAAGGGCAATGTGAAGTTTATCTTTCAGCCCGCAGAAGAGATTGTGGCGGGAGCGCGGCCGATGGTTGAGGCCGGCATCATGCAGGATGTGGATGCGGTCATTGGATTACATCTGATCAGTGGCTATCCCGTGGGACGTGTCGGGGTGCGCGCGGGCGCTGTGTTTGCTGGAGCTGATAAGTTGCGTCTGACGGTCTATGGCAAGGGCGGTCACGGTGGTATGCCCGAGACAACGATTGATCCAATTGTGATCTCCGCCCAGATTATTACAGCTCTGCAAATGTTGATTAGCCGTGAAACTTCTCCTTTCCATCCCGCTGTGCTTACGATTGGTACCATCCATGCTGGTACTGCCGGGAATATTGTTCCTGGCGAAGTTGAGATGAATGGCACGTTGCGCTATTTCTCGGTTGCGGAACAGGAACGCCTGGTACGCCGTATTGGCGAGTTGGCGCAAGGGATTGCTGCTGCGATGGGGGGATCGTGTACGGTGGAAGCCTATGATAGCTGTCCACCATGCATCAACGATCCAGCTATAACTGAACTGGCTTATCAGGCGGCTCTTGCTACGGTTGGTCAGAAGAAGGTGGATACAAATGAGGACATTGTTACGACCGGTGGAGATGATATGTCGTATTTCTTGAATACGGTGCCGGGCTGCTATTTTATTGTTGGTGCCAATAATCCCGCTAAAGATGCGCGCTATCCCCATCACCATCCCCGTTTTAATGTGGATGAGGACGCATTGCCCATTGCTGTCGAGATGCTGGTTCGCTCGACCTTGAACTTTTTCTAATACGTGTTAGCCTCCCGTGACCTCCACGGTCTTTGCGCATGAGTTTTCACACCTACGGTGCTCAAATATCTTTTTAGTATGTGATGGAGAAAAAGTTCGAAGAACTTTTTCTCCATCACATACTAAAAAGGGCGCAGGCGCGCAAGCGCCTGCCAGCCAGTGCCTCTAACCTTCTTGTAAGGCGTCTTTCATATATTCACGCAACCCTGGTGCAATAGCTGGATTGCGTAGCGCCCATGCTATTGAGGTTGTAAGTAATCCCAGCGGCGTCCCCATATCATAACGCTTGCCTGTATAGTGGAAGCCGTAGCAATTTCCGGCTTTTGCCTGCTCAAGTAGCGCGTCTGTGAACTGGATTTCGCCGCCGCGACCGGGCTTTGTGCGCTCAAGAATCTCAAAGATGTCTGGTGTGACGACATAGCGCCCTGCGACCGCCAGATCCGATGGGGCTTCTTCAATGGAGGGTTTTTCGACCAGATCTTGAACTTGATAAATATAGGGTTCTAACTCTTTGACCGAAGCGATGCCATAGGATGGGATGAGTTCACGAGGTGTGGAGAAGAGTGAGATGACTGATTTCTGACGCTGATTGTGAATGTCAATCAGTCGGGCCAGCAATGGTTCTTCAGGGGTATAAATCTCATCTCCTAGCATAACGACAAATGGTTCGTCGCCTATCGCACGTTTGGCGCACAGGATGGCATGTCCCAGGCCGAGGGGTTCAGCCTGACGCACCGATGTATAGCTAGCCAGATTTTGCATCTGACGGACCGTGTCGAGTTCTTTCTTTTTTCCTTTACGCTCAAGTGTTTGCTCTAATTCAGGAAAAGCGTCGAAATGATCTTCGATAGCATGCTTACTATGGCTGGTGACAAAAATAATCTCTTCAATACCTGCTTCAACAGCTTCTTCTACCACATATTGCAGGGTTGGTTTATCTACTATTGGCAAAAGTTCTTTCGGTACAACTTTTGTGGCTGGTAAAACACGTGTTCCTAAACCAGCTACTGGTAATACTGCTTTACGAATGCGCATCAGTCCTCCTTATATTAAACCACAGGATATCGAAAAGATAATCCTGTTGCTGTCTCATCTCATCTATTTCTTATTGTATTTTATTTACATTCTAAGGTCAATCAGTTAATCAGATCAATATACTTGTATTGCCTGCTTAACGATGAGGAGTATCAGCCTGGTGCTACGTATAGTATACGTTTCGGATGCGATTCTGGTCGTGCGGCCCTTGTCCACCCACTTTATGGAATACATAAATGGGCATTGTATCTTCTAAGCAGGAGATACAATGCGAACTCTTTGTTTTGTTGAGCATAGAGGCGAGTCCATGCTCAACTTAAAACTCCCTGTTTTATGCGGGTAAGAAGATGGGCAATTCTCTAGCTATTTGTGACAGGTTGATGGATGAGCCTATCGGCGACCGTTGCGGTAACGCTTCCCCAGATGAGATGAGCTATGATCATAAGGAGATTGCGTTGTGATGGCTCATTTGTTCCTGCGGCTTCAAATTTAGCGGCTGGTAGCCAGCCCAGGTAGCTGCCACCCCAGATAGCCAGTCCAAAGAGACTTCCTTTGAGCAGCGGGGATATTTTCCATTGGCTGGCAAAGGTCATATAAAGGGAGCCCATGCTTGCACCATAGCCCAGATGGGATACCAGGCTGGCACCCAATAATTGGGTTTTGGGTAATGTAATATCTGCTCTTTGTGTCATCTCACCGGTGATCTTTTCGGGTGGTAGGGCATCTTTTTGCCAGTTGGGCAAGAACTTATGGGCGCTTAACATAAAAATGGTCATTGGAATAGTTGCGAAGCCACCTGCCGCAGCGCCGATCAGCGAAGAAATGGTAAAGGATAGCGCTGGTCCTGAATTCGATTGTGCCATGTGTCGCTCCTTACATAGTCACGAGGCCTGTTATGATATTCCTCTTCCATTGCTACACGTTGTACATGCCTCATTGGCGTCAACCTTGACTCAGAATGCGCCAGACTCCCCTCTCTTCTGCGGTATTCTCACATGAACTTTCGCACCAATGACGCTCAAAAGGATTTTATCAAGTGTTGTGGTGCTTAAGCATTCCCAAAAATCAGAGCTGCCGCGAAGACAAGGATACCACTACCCACAACCTGGATCATTGATTTCAGCCATTGGGTGCGGAAATAGCGATGACGAATAGCGGCAATAAGAACCAGTTCTACCGCAACCACGACGTAGGCGAGTAGCAGGGCGATATGAATATCTTTGACCAGAAATGGCAATGTATGCAGCGAACCACCAATAAATGTCATCAGACCAGTAATCGTGCCACGTACCAGTGGACTCCCTCGCCCGGTCAGTGTTCCATCATCCGAGAGACCTTCGGAGAATGCCATACTGATACCTGCGCCTGTGGCAGAGGCCATACCTACCAGGAAGGCTGTGAAAGGATTATGTGTGGCAAAGGCCGTCGCGAAAATGGGGGCAAGCGTCGATACTGAGCCATCCATTAAGCCTGCCAGACCTGGCTGTACCACACGTAGGAGAAAGTCATGTGAGGTATCATCATTATTGCGTAATGCGCTAAAAATCGCGTTTACCTCTTCACGTACTGTTACCTTCTCTGCCTGTTCGATCATGATCTCGGGTCGTTTGGACTCGTTTGTCTCTTGTGCCATCTCGTGGTCTCCTTAATGCTCATGCGTTGGGTTTCTATAATCGTGCGAGCATCTTTTTCTGTATGAACATTCGTTGCTCTGCTGTGGCTTGATGGTTATTTTTCTATAACAGAAGTTATTATTCTACAGTTTTGTGCTGAACTGCTTGCCCCTGACAGGTAGGGCAGCGCCCATAGAGTCGTAGCTCATGCGAGCTAAACTCAATACCTGTGGCCTGTGCGGCTGCTTCAAGCAGATCCTGAGGCAGTGCTACATCGATGGGAATATCTAGTAACGCTCCACACTGTGTGCAAATCGCATGATCATGACGAGCAGTATGTGCGTCATAGCGACACGTATCGTCCCCATGTCTGAGTTCCTTTATGTAGTTCTGCTCAACCAGATTGTGCAGGATACGATAGATGCTCGCCAACCCAATCTGAGGTCGTTCTTGTCGTACTGCCTCATATACCTCAGATGCTGTTGGATGACTGTGCGAGGCACGTACCATCTTCAGCACTGCCATAGAATTTTTATTCAATCTATCATGCATGGTCCTACACATCCTCTTTGTCTTAGGTCGTACTAATAATGATAATCATTCTCATTTTTCTTGACGTGGGAAATATACCACCGACTCTTTCACTTGTCAAGTTTCCCCATACAGCAATCATATATAGAAATAATAGAATCACGTATACATGATTCTATTATTTCTATATATGATTGCACTTTTTTTGGTGGCTTTCTGTATACTTGATTTGAACCTGGCATGATTAGTAGCTGCTTCATAGGTATAGTTTGCAGTGTATTGGATACATATCAATTCATGCTAGATACTACTTTCTTTGGTAATCAGTATAGTGGAAGAAGGGTTCTTAGTGATGCATCAAACTAAACGTGTTAGAAGTTTTCTGGCACACCCAGGCTCGTTCATTCGAGCATTCCTTCTTTGCTTGCTACTCTTAGGTAGTCAGCTTTCTGTGTTTGCTGGCTTTTTCGCTAGCGCCAATGCCGCTGGTTACTCCCATGGCAGAGGCATCATTCATCAGGTTGTGCGATCCCATGTTGGGATAGCTAAGCCTCACTTTATGAAGAAAAAGTTGGCAATTGGCCCTGACTTGAGTGCGAGCTTGCTTGTAAGCCCATCAACTCTGACCGTTGGTGTGCCTGCAACCTTTACAGCTACAATTGCTAATGCCGCAACCGCTTTACCATTGCTTACCCCTCCAAGTGCGGTGATTACATTACCAAATGGATTAACCTCCATTTTAGCAACATCCAGCCCCGCTGGTGGATGGACATTTGCTACTAGCGGTCTGGTTACGACTGCTACCTACACTGGTGTTTTACCAATTGTTTCGGGGATAACTTTGCCGAGTATTGTAGTAACTGCAACTCCAACGGTTGCATTATCCAATCTCCAGACTGCCGCCGTTACAGTTATCGATGCTGGTGATGCTAATCCAGCTGATAATACAGCAAGTACACAGTTGATTGTGGGTGGAAGCCTCCCGCTAACGCCGACAGTAGCAGTTGCGCCAACTGTGATTGTGCCAACTGTGGTTGTGCCAACTGTGGCTGCAGCTTCACCAACAGCATTGGCTACGGCAACTGCTGGAGGCATGGACGTTGCGATTAGCAATACCGCTCCTGCTTCAACTTACTCCGCTGGTCAGACCGTCACCTATACCGTAACTGTGTCTTTAAGTGGATCATCTGATCCGATTATAAGCGGGACTCCGATCAACATTACAGATCTGCTCCCATTGGGACTGATTAATGTGTCTACCAACGGTGGTAGCACCTGGAATGTTAATTCATCTTCTGCCACGAGCCCATCATTGATCACCGCGTCATATATTGGCTCTTATCCTATTGCCTCTGGTACGACATTACCTGTGCTCTTGATCAGCGGCACTGTCGCTGCGTCAGCGGGTTCTACCTATACAAATACTGCTAGCGTAGCAGTCCCTGGCGATAGCAATTTGTCAAATAATACATCTGTTTTCACGTTCCAGGCGGGTACTGGTTTGGAAACGCCAACGGCAGTTGCGACGGGAACGGCAACCACTACGCCAATTGTGAGCAACACTCCAGTGAGTAGCATTCCAGTGAGCAGCATTGGTACTCCAGTGAGTAGCATTGGTACTCCAGTGAGCAGCACTCCGGTGAGTGGTGTTGGTACTCCAGTGAGCAGCACTCCGGTGAGTGGTGTTGGTACTCCGGTAAGCAGCACCCCGGTGAGTGGTGTTGGTACTCCGGTAAGCAGCACCCCGGTGAGTGGCGTTCCAGTGAGTAGTGCTCCAGTGAAGCCTATATTGTCCATTGTCAGATCACATCCGGGGGGCTCAGCCTACATGGTTGGACAGCCAATCAGTTATACGTTGACTGTTAGCAACCTGCCCGGTGCTGCGCCTGAAAATGATCCTATCAATCTGTTTGACCTGGCACCTCTTGGCTTAAGTAATGTGACTGCAACGGGTACGAACTGGAATATCACTGTGTCTGGCACAACCAGCCCAACTGCTATTCTCGCCTCGTATAGTGGTTCTTATCCAGTAGCTGCTGGTACAACGTTGCCGCCCATTATCATAAGTGGTGTGCTGACCAGTGATGCAGGCCCTACGTATACTGATACATCTGTTGTCAGCTCTGCGGATGCCGCTCCCAACTCAGCATATGATACTGTTTCGGTGGCTAGTTCCACTGCTCCTGGGGCTCCCTCAGTCCCTGGAGGTTCAGCACCAGTGTCAGGACCTGGAGGTTCAGCGCCAGTGTCAGGACCTGGAGGTTCAGCACCAGTATCAGGACCTGGAGGTTCAGCGCCAGTGTCAGGACCTGGAGGTTCAGCACCAGTGTCAGGACCTGGAGGTTCAGCGCCAGTGTCAGGACCTGGAGGTTCAGCACCAGTGTCAGGACCTGGAGGTTCAGCACCAGTGTCAGGACCTGGAGGTTCAGCACCAGTGTCAGGACCTGGAGGTTCAGCACCAGTGTCAGGAACAGGTCCAGTTGTCTGTAAACCTACGGCCAGTGGTACCTCAAGTAATGGACCATCAGGAGTAGCACCTGTAAGTGATAGTAATACTGACCAGAGTGGCTCTTCCCCAACTGGAGATACATCTAATGGCGACACAACTGGAAATACATACAATAGCCCTCCGACCAATGGAATGTCTGGCTTACCCAATGAAGGGTGTGCACCAGACTTGCAGATCATCAAGAGCAGCATTCGTGGGGATCATTACCACGTAGGTGACAATGTTACCTTCTTCGTGGCGGTCACTGATGCTTCGTATGCTGGTCCTGTCGTTGATCCCACAACCATCTCGGTTGAGGATATCATCCCGATTGGTCTGCGTAACATCCAGGTTCATGGTCAACACTGGCACATCTCAGTGAGTGATCAAAGTAGTCCGGCTGTTATCGATGCCCAGTTCAATGGTTCCGATCCATTGTTGCCTGGTGGTACTCTTCCGGCTCTGACGATCTCGGGTGAGTTGACCCATGATGCTGTTCCTTCACTGACAGATACTGCGACAGTTTCTGTTCCAGATGATAGCTACACTGATAATAATACAGTGTCGTATACCATCTATGTGAAAAATCAGCATCATAACAACAACAACAACAACAACAACAACAACAACAACAACAACCATCACAACAACAACAACAACAACAACAACAACAACAACAACTGTAATTGTCATCATGGACGTGGCTTTGGTGGCGTTCCTGGTCTGCCTTTGACCGGTGGTGATCCATTTGCCTCAGCCATTCGCGATGTGAATGACCATTAAAGTTGGACGTTATTGATGCTTTCTGGGAAGGTAAGGGATAAGGGAAGGGGCGATGAGTGATCTGTTTCATGTTTTGTTCCTTCTTATTCCCTACCGTACCAGTGTTCTGAACATTCGTCGTCTCTTCCGGTTCTCCGGATGGGATGGCGAATTGTTCTGTGTCTGTACGAGACTCTATACAAGTCATAATAAGGCATAGAGTCTGGTGGAAAGGAGTGTGAATACGATGCATATAAAACAGCGTTATTGGTATATCGTTGTCGTTCTGTTTGTCGTGCTGAGTATTGGTGTAGGCGTTTGGGAGTGGAGGCACATTCTTTCCTCACAACATCGGTCTTCCCCTGCGGTGAGCCATGTCGTGTCCAGTGCTACTCCTGATTCCCTGGATGTAATATCTGGGGCGCAACTCGTTATACCCGCCATTGGTGTGAAGGCTCCCATTGAGGCTGTAGGGGTCACTCCTGATGGTCTGATGGATGTGCCAACCCGTAATCAATGGAATGCGGTGGGATGGTATAAGAAAGGTCCTATTCCAGGCCAGGCTGGTAGTGCGGTAATTGATGGTCATCTGGATCGTACTGGCGGCGCACCGGCTGTGTTCTGGCGTCTTAAGGATCTACATGCCGGTGATCGAATAGATGTGCGTGATAAGCATGGGTTGACCGTTCATTTTAAAGTTACCAAAGTGGCTAGCTATGCTCCTGATCAAGCTCCTCTTCATCAGATATTCGGTAAACAGGATGGCTCTTATCTTAATCTCGTTACTTGTCTGGGGGTCTGGGTTCCGTCTGAAAATCAATTTTCACAACGTCTGGTTGTTTATACTCAGAAGGTGGCCTGAGTGGCTAATAGACTCTTTTCATCTTTCAATAGCGCACCAGTTTCCTTTTTATTACAAAGTGTTTGATTTCCATGGTCTTCGCCATCCTGGCGCATGAGTTTTCGCACCGATGGTGCTCAAACATCTTTTTAGTGTGTGTTGCTGTAAATGTGCTATGCACATTTACAGCAACACACACTAAAAAGTGCGCAGG
>NZ_BIXY01000080.1:33907-34057 GCF_008326305.1 Dictyobacter arantiisoli | reverse complement strand
GGTATTGGTATAGGTGTAGGAAACGGTCGGGCTCGTGAGCGTATCGCCCGGCGCGGCCATTGCGGTTAACCGCCCCAACCCATCATACTGAAAGGTCGTGGTTTGTCCATTGGCGTCTTTGGTGGCCAGCAGCCATTGTCCATAGCCGCC
>NZ_BIXY01000080.1:0-33809 GCF_008326305.1 Dictyobacter arantiisoli | reverse complement strand
GTCGGGCTCGTGAGCGTATCGCCCGGCGCGGCCATTGCGGTTAACCGCCCCAACCCATCATACTGAAAGGTCGTGGTTTGTCCATTGGCGTCTTTGGTGGCCAGCAGCCATTGTCCATAGCCGCCCGTATTGCTCGCACTGTAGCTATTGGTTGATGACTGCTTCTTCGCATTGCTCACCGTCACAAGATGGGTGTCAAAACCATCATAGGCAGCACAGGCGCTATAGGTCGTGGACCCCGACCCGCTGGTACAGCCGAGATGATTGTCGGCATCGATGGCCGTCGTGGCATTGCCCGACGCATCATAGGTGGCCTGGTTGACGATGAGACTTCCCGGTGCCACACAGCCATCGGTTGGATTGCTGTACCCGGTATGATCTTCCGTTCTGGTCACATCAGGCAAGGAGGGGGGCGCATTGTAACTACTGCTCCCACCATAGAAGTTCACATGACAGCCATATTGGGTGCCTGAACTATCCTGTGTGGTCGTGCGTCTCGGCAGATCGGTCAGATAGACCGAACTGGTATCGTTGGGATAATACGAGGTAAAGGAAATACAGGAATAAAAAACCATGCTTTGCAAATACAAATTTGCGATACTTGAAGAACCTACCATACACAATGGGATTCTCGATGGATCTCATCGGCGAACGTAATCATGAAATTTGGCGCATAAACGCATTGCCCGGAATATATTCCAGGCTTATAGTTTCAGTTGCCAGACAATAAACATGAGGAACGTGTAAACCAGGCCAATTATGAGTCCTCGCCGAAAGAAGAGAAACCATTTGCGCCACGCCGTTCCGGGTGATTTGGGATTTCCGCGGCGATGGAGACGCTTAAGAAGAAACGTTTCTTCAGTTTTATAGAGCAGTGAAAATAAAAAAATGACCCAATAGAGCATTAGCGCTGATAGGATGTAAGCTCCAAAATCTGGACCTCCAAAGTTGAAGATAGCTAGAATAGCATAGAAACCAGAACCTGCATAACCGCCATAAATAGGGACGGCTTTTTTTCTTCGTGCACTTTTATACATCCGATACTCACGTTTGTTGGCCTCCGTCTGTTCGAAATCGTCTTCATCAGTAACCATAATCTTCTCTCTCCGGCTTACCTGTCTCGCGTCAAGAAAAAAAGAAGATAGACAAAACACTATACCTCATCTTCTCTTGAAAAGACTCTCCATTCTTAAAAAGTGTACACCAGTTGCTACAAACTTAACTGCTCCTCAATACGTTGTGCAACCAAATACGCCATTTTTCTTCCTGCATGCCATCGTATCATCCAGCCTTCTTTTGAGAAACCTTTAATCTCCATAGAGGTTTGATCCTCAGAATGCCTCCGTAACTGAACAGTCACGAGAACCGGATGCGCATTCATCAATCCTGTTGAAAGGAGCAATTTTATCTCGCAATTGCTTGATTCCGCTACCTGGCTTCTTAATTCATCTGTATACTCTAAAATTATATGAGTACCATTCCTGGGAAAGAGGGAACGAAAGGATCTATCACCCTGAGTAGCAGTCCTGACATCGATCAACTCCCCTTCAGTATCTGCAAAGGCAAACATCATATATACGGCTACGTTGAAATCTACATCTACAGTGGTCGAGATAATGTATATCTCGTTCGCATTCAAGTATCTGGTGACCCATGCACTACTATATTTAGTAAGTTCACCAACAAAAAAAGATGCTCCAAATTGAACTAAAATATCTTCATCTTCTTTCTGGATCTCTTTTCTTGCTACCATCTTTTCTTCAGCGAGAACTCTCCACGGGAGAACGAGAGGTACAGATTGTTTTTTGGCAATACCAAGTTTGTGAATACACATAACAGAAACCAGAAACCTTTCACTCTTTGATAAAGGGAAGGCTGTGTCCTGCATAGAAACAGCCTTCCGCCCACAAATACAACGTAATTATGAATATCGCAACGACAACTATGTTCTCATGAGCATCCCTTTATCAAGCCATGGCTTCATGCTCATCGACTACTATCTCACGCTTCCACAACAAACGCAAGTAAATCGAGAATGTCTTACATATATCCTCCAGTGATTGCAATAGAATTATTCACGCAGGCTCTACCAACTATGTAACTATCTCACTCACTGCATATTGCCCCGTTATAGAACTAACTTATTTTATATGTTCAATCCTTTACACCAATCATCCGCCAAATTATCTCCAAATACACCTCCATAGTATCCGCCACCAATAGCTCCAACAGCAGCTCCAACGACTGCACCAGGAGGTCCAGCTATTAATTCGCCACCAATAGCACAAGCTGGTGAAAACTGAGAAGCAAAAACCATAGAACCAACTGTCGATAAAGTTCCATGCATCAGACCAGCACCAATAGCCTTTCCAACATCATGATGCTGATTATAGTCAGCCATTCCACTGGAAATGCCATCTACAAAAAAGCCAACACCAGTCAAAAAATTACTAACACGATCCAACTTAGATGCCGCATCTTCAAAACCTTTTCCCAAATCTTCAGCAGCCTGCGCTCTTGAGGATAGATTTCGGGTACTTGATTGCGACTTACCAAGCGTCTCCTCCGCTTGACGTCGTATGTAATCATTTTCCCCTGGATTTCCATCATTATAAGTTCCGTTATTTGTTGCTACATTTCCCGCTATTTCAGCATTTTTTTTAGCCGAACTAGCTGCGGCAGTCACATACCCTGTTATCCCATTATTCGCATGCGTCACACCTGCAACTGACGATGTCCACCAATTCCCAAAAAGGGGAGATGCTGGAGGAAGATCAACCGGTGGATAAGTTAACAAAGGGATGGGACCATATACAGGAGTCCAAGAATCCCCCCAACCATAACCGATGACCATGGGCGGAGTATTATCATTGGCAACATATGTGGCATGATTTCCCCCAGAGGATGTCCATGAACGATCTCCTTGCCCATCCATACGAAATTGACCTGTTGGATCTGTCAGTGTTTCTGGATTTCCACTCACGTATGCATATGGATCATCTCCATTAGCATTATTTTCAACCCCATCAACACTGATGAAACGCCCGCTTATCGGATCATAATAACGAGCATTGTAGTACAATAGCCCGGTCTGACTATCCAGACGCTGTCCAGTAAAATTGTAAGATGTTGGCGTTGAACCATCGCTATACAATGTCCCTCCAAAAGGTGAAAACAGCTGCACGGCCTGCACAGACCCATCTGCGTAGAGCGAGAGGCTCATACTGCCGAGGAAATCCGGTACCAAATAGGAGAGGATACCATCTTTACGCATCGCGACTTTCTGCCCGCCAGACATGTAATATTTGGTGGTCGAAGTTCCCCCTGCATTAATACTAATCTCAGTGTAGTTATCAAATGTGATAGTATCCGTTGGGTTACTACCTCCCGTACTTACACGTTGCAACACACGATTACCTGCATTGTCATAGAGGAATTGATCGCTGGGCATTGACGCTCCAGGTGCTGTCCACGAGGCGAGGCGCCCTTCATTATCATAACTCATCAATGCTCCACTTTGAGTGGCATCGCAACTGTGTGTTGAGCCTGTTGTAGCGTCCACATTGCGACAAGTCATGTTCCCCATAGCATCATAACTAGCATACTGATTGAGTACCTTGTTCAACATTGTGGCTCCATGAACAGGGGCGGTGCCATAAGTTTCCGTACCTGCAGGGCCACTCGTTAGACGATCCAGAGCATCATAGCTGAATGTTTGCTGATACGGTGCAATGGTGGTGCCATTGGAGTTTAAGCCACAATGATCTCCTCCCGTCGGGGTTCCGGTATCGCCGGCCCACACCAGACGATTGAGCGCATCATAGCAGAAGGATTGGGAAATAGTCTGGCTACCACCCGCAATAGTAGGAAGCGTGGTGCTTAGATTGAGCGTATTGCCGACGTTGTCATAGGTCTTCGTCTGACTCCAGAAGGTGCTGCCATTGCGCGTGGCATTACTGGTCACGGGACGATCAATGCCATCATAGGTCGCACTGGTCGAGAAGACAGCAGTTGGCAGCGATGCTTTGGCTGCTGATCCACCTAAGGCCAGGCCATCTATCTGTCCGTTGTTGGTATATGTAGTCATACCAACCAGGAAGTTGACGGGATCAGTGCTGCTGGCATCGCCAAAGTAGGAGGAACGAAAGTAGCCATTACCATCATATTGTGCAGTTAATTCTTCCCCATCAGGATACACTAGCGTAGTTTGCTGCCCCATATCATTATAAGAAGTACTCACCGTTTGGGTGGTGGTCGTTCCATCGGCGGTGACCGTCAACCCGCTCTGGTCGGCCTGGCCCCGCTGATTGTAGCCGCTACAGCGCGATCCATTGCCAGCGCTGGCACTGAAGGTTTCCGCCGTCTCTTTGCCAATCGGATCGGAGGCGTAGGAACCGCTGGGAGCCACACAGGTGGAGGGGAACGTCACGCCAGGATTGCTGGTGTTGTCATAGCTGTCATAGAAGAAGGTCGCGTAGGCACTGCTGCTACAGGGCGAAACCGCTGCGGATGTGGTGCCTTTACAGAGTGCTCGGTTGAGCACATCATAGCTCACATAGGTACTCTGCCCACGAGGATCCTGTTGACTGAGCACGTTGCCGTTGCGGTCGTAGTTGTACTTCCAGGCCGTATCGCTGCTACTGCTACAGCCAGCGGGCAAGGGAGTATTCGTACAGGAACCGGAATCTGCGTCATTGAGTCCCGTTTTGCGTCCCACACCATCGTAGGTGGTCGTCTGGTAGGCAACGATGTTCGAGGAGGCATCAAAGGTATCGGTTGAGTACAGGTTGCCCACCGTATCGCGATTGTATTGAAGGGTGCGCACCGTACTATAGGGACTGCCTGATGCGCCCGTGCCGCTAAAGAGTTGATCATAGCGATGGCGCCCTAAGGCATCACTATAGCTGATCTGCTGATGATTGTAGGCATCCAGGGTGATCGTTCGCTCAAAGGGCGTGGTGGTATCGCGCGAAAAACTGGCCAATCCATTACCGAGTTGATAGGAAACGGTGGTCGTTAACACAATCGTTGAGGCATCTTGATAGGTGACCGATCCCAACGAACGTCCCAATCCATCGTAGGTCGTGAAGGTGCGCGCCTGTGAGAGGTTCGGCGTCACATAGCCCGTCCCACTCAAAGCAGACACTGCATACGGCAAACTCTTGGTGGTGGCTCGCCCCATACTGTCATAGACAGTATAGCTCACCAGCGTCGAAGGCACTTTGGGAATCTTCGAGAGCAGATTAGGTCCTGGCGCTTTCGTTTCTACCAGCCGTCCCTGCCCATCGTACCATTGCTGCGTCGTGATGGTCTGACTGCCCCCACTGCTTTGTCGCGTCGTGGTATCAATTTCCAGACAGGGGGCCGTCGCTCCCGCCGTACAGGTGTTGTTGTAGGTATAAGAGACAGTCGGGCTCGTGAGCGTATCGCCCGGCGCGGCCATTGCGGTTAACCGCCCCAACCCATCATACTGAAAGGTCGTGGTTTGTCCATTGGCGTCTTTGGTGGCCAGCAGCCATTGTCCATAGCCGCCCGTATTGCTCGCACTGTAGCTATTGGTTGATGACTGCTTCTTCGCATTGCTCACCGTCACAAGATGGGTGTCAAAACCATCATATGCAGCACAGGCGCTATAGGTCGTGGACCCCGACCCGCTGGTACAGCCGAGATGATTGTCGGCATCGATGGCCGTCGTGGCATTGCCCGACGCATCATAGGTGGCCTGGTTGACGATGAGACTTCCCGGTGCTACACAGCCATCGGTTGGATTGCTGTACCCGGTATGATCTTCCGTTCTGGTCACATCAGGCAAGGAGGGGGGCGTGGTAAAACTACTGCTCCCACCATAGAAGTTCACATGACAGCCATACTGGGTGCCAGAACTATCCTGGGTCGTCGTGCGTCCCGGCAGATCCGTCAGGTAGACCGAACTGCTATCGTTGGGATAATAGGTAGTATCCGAGATATATTGCTGGCTATTGACATCATTGGCGGTGACCGTCACCTTATTGACGTTGCCATAATCATAATTGCTGACATGGCTCGATCCCTGATTATCCCCATCATAACTATAGGTCGTGGTTTTATGGACCGTATTGCTATCCGTCAAATGCGTTGCATCGGTTGCCCCATCCACCTGATAATTATCCTGCTGGGTGACGCGAGGATCACAGACCACCACCGGATTCGTTTGATCCAGCTCGCTAAAGAGATAGGAAGTTCCTGGATCATACATTCCACCGGAAGTTCCCGCTCCCACGCTCCCTGCCACGCCGGAAGGGGGACAATTCAAGCTATAGATCCACTGGCTATCCTGCATCAGCTTCCCATCGGAGCTATAACTTTGCACCTCTTTTGGCCGACCAGCCAGCGCAGGGTCTCCATTCCAATAGGGAGCAATACCACAATGGTTTGTTGTTCCATTGTTAAATTTATATGCACAATTTTTCGTTTGAATACTACTGGTAGCGACTCCCAACCCGGGGGTTGAGTAGAAGGTGTATTGCTGATAACTCTGATCGGGCTGTGTGACCTGCGCACTGGCAAAACTCATGAAATGCACATTGTAGTAGTCCGCATAATCGTTATCGTTAATATCGCCCCAGGTAAAGCCTTGCCCACACACACTCTGGGTGAGACACATCGTTGCATTGTTAATAAACTTGCTCATCTCGTACTGATAGTTCCAGGTCGATGCCACTCCATTGGTGGTCGTGGTTCGTGAAGTGACCACAATACGACTCCAGGCACGATAATCAGCCTCATCACAGGGATAATTGTTCTCCTGTCCATCACAGGAAAAGGGACTAAACGTATCCATTGTCTGGCCAGAAGGAACATACACCCCATACGTATTATTGCGCGCCTCTTGCCAATTGACACTTTCATTCCAGCCCATGCCATTGTCGATGGTCCTGAGGTAATAGCCATTGTAGGTTTGAGACCACAAATAGCAGCCATTATTCTTGTTCCACGACGGCCCACAATTGGTTGAAGGGGTTGCATAATACGACAAATCTTCATAATGTTCCGTCTGCTTGGTGTAGGTCATGGTCGTCACCGGCGCATTCGAGGATGAACCGGTCTGCCCCGAGCCAGTCGCCGTTGCCGCTCCCAGTGTTTGAATCCTGGTGAGATTCAAATATCCGGCAATGCCCTTTTGCTGCCCCGTGGCGGGATCCTGGATCTGCTGATGAATGCCCTGATCGTAGGAAAACACATACTCACGGAGCACACTGCCAAGCGTTTCGACTTTGATGTCATTCAAGACATAGCTATTGACCACTTTGGGAGCGGTGAGGCCACCGGAGGCATCAACGGGATCATCACAGCGAAAAGTGGTCGAACTCCAACCCGCACACCCATCAGAATTGGTCGGGTTCGCCACCTTTGTGCTGGCATCAAAGACGATTTTTGTCAGAGGATTCCAGGAACTGCACTGCGCCACTGGTGATGTCCCCGATGGCACACTATGGCAAGAAGGATCATCATACTCAATGGTGGAAATGACTGCATCCTGGACCCCATTGGCAGGCCAGATCCGTTGGTAGTGCACGCGGATCTGATTGCCATAACGATCCACAATCGCATCGAGATCCCACCGGTAGGGACTGGAGGCATTGTTGGCATCCAATGCCGATTGACGAGAGTCACTGGTGCAGCCAAATTCTTCCATCGTGCCATTGGGCAACCAGACCTGCCAACACGGTTGACTTCCGTATTGAATCTCTTCAATTTTGTCATGGCTCTCAGGAGCCGAATGCCAGGTAACTGGCAAGGCACTGAGTGCAGGATTTGGACTCGTTCCCGCCGTCGTATATCCAAGATCAGGCGGAACGAGTTGTCCACTCACGCCACTGGGATCATTGATTGTCCAGATATTTTGAATCTCACGATTGGCAGGATCAACGTTTTCCTGACTCCAGGTAATCGACCCTAATCCCAGGTTCCACCCTTCTCCCGTCCAGGGAGCAGCCGCCTGCACATTAGTCGTCTCATTCACAGAGCCACTCCCATAATTGAGAGCCAGAGATGGAGCCAGACCACCCGGACCAGATGGAACGCTGAAGGGATACTGATAATCGAGCGCTCCAGAACTCATGCCAACGTCCGTGTTCTGCGCTTGCCCCCAACTCGCCTGGGGTGCCTGCGTATTAAACGTAACGATACTGGTGGAGGCTGCAGCCACAGATGGGGTGGTGGCAGTTCCCGCCACCGATGATGATCCTTGCGTTGTCTTCGCAGGTGCTTTCTGAGACAAGGTAGAAGGATCCTGTAAGCTTGTGGAAATGCTCCAGGAAAGCGATCCTGTATCTTTTGCGGTCCGAAGCAACACAGGCGCACTATTTGATGCCTGTGGCGTCGCCGACGCGTTGGATGTCGTCGTAGAGGCTGCAGATGTTGGTGTCGTTGGTGTCGTGGTCGACGAAACATTTTGCCACAATATATCCAACGCCTGCCCTTTTGCCAACAATGATTGTTGTGCAGGAGCCAGATGATAGCGCAGGGTCAAAGGATGTGCTAACACCAACGTGGTCAAGGGGTGTTCAGTCGCATCCAACAAATGCAGTTGATAAGTGCCAAATATCAGACGACCACTCGCCTGGCCACCTGATGTACTCGACGTCTGCACAATTTTCAGGGAAATCTTTCCGCCGGCTGCCTTGATCTGCTGGGCCGTCACGGTATTGGCAGGGATCCCAACAGAGACATGCCCATCTTTACTCACCAACGTTTGAGCCTGCGATGTCAACACAAACTCCACCGGAGCAGCTACCCGTGAATCAACCACCTTTCCGACGGCTGGACGATTCGTGTTGGTATGGGTACTCAATGCTCCCACCAGCGTATGGGGAACCGCCTTTGGAGTATGTAACCAGGCAGGCAACGAGAGAGGTGGATTAGGATTAGAAGACACGTGCTTGGCATTGGGGAGAACCGCCGCCAGGGCGTCCAATGACGTGCCAAAGATTTGAAACACCATGAGAAAAAACAGCAACCATGGAGCGATAAGCCATGGTGAACGATGGCGACGTCCATTTCGCCGTGAAACAGACCTATATGCATTCCTTGACATACACATCCAATTTCTTCAAAGCGCCTGCACAGCCGCAAAGAAGCAACACATGCGAATGTGCGCAGGCGGCAAATATGGTATTGAGCGAGCGTTGGCTCACACTACCAGAGAGAGGAAGTATCATATCATCATCATTGACCGATAAGACAATCCTGATCAAAAAATAATCATGTAATACACATGCGAAATTAAGTATAAATGGAAATATTGATGCATATCAATAGGAAAGATTCTCTTTCTTCTCTTCCGCTATAAGATTATACAGAGAGAAGGGCTGATTACAGCCTCCTTTGTGCTTGCATAAAGTGAGAAATGTATTGACAAGATAGAAAGATCCTGAACTCTTTTTGTCAAAGAAACAGAAAAAAAAGAAATGCACCCAATTCACTCACCAGGGATAGTAACAAGTCTTCAAGACATGGAAACGGGGTGAATAGCACATCTCTTACGCTTCTTGCGTGGCACAGAGCGGAGACCTTTCTGAACAGCTCAGGCATCTAACCACATTCCATCATGAAGTGATAGATATACCTTAGCTTTTCCTCAATCGGATGTTTTACCCTTGACTTTTCAAATAATGTCCCTGTATAGTTACACAGGAAGAGAAGAGAGATTACACTAGAGCAAGAAAGAAAAAGAAGGGCATGAATATTGCATGATAAACAATTATTTATTTATACAACCTTTTTAGGCTTTGTAGCGCTTTCATCTCTTCTTACTTGCAACATTGCTGATACTTTTCATCGAAAAGTGAGGTAATGTCATTATTTCGTGCATGGAAAAGGAAATAATACCCATTATGATGTGTACACAAGGACGTCGGCGCTTGCGCAGAAACCCGCACGAGCGCACACGAGCACATACGAGAACCACACGCCTGCTTACTCTATTCTGTCTTTGCACCCTCATCACGCTCTTCAGCGGCATCATTACACCTGGACAGATGGTCAGTGCAGCATCCACACATGCGAACGGAATCGCTCCTACCGCGGCACAACGCGCAGCCACCATTCGTCACGCCCTCAAACAGAGAATTCACGTGCTTCATCATCCAAAGGCACTGTCGTCTTCCAGCACACCAAAGACCGCCAAACAGAATGTCATCCTGCCAGCCTACAATAATGCTGGCTCCAGCAACGATAGCAATCCTAACGAAGGGAGCTTCGATGGAAATAACAGCTATTCTGTCCAGGCCCTGCAAGGTACTGGATTGCTTCCTGGTCAGAATTTCACCTTCAGCAACGTCACCTTCGTCTGGCCTAATGCCGCCGCAGGCACTCCCAACAATTATCTGGTGAACGGGCAAGTCATTCCTGTCGCCCCATCCATCGCTGGTGCCGCCAACCTCGGCTTTCTTGGGGCTTCGACGAACGGGAATGCCTCCGGCAATGCGACCGTGACCTTTACCGATGCCACCACCCAAACATTTTCGCTGGGACTCAGTGATTGGACGCTGGGTGGCAATCCGCAGTCTACCCCGGCCTTCAGTAATCAAATCGCCGCAACCATGACGTATCGTAATACGCCAGTCGACCAACAGACCATCACCACCTTTTTGTTCAGTGCCCAGCTCGCGCTTCCCGCTGGCAAAACCGTCCAAAGTGTCACCCTTCCAACCACCACCTCCTCCGGCCAGATGCATATTTTCGCCGTCGGGATCAGTGGACCTGCCTACAACAATACGGGCACCAGCGATGATGCCAGTCCGACATCCGGCAATTTTGATGGCAGCACGAGAAGTTATTCGGCGCAAGCGCTCCAAAGTGCGGGAGTCAAGCCTGGATCAACCATCATCAATGATGGCTTAAGTTATACCTTCCCCAATGCTGCTCCGGGCACCGCCAACAACTACACGAGCAGCGGACAAATCCTGCCAGTGGTTTCTGTCCCGAACGCCGTCACGCTGGGTGTACTTGGGAGTGCCATCAGTGGAGCAAGCTCAGGAACGGCTACCATCACCTTTACCGATGCCTCGACCCAAACCGTCACCCTGGGATTCAGTGATTGGACGCTGGGTGGCAATGCACAGACCCCGCCCTCCTTTGGCAATCAGATCGCCGCGACCATGAGTTATCGCAATACAGCAGGCGGCAAACAAACCGTCTCCACTTTTTTATTTAGCACGGAATTCGCAATTCCCGCTGGCAAAACCGTGCAAAATCTCACCCTTCCCACCGCCAGCACACCTGGTCAACTCCATATCTTTGCTATCAGCACACGTGGAGCCTACAATAATATCAGTACCAGCGATGATGCCAATCTTACATCCGCCAATTTTGATCTCCATACCAACGGTGGCAATAGCTATTCTGCCCAGGCATTACAAAGCCAAAACATTCTTCCGGGACAAAGTGTGGTGAGTGATGGCATCTCCTACACCTGGCCCAGTGCACCTGCCGGGACGCCCAATAATTATCTCGCAGCCGGACAAACCATTTCCGTAACGCCTGTCGCCAATGCCACCACCCTTGGCTTCCTGGGATCCGCCACCAACGGCTCAACCTCCGGAACTGCGACAATTACCTATACCGACAATTCCACCTCCACCTTCACCCTGGGTCTCACCGATTGGGCCACGAATCCGCCCGTCTCTGGCAACCTGCTTGTGGCGACCTTCCCGTATCTCAATCACGCCGCGGGTCAACAAACCACAACCAACTATCTCTATGCCACCGAAACCAGTCTTGCTGCTGGCAAAACCATTCAAAGCGTCACCTTACCCAGCATCACCGGACAACTGCACATCTTCGCCATCGGCACCCGCTCATCGTATAATAATATTGGCATCAGTGATACTGCGAATACACATGGTGCTGATTTCGATGGTTTTGGCAGAAGCTATGCTGCCCAGGATTTCTCAGACCCAGTCAGTGGGATGGGATGGAATCCCGGTGATACCCTGATCTATAACGGGATGAATCTCATCTGGCCCGCTGCCCCTTCCGGGCAAGCCGACAATTACCAGACCAATGGACAAACGATTGCGATCACACCTGTGGCGAATGCTGACACCCTCGGCTTTGTCGGAGCCTCCACAGGAGGAGCCACCGCTATCACCGCGACCATCACGTATACCGACAACTCCACCTCCACCTTCCAGCTGGGCATGAGCGACTGGACATTAGGAAATAATAGAGTCGCTCCATCCTATAATAATCAACTCTTTGCGCTCCTCACCCACCGCAATCTTGCAAGTGGGCAAGAAAACCTTGACACCTATTTATTCTATGCTGAAACAACGATCAGCGCAGCGAAAGTCGTCAAAAGCGTCACGCTCCCGGCGGCCTCGACCGGAACCCTGCACATCTTCACCATTGGAACCCGCGCTGGCAACGGCTATCCCAATAACATTGGCACCTCAGACGAAGCGGACTCCACAGCCTTCGCCAATTATGATGGACAAGGCGATACATATTCGTTACAATCCTTGCAAAACGATCACATCACGCAAGGACAGCCCGTCATCGTCAATGGCATCTCCTATCTCTGGCCCGCCAGCTACTCCGTCATCCCGGATAACTATCAAGCGGCCGGACAAACGGTTGGAGTGACCCCTGTCGCCAATGCCACCACGCTTGGCTTCCTGGGATCGGCCACCAACGGTTCAACCTCGGGGACGGCAACGATTACCTATACCGACAATTCCACCTCCACCTTCACCCTTGGTTTCACTGATTGGGCCACCACGCCAGCCGCGTACAGCAATACCCTGGTCGCCAGCATGCCCAATCGCAATACCTCCACCGGGTCACAAAGTACGAAGACCTATCTTTATGAAACCGAAACCAGCATCCCTGCTGGCAAAACAGTCCAGAGCGTGACCTTGCCCAGCATTAGCGGACAACTGCACATCTTCGCCATTGGAACGCGGGCAGACCAATATAACAATGCGGGTACCAGCGATGATAGCACGCCCTATACTGCCAACATTGATAACGCGAATAATAGCTACTCAGCGCAGGGACTCAAAAGCATCGGCTTGGCGCCTGGACAATCCATCAGCGTCAATGGGATGGCATTCCTCTGGCCCAATGCTACGGCTGGTTTCTTTGATAATTATCAAGCGCATGGGCAAACCATTGCTGTCACCCCGGTTGCGAACGCAACGACCCTCGGCTTCCTGGGAGCAGCTACGGGAGGAGCCACGTCTGGTTCTGCAACCCTCACGTATACCGATCACAGCACCCAAACCTTTACATTGGGCTTTGCCGATTGGAATGCAACCTCTATTACGTCACTCCCCTATGGGAATAGCATCGTAGGGACCATGCCTTATCGCAATACGCCAGCCGGGGCAAAAACGATCAACACGTATGTCTTTGCAACCACTATCACGCTCCAAACCGGGAAAACACTGCAAAGCGTCACCCTCCCATCCACCACCAGCCCAGGTGCCCTGCACGTCTTTACCATCGGAACCAAATAAACTCAAAGCAAACAAGGCTGCTGCGTAAGTAACGCAACAGCCTTGTTTACCATCTCCGCATCAAAAGACTACCCTTTTCTCTTCAGAGCCAACATTGATTCACAATTATATAAATGATCTTCTGTTATCCACTACTGAGGACCAGTGGTTATTGTGCTCACCTGGGCCTACCTCTATTAGAGCAAGTCATGGTATCTTAACTCAGCCAACCGACGGAGGCCACGAGGTCACACTGCCGAACGAGGCATACACGGCACGCGCCGCCTCATCGACCGGCAAAAGTGCCGAGACCGCTGGATAGCTTTTGCTGCTGACGGAGACATGCATGTGCAGTATGCGTATGGGGAGCATCTCGCCGGTTGTCGCCATGCGAGCAAGCACAATCTTTGGCGGCGCATCCTCCTGCCTGGTGGCTTCTCGCGCCTTGTCCCAGTACTCTTGAAAGTCCGCGATATTATCACAACACTGCTTCACGAATTGCTGATACCAGGCATCGCACTGGTAGAGCAAGTTCTTCTGTTTGAAGAGCTGAACACCATAAAGCGCGTGTTTTTGCCACAGGGCGCGTGCTTCTGCATTGAACGTGGAGCGTGCCCGAAAATCCGGGCGAAAGAGGAAATAAAGCGTATTGCGCTGATGCGGTAGAAGCGTATCGAGAGGAGGCAACTCAAGGAGGCGTAGCAAGAACTCGTTTGCAGCCTCGACCTGGAACGTGTGCGTGACAACCATTGCCGGATAGGGCAACATCTCCATCAGCTGTTGCGCATGCTCCAACGCTCGCTGCAACTCATCGCCTTCCAACGCTGGCTGTTCAGGCAGATATTGTGCTGCCAGCAGTAAATCGTTGCGCTCACTCAGGCTGCATTCCAGATAGTCGGCAATAGTCATAAGCATTGAACGGCTCGGCAATCGATTGGAACGTCCTATCAGCCAGTTTTTATAGGTCGGGCAGGCTTCATCATTGAGTTCTTGTTGCGTAAAACGCTTCAACTGAGGATGGCTCTTCTCGCGATATTGCTCCTGGCGAGTGATCCGCACCGCTTCAATTGCACCGAGAAGTTGACCTAAGACATGCACATGCTCTTTTGAGAATGCACTATCCTCTTTTAGCGCAGATATTTGTAATGGCATCTTTTCCTCATACAATTCGCTATCGATCCCATATGAAAGAGAAAAGGGGCGAAGGATCAAGTGTAGTTTTACTCTTGGTACAACAACTAGTTCCTCCTATACTATTCCCAGAAACCAAAATTGCTATGAGAGAAAGAGAAAAGATAGATGAGTTCAATACGTGCGATAGTGGTTGATCCTGAAGTTCCAGGGCGGTTTGCCATCAAAGAGGTCGAAGCGCCCCAGGCTGGCCCGTCGGAAGCGCTTGTGCAGGTTGAGGCAATTTCTTTGAATCGAGGAGAGGTGTCGCGTGCCATGGGGGCCGAAGCGGGCTGGCGACCCGGTTGGGATCTGGCCGGAACCGTCATCAAGCAAACTGCGAATGGGACAGGGCCGAAAGTCGGGAGCCGGGTGGTAGGCATAGTGAATGCAGGCGCATGGGCTGAGCAGGTGGCGGTTCCTACGGACAGGCTGGCCGAAATTCCCGCCAGCGTAACGTTTGCTCAGGCGGCAACCTTACCTGTTGCTGGGCTCACTGCGCTCCATGCACTTGTGAAAGGAGGGCTTCTCCTGAACAGGCGCGTGTTGATTACCGGTTCCACCGGTGGGGTGGGACTCTTCGCACATCAGCTCGCCCGGCTCAGCGGTGCCTATGTCGTCGGCACGGCTCGCAATGCTCGCAACGAGGCGTTAGTACGTGAGGCAGGAGCAGATGAGGTGATCGTGGGGGACGATATCGAGCTGGCGCGTGCCTATGGCCCTTACCACTTGATTATCGAATCGCTCGGTGGCAAAACCCTCGCCGGTGTGCTTCCTCTGCTGGCAACAGGGGCAACCTGCGTCACGCTGGGCTGGTCGGCATCTGTAGAGGCAACAATTGACGTCAGCAATTTAATCCGTATGGGGAGAACGACCATCTCCGGACTGATGTTTTATGCAGAATTAGATCGTCGTGCTGCATCTGAAGATCTGGCCTGGCTCGCGCAAAAGGTAGCCGAGCAGCAATTGCGGACGCCGATCGAGGTTGAAGCTTCCTGGCACGAAATTGGTGAGGTCGCGCAACGCCTCCTGCAAAGACAATTCACTGGCAAAGCTGTTCTGCATCTAAGGAAATAGTCCATCTGAAGCTGCCAGAAGCTTGAAACCAGTAGAAGAACCTTCGGCAGCATCAAGCTGAGTAACTGTCGTCCTCGTCCTGCAAACCCGTGACCTGGACGATTACAACGATAACATGGACTTTTGAGCATAGATCGTATTGCGTCGATCAACTATTGTCCCTGACAATCATCACTTGCTTCCGGGGCATGCAAGTGATGATTGTTCACAAAAATCAAACCACTGTAAAAGATCAGGCTACGGTACAGGTAGCTCCATTTAGCGTAAAGGCGGTGGGCGATGAGTTGGTTCCGCTCCAGGAGCCATTAAAGCCCGGAGACGAATTCAGCGTGCCGCCAGCGGGGATAGAACCGTTATAAGAGGTATTGGTGATCGTCACGCTGCTACCGGACTGGGTAACGGTGCCATTCCAGAGCTGGGTGATCGTTTGCCCGTTGGGGAAGTTGAACTTCAAGCTCCAGCCATTGATCGCCGTGGAGCTGGTGTTAGTGATGCTTATGCTTGCACCAAAGCCTGAATTCCACTGGTTTGAGACCACATAATGGACGCTACAGGAGCCACTGCCGCCCGTGATCGGCGTTGGCGTCGGTGTTGGCGTGCTTCCTCCACCAGTGGTCGGCGTTGGCGTTGGTATTACTGCGGAGCCTCCCAGCGCATTCAGGAAGGACGTATAAGCGGGCTTCGGCTGGTAATTTGAATCGTAGAGAAGCGCCTGGCCCTGACCAGAGAAGGTGCCTGGAACCCAGGAGTCCGGCTCACCAACGCCCCAGGTGGTGATATCATTGCAGCGTGAAACCCCCAGACAAGCCTTAGCGACATTGGCATAGTCGGTGGCCTGCTGATTCAGATTGGCGCTGCTGGCGGGCGTGGGCATGCGGTCGTCCAGCTCGGTGATCTGCACGTCAATGCCCAGATTGGCGAATTTCTGTAAGGTGGCCTGGAAGTCCGCTGGCACCTGTCCGACAATAAAGTGGGATTGGAAGCCAACACAATCAATTGGCACACCGCTTGCCTTGAAGCTTTGCACCATAGAATAAACAGCCTGGCTTTTCGCGCTGTTCATATCCTCGATATTGTAATCGTTGTAGCACAGCTTGGCATTGGGATCAGCTGCACGCGCTGTGGTAAAAGCATCCGCAATATAGGCGTTGCCGATATCGTTCTGGAAGATATCGCTACGCCGGGTTCCATCTTCGTTAAAGGCTTCATTGACCACATCCCAGTACCAGATGTTGCCCTTGAAATGGGTCATCTCAGCGGTGATGTGGTTGTTCATGACAGACAGGATTTGAGAAGCCGGAACGTTGTTGACCCAGCCAGCGAGCTGGTTGTACCAGACCAGCGTATGGCCACGAATTTTCATGTTATGGCTCTGAGCGAAACTCACAATCTGATCCGCTGGCCCAAAGTTAAAGCTCCCCTGTGAGGGTTCTGTTGTTTGCCACTTCATCTCATTGCCAGGGGTCACCCCATCGAACTGAGTCTGGACAATCGTTGTATACGGGTTGTTGCCCAGGAGATTGGCTGCAATAGCGGCTCCGATAGTTCTGCCGCTGGCCGCACCCGCCTGTGCCAGGGAAGAGGCGGCTGAAGCTGAATGCAGCACCACTGCGCTCAAACTCAGTGACAGGAGGAGAAATGCCAGGGGAATGACGAAAAACTTTTTTCGGTCAAAATGACGAAACATCCTTGTTTTCCTTTCTCATCCCTGATGAAAGGTACTATAGCAAGAAGGACATACAGAAGATCTGTCGCCCTATTGTCTTGACGTCGGGATGAATCCTTCAAACCGACGCCGGTTTGCTCAACAGAGAGACCGCGAGCGAAAAATTCCGCCTGTTTGCTTCCCCAGGCTAACCTGTTGCTATCGTTTGCCTGGTTCAACGTTGGGTCTCTGTCTTTTAGGGTGAATGCGGGGTGCAGGGGCGACACACCCTGACGGAGCGCGAGGCGTCCTCGCCATGATTCCCTTCACCTGGATGGATAAAAAGCCTCGACATTTTATGTTAGTACGTGTATACTACTGATACAGTATATACCTACTCCTTGACGTTTGTCAAGGTTTTTATAGGAAATTGTGATATCTCTTGCATATAAGAGGTAATACCGGTATATTACCGGAAAGGAAAACTATTTAAAAGGCTCATTCAAAAGCAGAAAAAAACGGGATTTTCCAAGAGGGTACAACAGGCCAGGTTCATTTTTCAACATTATATCTTCTCCACCTGCAATGGGAACATGTGACCTATTTCTATTTTATAGTACAAAAGTTCTATCTTGTCGCGTTTTACCATCCTGCTTGCGCAAAGCATGGTATCATTTGCTTACAGATAGAACATGCGCACTAAAACAGCACGTATCGTGCTCAATGATGACATTTTCAATAGATGAGGAAAGAGGATTATATGAACCGTTATATGCAAACAAAGTGGTCCTGGATTGAGGGCACCCACAAAGTACGCTTACAGCTCTTGGAAAGCCTGAACGATACAGATCTGACTTACAATCCCGGGGGACAGAATATATCCCTGGGAGCATTATTTCGGGAGCTGGGCGAAGTTCAGTATTCGTATACGCAATCGCTACGAACCTTCAAGCAAGATTGGTCGTATCGCAATCTGGAAGTGGGTTTGGAGAGCAACAGTATCCAACTCAAAACGTGGTTTCAGACGCTGGATGAAGAGATGAAAGCTGTGGGAACAGCCTTATCCAATGAGGATTTAACGAAGGAAATTGATCGGGGTGGCTATGCTGTAACAGCCGAGATGCAACTCGATATCTATCTTCAAGCACTACTGATCTTCTGCGGCAAGGTGAGTATTTACCTCAAGGTAATTAATAAAGTCTTGCCGGAAATGCACGCATTTATTGGCTAGTATAGGAATGCCACCTTTTTAGTATGTAGTGCAGAAAAAGTCAGGAGTGAAACGCACCTCTTCCTCCATGGTGGGCGTCACCCCCTGACACCTGCTCCTGGCTCTCGTCTAGCAGATTTCTCTTCTCCGCCCCCCCAAATTCGAGGGAACTCCATTATTGCATTCTGGGATTTCTCTCAGTCCTATCACAAAGATCTGTTTTTTTGTGTAAGCTTTTTGCCTGCAAAGGTGACTCTATTATAGAGAAGTAAGAAAGGCTATCTGAACGTATGTCGGTTACAGCACCATCCATGGATAATGCGAACAAGGATGAAATAAGCGAGGACGCGCACAAAGCACTGGAGGAGAATCTCGAACATCTTTTGAAGGCTGCCGAACCGCGCCTGGCACTGCTTGCCAGGCGTTATGGCGTGCCACCTGATGTGGTAGGAGATGTCGTACAGGAAACTCTCGTCACCGCCTGGCAAAATCTGGCTCATTTACGCTCGCCGGACCACTTTGCGTTCTGGCTTGACGGTATCTGTCGTAATATGAGCATGCGCTGGGCACACGCCCAGCGTACGACTGATCTTCACCAGCGTACCTTCTCCTCGCTGCAACCCAAACACGCCACGTTTCAGGCTGGGCAGGAATCTATCAACGCATCTCATATATTCAATATCGTTGATCCACAATTCCTTGACCTGACGGAAGAACTCAATCGCCATGATCTGGCAGTGCTGCTGGATCGCGCTATGGGCTATCTTCCAGCCGCAGGACGTAAAGCGGTAGAGATGCATTATCTGGCGGATCTGCCACAACGAGAGGTCGCGTCGCAACTCGGCATAACCATCAACGCACTGGAAGTAAAACTTCATCGCGCCCGCCGCCAGTTGCGCCAGGTGCTCCAGCATGAACTGCGCGCCGACGCCGAGTCCTTTGGCCTGCTCCATAATGATGAGATGGCGCGGCAGGGATGGCACGATACGAGTATCTGGTGCTACATATGTGGACAGCAACGTTTACAGGGACTCTTCGAACCATACCCCGATGGAGCGGTTGGCCTGCGTCTGCGCTGTCCAGGTTGCTCTTCAGTGAGCAACGACGACATCATCAATACCACTACGAAGGTGCCATTCGCGCATGTGCGGTCCTTCCGCCCCGCATTGAAGCGCGCGCTACAAATAGTGCCATCCATCTACTTAGAGGAATTCACCACAGGTCGGCAACGCTGTCATATCTGCGGGCAACACGCGACCTTGCGCGGCATTGAGCCGGAAGTCCTGCCTGCACCCTTCTATACCCGATTCAATATCGTTTTTATCTGTCCCACCTGTGGACGCCTGGTATCCAGTATCTTCTCACTTTGTCTGACCTATCCTTCGGCTTCTCAATTCATTATGCAGCATGAGCGCTGTATCATTGAGCCTGAGGAATTGATTGATTATCATGGGCGACCAGCGATCAGCGCCAGCGTTCACGACCCTGCGAGCGCAGAGCGTCTCACGTTGATACTGCATCGTCATACCCTTCAATTACTGGCTGTATTCCAGACCGGAGGAAATCCTCTGTAGGGACATCCCTGGTGGGTGTCCCTACGGCGAGCCGTTGCGTTGAGGGCTCGTAATAAAAGGATCTAACGCACTGTAATAATAGAAAGGTATCTCTATGTCTCTTGTACGTCGTATACTCTCTTCCAACATCGGACTGCTGGTGCTTGAACTTATCTTGATCCTGATTCCAGTGTTTGTGCTAACCAACCTGCTGAACCTTCTACCCACCGCATTTCAGCAGAGCACCAGTGGAGACCTTGTTCTCAACATGCTGGCGGCTATCATTATCGTTATTGTGTTCGCGCTGGAGATGCATAAGCTCGAACATCGTTCTCTCGCTGATGTGGGATTTGCCCGCCAACAGTGGCTGCGCCAGACGGTGCTCGGGTTCACGCTTGGTGGCGCTTTGATGACAGTCGTCATTCTCGTACTGACGATCACCGGTGCCTACCACATTACTGGCGCAGATGGATTCGCTATTGTCGAATGCGTCTTCCTTACCATTGCGCTGGCCCTGCTCACGCTGCTCTTTACACGCAGTTCCAAGATTGGCTTCTTCCACTATGTGCTTTTCATTTTGCTGCTCGTCGGCTTCATTTCTACCTCTGTCACAATGCTGATCCTGATCGGCGGTGCGGTCCAGGAAGAACTGATCTTTCGTGGCCTAATCTTCCGCAGGCTGGAGCGCTCCTTTGGCTCCTGGATTGCTCTGGGCGTCAGCGCCATCTTGTTCGGTTTCGCCCACCTACTCAATCCTAATGGCTCGCTGATAGGTGCCCTAGGGATCGCAATTACGGGTGGTATTCTCTCCGCCATCATCTATATCCTGACGCGTAGCCTGTGGTGGGCCATCGGTGTACACCTGGGCTGGAACTACTTTGAAGGGCCGTTCTTTGGCGCGCAACTCTCAGGACATAGCCTGTCCGGCGGCGTCTTCTCTTCCACCCTCACCGGCCCTGTAGTGTGGTCGGGCGGCAGCTTCGGGCCCGAAGCTGGTCTGGCGAGCATTATACTCATTAGTGCGTTTGGCTTCTACCTGTGTTACCGCGCCTCGCGCCAGAATCTCATGCTTTCGCGCAACCAGCCACCAAGTATCCCGGAAGAAAGGCAAAGAGCATAAGGATTAAGATGGTGTGTTGATTTTATCAATGGAAATCAACGGAAATCAACACAAATCAAGAATGGTGATGGAGCTCGATATGCTGAGTCGAAATCCATCACAAACGGTTGGTTTCTTTATCCTTTGACAACTACAATCGGCTTGAGGCGTACAACGAGGCTTGCCAGACCGGCATTATGCACGACATTTACCACTTGCTGGGCATCCTTGTAGGCCTGTGGAGCCTCTTCGGCGAGCAAGTTCTTGCTGTGCACACGGATGGTGACGCCTTTCTTCTCCAGCATTTCGAGCAGTTCTTTGCTTCCTACGGCCTTTTTGGCGGCGGTACGACTCATGCGGCGTCCGGCACCGTGGCAGCAGGAGCCGAAGCTCTGTTCCATTGATCCCTGTGCGCCGACCAGCATGAAGGAGTAGCGTCCCATGTCTCCGGGGATCAGCACGGGCTGTCCTATTGCTTGATACTTTTCTGGTAGCGCAGGATGTCCAGGTGGAAAGGCACGTGTGGCTCCTTTGCGATGGACACAGACACGCTTCATCTCGCCATCGATCTCGTATTCCTCCATCTTGGCAATGTTATGGCAAACGTCATAGACCAGCGGCAGATCCCTGGCGCGGGCTTTGCGGCCAAAGATCTCGGCAAACGACGTGCGAACACCATCCATCAGCAACTGGCGATTGGCCCAGGCGAAGTTGGCAGCGCACTTCATAGCTCCCAGGTACGCCTGTCCCTCCCTGGATTGTAAGGGCAGGCAGGCTAACTGCCGATCAGGCAATTCGAAGCCATAGTCCTTCTGCTTCGACTCGGCCAGCTTGATATAGTCTTCCGCTACTTGATGACCGAAGCCCCGTGAACCACAATGGATTGTGGCGACGATCTGTCCTTTGCGTCCGATGCCCATGGTGTCGGCGGCGTGCTGGTCGTAGATATGATCGACGATCTGGATTTCACAGAAATGGTTACCCGAACCCAGGCTGCCCAGTTGCTTGCGTCCACGCGCCCAGGCTTGCTGGCTTACCGCCTCGGGGAGCGCACCCTGCAAACAGCCCTGTTCTTCGGTCATTTCCAGGTCTTCGGGGACACCATAGCCTTCAGCGACTGCCCAGCCCGCGCCTTGTAGCATCACGGACTGCATCTCATCGCGGCTCAGCACGCGCATACCATCTCCACCGACACCGGAGGGGATGCGTTTAAAGAGCACGTCAGCCAGATTCTCGACGCGTCCTTTGACCTGCTCATAGTGCAAATCGGTGGCGAGCAGGCGAACGCCACAATTGATATCGAAGCCGATACCGCCCGGCGAGATCACACCGCTCTCGGCGTCAGTGGCGGCGACTCCACCCACGGGGAAGCCGTAACCCCAGTGAATATCTGGCATACCCAGAGAGTGTCCGACAATCCCTGGCAGGCTCGCGACATTGGCGACCTGCTGCAAGGCATTATCGCCCAGGATCAGTTCCATCAATTCGTCGTCCGCATAGACCATTCCAGATACATGCATGTTTTTGTCGTAGTGGCGTGGGATACGCCAACGGTTCGCGTCGACCCGCTCTAAGGGGATTTTATTGCCCACGATCAAAGTTCTCCTCACATAGGTGTTCCTGGTTAGCTTATTGGTTTGGTGCCAGGCTGTTTTGAAGATAGAAAGATGTGTTAAAAGGATTGATGAGTATGCAACGCCAGGGAGTTGGATCGGACGTTCTCGACGCTTCTGCTTGCTTATTGCCTAGAGGTCGAGGATGATGCGCGCCTGATATCCGTTATCTCGCCGCTCGATGCTGGCTTCGTGCCAGGTGGCGGCTTTGACGGCACTGCCCAGATCGTGTCGCTCACGATCATAGCGTTCGCCAGTCGCGCGTCCTTCCAGATGATTATCTGTGATGGCCGTGATTTCGAAACTGCGAAAGAGGAGATATTCAGTATCGAAAAGAAAGATCAGTTCGTTGAGCCACGAGATAAGGAGCGCGATGTGATCGTGTCCCTCAACGCTGATTGCGCAACTCATCGTCTCATGAATCTGCTCTGGCGCGACCATGACGCTTTCCATGCCTTGCGCGGCGTGAATGAAAAGCTCTGCGAGGGTCGTTCCAAAGGCTGAGATGCCGATGTCCGCCGTATGCTCGAATACTTCATATGGCTTTCGCTGCATTAGTGTGCCATCCCGGTCCTGCGATAGGGCTTGTCTGCTGCGTGCTGCTCGCCTGGGATACTCTTATAGGAGAGGTTATTCTGTTTCATACGCATAGACCTGCCTTTCTTTTACTGAAGTATTCTTGCTTCCCTTTCAGCATACATATTCTTTTGCTATTTGTCAAGACATAAAACGGACAAATGGACATTCTCCGCCTGTTTATGGCTCAGCTTGTGAAATAGGCATCTGGTAGACGAATCCATTGCTGCCCATATAGATACCGCCATCGACATTGATACATCTGCCGCTGGCGTAGATATAAGGCTGGGTGACTTTTTTGGCGAGCCCGCCCAGCATGGTTGAGATGGGCGTGTGACCATGGATGATGCGTTCTCCCCCAAAGATTTGTGTGAAGCGGTCGATAAATTCTCCGCCACTATATTGATGGATAAAGACGCCGCGCATGGAAAAGGATTCGATGAGCTCTTCCCAGGCCAGGGTGTTGCTGCGTTTGAGGAGCGCATGGAAGGTTTCATTGACTTCGTTGATCGAATGTCCATAGCGAGTGTAGAAGGTGGAATCGGCATGGATCAACAGGGTGTCGTCGATCTGCGCCATGACGGGTCGCTCGTTGAGCCAGTTCAGATGCTGCATGGTGAGCTTCGCCAGATCCGCTTTCGCGCCACCGTTGCGTCGCCATTTGGTGATGAAGTTACTGCTCAGGCCCGTCGAGCGTCGTCCAAATTGATAGGCTCCCAGCATGAGGATCTCATGATTACCAAGCAAACAATCCACCATGCCCCCGACTACGGCCGCCTCTGTCTGCAAACGCATCACCAGATCTATCACCCCGATACTATCAGGACCGCGATCCACCAGATCCCCAAGCAGCCAGAGCGTGGCCGTACCACCGGTCCAATGTTGCTGCGCATTGATCAGATACACTTCTTGCAATAAGCGCTGCAAGACACGCACATGCCCATGAATATCACCCACTATATATATCGGAGCCGATCTGCCCATAAATACATCCTTCTCATACACAATTTGAGCTATCTCTCTACACCTGACCTGCATAGCAGAACCTATCCAGTATATGCGAAAACAGCGCTTCTGACAATCCGTAGCAGCCACCCTTCACGGGCAATACCGCTTCAATAACGAGAATCATGATGGGGAAGTATAGGTGCGTGCCGAGTTCGCAACCGAGGTGCGCTTTCCTCATCATCGTACGATTCCCACGCCCCCAAGCCCTGTATCCATTTCCCTGGGAGAGAGATGATGGAAGATGGAGGCACGGCACAAAGCGGTATTGCCCGTGACGGCAATGGCTGGTTGATCGGTACTATGTCTTGCCAACACATATAGACACACATAAACGAACATGTTACAATACATAGTATAAACTCAACCAGGAGAGGAGCCAGGCGTGGCAGAGTATCTGACAGTACAGGATATCGCACAAAGACTCGATGTTACGGGAGACACGATCCGGCGCTGGCTACGGGCTGGTAAGCTCAAAGGGATATCATTAGGACGTGCGGGCTACCGGATTCATGAAAATGATTTTCAACGATTTATGTGTCATCAACAACGTGAGCCCATCAATCCCGGCAACGCGGCATCCAATCCAGCCTCGGCACCTCTCAGCCATACCAACAGCACCAGTAACCCAAACCACCAGCGCATGCTATCGATGCTCTCCAGCGAGGAAGCTGTGCTGGCCCTGGCGTACGATGCAATCATTCTGCGCGATCCTATGCATGTGATTCTGGCCTGGAATCAGGGGGCAACCCGGCTCTATGATTGGTCCGAGCAGGAAGCCCTGGGAAAGATCGCCCACCTGCTCCTGCATACACGCTATCCGATCTCGCGCGAGGAGGTCGAGCTGCACTTGATCCAACATGGTTACTGGGAAGGTGAACTACGCATGCTCAATCGCCAGGGGCAGGAAATTATTGTCGAGAGTCGACAGATACTAAGACGCCATCCGCAAGGGCAACCGGATACCATTCTTGAGATCGACCGCGATATCACCTATCGCAAACAGACCGAGGAGGCTCTGCGCTTCCTGGCCGAGGCCAACCGCACTCTGAGCTCATCGCTGGACTATCAGACGACACTCCAACAGGTCGCGACGCTGGCGATTCCCACCCTCGCCGACTTCTGCTTTTTTGACTTGCTCAATCCTGACCACAGCATTGAGCGTGTCGCCTGGGCCCCTATTCAGCCCGAACAGGCTACCTACTATGATCAAAGCTTTGCCTTCGTACCGGATCTTGTTCATCCCACGCATCCCGTCAGCGGGGTACTGCGCAGTGGGGAACCAGAGATACATGCCTGCATCGACGAAGAGTGGATCAAACAGCGAGCCATCTCATCCGCACATGCGGAGTTTATGCGCTCTCTCGGCCTGCACTCCGTCATGACAATCCCGTTACGCTCCCAGGGGACCATGCTGGGGGCACTCACCTTCTGCTTCACTCAATCCAGACGCCACTATAGTCATCGCCATCTTGAGATCGCAACTGAGCTTGCTCAATGTGCCGCCCTCGCAATCGACAACGCCCGCCTCTATATGGAACAGGTGCAGGCGCGCCAGCAAGCCGAGCAGATGGCTCAGGAGACGCAGCAATTTGCCTCACTGGTTGCCAATAGTACCGATATAATCGGGATGGCGACCCTGGATGGCAAAATGCTCTATCTCAATCAGGCAGGTTGCACTCTCTGTGGTCTCGATGGTCCTGAGGATACTCGCGTCCACTCCGCGCGCAGCTTTATCCCAGAACATCTCCAGTCCTTTATAGAGGATGTCCTGTTGCCCAGACTCAGGGAGACAGGACGCTGGGAAGGGGATTTCCAGTTGCGCAACATCAAGACCGGCACATACAACGACGTACACCAGACCATCTTCCAGATCACGCATCCCCAGACACAACAGCCAGTCTGCCTGGCTATCGTGGCCCGGGATATCCATGAGCAGAAAGAGCTGGAGCAGCGCAAAGATAGCTTTATCGGCCTTGTCAGCCATGAGCTACGCAATCCATTGACCGCTATCCACGCCAACCTGCAACTCGCCGAACGCCGCATCAAAAATATCACACGGCAGAACGAGGTTACAGCAGATATCCAGAAAGCCTCAGATGACGCTCTAATGATCCTTGAACGTACGCTCCGGCAGACCAAAGTCATGAACCGCCTGATCGGGGACTTACTGGATGGTGCCCGTATCCAGGCCAACAAGCTCAATTTATCCTTCAAAGAGCAGGATCTAGCAGCCATTGTGCAAGAGGCGATCGTGGATCAACAGGCCCTCACATCCCGCCGTGCGATTCATCTAGCGCCGCTCCCCGATCAGGATCAGCCGATCGTGGTGCTGGCGGACCGGGAGCGCATCGGGCAGGTGATTCGCAATTATCTCAGTAACGCCTTAAAATATTCAGAGGCCAGCAGCGAAGTCAGCATCGGGATCGAGCGCGCTGCCGAATCTGCCCGTGTCTGGGTACGTGATGCTGGCCCCGGTCTCACACCCGAACAACAAGAACATATCTGGGACCGCTATTATCAGGCCCAGGATGTCAAAGTGCTCAGCGGCAGAGGTGCAGGGCTGGGCATGGGACTCCACATTAGCAAGATCCTGATCAATCGACACGGCGGCGTGGTCGGTGTCGAAAGCCAGAAAGGCAACGGCTCAACCTTCTGGTTCAGCCTGCCACACGCCGACTCCCTCTTCCCCGACGATTGAAAGCTCCTCTACGGCAGCAACGCTAGCAAGATCAGCATATCTTTTCCGGCCGAAGAAGTGCGGCGTGGAACGGCTATTGACCAGCAGAACACCTATAATAATGACCAGTCCCCCGACAAAGGTAAGTGGAGTAGGAATCTCATGCAGCCAGATCCAGGCAATCAGGGTAGAGAGGATGGGCGAGAAGTTTAAAAAGCTGGTCGCAATCGAGGCTGGCATGCGCGAAAGCGTAATGGCCCAGGTAACATTGGCGATAGCTGCCGGGAAGATACCCATATAGACAACCGCACGGGTGGCGGAGAGGCTGGCCCGTGGGAATTCCTGGATCAGTTGCGGGGCGAAGACGAACATAAAGAGTGTTCCGGCCCACATGGTATAGGCAGTCAATTCAAAGCTGCTATACTTGCGCAAAAAGCGCTTCTGGAAGATAAAATAGATACTCTCAGCCAGAGAAGCAATCAGCACCAGTAGCGTCCCAGGAGTAAAGCTAAAGCCGCCGCCCGCGCTAAACGAGATCAACGCCACCCCCAGAAAACTGATCAGGATGCCTAGCCAGTTCCACCGCTTCAAACGTTCCCGCAGCAGGATAAATGCAAATAAGGCCGTAAAACAGGGCACCGAAGCCACGAGAAAGCTCGCCGTCCCGGCGGAAACGCTCTGCTCTCCAAATGTCAAGCCAGCCTGATAGACAGTAATGCCCATAAAGCCAAGCACAAGAAAAGCCGGAATATCGCGCCAATCAGGCAGGCGCAACTTGATAATTACAGCATAGATAATCAGCGCCACCGCAGCCACCGAGAAACGCAAGAGCAGCAACGCACCGGGAGAATAGCTCTGCAAGCCCTCCCGAATACCCGCAAAAGCCGAAGCCCATAACACCAGAGTTAACACCAGCGTACTGGCACTACGCACACGACTGGACGAACGTGGAGAAACATCAGACATAAAAACAAGGCCCTTCCAAATATAAATTTGTCTATATAAATAAAAATATGATCACACACAAGCTCATCTTACCATTGCCAGCAACACCTTACCACAACCCAATTACGGCACAAAATGCCAAAAACAGATATTAGGGATCGAAGCGCATGATGGATACTGTGGGCATCGTACGAAGGTCGGTACTTCTGTGACTCGTACGATTCCCCTTCACCCAACACAATTGTTGCCTGAGACAGTATGAACGCATCCTAAAGAGCATTAGGGGAGGTTTCGGTACGAGGTCCGCTTTCCCGTTTCTCGTAAGACCATCTCGCCCCAATGCTCTCTCTACTACGCCATGCTCTCCTGGTTGGGGTACGGATGCGGATCTGCAGGAAAATGAGTTTCGTACGATTCACGGGAAAGCGGGCCTCACTTGCGTTCGGTCCGCACCTACGTTTTTCTACGTTTTTCGTCAAAATTTCTCTTATTTAAGCGGTATTGCCCCTCGCGGATGTATACGTTCATAGCGGTGCTTAAAGTATGATCATCCAATTGTACTATTCGATCAGCTTTTGGTAAATTTCAAGCTCATATAGCATATGGAAAGCGTGTTGTTCATATCAATCTGAGGTATGGCCTGTCGGTCAGAAACACTGCTTGCACGCTACTTACATGCAACACAGTGTTTCCAGCTGGTTCGTCAGTCTCGTTATTTCTTATCCAGCCAGTTCTACAGCTCACTATCCGCTATTCGCGGTCTTTTGCGCCCTGCTGGCCGGTTGAAAGATACGTCTGGATTGCGTTATCTCTGTTCAGTCAGCTTTTAGTGGGATATTCGATGCGTTCGTAGCCAGGATGAGAAGGGGTCGTGCCTTGCAAACACTGCCTTTCTCTTCAGAGAAAACTATCGATCATCACTCAATGTCCATCTCTGGTACTCAAGAATGTTATGCAGAACAGAAATAGCCCGAGACGCACAGTTAGAGAGATCCTACAATCCCGCAGATCTCACGCATCACAATTTCCATAAATTTATATTTATAAATGCATGGCTTTCAGCCAGCAATACACTCTGAGCAAAATGGGAAGCTTGAAAATGATATCAGATGCTTTTCTTTCCGTGTTTTACGGTCGCCTATCTGCTATCTGTGGCACAAGGTTCTGCATTGCTGCAGAGTAGAGGACTAGAGGTGGAAATGCGAGAATTGTCATTATATGAAATCAAATGCTACCATAACCAGAAGATGAAAGAGCATAGACACGAAATCACCGTACATATAAAGAGGAAATGCCACAACGCTGAGGATGTAGATGACCTTGTGCAGGAAGTTTTTCTGCGTTTTTTCAAAAATTTATGCAATACAAGAAGCGTACCCGATCATCCAAAAGCGTACCTTTATGCGATTGCAAAATCAGTATGCTGCGATGAATACCGAAAAATGAAAACGCGCGAAGGCACGGTGAGCCTGGATGAAAACACCGGACTGAGTGAGCAACTCTCAGATGAAAATAATCAACCAGATGATCTTTTGATCCGCAAAGAGGATATCGCCATCTTCAAAAAAAGGATTAATGAACTTCCTGAAGGCAAAATGAAGCGTACGGTACAACTCCTCATCGAAGGCTTCTCGATACCAGAAATAGCGCAGAAATTCAATCAGAAACGCAGTACTATCAGTAGTACGATCACACAGGCAAAGAAGCGCCTGCAAACTCTTTATCCGGCATAATAGTGAAGAAGGAAGCGGGCATCTATGAATAATATGTTTGATCAGCAATTTGTCTTTAAGAACAACTCTTTGGAACAGCACCAGCACCAGCAGCGACGGCAACCTGAAGGCCAGCGTGCAATACCAGCATCCAAATCCCCTCTTTCCTTTTGGGCAGCTACTGCATTTGGATCTGGATCTGATCTCGCTGCGACATCCATGAAAACCTGCTGTCACATTCAACCGTTGAACGTACAGCCAATCAGCGCATCGTCGGATGCGCTGATTGAAACGCTGCTGGAGGATACGCTGGAAAAGCGCCTGGAGACGCTCAGGTTAATTTCCTATCGTGCGTTGGATGTCACAGCAGATATCCAGCAGGTGCTGACCCTCCTGCTGGATGATCCCGAGATCGATATTCGGGATGCGGCGGCTACTGCCCTGGGCGAGGTAGGTGGACACGCGCAGTTGGATGCCTTGCGACGGGCACTGGATGATCCTGAATGGCAGGTACGGACCTCGGCGATCCAGGCGCTAGGAACGTTACGAGATAATGCAGCGCTTGAGTATTTGCTTGAGATGCTACAGGATGGGGATGAGAGTGTACGCGAAGCCGCTCTCTGGTCGCTTGCCAGATTCGAGCAACACGCCCCATTGCTTAAACTCACCGAACTGCTCAATGATCCCAATGAACTGGTGCGCAATGCCGCCGTTGAAGTGCTCGGCACACTACGTCCCTATCATCCACCCCTGGCACTGCTGCTCCTCTTTAAAGGGGCCCAGAAGGATGAGAGCGAACTGGTACGTGCGGCTGCACTGAAGATTCTACTTACCTATGAGCAGCCCATTGCCGAACCTTGCTTTTTACAAGCGATGGAAGATGAAAGCGAACTGGTACGCCTGACCGTGCTCCAAACGCAAGCCCACGTTCAGAAACTCATTGCGATTGAGCCTGTAATACTGGCATTAAAAGATGCCAGCCAGTCGGTTAGTGCCGAGGCATCCTTGCTGCTGAGCCTGTTTGTACAGGATGTGTTTCATGACACTGAAAAGGAATTCCTCTTATTAGCACTGAAGAATCCCCATCAGGAAATCCGCGCCCTCGCTATCTGGGCACTGGGCGAACGCATCGAACAGGATACGCTCGATCCACTGCTACAGGCCCTGCAAGATCCCGATGAAACGGTTCGCATGATCGCAGATTGGGCGATTTTACAGCTTGAAGCATCAGATGATTCACCCGATAAAGAACGTAACCATCAACATATTGGATTGATGGATACTTTTGTCTATCAGCAGGTAGCCGAGCGTTTTGCGTTACCCCCGGTGCGGCGCGACGGTGGTTATGTCTTCGCCACTTTGCTTGATATCCTGGCGGACAAAAAAGGCTTTGTCAGCGTGAAATTGTATCAGGAAGAAGAGGAGATTTTGCTGCTCCTCTTCAATTATCAACTCGCAGATCATTCGATCTATCAGGCGCTCTACGATATCTACGAGGTCTCTTTTGAACTGATTCCCAGCAAGCTGGCAACAAATGGCAAGGATCAAGTAATTCGTATGCTCACGAATTACTTACGACAAGAGCATATTGAGCGTCCGTGGTCAGAAATATTCATGCTCTTTTTGGAGCGTACCCTTCCCGAACAGTACACCGGACCGCGACGCAGGCCGATCAGTAAGATTGCCATTTGCGCGCTTGGCTATCAGCAGGTACGGGAAAATGACGTTTCGATCCAACAATGTATCGATAATTACTTTGACTGTTATTCGTTAGATCAGCACCTGCGTAACTCTCTCTGCGAGGTCTACGAACATGCACCAGAGTTTGATGCCATCCATAACATCTGGTATGACAATCATACATTCGCTGCGACCACCCAGCAAGCAGACAGCCATATAATGCCAAAGCGCAGAAAATCAGATAGACGAGCACGCCCACAACTCTTACCCTTGCGATAAGAATCACGAGCGTGCTTTTGCTACTTATTAGGGGATAAGTAGTTTATTAGGAGTGACGCTGATGGGCCCAGTATTCGAGCAGATCACTTTTGGTGACGATGCCTTCCAGGGTGTCTCCATGCATCACGGCTACCGCAGAGGTACAGTCGCTGAGCAGCGGATAGGCATCCTGGGTGGGAGTATTGGCTTCCAGCATCGGGAAGGTCGCGCCCTGGATTTCGCCAACCGCGCAGGTATCCAATGGCTCTCCACTGGCGAGACGGCGCAAGAGCAGATCCTCTGTCAGGCTACCAATCATCCGTCCATTCTCAAGCACAGGAGTCTGACTGATGCCATAGCGGCGCAAGAGTTCAACCGCATCGGCCACGGAATCCTGGGGACTGACGCTGACGACAAGCGGCATGCTGCGCGAATGCGTCCGGCGATAGGCGAGGACATCGTAGAGGGTCGGTCGATCATTTTCGGCCTGGACCAGCAGATCATTCTCACGCATCCAGGTTTCATTAAACTGTTTGCTGAGATAGCCGCGTCCAGTATCGGGCAGCAGGATCACCACGACATCATTTGCGGTCAGGCGTTTTGCATAGTTCAAACCAGCCGCCAGCGCCGTACCAGCCGAACCGCCGGTCAGGATACCCTCTTCACGGGCCAGACGCTGAGCATAGTGGAACGAAGTGCGATCATCGATACGCAGAACATCATCCACCAGAGAAGGATCATAGTTCTTCGGGAACATATCCATCCCAATGCCCTCAATCTTATAGGGTTTGGGTGTATCACCCGAATACACCGAGCCCACGGGGTCCGCGCCGATAATCTTGATTTGTGGATTGACCTCTTTGAGGTAGCGTGCGGTACCCGAGATCGTGCCCCCTGTGCCGATACCGGCCACAAACGCCGTCACCCGACCAGCCGTATCGCGCCAGATTTCCGGTCCCGTGGTCTTATAATGAGAGCCCGGATTAGCAGGATTAGAATATTGATCAGGACAACAGGCACCTGGAATCTCTGCGGCAAGACGATACGCGACATTTTTATAATAATCGGGCGAATCGTGATCAGCGCTACTGGGGCAAATCACCACCTCCGCACCATATGCCCGTAGCAAGCTGCGTTTTTCTTCGCTTGCTTTATCCGTCATCACAAAAATACAGTGATAACCCTTAATTGCCGCCGCAATCGCCAGACCATGGCCGGTATTGCCACTGGTCGGCTCAACAATCGTACCACCGGGACGAAGCAATCCCTGCTTCTCGCAGTATTCAATCAAGTTTGGACCGATGCGATCCTTCACGCTACCGCCCGGATTCATCATCTCCATCTTCACCAGGACAACTGGTGGCACATCACTCGCCATCCGATTGAGTCGCACAAGAGGAGTATTGCCAATCGCATCAATCACGGATGAGTAATATTTCATATCACCCATCGCAGGTTCTGTTGTTTGTTTCACGTACGTCTGCCTCTTTGAGGATATTTTTACTGAGTGTGGAAACCGGATGAATACAGGTCTCTTCCGGCCTCGCGTCAGGTACTGCTGTATATAAGCAAATAATCTAGCCCACAGTATAGCACATCTACCCCTCAACGTCGCCACCACCAAACTCATAGCCGCCACCTTGAAATAAGCCATGCCCCTATGGGAGCACCCTGAACCATGAAATTGCTCCCAATTTCAGAAGAATAACGAGAAGAGATGAACAAACCGGAATTGGTGAGAAGCATGAAGAGAAGTGTAGGTGCGTGCCGACGCGCACCTACTCCAACAAATGGAGGTGAAGCAAGAACTCCCTGCCTGCTGACGGAGTCTGGGTACGGATCCTGGCGTGCTTGCAAGCGTTTTTTTGCGTGCACTCCCATACCTCTTCATGAAGAGGTATGAAGGCGAGTGGAGCCATCCGTAGGAGCCCCCTGCTCTGGTGGGGCTTTGGGGCGCAATGGCAATGCCCCTCCACCCGTGAGAACTTATCCGAAAACGTGGAAGGAGATGATAGAATCAAGAACAAGGAAAGGAACACGAATCCCCCAAGCAAAGGAGAAACCAAGATGGCCCGAACCAAACCGTGGGAAGTCAGTGACCAATT
>NZ_BIXY01000079.1 GCF_008326305.1 Dictyobacter arantiisoli | reverse complement strand
AGTTGGCCCGCCCGGGCCAGAGCTGGATAGCTATGTCGAGAAGGGATAAGCGCTGAAGGCATCTAAGCGCGAAGCCGCACCCAAGATAAGTTTTCCCATCTCTTCGTGAGATCAAGATCCCAGGCAGAACACCTGGTTGATAGACGGCACGTGCAAGCCTGGTAACAGGTGCAGCGAAGCCGCCCTAATGATCGTACGGCTTGTTTCACACATTTGTATCTTCATCGTGGCTCTGCAATGGATGGCGCGTCGTCTGCTTCAACGAAGCTGACAAACAGGCGCTCGGCAAAATTGAGGAAATGCACGTTTCAGTGGTTCAAAATTCCAAATCAGAAAAACACTTAAAGGCTCGTTATATATATGACGAGTCTTTTTTTTGTGCCTCAAAATTACTCAAGGACTCTCCTTTATCCTGCATCTTTTCACACGACTTCTATCGATATCATACCTGAGCAATCATGTTTATAGATTAAAATACACTGCTAGTAGTAAGAAGATGGGTGAGCATAATAATGACAGTGAACGATGAACTTGCGGGTTCCATGCTAGGCAATTATATATTGGAGCACAATATTGGATATCACGATAGCGTGAGTAGTGTCTATTTGGCCCGGCAGATGTTTTCGGTATATCAGGTGGCTGTAAAGATCATTCGGCCTCAGCCATCGAGGAAAGATGGCTTTCCTCTTCGCTTTCAGCATGCCATTTCGCTCATGGCTCGCCTGGAGCATCCCAACATTATGCCTGTGCTAGACTATAGTGAATATAATCAGCTTGCTTATTTTGTGATGCCTTATATTAGTAACAATCGTAATACTAATAACAACCTGCCTGCCAGTGATCTGGATGTCAACTACAGCCACAGTACAGATGTTACCACAGGTCATTGTAACCTGGAGCAGCGCCTGCGGCGGCAGGGAAGACTCTCTCCCCAACAAACGCTCTCTTATCTCTTACAGGCAGCCTCAGCCCTGGATTACGCGCATTCATTGGGTATCGTACACGGCAATCTGAAGCCAGGCAATATCTTGTTTACCGCTAATGATCAACTGCTCTTAACCGATTTTTGTATCTCGTATCAAGTCGCTGGACATCCTGATCTCGATCAACCATTGCGCGATGCTCCATATTATATGTCCCCCGAAATGATCCGTGGCGAAGCTCTCGCTGCGGCTTCAGATATTTATCAACTGGGTATTCTCCTTTTCCAGATGCTCTCTGGTTGGGTGCCCTTCAAGGCTGCCAACGTTCCTGGTGTGATCCGGCAACATCTCCAGGAGCCCTTGCCGTCGTTACACGCCAACGATCCTGCGCTTCCTTTCGCTATCGATGCCGTATTGTACAAAGCAACCGCTAAGAGCTGTGAGGATCGCTACGCATCTGCCGGGGCGCTCGCCCGTGCCTTTGCCGAGGCGCTTGAGCCGCCGCATCCCAGGCGCCAATCCCATCATATTGATCTGGTAGATGATATCCTGGCTCAAATGGAGCTCTGTTCTCCTCAGTGTGTGCTTACTTCTGGCCCACCAGCCATCCCTTTAGCACCGCTTCCGGTGACTCCGTTAGAAACAGATCCTGCCAGTGCAGTCACGGACTTTGGTTTCTCGACCCTCCACACGCAGATCTTGCCGCTCCCATCAACCATCTTACGCCAGCCATCCTTCCTGCGTAGCTTGCTCCTAAAATCTCTCTCCTGTCTGGTAATTTTATCTCTCATCGTCATCACCTGCCTGCAAGTCTTTGGAGCTTTCGCAGCTCCGCCAGACCCATCAGCTTTACCAATCGCTCAGGGCCAGGCGCTGGTGCTTGGATACTATGCTGATATGAGGCGGCAAGACTACCGCTCTGCATATAGCCTGTTAGATCATAGTTTTCAGCACCGCATATCTTATAGCCAATTTATGACCGAATATCAGTCTGTGTCCTTGAATAGCTTCATCTTTAAGCAGACCATCGAGCGCGGTCCGGGCGCAGTCAATATCGAAATTATGCTGCACTCTCAAACGTCACTGGCTGTTCGTGCTTGTCCGATGCCGCACTCTTATATGTGGAATGCGACCCTCACAAGGCAGCAGGATGGTTCCTGGAAGATTGATCAGGCGTCATTACAGCAACTATAGGCAGGCAGTGATTGGCTGTTTCACTGGGGAAAGACGGTTTATTGCAGGGGCAAAACAAAACCGCCTTACAGATTGTAAGACGGTATAGAAGTAGGAATGCCGAAGGGGGGACTCGAACCCCCATGCCCTTGCGAGCACAACGCCCTGAACGTTGCGTGTCTACCAATTTCACCACTTCGGCCTGTATCCATTCAGGATGGGTCTATCATACAGGATTTTGGCCTCTTTGTCAACGCCCTCTTTTGGGGCATTTCGCCAAAATCACACTGACATTTTAGCATCGCTTACTTTCTGCATCAGATAACTGGGCAAAACAAAACCGCCTTACTGATTGTAAGGCGGTGTAGAAATATGAGTGCCGAAGGGGGGACTCGAACCCCCATGCCCTTGCGAGCACAACGCCCTGAACGTTGCGTGTCTACCAATTTCACCACTTCGGCCTGTATCCATTTAGGATGGGTCTATCATACAGGATCTATCCGTAACTGTCAATAGGTTTTTGCGGGACTTTCAAAACGGATATATAATTGCTTGCTTGCCGGGGAATTGTATGGCAACTGGTATTCCTTGGATAAACTCTACAGTATTGTGGACGGGAATTCGTGTTATAATGTCATTGTTAACCCCCACTAAACTGGCTGATGCAAGTGTACGCTCGGAATCGTCTATCCACGTATAACATATATCGGCATAAATATATTGGATAGAAATCTGGAGTTCTTCATGCAAGGACAAAATGTTCCTGTTTGCGCTGCTATCGACATTGGCAGTAATACACTTCGCCTTGTGGTTGCACGTTGTCCATGTCCAGATGGAGTTCTGGACATTCTGGAGACCGATGAGGCTATCGTACGTATTGGCGAAAGTGTGAATGCCACCGGTGCCATCTCTTCTGAAAAGCAAGCCCATGCACTTTCTGTTTTGCAGCGTTTTAAAGCTTTAGCAACTAAACATTCTGCTCAGACAATTCTGGCTATCGCAACCGAAGCTATTCGTAAAGCCAGTAACAGAGATGATTTTCTAACGGTGATCCAGCAGGAAGCTGGGATTGAGGTGCATTGCATTGATGGTGACATGGAGGCAACACTGACCTTCTATGGAGCGACCTATGAGCTCTCTAAAAGTGCTCAACCTCCTGCTAAAGTGAGTGTAATGGATATGGGTGGGGGGAGCACAGAGCTGGTCATCGCCAAAGATATGCAGATTTCCTGGCATACCTCGCTACCAATTGGCTCTGGTGTTATTCATGATCGTTATCTGACAGCTGATCCTCCTACAGAGGCTGATCGAGCAAGTGCGCGTATATTTTTGCATACCTATCTTACAGGCTTGCAACTACAGCAGTTTCCGCCCATCTTATTTGCTACGGGGGGTAGCGCAAATACCCTGTTGATACTGGCTCAGCGTGCCTTTGGGCTCGATACAAGCCATGCGATATTGACCCATGAGGATCTGGTGCGTTGTGAAGGCCTCCTCTGGGCTCTGTCAGCGGAAGAGATTGCGCAACGCTATCAGCTTGATACGAAGCGTGCCAGAATCATTACCGCCGGTGTGCTGATTCTTCTCTCCTTGCTTGAGACCTTTGATCTAAAAGAGGTCCATATCAGCAGCTATGGCATCCGTGAGGGGGTGGCACTGGCTTATGCACGCAATGGTGCACAATGGTTAGCAGAGGCCCGCCAGCAAGCTCACAATGTTTCGCAGGCAACCTCACATGTTAACACCAACGTTGAGATTGTGACCTATCATGAGGAGTTTATTACCTCTGGACGTCGGCTGTTTTTGACACGCGCAGAGACAATGCTTGGTTGGCGCGATGTGGTTTTGAAACACGAGGATAGTGAAGCAGTCCATAAGATGCGTGTTGCTTCCCGGCGTCTACGCGCCGTTATGGATGCCTATCAATCTATCTGCCAGCGCCGCCCATTTAAGGCAGTCTATGCCCAGATTAAAGATATTGCTGATGCGTTGGGCATTGCTCGTGATACAGATGTCATGATTGATACCTTACGTCAGCAGCTAGAACAAGCTTCTGCGTCTGAGCAGGCGGGTATTCGCTGGTTGATTGATGGCTTATCTGAATATCGCATGTCCCATCAGCAATTATTGGAGAAGCGGCTACTCAAATTGGACAAGGATGCATTGTTGCGCTCTTTAAAGGCCTGCCTGGCTGAAGAAGGAGAAAAACATGGCAAAGGCTAAGGTGGTTGCCAATCTCGATGCGCATGCTCTCACCGGGCAGAATGCTCGGGCAATTGCCAGCGTACGCCTGGAGGAGATGTATTCCTGGGCTCAGTATGTCGATAATTCCTATAGCGTCCAGGAACTCCACAATTTGCGAATTGCGACGAAGCGTCTTCGCTATACTCTGGAAGTGTTTGTTGATACTTTCCCTGATGCGTGTGGGGCCATTCTTAAAGAACTGGAACATATTCAGGAGGAGTTGGGCTCACTCCATGATAAAGATGTCATGATCGCTTTATTGCGTCTCTGTCTGGGTGGTCAGGATAGTGGCGGCGAGTATGAGCAGTCTCTGGCTGCGGTCGCTCAACATGCACATAAAGGCCGCCTGATGATTGATCCTGCTATGATGGCACACTTGCTCCGTTCCTCTGAAGGCCCTTCTCCTGCGCAGCGTGAAGGATTGGAAGCGTTGCTCCGCCATTTACAACGGCAGCGTAAACGTCAATACACTGTTTTTCGTGAACATTGGTATAAGCTCAAAGGACAAGATTTTCAACATCAGATTGTGACGATGTTGGATGTTTCATAGGTAGCAGATGTCTGTTTATATTAGGGTATAGCGAGGTTGGAATGGTGTGGATAGAGCGTCCTGTATGCACAAGAAGGCTTATGCCCTGTCTTAGGAGGAAATTCGCATGATGTTGCAAGATTCGGTTAAAGAGGTCGATTGGATGAAGCATGATCAACCTACAGAAGAGGAATTGCGTTTGAGCGGCGGCTTACTGGTTGAAGACTGGCCGCATGCCCGACACGTGACTCAACTCTCTGTACAACTATTTGAAGCGACCAGGCCAATACACCGTTATGGCAAGCATGCTTTGCGTTTACTTGAACGTGCGGCCCTTCTCCACAATACGGGAATGATGATTGAAAGCCGTAGACACCATAAGCACTCTTATCGTTTGATCAACGAGACTCCTCTACCCGGTTTTTCAGAGAAGCAGCGTCACGAAGTCGCATGCATCGCTCGCTATCACCGCCGAGCCTTGCCCAGTACTGATCATGAAGAATATGCCGTCCTGTCATCGGTTGCGCGCAAGCGTGTGTCCAGTATGGCCGCCTTGCTGCGTATCTCTGATGCCCTGGATTATAACCATGATGGACGTGTGCTCAAAGTCGAGGCTGATATACCCCATTGTAATGAAAAAGAGTGGTCCTTGCGCTTGTGGACCCGTCCATTGGCCGACTTAGATCAGGAATTAGAGCACGCTCAGGAGAAAGCCGATCTCTTCGAGAAGGTCTATCACCGTAAATTGCACTTCGTGGTCTATAGTTAGTCCCGATGTGCCAGACCTGGACCTGCTTTTATTTTAATGCTTCCAATGGATATTTGTTACCACTAAGGTCAGGGTATAATCTTTTTTTTCTCTTTTCTTGTGCCTATGCTATAAAAAAAACCGGCAGGCTGCTTATCTCTTTTCAGTAATAAGCAGCCTGCCGGTTTTGAAGTATCTCTGGACTGAATTTAGCCACGCGTATGCGCAAGCTCACGTGATTCGCGGCTGCGTTTGGTTGGCAGTTCCTCACGTTTGCGTTGCAGATATTTTGTGCCCATTTCCCTATTATTCCAGATAACCAGCAGCATACTGGCATTGAAGATTGAGGAGTAGGTACCGCTAAAGATACCAATTAACAGAGCCAGGGTAAAGGTGTGAATATCAGTACCGATACCGGTAAAGAGTGTCAGCGTTAACAGCGTAAACAGCACAGTCAGTGAGGTATTCAATGAACGAGCCAGGGTCTGTACCAGGCTGGCGTTGACAACCTCTTCAAAGGATTCGGTCGTGCTGCGCAGTAAGTTTTCACGGATACGGTCAAATACGACGATTGTATCGTGGACCGAGAAACCAATGACTGTCAGTAGGGCGGTAATGAACAGCGAGTCAATCTGAACATTGAAGAAGTGCCCCAGGATCGAGAAGATACCGGCTACTACTAATACGTCATGCAACAGTGCGACGATAGCACAGACGCCATAGCGTAAGGCTCGTGGCACTTTGCGGAATGAGAACCAGACGTAGAGCAGGATCAGCACAGAGGCCGCCAGGACCGCCAGGAACGCCATCTCGGTCGTTCGTCCGGCAACTGATGGACCAACGACCGATTCGCTCTGAATCTGGAAGTAAGGTCCCCCATTTTTAATAAATGCGCCTTGGATATCGGTCAGGTTAACTTTTGCGTTGCCGCTTGCAGCAGATTTGTCGACGGTCGTTAGCGTCTCAATGTTAATTGTTTGCGAGTTATTGCCGACTTTGACATCAGTCAGGCTGACCGGAGTTGTGCCCCCTGTCTTTGGCAAATTGGTCAATGCAGATTTAATATCATCTGCGTTAGGCAGCGTTGCGAATTTGGTCACAGTCAACAATGTAAAGGGTGGGCCTGCATTCGTAATATTGACCTGGTCATATCCCAGATTCGGATATTTCTTGCCCAGGCTCGTCTTGACACTGTTGATAACCGTACTATCAACCGTCGTATTAAAGCGAATCCAGACGGTCTTGGATGCGTCGGCTTTATCTTGTCCGAGGACAACCTTTGTGCTATCGAGATTGAATGGCTTGAGCAAGTTGTCGATCACATCTGAACTGGCGACAGCCTGTTGAGGGCTCAAAACAATGTTGGTGCCACCCTTGAAGTCAATGCCGACATTCAATCCAAACAGGATCAAAGAGAGTGTGCCTGGTATGATCACGATCAGTGAGATCAGAATAAACAGTTTGCGGTATTTAACTAAATTTAACACTGCTGCCTCCTCTACACCGCGCTATTACGCCGCGCCACCTTAGCGGTAGGAATGGCATCGGCTGAAATTCCGAACAGTGCAGGGTGATTGATGACGCCGGTTGGCACAAGCAGATTCAAGAGCGTACGTGTGACAACAATGGCGGTGAACATACTGATGACAACGCCCAGGAACAGGGTTGTGGCAAAACCAACGATGATTGTCGCACCGAAGTTGTTACCAAAGGCATACAGGACGGCGCAGGTGAGCATCGTGGAGGTATTTGAGTCGCGGATCGAGGGCCAGGCACGTTTCCAGCCAATATCGATGGCGGATGCTAACAGTCGGCCAGCTCGCAATTCTTCTTTTACACGCTCAAAGATCAGCACGTTCGCGTCTACGGCCATACCAATGGAGAGGATGAAACCGGCGATACCTGCCAGTGACATTGTTACACCAATCATCTTAAAGATCGCAAATGTTACGACCGCGTAGATGACCAGAGCAATGTCTGCCAGGAAGCCAGGCAGGCGATAGTAGAGCAACATAAACAGCGCTACAACTGCCAAACCAATGATACCGGCCAGGATGGCGTGTGCAATGGCCTGTGCACCCAGCGTTCCACCAATAATTTGTTCACTGGTCTGATCGAGTGCCACTGGCAATGAACCATATTTCAGTAACTGTACCACCTGGCTGGCAGATTGCTGTGTGAAATTGCCATTAATCTGCCCCTGGCCAGTAATGGCACCTTGAATGACAGCCGAAGTAACGACAGTATCGTCCAAAGTTACCGTCATATATTTGCCGACGTTATTTGCCGTAAATTGACCAAACCTTGCGGCCGCCCCTGTGTTGGTCTTCATCTGGAAATTAATGAGGTACTTATTGGTCTGAGGATCCTGTCCAACACTCAGTCCGTTGGGATCGAGATCGCCACCCGTGAAAATCGGCTTCCCACCAGGATTGGTTGATGTGTATTGTGACGGCACAAATGTGGTACCATCTTGCAAGCCGCTTGAGCCGGTATTCCAGAACTCTAGTTTTCCCGATTTCAGCAGTGTTTGCAATGCTGCATTCTGATCTCCACTGAAATTCGGCAGCTCAACCACAATACTGGTGCTATTGGAGCCATAGCCCTGTTGCAGGACCACATTGGCTTCTTTTACACCCAGGCCACTGTTCACACGTTGTTCAATCAACTGACGTGTGGTTTCCATATTATCGGATGTGACATTCTGATTGGGTTTGGGCTCGAGTTGAACACGATAACCACCCTGTAGGTCAAGGCCAAGTGTTACGGTGAAGGGATTATTGACCTTAACACCGTGGAGGGACACATCTCTGTTGGGCCAGAAGACGACAAATGATGCGCCCGCGGCTAACAGAATAATAAAAATGAGGAGTGCAATTGTTCCTCGCCGCATAAATATTTTCCTCTCACTGGGTTGGTTTGAAATCTTCCTGGGTGCGCAACGAGACGCCCCATCTTCTTCCCATCGGGCGCATAGATAGAGTGCTCCTGTAAAGAAACACGGAACGCGCCAACCTATTTCTAGGCAGTATAGCATAGTTGAACACAGTTGCATATCCTGTTCATTTCTCTATAGCTGTATATGAGGGCTTTTTCACAAGCTTTAAGTGCAAATTCGAACGTTTTGAGCACTTCTATCCTCGGCACTATGCAGTGTATCTCTCTCTCTACATTATACAGAAGGAAGAATATAGTAGAATCGATTTATGATAGGTAATTGATGTCATGTGTGTTGCCAGATAAGGGAGTAGCCTTCGATGCGCTTAGCGAGCGCCTCCAGGAGCCATTGCCGGGCTATCTTTATCGCCTGTTTCATCATAATTATTAGCGAGCTGCGGATAAAGTGCAAGAAACATTCTTACACAGGATGCAACACAGTGAACAGTAATTGAACATTTCTTTTAAACTCCGGCTATATACTATTATCACATACCTTGCGCACGCTTTCTCATGTATCTGTGGTCGTGAATCATCGTGCAAACGTCAGGGATATCATTCTATGAGATAGGTACAATTTAACTCCTGGATCAGTGAATTTTACTCTTTCTGGAGAACAGCGAAATATGATCGCAATAATATGAAGAAAAATAGGAGAAGAGTACCAGATTACCTTCTGCCCCCGCTTCTATAATAGATTGAGTTTTCCAACCTCACACAAGAAAAGCAGGACCGCCCCAAACCCCCTGCCGGGGAACGGGTGTCCCCGTTTCCACCCTCCTACCGTCGCAAACGGAAAAGAGAAAAATATAAAACTATAGAGATAGCTTTTTCGTAATGCTTATGATGCAAATAACTATAACGCTGATCACTGGTGATCCGTTATAGTTATCACTCTGTATGGTAGGCTATATTCGCTGCTTAGAATGAAGTAGAGGTCCTTCATTTTTTTGCCTCGATTTTAAATATTCTACCGTCATTGCTATATTCATCATATATTGTTCTCTATTGTTTCCTGGTCTGTGAAGGAGTTTTCATTTCCATGGATGAAATTGGATTTCAAGATGCGGTGCCAGCGATCACGGCTGTTGATAAGCGGAACATCGTCATGGATGTACATGATATTAAGAAAAGCCTCCCGCTGGGCCGTGAGCGTATAGATATTCTTAAGGGTATTAGCTTTCAAATTATAAGTGGCGATTTTGTTTCTATTGTTGGTCCCTCGGGTTCTGGTAAGAGTACATTGCTGGGCATTATCGCGGGCCTGGATAATCCAACCAGCGGGCAAGTATTGATTGATGGCATCGATATTGCGCGTATGGGAGAGGGAAAATTGGCGGCGATACGCAATCAGAAAATAGGTATGGTCTTCCAATCCTTCAATTTGATCCCAACATTGACCGCGCAAGAGAATGTCGAAATTCCTTTGTATGTGGGGAAGCATAAAGGTTCGCCATCCGCACGGGCAAAAGAATTGCTCAACCTGGTTGGCCTGTCTCATCGGCTCGATCATCGTCCCAATCAGTTATCGGGTGGTGAGCAGCAGCGTGTGGCTATTGCGCGTTCGCTCGCCGCTGATCCCGCTATTGTAATTGCCGATGAGCCGACGGGCAATCTCGATGCCCGCAATGGCGAAAATGTCTTGAAGCTGATTGCCGATTTGCGTGCCAGGACAGGCAAAACATTTATCATTGCCACCCATGATCCCAATATTGCCAGCCATGCGGATCGTGCGATTCGTATTGTGGATGGTCTGGTAGCCGAGCTTGATCGCACTGGTGGGAGTATTACGCAGTGAAAGCTTCAACATACTTTAATTATGCCTCACGCTCACTCTTCCGCGATGGACAACGGACCCTGCTGGCTATCTTTTGTGTCGCGGTTGGCGTGATGGCGATTGTGACCCTCCAGTTAGTGGGATTAATGATCAACAACGCCTTTAATGGCAATGTGCGTGATGCCAATGGTGGGGATATCGCCATTCGTTCGCAGCAGCCATTTACAGTGGCTGATCTCAAGCATTTCGCGACCTGGAAGCAGGACGGTTTGATCACAGATTATACCCCGATGGTTACGTCGCAGGCTTCAACGGGAGCCAAAGCATCCACTCGTCAAACCTTTAGTGTACGTGTGATCGACGCACAGCATTATCCTGAAGCTACCATCACATCTCCCACCTTTGTCAACCCATCCCATGGTAGTGTCTCTGATCTGGTAAAAAATGATGCTGTGGTCGTGACACAGGCTTTTGCTGATCAATACAAGAAGCACCTCGGTGATAGCTTTGATATTATCATCAGTTCTACCCGTCAAAATGGCCGTATCGTGCATGCTCACATTGCGGGTATTGTCTCTGAAACAGGCGTACTGGCGCAATCAGGTAGCGTCGTTCTCTTAGCGACACAGGATTATCAGGCCAGTGCTCCCAAAGTGGCTCTGTCCTATGATACCGTTGATGTGTCCGCGCCTTCAACGAAAATCGATAGTGCTGTGAAGAAGATCCAGCAGCAGTTTCCTATCGCGACAACTCAGACCGCTGCCGACGTGTTGAAGCAGCAGCAGAGCATCATTGATAACATTCGCAAGTTTTTGGAAATTGCTGGCCTCCTGGCCTTGCTGATTGGTGGCGTGGGTATCGTCAATACGATGCAGGTCTTGCTTTCCCGTCGTAAGGCAGAGATTGCGATGTTGAAGACCACTGGTTATCGACGTTTTGACTTATATCTTCTCTTTGGCCTGGAAGCCGGTTTATTGGGATTGATCGGCGGTGCGCTGGGTGCTGGCGCAGCCACATTAATCAGTTATCTGGTGCGCAATCTGGTCGTGGCGAGTTTTGGCCTGAATGTGCCTTTTGTGCTGGATTGGTTTACGATTCTGGGTGGTGTGGTGATTGGTATCGCAACCTCTTTAATCTTCGGATTATTACCCATTGTACAGGCTGCCAATATTCGACCATTGAATGTGATTCGCGAATTGCCAGAGGGGCGTGGGAAAGGGAGCCTTGTCTTGATGGGTTTCCTTTTGATCCTGCTCTCGCTATTATTCTGCATCCTGTCGATTGTCATTTTGAATGGCGATGTGCGCCTGGGTACTATCACGGTTTATGGTATCTTCCTCTTCCTGGCCCTGCTCAGTCTGGTGCTGGGATTATTGATTGTGCTGGTGAGTAAACTGCCTGTCCCTGAGCGTGTTAGTATCTGGCACTTGCTGCTGGTTGTGGTGATGCTGGCAATTTCCTATGGCTTATATCGCGTGGTGCCCGCTTATGGGATGCTGTTTTTTCTTTTCTCGCTGGCCGGTCTCGTGGTTGTTTTCTTGCCACGCACACTGAAGGTAACTGCCAAAATGGCCTTGCGTAACCTGTCTCGTCAGCGTGCGCGGACTACCACCACCATGCTAGCACTTTTCGTGGGCATTTTTACGATCGGTCTGATCCTGGCGTTGGGTCAGAATTTGCGTGATCAGGTCAATAATGTTATCGCCACCACGCTCAATTATAATGTCTATTCAATCACCTCTAATGACGACACCACAAAATTGCGTGCAAAATTAGCCTCGGTTCCTGGTTTATCCTCGTATCAGGAGCACACCCTGGCAACAACCACCCCTTTGAGCATTAATGGCGAACCATTTCAGTCCTACCTGACCGGTTCACAGCAGCGAAGTGCCAGTTCGATACGTGGCTCGCAATTGCGTTATTTCCTGAGTGGCGTGGAAGGATATGATGTGGGCAATAACCAATTGCCCCGCACGAATACCTTGCAAATCGTGAGTGGCCGCAATTTGCGTCCCGATGATGAGGGCACCAATAATGTGCTCCTCTCTGATGCGCTGTTAAAGATGTCTTCATTGCATTTGCAGATCGGTTCAAAGATTATCCTGCTGGGTGCCGATGGGACCAGTTCGAAGAGCGTCACGGCGGTTGGTTTCTATAAATCGACGACCCTGGGTGCTACCTTTGAGCCTATCCTGGGCACAACTGATACCACCAGAGCCCTCTCACCGGCAGGCTTTGCGCAGTCAGTCTTCTACATGAAGATCGATGCTGCGAAGTTAAATAGCGCGGTGGATATCATCGGGGCTACCGTTCCTAAGGCTTTTCTCCTGAATCTCGCCAGCCTGACCGATTTCGTCAATCAGTTGCTCAACGATATTCTATTGACGTTGACAACGATTGCCTCCCTGACCTTGCTGGCGGGCCTGATTATCATTGCTAATGCTGTGGCGCTGGCAATGCTGGAGCGGCGGAGAGAGTTGGGTATTCTCAAATCTGTTGGCTATACAAGCGGTACCATCCTTAGCGAAGTCATGCTTGAGAATGGCGCAGTGGGAGGATTGGGGGCTTTAGTGGCGATGGCGCTGGCGTCGCTGGTAACCTGGCTGCTTGGCACCTACGCCTTCAATGCCCATTTCACCGTCAATACGCCGATGGTTCTGGCGATTGTGCTTGGCTCGGCTGCGTTGGCGATGCTGATTGCTTTGATCGTCGCCTGGGGAGCGGTCAGAGTACGTCCATTAGAAGTCTTGCGGTACGAATAAAGCTCATTTCACCTGATGAGCAGAGAGATAGTGCGTATTATCGTATGTATCTCTCTGCTCGTCGGTGCTATAGGGCCAGGGCCAGTAGAGGAATCTCCATCTCTTCTGGCGTCAAGCCTCCATGATGTCCCTGAAAGTGCATATTAAACTTGCTTTCCTCATACCACCAGACCGTTTCACGTTTGTACGGCAAAATAACCACATTGCCAATACGTTCCATAAAGGTGCGTGAAGGTGGCTGTGTACCAAAGAAATGTTGCGCGATCAAGTCCTCTGTCTTATAGACATCTGCTCGATTAGTCAGACGCTGGCGCAATTCAGTAATCACTTTTTCCACATATTCGTCTTTAATGTGTAGGAACATATCGCGTGCGGAGCCAGCGGGCGCGAGGACATGTCCCCGACTATTGGTCTTGAGATAGCGGTTGATAGTAGGCATTTGTTGATTGAGATAATAGGTATTGCGTGGATTGACTTCAACCTGTCCATGGTCGGCGGTAAGCATAAGGAGCGTTTTGCCACCATTCGGTTTGACCTTTTGTAAGAATGATTGGTTCATCAATTGAAAGCAGTTATCCACCGCCTCATCAAGTTGTTTGGATGATGGACCATAATTATGACAGGTAGCGTCAATGCGATCAAAGTAGAGAAAATAATAGGTTGGTTGTTTCTGTGGTAGCGTGAGCAATTCTGTCAGGTCCCGAAATGCCTCGTTTAATGTCTCATAGGGATGTACCTGTGCTCCACGGAAGACGATGTCCGAGTAGGTTGAAGGTGTGTAGGCTTGATATTGCAGAATATGTGATGCAACACCTTGCTCATGGAGCGTTTGATAAAAGGTCTTTTTGGGGAAAAACGCGGTTGCAGGAATACCGGATTGCTTGACCGTATCGCGTGTGTATTTGTCACCTGAGTAAGAAAATGTCAGGGGCGAAATAATGTCGTTGACCAGTGGCTCATAATAATTCCATTCATATATACCACTTTGACCAACGTCGAGGCCGGTGTGAATGCAGGTAACATGGGCCGCTGTAGTAGATGGAAATTGTGATGTTAATTTAGAGACCACCCCTTGCTTCAGAAAGGTTTGCAGAACTTCATATTTTTCAGCATATTTTTCAAAGAAGCGCCAACCGAAAGCATCGATAAAAAAGAAAATGACTGTGTCATATTGCGTGGGAAGATCCCCAAATACATCGAGTGGGAGCGTACTCTTTCCGTTTCCTGTCAAGAGAAATTGAATCGTGGCGGGGTAATTAGCAAAACAATAGGAATCATACCGTGGACGAATGAATCGTTGTGAAAAACGCGACTGATTGATTGCCTTCAGTGATGCTGAATTGAGCATACTTGTTCCTGCTTCCTAATCGGCGGGGTTTTTGTAGTTGACCTGACGCGTGCATGTCTATTCCACAGTATATCACGGAACGCTCAGAATCAGATGTATTTTTGTGTTCTCCTCCCTTTCTATTGTATGATGAGATTGATCGAATAATATTTATGGCTCCAGTAGAAATAATGAGGGTGTAAAGTATGACATTGAAGCATGGGTTGTACGCAGTGCGTGGCTTGAGTTTGAATGAGTTGCTTGAGATAGAAGTGCTGGCGGCTGAATGTAATGCAGCGGATCAGCTCGATTTGAAGCTGAACTGGAGCTTTCTGCGTACGCGTCCAAAGAATCAAACCAATGATTTCTTATATTATGAACAGGGAAAATTAGTCGGCTATCTGCCCATCTTTTGTTTTAATCTCCATGAGGCCGAGGTCAGCGGCATGGTGTCACCACAATGGCGACGCCAGAAGATCTTTTCCCGTTTATTGGCAGCGGCGCGTGAGGAATGCCTGCTCAGGAAGATTCCGAGTTTATTGTTTATTGTTGAGCATTCATCCGCTTCTGGTCAGGCTTTTGTCGCGTCGCTTCAGCCCGATTATGATCACTCGGAATACAAAATGCGCTTAGATCGGCTCATGCTTCCTGCTACTCTGCCCTCTTCTCCGCTCCAGTTCCGTCCGGCGCAAAAAGAAGATAGATCGGTATTGACGCATATCACGGCCCGTGCCTTTGAGATGAATGAACACGCTGTGGATTGGTATTCAAGTAGCAGCATGAACGATGCGGCCAGGATCTATTATCTGGCCTTCTTAGGCGATACCTGTGTTGGCAAGATCGATGTCTACTATGGCGCAAAAGAAGCCTTTATTTCAGGTTTTGGCGTGCTGCCAGAATATCAGCGCCAGGGATACGGACGACAGATCCTAACACAGACATTACAGGCAATCCAGCAAACAGGACCGCGCCCGGTCGTGTTAGAGGTAGAGGTCAAGAACGAGCATGCTCTGGACTTGTATCTCTCCTATGGTTTCAAACAGACGAGTCGTTATGATTATTATCGTCTTGTCCTTTGATTATTATCGTCTTGTCCTTTAAAGAGGATGTCTGAAATAGGATGCATGGAATGAATACCGGACAACCTGTGTGCAAAGGCTGTAGACAAGCTATCCAGGGAAAGTATATACAGGCACTGGGCGCGACCTGGCATCCAGATCATTTTGTCTGTGCTGGCTGTGGCCTGCCCTTTCAAAGCAATAGCTTTCAGGTCCACGAAGCGTTACCGTATCATCCGGAATGCTATCTTCGCTTGATTGCGCCACGCTGTGCGTATTGTGGCAAGCCTTTACAGGGGCAATATCTGGTCGATCACTGGGGCCAAAAGTTTTGTCGTGAGCATCAGGGACAATTCCCATCCTGTGCTTACTGTGGGCGTCTGGTCTCTCCACAACAGCGCGAAGCAGGTTCTGCGGTTGTGCGCTGTCCCGTCTGTCGGACAACGGCGATCGAGACAATTGATGAGGCCAGACCGTTGTATTCACAGTGCGTACGTTGGCTTAATAGCCATGGATTGCGCTACAACAATCTAAAGTTAAGCCTGGAGCTCTGTGATCGTGCGCGTCTGGCGATATTGTTACAGGATGTCCATTCCTCACATTCTCTCGGAGCTACGACAAGCGCTATCTATACACAAAATGGCCGGGCGATGCGCACTGAAATCAATGGCATTGCCATATTACAAGGACTACCAGCCACACTTTTCCAGGGTGTGGCTGTGCATGAGCTTGGGCATGTCTGGCTCATCGTGAATGGTATCAGTAACTTATCTTCCCGGGCTGAGGAAGGTTTTTGCGAACTGCTTTCCTATCGCTACTATCTTGATGCCAACACCCCCGAGAGTCTTTATCACAGTAGGAATAAAGAGCACAATCAAGATCCTATTTATGGTGAAGGATTTCGAGGTGTCCATGCCATCTCTGAAGCCGTCGGTTTTCAACGTTTGCTTGAGACATTGCGCACCACCAAAGACTTGCCTTAACCTCCTCGTTCCATTCTGTTGCATACAGCCCCTATGGCATATCCTCTAAGGATAGGATCAGCGCTCGGTCATCTGTGGATCGAGCGCATCGCGCAGACCGTCACCGACCAGATTGCAGGAGAGCACTGTCAGGAAAATTAGAATGCCGGGAATGAGCAGGAGCCGTGGTGCTGCATCGAAATAATCCCGCCCTTGATTGATCATACTTCCCCAACTGGCGACGGGAATGCTGACGCCGAAGCCAAAGAAGCTCAGCACAGATTCCAGGATGATATTGCTGCCGATCAGCAAGGTTGCATTGACGATGATAGGCCCGGCGGCGTTGGGCAGGATATGATAAAACATCATGCGTAGATCACGAGCTCCAATTGTCGCGGCTGCCTGCACAAATTCCCGTTCTTTCAGGGCCAGAAATTCTCCACGTACCAGGCGCGCGGCTTTCGTCCAGCCAAAGATTGCGATCAAAAAGATCACACTGATCGGTGTGCCGTTCGCGAAGGTCGCAGAGAGCACAAAGAGCAGAAGATAGAGCGGAATCGTCAGAATCGTATCGGTCAGACGCATCAAAATATTATCCAACCAGCCACCGTAATAGCCCGCGAACGCGCCAATGATAATCCCCAATACAATCGAGATCAGCATCGAAGAGAGCGCCACCAGCAGCGAGATGCGCCCGCCAACCATCGCTCGCGCCAGGGTATCGCGTCCCAGGTTATCCGTTCCAAAGGGATCGGCCAGGGATGATCCAGCAAAAGGAGCCGTGACGCCAACGGCATCTGGCGTCGTGTGGCCTGGGATCAGGGGTCCAAACAGGCAACAAAGTATCAGAAATAACAGGAAGAGAGCGCCCGCCGTCGCTACTTTGTTGCGCATAAAGCGGTCGAAAATAATCCTCTTTTGACTTCTCCTCCTGGCCTGTAATGCGGGCGTAAGCTCTGCTGGAATCTCAAAGTCCTCTTGCGATGAATGAGCCTGTTTTGATGCATCCATTCCAGCTAATCCTTTCTAATCAAACACGCTAAGACTTGATCTCAATCCGTTTATTTATACATCAATCGTTCGTTCGTATTGAGTTGTTTGCTATGAATAGCGGATACGTGGGTCCATCACACTATAGAGCACGTCCGCGAGCAGATTAAAGATAATCACAAAGATTGCACTGAGCAACAATGCCGTTAAGAGCACGGGATAATCGCGCCGGTTTAAGGAGTCAATAAATAACTGCCCCATACCAGGCCAGGCAAACACACTCTCTGTAATTGCCGCTCCCCCGGCAATCGCGCCAAAATCAATGGCGACAATTGTGATCAGAGGAATCACCGCGTTGCGCAATGCATGGCGCAGCAAGAGGCGTGCCGGTGGGACTCCTTTAGCTCGCCCGGTTCGCATATAATCCTGCCTGATCACATCAATCATGCTGGTACGGAGATAGCGACTCCAACCGGCGGTAAATGTTACTGCCAGGACCACCATTGGCATCAGCAGGTGCATCAGATGATCCAGCAGAGCGTTAAAGGGACTGAAGGTATAGCCCAGCGTCGCGGTACCCGATGGTGGTAGCCAGTTGAGCGAGGAGGCAAAAACATTTTGCATTACCAGGCCCAGCAGAAAGATAGGCATGGAGATACCAAAGTACGCCAGCGTGGTAATCGTATAATCCACGGCTTTACCCTGATAAGCAGCCGATAGCGTGCCCAGGATAGCCGTCAACAGGAGTGATAGTATAAAAGCACTCAGGAAGAGTTCTACGGTGGCCGGGAAACGTTGTGCCAGCACAGAACTAACTGGTTGTCCTGTATAGAGCGAATTGCCGAAGTTTCCATGGAGCATATTACTTGCCCACTTAAAATATTGTATCGGGAGTGGATCATTCAACCCAAAGCTGGCCCGCAACGCTGCACGCCCGGCGGCATCCAGATTGGGATTATCATAGATAGCATCCGGGCCACCAGGAATGGCATGAATCAGCAGAAACATCAGAATCGATGTCAGAATCAATAGCGGTATGGCTTGTAATAAACGGCGTAACAAATATTGTCTCATTAACACCAACCTTCCCATGCAAAGAAGGCCCGAACCCTCGCGGTCGGGTCCTTCTTCTCTACGTTTCACATGTCTGCTTTAGCCTTTCGCCGGGCAGGTGCCATTATCGCACCACCAGTCCATCAGATTGACAGTTTCCGATGCCACAAAAGGTCCGGGTTTATAGTTATGGGTGCCCTTCATTGCGATAGAGATGTCGTTTGGATTGAACATGACCGCGACCGGGACATCCTTTAATAAGATACTATGAATCTGGTTGAAGACTTGCTGCCGTGCCGTTGCATCGGTCGTTTGTTGCTCCTGGGTGAAGAGCTCATCGAGTTGTGGATTACAGTACCAGTTGAAGTTGGATGAGCCAATCTGGTTACAGGCAAAGTTAGATGCATCATTGGCATCATAATTATAGCTGCTTGACCATTCAGCCAGATCATATGTGCCAGCCTTGCCGCCGCCCAGAAAGGTGCTGAAGAAGGTTGAGGATGGATAGTTCTGAATGTCTACCTTGACGCCAATCTTTAAGAAATTCGCCTGATTGATCGTCTCATCTTCTTCTCGCCATGCATTATTGGCGGTGGTTGAATATTTCAATTCCAGTCGCATGCCATTTTTTTGTCGCACACCATCTGAACCAGTCTTCCAGCCTGCATTATCCAGCAGTTTATTGGCGGCGTCGATATTGAATGCGGGACATGGGGCCTCTTGCTGATAGCCTGGCTGGTAGGCCGCACTATGATCAGTACAGAGAATCTGAGCAGAACCCAGGCGAGCTACTTTGATCAGGGTTGAACGGTCAATTGCCATTGAGATGGCCTGACGAACCGCGACATCTTTTAAGGCTGGATTATTCTCATTGAAGTGCAATGCTTCATAGCCGGCTGAGGTGTTTTGAATGAGTTGATAGTTGTTTAACTTCTGATAAGATGGAATCTTTGAGGAGTCCAGAAACCAGGCCGAATCGACCACGCCAGATTTTAGGTCCTCTAGAATTGTCGCCTGATTGCCCACAGCACGGAAGACAATCTTATCCAGATGCGGCAAGTGTTGCGAGGCTAGATAATATTTTGGATTGCGTATGACCGTATAATGGTCGCCCGGTTTGCTTTCGGACATCATGAATGGTCCACTGGTCACTGTTGGGAAAAGATTATCACTGGACTTCTTAATGTTTCCAGGTGCCATATTGGCAAAGTGATGTTGTGGGAGTGGAGCGAATCCACCATCCGTCCAGGCGGTCAGGAAAGGTGCAAAAGGATTAGTGAGATGAAAGGTGATAGAGAGCTTGTCTGATGAGACTTGCGCGGATTGTATATGTTTAATTACAGACGTGTTTGAGGCGGCGAACAGTGGATTTTTCCAGAGCTGCCAGGTAAAATAGACATCATCGGCATTCAATGGCTGCCCATCCGACCAGACCAGATGAGGCCGAAGATGAAAGGTCCAGGTTTTTTGATCCTGACTGATATCGCCATTGGTAACTGAGGGCACGCGGGTCGTGATTCCGGCATGGATCTGCCCCTGGGAATCCCCAATAAAGAGTGGGGCATAGAGTGCCTGCATTACCATCTGGGAAAAGGTCTGCACCGTTGCATTAGGAAGCAACGAATCTGGTTCATTCACCAGATCATCGATCCAGGTTCCTCCATTGGTGATTTGCCCTGAATTCGTATGGGTCGAACTGGTGGGAGTTCCGGCAGGTGTGCAGGCGCTGAGTAGAAGGGTGAGCACTATAAAGCAAGCAAGGATGAGTTTACTAGATGGATAGCGATAGTGAGTTTCTGCGAGCATATGTTCTCCTCAAATACACAAACCGTGAAGATTTTTTTACTGCTGTATCCACTCCACTTGATGTGCTTCTGTGATATCTGGAACCTCTAATTTGTCCACTAACTTTTCAATAATCTCTTCAGGAAGATTTGCATGCCTTTCATTGTTTCTCTGTAATAAGACGTTATAAGGGGTGTCAATGTATACAATATGAGTGCGATTTCCATAAGATATAAAAAAATCAATCAATTGACGGCGCAACATTCGTGTCGTATTGGTCGCATTCCAGACAAATGAACGTTCCTGGCGCATATATTCTCGTGCTCGTTCACGGGCCAGCTGGACCACATGCCCCTGGTCATCGGTAGCGGTGACCTTCAATTCTTTGCGTATCCCATCCAGCGAGATTACCGGCCAATCGGGACCGTGGTTCTGCAACCAGATATCTTTCCCCGCCCCGGGCAATCCAGCCATAAGTATGACCTCGCTTTGCGTATCGTCGTAAGCTTGATAATTGGGATCACCCTTCTCGTCGTGCAGATACACAAAGCGGCTATAGGGAGTAGCAAAGGCATATGGTGCGTCATAGCACTGTTGTTCCTGACAGAGGAGACGGAACAGCTCCACCCGCTCCAGTAGCTCTGCCTGATCGGCACAGATACGACCACGCACATCGGCCTCAGAAAGCAACGCCAGATGATCCATCCGAATACTCTGGCTGGCCTCAATCACGGCTTTCTCTGGATGGGCGCGATTCAAGAATTGCAGTGGCAAACCATGCCAGCGTACCAGGCGCGCGATATATTCGCGTGCGATAAAGGGGACAGGAGCAGCCAGTTCCGTGCCTGTCCAGAGGATACGGCGAGCTATAAACTCGCCTCGGCGTGCATGTCCACGGGAACTGATCATGCCATCCGGCTCAATTTTTGTGCACACAGGTTTAGCGACATCATGCAGCAGCGCGGAGGCGAAGAGGATTGTCCGTTCCATTGCAGGTAAAGCGCGCCATTCAGCCAGTTGTGTCAGAGCATCAGCCACCATATGCGTATGGATCAGTACATTCCCTTCCGCATGATAGGCTGGATATTGAGGAACACCATCCATGGCACGTATCCAGGAAAACTGCTGCTGGACGCCCTCCCAGTCGAGTTTCCATCCCTGGGCTGGATCGGGACAAAAAGGGAAAGAGCTATCCTGTTGTTTTTGTATGCTTGCCGGGTCATGCAATTTCGACATCATTTAATCTTTCTCTGTTCATACTAACTTTTCTATTGCTTATCATCAGTAATTGATTACTGCGCCTCAAAAGAGCGAGGCCGTTTTGCTCAAGAGATTAGGGATAATCGGACGATTCATCCAGTGGCTCTCTGACTCTTGCATGGCCTGCTGAAAGCCAGCGCGCACATATTTCCAGCGTTCCTGTACACTCTCGCTGGTCTCTATCTTGATATACAGACCCTCCATCAAGGTACTGGGATCAGTCTCTTTCAATGCCTGCTCGCTATTGAGATGCTTTTTCGTACACAACTCACGTAGTTGTTCTAGATGATTATACTCGATATAAGGAGAGCGGGTGAGGAGAGCAAGTAATTGCTGCGTACTCTGAAGTTGTCCTTCAAAGAGCACTCTGACCGAGCATACAAACGGTAATTGTGCCAGCAAGGCGCGGCGCTTTGCTGTACTCAAAAAGGTGCCTGTTTGTTTATCATAGATATCGAACTCCAGGAAATAATGGGGGAGCGCTGTATAAAAGACCGTATGTTTGGCATAGAGCCATTCGCCATAGAGAATATAGCGATCCATCAGCACATCCCAGAAGGCCGCGCTATGGCTATGGGCCCAGCTTTTTAGCAACTGGAATTGCACCTCTCTGGGACCACCGCTGAGATAATGGCCCCGGCTTTGCAATAATAGCTGACCATCCTCGGTAAAGCTAAGCGCGCTATTGGCCCCATCCACCTTCTCCTCAACCACCACATAGTGTCCAGGTAACTCGCGTAGAGGCAACATCCTCAAATCTTCGTCGCCGCGTTGTATGCCCGAACCTTCCACATGCGGTGTGCGGGGATATTTATAGAGCATAGACATAATAATTTTCTCCTCGCTTGCTTCTTAGATTGTGTAGAATATGGTTTTTACTTGTATCATTGCTTCCATCGTTCTACGGAGTGAGATATGAATGCGTCTCCACCCGTGAAGGGCAATCCCGCTTCAATACAAGGAATGATGAACAAGGGTATTCGAACTCCAACAACGATGCCGGGGCTTGAGACAGAGCGTTGGGCAGCGATGTAGGTGCGTGCCAAGGTCGCAACCGAGGTGCGCTTTCCCGTTCATCGTACGGGCAATCCCGCGGTAGGCTCATGTTCTTTAAGCGGTATTGCCCGTGAAGGGTGGCCGCTATGTGAGGTTAGATGGCTGGCCCCCAGGAGCGTATGCGGAGCGGGGTGATGAGGATGATGGGAAGTGTTTCCAGCGCCATGCTCTGGTATTGTTGATAGCGAGCGCGCAGGAGTGGGAGCGCATGCTCATGCAAGGGCGCAGCGGGATAAAGCAGTTCGGCATGACCATAGATCTGGACATATCCCAGTTGTGACCAGTCGTCGCTGTACTGATCGATCAGCAGGCTGGCCTCGTGGCGAGCTTCGATGTTATGGACGCGCCGCAGTTGTGTAACCGCGACGCGTTTGGGTTTTTCATCTAAAGGGGTAAAGAAATAGTGTCCATCGAAGGCATAGCAGACAGGCACCAGGGTGGGACTTCCCTGTTCATCGGATGTCGCCAGCCGGGCGACCCGTTGCCGTTGTACAAAGTTGCTTTCCGCCGTTGTCAGGATTGCCTGTTGCTCTGCCATCGTTGGATCTCTCTTCTTTTGTCCAGTTGATATTAACGCCCGGCGACTTTGATTTTCTCGACTTCTGGAATGACCCGTGTGGCGAGCAGATCAAAGGCCTCGATATCGTTGGCATTGCGCAGGCTAAATAGGGCCTGATCGATGCCAAGTTCAGCCAGACTGCCAAACAGATCGATAGCTGCATTGGGCGAGAGGGTATCGCCATGACCATCTTTTGTGATCTGGATGCTATCCAGCGTGGTCTTCTCGATCTCCGCATAGGGGCGTCCCAGTTGTGCGCAGTGCTCCTGAAGGATGCCTAGCTTGCGCTGTAACTCTTCTTTGCCGATACGCGCAAAAAGATTACAGGCATCCCCATACTGTGCCACCAGACGCAGCGTCTTCTTTTCACCACCACCGCCAACCATAATGGGTGGATGAGGCTTTTGCACCGATAGCGGTGAGTTGAGTGGACGCTCAAGATTATAATATTTCCCAGTAAAGGCGCTATCATCGCCAGCCCACATCTGATGGGCGAGCTTTAAGGTCTCTTCCAGCCGCTCAAAGCGCTCGGCCAGAGGCGGAAAGGGAATCCCCAGTCCCTTGTGCTCTTGCTCATTCCAGGCTGCGCCAATTCCTAGATAGGCTCGTCCATGGGAAAGCACATCTAACGTCGTCGCTGTTTTGATCAACACGCCGGGATGGCGATAGGTGATACCTGTTACCAGCGTGCCGAGTTTAATCCGATTGGTGCGACCGGCGGCAAAGGCCAGGGCGCTCCAACCCTCAAGCATTTCATTTTCGGCTGGTCCGACCATATGAATCTGGAAGAAATGATCCATCACCCACAGGCTATGCAGACCGGCCCGCTCAGCGCGCTCGGCAATCATCGCAAAAGTATCTCCGAGTTCACTCTGACCGTTAGACCAGGTGAAACTGGGAACCTGCAATCCTAAACGCATAAAGTGCTCCTTATCATATCCATTCCTGGAGAGTGGAATGATTCGCTCTATTTTTCGACTTTGATAGTATACAACAAAACTACTAAATCCCGTCTTTTGTCAAAAGTAACAATAAGAATAGACCCTGCACACATCTTCTCTGTGTAGGGTCTATTGATAAGCTAGCCAAGGCGAATGCTTTAGCTATTGGCGCAACCAGATTTCTTACAGAGACCCTGATTTTGTAGCCATGCTTTGGCTGCCTGGTAGATTGCCTGATTTTGAGACATATTGTTGTTCATATTCTTGGCAACCTGCTGTTGCAGATCAAGGCTTGTCTGGGTGGTAAGTTTAGGTGCGAGCGCGTTCAGGGCGGTCGCGATATCTGGCGACTTTGACAGAACGCTGGCGCGCACGATTGGAGCAGGATGATAGGCAGGGAAGGCATGCTGATCATCGGCCAGGACTGTCAGTTTGTTGGTAGTAATGCCACCATCTGTGGAATAGCAGAAGTTGGCCTGCGCCTGACCGCCGCTCACTTCCTTGAAGCCAATCGTATAGTCAACTTTATGCACATCTTTGAAGCTATTCAGTGTCAGATTGTACTTGGGTTTCAAATAATCGAACACATAGGTGCTATCGCTGGGCAGATCAAAGGTAACCTGTTTGGCTTTGCTAGCCAGATCAGAGATCGTCTTGAGTCCCAGGCTGTTCCCCTGCTGGACACAGACTGCATAGGTGTCATTGAGTGGTGCATAATCCAGCCAGTCGATCTGGAACTGCTGTTTGAAGCCATCTTTGACGGTCTGATAGTCTTTGGCATCGTCAAGAGACGATGTTTTCTTCAAAGCATCCAGGCCGGTGGCTGTGAACTCTGGATAGAGATCGATGGCACCACTTTTGATACCAGAGAAGACGATTGTATTATTACCAAAGGCTGCTTTCTCATTTACTTTAAAGCCAGCATCACGTAGCGCAAGGGTATAAATCTTGGTGAGAATCTTTGATTCGGTATCAAGTTTACCGCCTACAGTGAGCGTGACATTGGCGTTAGGATTGCTGGGACTGGAACCACCACCGGTTGTGGTGGTGCTGCTATTGCCACAGGCTGCCAGGATGAATAAAGGCAGGCAGGCAAAGATAACAAGGGTTTTTGCTCGTAATGAGCGGAATAATGAGGGCATTTTTCCTCCTGAATGCTCCAAGGATGCACAATATAAAAAATGGATCGGTTGTGCTTCAACGTACATACCATCACAGTCGAGCTAGAAGCAGTATGCTTGCTTTCTACAACCGTATCCCGAAAGGATGCTTACACTTTGGCACTGACTCGCAGTCCTGCGGGAGTCAATGCGCGTTGTAACCAACTCATAAATAATTCTACAATAATCGCCAGGAGCGCGACAGGAATCGCGCCCGCCAGCGTTGCGGTATTATCGAGTCGATTTAAGCCATCAATAATATATTCACCATATCCGCCCGCCCCGATGATGGCTGCCAGGGTAGCCGTGGCCACGATTTGTACCGCAGAGGTACGCACCCCGGCCGCGATAATCGGCAGCACCAGTGGCGTCTGGATACGGGTAATAATCTGCCATTGCGTCATGCCCATGCCACGTGCGGCATCAATGATCGCGGGATCAATTCCACGGATGCCTGTATAGGTGTTCAGCAGCACTGGTGGAATACCCAGCACGATCAGGGCAATGACGGTCGGTTTAAAGCCGGTGCCCAGATAGGGCAAGGCGGCAATCAGAAAGGCAATCACGGGTATCGCTCGCATCAATCCACTTACATTCACTGCTGCAAAGGCCAGCAGAGGACTGCGCGATACGGCCACACCTAAGACGACGCCTATCAGGATCGCAAAGAAAATGGAGATGCCGCAGATTTGTAAATATGCAATCGTATGGCTGGCAAAGGTATTGCCTGGATCGGTCACAAATTGCCAGAGTGCGTTCATAGTTTCTCCCTTCTATGCAACCGAGGTCGCGCTCCGTCCCCGACTTAACAACATTTGAATGCCGAGTAAGATCAGGTCGGCTACGACCGCGAACACACTCATGAGGATCGCTCCGGCGATAATTGCTTGCTCATCCCCACTGGTCAGATTTTTAAAAATGAGATCTCCCAATCCTCCCTCGTTCACCAGCGAGGCCAGGGAGGCGGTTCCAACGGTCGTCACGGTCGCGATCCGCACGCCCGCAACGATGACGGGCAGGGCCAGTGGCAAGGTGACGCGAGTCAACAACTGCCAGCGATTCATGCCCATGGATTTGCCAACTTCGATCAATAAAGGATCGATGCCATTAATGGCTGTGGCTGTATTACGAATCAAGACGAGCTGGGTATAGGCAACCAGTGGGATCATAATCGTGGCCCAACTCAATCCGATCCAGGGTATCGTGATCAGAAGCGCCAGAAAGGCGATTCCGGGGATGCTATAGAGCATGCCAGTAAAGGTGACCACGGGCGTATACAGCCAGCGGTTCCGCGCCACGACAATGCCGATGGGGATAGCAATGATCAGTGAAATGAGCATCGCAACGCCGACAAGATAGATATGTTGCACGATAAGATTTGGAATACTCCCAGGATCAGTCAGATCATAGTTATACCCACTCAGTATATATTGCATAGAACAGAGCTCCTTTTCGCTATCGTCACAGCCTATCTGATCTCATATCCGCGATTCCACGGTTGAGTTCTGTTCCTGGCGTATGTGAGAAATCTCGCGATTCAGGCTGTCGAGTGTGATATAACCGGTGTGCTGTTTGGTCTGGGGATCTTTTGCAGAAAGGGCGGGAGCGTTGGTGGCGAGGAGTTGTAGCAGAGCATCAAGCAACGTAGCTTCAGTTGATAGTTCTGGTACGTCTCCCCAGTGGGCGGATGAAACCGCTTCTGGTTTGTTTGCCAGCGCATGCGAAATCGGCAAGTACTGCAATTGGCGCAGAATATTGTCAGCACCGACCAGCTGGCCTACAAAGCCGTTTGCCGGTTGGGCCAACAACTCCACTGGTGTACCTAACTGTACCAATTTACCCTGCGAAAGCACCGCGATTTGATCGCCCAATTTGAATGCCTCTTCCATATCGTGCGAGACAAAGAGAATCGTCTTATGTACATCTTTTTGGATGCGCAGTAATTCTTCTTGCATACGGGCACGCGTGATCGCATCAAGCGCACCGAATGGCTCATCCATCAATAGAATGGCTGGATCTGTGGCCAGAGCACGTGCCAGACCGACGCGTTGTTGTTGTCCACCTGAAAGTTGACGTGGAAAACGTTTGCGATATTCATCTGGTGGTAAGCCGACCAGTTCGAGCAATTCATCGACGCGTTGTTTGAGCCGCTGCTTGCTCCAGCCCCCGGCAATCTCTGCCGTGACACGCACATTTTCGGCAATCGTCAGGTGGGGGAAAAGACCTACCTGCTGGATAACATAGCCGATACGGCGACGAAGTTGGATGGGATCTTCCTGCAAGACATTTTTGCCATCGATCAAGATCTCGCCCGAGCTTGGTTCGATGAGACGATTGACCATACGCAATAGTGTCGTTTTTCCAGAGCCAGAGGTGCCTACGAGCATGCATGTGCTGCCTTCAGGAACCTCAAAGGTGACTGCATCAACGGCTGGAGTATCTGTTCCTGGATACCGTTTGGTGATCTGGTTAAATACAATTGTTGTCATGCAGTAGCAATTCCTCTCGCATCATGAAATAATGAGCTTTAATTATACTTTATTTCTATCAACATTGCTTGAAGGTGAATTCTTCTTTAGCCATAACTTAATATAATACGCTCTCCTAAAAGGATTCGTCTCGTTTACTCTTCCGTATCGACGAGTTTTTCTATTCTCTCATCTTTTCTTTATCTCAAAATATGTAACCGCTGTTACTTTCCTCTTAGTATCATACTGCAAAACACCAGCTCTTGACTAGCCTTTTTGTAGGGGTTTTCTACAAAATATGGAGGTTTCGTTATTTTTCCGTTTCTTCTCACGCAGCTGCACCTCAAGCTGGCCTGGCCCAGAGTCAATTGGCGGCAGCCTATGATATCAACGCATCCTTTAACGGCTTTTAACGTGGAATCTCTATCCAGAAATGTAGGCCCCGCCATCCCGGCGGGGCTTTTTTGGTGGGATCACCTATTTCACGTTGACCGTTAATTTCATGCCTGGATGAACCGTGCAATAGATCTGAAAGGTGCCAGCGGTATTAAATGGGCCGATAGAGCCGCTCCCAAAGCCATCGACCTGTAGATTATTTATTTTAGGTGCGCCCGTCTCACTTCCCGGTTTCGGAGTATTATTATCCCCCCAGGTGCCATTGGCGATAATATGGACCGGGGCATTATCGTTGATCAGAGTAATCTTGTCACCTTTTTTGATATCGATTGAGAGTAACTTAAAGCTTGAGTCATCCATATGGACCGGATTAGGCCCGGTAGCTTGATTGCTGCCCACAGCGCATGCCGAGATCAAGAGTGCCAGCAGGCTCAAAATTATCAGAGCTCCAAATATCTTTTTCATTGTACGAATATGCTCCTGAGAATGCGTATCGAATGAATGCTTTATCTTCTTTCTCTCTCCCACCAACTGTATGGATCATGCCGGCGTTTTGCCTGAGTCCGTGAAGATAACGCAATCTATAGTTGCCAATACAAGAATATATTTCTATTCCTTATTATAGACTCAGCAGCAGTGGGATGCCACCTGATTTTTTGTCAGCATATTCCGATATTTAGCCCCATCTTTCTCTGCAAGGTCTTCCGATTCCAAAAAATGAAGTAATCCTCAGCTAACAGCTGTTCCTGCTGGCTAGTGCAGATTCAAGAGACCTCCTGTGTAAGTGGCTCAAGCAGCTCACAGCCAATGTAATCGCAGACACGCTGCTTGAGTTCGCTTGCTGTTAAAATCCGTGCAGGTTCAACAATGGCACGTTTGCCGTGAACCCACTTGGGTTCGATGCGGTTTAACCACGGACTCTTGACTGGCAACCAGCAGGGAATAATCCTCACGCCTGCTTTCGAACCTGTCTCTTGTTGCACTGCCTGGTTATGCTCTCGCAGCCAACTTTTAACCTGCTTACTCACGTGCCAGGAAGCGTTATCCCAAATAAGCACCAGTACGTGGTGTCCCTGCGCCTGGACCTGCTCGCCCAGCCATTGTAGAAACTCGATCGTGACGGAACTGACTGGGCGACCTGCGACAAAGCGGAGGAACATGTGCTCATCGGAGGATGAAAGCATCCCATAACACGCCAGCGCTTTTGGGTCAGGATCATCCTTTTCTTTGTTCATCTCTTATAAACGCAGCGGCTTGTCCTGCTCACTCCAACTGTGCAGGTTTGGTTGACTCAGTCGGCTCCACCACACTTCGTCCATATAGCCAATCTCCCATCCGTACCGCTGTGCGAGAGCAATAAGGGCATCACGTCGTTGTTTTTTTCTGATATATTCAGGATCGGGACTCGTGATCCAGTGTTTAGCACGTTGCCACCTCACCCCCAGTCGCTTGAGGGCCTGACGGATCGTTTCGATGCTTACCTGCTGTTCGGTCAGTCCTTGCTCGAAACATACCTCGGCCGCTCGTTGAAGCGTCCAGAGGCTGGTCGTTTTGTTGAAAACGTGTGGCGGCTTGTGGAGGATCGCTCGTAATTCTTCGCACACGTCTTGGTCAAATTGGGCTTGCACCGTTTTTGGCCGACTGGACTCGGGCTTCAGGCAATCCAGCCCTTTCTGCTCAAAAGCATGAATGGCATTACGCACGGTTTGGGTCGCGCAACCCAGGTTTCTGGCGACGGATGATGGGCGCTGCCCTCGGCTGGAGGCAAGCAGGATCTGAGAGCGACGAAGGGTAAAGGCGTCACATGAGCACAATCCATCGGAGATTTTTGCCTGTTCGTCTGGACTCAACGTTTGGACAAAGAGAGGAGCTTTCATGTGTCGTTTTTTCTTCTTCGCGAGAAGCTCGCGCGTTTTTCAAAAGGAGACGATCAGAATGAATTTGGTGCAACAAACCGTTCGTTTGTTGCACCAGGATGGCTTGTTGCTATGGGTGTAAATCGTTTAATGTTGGGATTTACAAATGGAGATGACTCATAAAGCGTCTCAAGCGAGAGCGAGAACGGCCTTGCCGGTGATCCGTCGATCCAGGAAGCGTTGTGTTACTTCGCTCGCCTCGGTCCAGGGAGCCTGTACATTGATACGCGGATTGAGCTGCCCATTGGCTACAAGCTGGGCCAGACCTTGAAGATCCTCTGCCACTGAAGAGCGTTCTAGCTCTTTCAGCAAAAACAATTCACAGAAATGAATGCTCTTGCTCAGAATGGTTCTGAGATTCAAACTGACCTCAGTACTCTCTGACGTCCCAAGATTGACACACATCTCGCCAGGCGCAAGCAGAGTTAAGGCTGTCGCAAGAGTCTTGCCCCTAGTCGATAATGAGATGATAGGGGCCAAACGCTTGTGCGAGCGTGAGATCTTCTCCTCCAACGGTCTGATGGACGCCGCTCTCTTTCATCTCTGCGGCTCGTTCTGGTCGCCGGATAGACGCGACGACAGAGGCTGCAGTCACTGCCCCTCGATAAGAATGACTTGAGCAGTAGATGACCGGAGACGGAGCTTGCGAGCTTCCTGATATTCAGATGAATTAAACCAACGTCTGAAGTGATCCGTATCCTCAAATTGCAGGATAACCAACCCTTGTGTCGGCCTCTCCCCTTCAATTACTTCATATGGGCCACCTCCTTCTACCAGGAATTTGACGCCGTATTCTTTCAGCGTTGGCGCGGCGAGCCGACGATATTCCATCATCATCTCAACATCAGTTATTTTCTCGACATCAAAGACAAGATAGGCTGCCATTGTTTTTTCTCCTTTATTCTTCATGAATGTATTCTGGAGTGAATAGAGACATATATCTCCATCTCATGACACTTCGGGAAGACAAACATTTTGTCTTGTTGACAAGAGTAGAACTCTCTGGTACTTTTGTAAAGTAGTTTCAAAAAAGTGCAATAGTTTCAGAAAGTGAACTAGCATGGAGCCAGCAAGAGTGATGACTGACATTTCCTGTTTTCAGCCAATCGGACGTACCGTGGAGATCTTAGAGGGCAAGTGGACTATTCTTATTCTGCGTGACCTGTTCAGCGGGATCAAACGTTTTGGTGAGTTTCGTCGTTCGTTGGCTCCCATTAGCCCAAAAACGCTGACGGATCGGCTGCGTTTATTGGAAGAGCAAGGCATCGTGACGCGTACGGTCTACTCGGAGGTTCCGCTCCACGTTGAATACAAACTGACGGAACGAGGGCAACGCTTGCGCCCTATCTTCGAGGCGATGACAACCTGGGCGTTGGCAGAAGATGCGATCTCTCAAAGTGAGCAATAAGGGAGAAGATGTCAACGACCAACAGAAGCTGAAAGATCTTAGGAGAACCATCGCGGCTGACGATTTCCAGAATTGAAAAGCCCTGACAACGGGACCGTGCTGAATCAGCCCATCTGCTCACTGCAGTGGCACACGGAGCGTCACGTCTCTGATCCCTTTGTTTCTCACACAACTGATCATCTTGCACAACGGGTCTCTTGAACCTGCACTAGGGACGGTTTCTCAAAAACAAGGTTCAAAGCATGAGGAATTCCATCTCTTTCTGATCTTGCGTTGGGTCCAGGGCTAGATGATGTGTTAAGAGTTTTGCCAGACTTGAAGGGTGTTATCTTCACTGGTCGTTGCCAGATGGATATTATCTGGCGCCCAGACAACATTTCTTACACGGGCCGTATGGCCACGATAAATATAAACGTTCTGTGCTTGTTTGGGCTGCCAAATATGTACAGTAGTATCATCGCTGGCGGAGGCTATATAGGCTCCATTGGAAGACCAGGACAGTGAAGCTACATAATCACTGTGTCCCGTATGGCTTGATACTACTGAGCCCGATGGAATATGAACTACCTGGACGATGTGTGTACTCATCGGTTGCAGATTATCTTCCTTTGGGCCAAACGTGAAGGCTAACATTTGATTATCAGGTGACCAGGTTACGGCTGTGATGGGATGTATGGCGGGATCACTAAAAGTCGCTTGTGTGACACCTGTCGTAGGATGCCATATGCGAACAGTTCCATCTAAAGAACCTGAAGCAATATAGGTGCCATTAGATGCCCACGCTAGTGTAGTTATTCCATCCTGATGTTGATCATAGGTAAAGGCTAGCTCAGCTGCAGAAGTTTTTCCTGCCGTTACATGGTAAATGCATACGAGTTTGTTGGCACTTCCCACTGCAACGAAATTGCTATCTGGCGACCAGGCAAGTGAGGTTACATCCGTTTGCATGTTAGATGTATTCGTGAATGATGACCAGTTGTTAGTATTCCAGATACGTACAGCGTGGTTTTGATCGCATGAAGCGATATACTGTCCATTGGGTGACCATCTGGTTGCACCTGTAGGGATATTTCCAGTAGCATGGCTACTATATGTTGTTGTATATGTTGAGGTATCCCAGACGTGGAGCGCCCCATCTGCGTTCAGAGTTGCAAGCCTTTTGCCGCTTGGAGACCATGTGACACTATAGACTGTATCATGAAACGTATAAATCGCAGAATCGTGCCAATAATTTTTTTCCCAAAGAAAAGCACCACCAAGAGCGAGGAGAACACCACCACTTACTAAACCACCTCTCTTTAAGAACGTCCTTCGAGATAGAGAATTTCGAGTGGATGGTTGATTTACACTTTTTTCTTTATGAACGTTATTTTGAAAAGGTAGTTCAGACATTTGCAATCTCCATTTTTATGTTGTCGTATCTGCGATTGTGTTGAACAAGATCAGGTTTTTAAAACAAAACCTGATCTTGCTTTGTCAGCGTATTTAGGGTTTTTGTTGAGCTGCTTTTATTTTTGATTGTGTCTTGTTTTGCGTCTCATATTGAAAATTGTAGCTGGCGTTGTCCTATGCTAGTGTTACATCCCAGTGCTATAAATAATATTGTGCATGCCAGGTGCCATCCATACCATCTCTACCTGCATTCATAGACTGAGACAGAAAAATCGTGCAATCTGACCCATATGATGGCCAGAATCCATTTCGATTCTTTGCCCACTTACCTACGTAATTTATAATATTTGGCCTGTTATATGCAAATGCATTACCACTAAACATAGCAAGGCACGCAATGAATGTAAGGCATGCCGAAAAAGCTTTCAAAATGTGGAATGGGGCGAAGCGTTTTTCGAATGATTTTATTACTCTTTCCCAACTTAAAAATCGCATTGAGTGTGCTGTTCCTCTCCTACTATGTGGAACATGTATTACACATCTTTTCTCACCTGGTGGGAAGTCTAATGGTAAAAGGTTTGATGAATGTTGGATGGCCAAATTACCTGGTCTGTTTGTGTCCAGACTAAAAGCCAATTCTGCCAAATTAAGTTGGGAATTGGAACCCCAACTTTCTCTTTGCATTGCTTGACACACCTGAGTTGATGGTGTATGCTTTGCCTGACTAAAAAACAATGTTAACGCTTCGATCAGGATCAGTAGATGCGTATGGTTTCGGACAGCGAGCCGCGATAGTGCAAGGCGGCATGCGAAGCCAGCATCGAACCCACCTGAGAGCGTCAGTAGAAACCTGACCGGCCACTCTTCGCCGTTATCAGAAGGCGCGGTTCTTTGTTGACCGCATGAGTGGAATTGCTGTTGATTTTTATCTGTGGATAGAAGCGGCGCAGGCAGTTCAAAAGAGGTGGTACCACGGGTTATATGCTCGTCCTTGTGAGGACGAGTTTTTTTATGCTCGTTTGCAGATAGTCATGAACCCCGGTTTTAAAACGTGACACTTTTACACAAATGAGACTGTAGGAAAATGCCCACTGTGATGAAGGGAACTATGCCTCCTGAGGTAAAAGAGGAGGGATATAGTTCCGCTTTTCAAAGAAAGCCGCCTCCAGAGGGCTTTGACACTCAACAATTGAACAGAACCATTGTGTCAGAGAGGCGTTATCTCTCCGTCCCATCATCCTGGGATGAATTTCCGAGATGAAAGATTTGTGACTAAGTGTCACGTTTTAAAACCGGGGCTTGCAGAAAGGTGTCCTTTGTGTAAGCCCTCATGAGCAGACTCAGTTTTGAAAGAGAAACTCCGTTCGGGAAGAAATAGGTACCAATGCGTGCGAGGC
>NZ_BIXY01000078.1 GCF_008326305.1 Dictyobacter arantiisoli | reverse complement strand
ATTTGAACCCAGGTTTGTTCCACTAGATAACATCTCGATCTGTGAATCTTGGCGCTGGTTCACCTCCTATTTTACCTCCTTTTCATCGTTCCGGGTGCTCCGCAGGAGCATGGACTATTTGAACCGTATTGAGGGGCGTTTCACTCCACCGCAGAACGGTGGCGGCTACGGCTTTTTCACACTGTGGCAGGGTTCACATTCGCTGACGGTCTACTCTATTTACTTAGAAACCCCTGATCATGCCTATTGCAAATAGGTATATTAATTCTGTGGCGGCTGCCAGAACGAGATTTTGAAAGGATGGACTTCAAAGCTCATCACGCCGCGCTCCACCGAGGGATCATGAGCCATCATCTCGTGGGCCGCTTCGAGAGAATCAGCCTCAAAAATAACGATACCAAAGGCGCGATCGAGGCAGGGACCGATCAAATAAAAGGTTGTTTCTTGCTTGAGCTGATCGAGATACTCCGAATGCGCCTGCATCGCCGCCAATTCCTCAGGTAACATCTCATCCGCAAAGCCCGGACGCAACGCACGGATCTGACAAATAAAAGTCGCACGGTTTTCCATGAGAACCACCTTTCCGAAACAATACACAATCATATAATGGCATTCTCTTTACTTGCCACAAAAATGGAAAAGATCATCTCATCCTCCCTATAAAGGTTCATGTAGGTGCAGCACAACACTGCAGCGGAATCCTGTTTTCCCGTTACTCGTACGGAAATCATCATTAACGTTCGGTAATATCCAACTCTGTGCAATGCCCACATTACCCATCATTTGCTTCTATTTCATGATGCTGCCAGCGTGCCAGGTATCGATGATATGTTTGATAGACTGAATATAGCCTGCGTCTGCATTGTTCGGAGTCGGCGCGTATACTGGGATCACTTTGTCGATGGTGGTCAGTCCTCTAGCGACATAGTAGTTGTGGATGAGCGCATACCAGTCGTGAAAGCCTTGTTCCCAGGAGCTATATTTTGCGTAGCCGCCACCGCGTTCTTGATCCACACAGGCGACACCTTTATAGCAGCGGAGATTTCCCAATGAGAGGGTTACATGGGCCTCGCCGATGGTACCAAACACAATTCATCTCTGCTACCTGTCATAACTCTTATATAAGGCAATAAAGAACAAAAACGTAGCTCGCCTTTCGGTTCATCCTACAAGCATCACTCCCCATTTGTGCCTGATCAGACGCGGGGGAAGTGGAGGGCCCAGATCCAGACACTGGCGACGAAGGAGATGCTGCCGGCGATGACAAAGAGATGGAAGATTTCATGATAGCCGAAGAATTTGGGGAAGGGATTGGGCCAGCGGGTTGCGTAGACAACGGCACCTATGGTGTAGAGGATACCACCCGATAAGAGGGTGAAGATGAAGGACCAGGGGAGGACTTGCAGGAAGGCGGGCAGGGCGAGAATGACAATCCAGCCCATCAGAATATAGAGGGAGGCGCTGAACCATTTCGGGAGGCGCAGGGCGTAGGGGAAGAGCGCAAAAATGACGCCCGCCAGTGCCAGTAGCCAGATGGTGATCAACAGGACAATCCGTACCCAACCGGAAAGGATGTTGAAGCAGAGCGGCGTGTAGGTGCCTGCGATTAAGACGAAAATATTGGCATGATCCAGTGAGCGCCAGATGCGGCGCTGCTGCGGCTCCCAATGCACAATATGATAGATCGCGCTTACCGTATACATCTCGATCATGCTCAGTCCAAAGACGAGCAACGAGAGAAAACGTGGCACATCTGCTCGACTGTACCAGCAGAGGACAATCGTCAGGATAACCGCCGCAACCGCCGCAACCGCATGAAACCAGCCGCGTAATAATGGCTTCACTTTCGTCTCAATAATCTCATCTACCTGTATCTCTTGATTCGTCACCGTATCATCACCAGTCCTTTTAGAGTACATCTATTAGTATAGCGGTTTTTATGAAAATTTGCACTATTGCTAGCTAACAATACCATTTTTCTAGCAAACGCCCATCGCACAACACAGCTTTAATCTTCTATTACTGCTTATATAGCATATAACACAAGAGCCTTCCGGGCAGTAGAAACAGAATCATTCAACTGTGTCAATAGTTTTCCGTTTTCGTCGCTTATAAAGGGACTGTTGAACAAGAAACAATTATATTTTTTATCGAGTAAAAAACGAAAAAGAACTCACCAAAAAGTAATAGAAAATTCCAGAGAGCTCATAGATTTGTTTTTAGCATGGATTGAATGTACAATAAAACCCTACCCACTGATGTGGTAGGTAGCGTTCCTAAGGAAGGGAATGATATTTTTTTTCTGGACGCGACATTTCAAAGGCTGAGATTCGTTATTTCATGCAGCGCTCGACGTGCTTTGTAGTAGATTCGTGTTCTCTTATCTTCTATTGTCCAGTAAAATATAGGTGCATACGCAGAAAGCAGGTTTAAAGAATGTCTTTCTCATCCCGATCACATGAAGTTCCGCCACCACCCCTGGAAAAGATAGGGGATTTGATCTATTCTCCTGGAACTGATCTCCCTTTCGGCAAGCGTATCCGTATTGGCGTGTCCGAACAAACAATCTATGAAAGTTCCGTCGAACTGGGTTACCGCATGGGTATTCGAGCACATCTGGCCTTTATGACGGATAATAACTGTGCCAATCCTGTGCCTTTGGATGATAAACAATTCACCATGATCATTGATCATCTGCTTCCGAGCGACCTGAATCCATTCGAGCAAGGACTGTGGCGCGCGCACTTTGTTGCGGGCTGGATGAGTGTCTATCTCGGCCTCGTCTCGGATGAGGATGATATTGATGTCGATCACGATAGTGAGGGTGGGGCAGATATCGACGAGAAATAATACCGCTCATAACGCTGAGGCGGCATGTTGATCGGTCAACGCCCCCGGCCCAGTATCTCTTGTATCCATCATCTTGACGGTGAGAAACGAGATACGGGTCGGGGGCGTTGATTTTTCCTAAAGGCTGCTGAGTTGGATGCTATCTGGAATGGATATGGTCCTCTGGGGTGGCGTGAGGGTCAACAGTTGATCAAATTTATTGAGTGGTAGGTCTAGTTTTAATTGTATGCGAGATGAATTTGCTCCAGATGTTGATGCTGCTGCTGCAGGAAACAGATATTTTATTTATGTAGCTTTCTGTAGATCGAGGATAGTGCATCACCTCTATCCTCTCCATGCCTCTGGCAAAATAGGGCATTTGACCCTGTTGGCTCCTTGAGCATCCCTGTATACTAAGGTGGTGATGATCGATGGAGCACGCTTGTTTTGAGGAGCTGTGCAGGAGAGAAGGACTGACATGATGTCGAAACGTGATGCTGCAGATGGTTCACAGCAGGTGGCGAAAGCAACGCGGGCGCGGGCGGCTGGCCGATGGTACCAACGCGGGCGGCGCCTGCTAACACTACTATTACGGGGCTGTTTATTGCTGATTCTTGTGCCAGGATTCTACCTGACGGTTTTCCCGCAGGGACGTGCGGCGGTACGAGCGGCCTTTGTCTTGCCGGCCCTGATTTCTGCCTCCCAGCCGGGCATATTGCTGGCGGTTGGCAATCCTATCCAGCATACACAACGGCAGATGCAGTCCCGGAGTGGTCCTGTCTATCTCGATATATATGCGCCAACGACGTCGAGTCCACAACTGGCGGGGGCGCGGGGTGGATTGCTGATCGTGTCCGGCGTGGGGGATAATCGACAGGTGCCGCAGTTGATCAATCTGTCGGAGGCACTGGCTCGCAGCGGCATGGTGGTGATGAATATGACGACGCCGACGCTGATGAACTATATGATCTCGGCGCAGGATAGCGACGCGACAGTACAGGCGTTTCTCACGCTCCAAGATCTACCAGCGCTGCAAGGACGGCGCAGCGGGATCATCGCGTTCAGCGGTGGTGTGCCCTTGATGTGCTTTGCAGCAGCCGATCCGCGTATCCGCACGCAGGTCGCTTCGATTACGGCTTTTGGGGGCTACTTTGATACCCGTACCCTCGTTCACACCTTCGGGAGTCGCAGTCTGCTGATCGATGGCAAGCACGAAGCCTGGCATCCCATCGCTATCCCTATCGGGGTGCTGGCAAATATGACCACACAATACCTTTCAACTTCCGAGCAGAGTAGTATCACAGCCGCCCTTGCACCCCAGGGAGCGCCGCTGAGCAATGCTGAACTGGCGCAATTCTCACCAGGCGCGCAAGCCATCTATCATCTCCTCAAAGGAGATCAGCCGCAACGGGTTGACGCGAATATGGCGGCCTTACCGCCCAACGTCCAGTCCCTGCTGGATACATTGTCGCCACGCCGTGTACTGGCGCAGATCCAGGCACCCATCTTCCTGCTCCATGATCGGAATGATGCATCCCTGCCTGTTACCGAGACACGCGCCTTCGCTGCCGCCCTGACGCGCCTGCATCATTCCCATGAGTATGTCGAATTTCATATTTTTGATCATGTTGAAGTACGCTCAGGACTCCAGATAGGACAGGTATTAGGGGATGGCACCCAGCTCTTTCTGCTGCTCGACCACCTGTTGTCGTCTGTAGGCTGAGAAGCAAAGAAAGGCGATCATGACCATTATGAATCTACTCCTGCAATCACTGTTCTGGTTTGGTGCGGGTCTTATCATCGGTTTTGTCGCGCTGGGAGCACGGCCAGGAGCGCACTGCCCATGGTACATTCTGGTGATTGGCGGTGGGATAGGTGCCTGGACGGGTGGATGGTTGGGACTCTGGCTGTGGGGGCGGCTCTTCGCGCCGATTGCCGCGCTTTGGATCGCCATCCTCGCGGTCCTGCTCATTGCTCATCTCAGCTTGCTCGTACGCCGTGACGAGCAATTGAATCGGGTTACCCGCTAATATATACGCATCCGTTATCCGAAACTTACCCATTTATGGACAAGCCACATTTGATGTTCGGTTCCTGCTTCATCCAGGGCAGTTTCACTTGGTATTGCTACCAAGCCAGAGCCGCCCTGTCCACAGGCTTCAATCCCGTGTAACTCACGGTACTCCCATGCTCAAGCTAAGTCTGCCAGGTTGTATGATGCATTCAAATCACGGTCAATGACCAAACCACATGCATGGCAGACAAAAGTCCGTTCACTTAAATCCAGTTTTTCTCGGACCACTTTGCAACTTGAGCAGGTCTTGCTGGAAGGTTCCCAGCGAGAAACACATTTCACCATGATGCCCACTTGCTGAGCCTTGTATTCGACCTGGCGACGGAACTCAGCAAAACCAACATCGGCAATCGCTCGTGAAAGGCGTCCATTTTTGAGCATGCCTGACACATTGAGATCCTCCAACACTATTACGGCAGGCCTCACATCAGGTGACTTGGTTTTCATCACCAGTTGCGAGGTGGCTTTGTGCAGGGCATCTTTGCGGATATTGGCAATGTGAACATGCAATCGAGCCAGTTTGCGTGTTGCCTTTGCTCGATTCTTGCTTCCCTTCTGTTTGCGGGAATGCTGACGAGAAGCCCGTCTCAGCTTCTTGAGATTGGAGCGTAGCGCTTTGGGGTTTGCAATCACGGTCCCATTGGACGCCGTTGCCAGTGTCTTGATACCCAAATCAATCCCGATCACGGGGCCTGTCGCATTGATCGGGTCGGGGGCGGTTTCCTCCACCTGGACACTGACGAACCAGCGGCCCGCCTGCTCTGATACCGTTGCCGCTAAGACCTTTGCCGTCATGGGAATATATCCATGCTCAGACAACCGCACCGTGCCCAGGCGGGGAAGTTGGATCTGATCCTCAAAGACATGAATGGCCCCCGTCAAGCGGAAGGAGCCAATCCCCTTCTTCTTGGATTTGAAGCGAGGATAGCCAAGCTTGCCACGATACTTGCCCTGTGTTTTTAGCTTCGCCTTCCCAAAGAAGTTCTTGAACGCTTTTTCTAGATTGCGCAGGGCTTCCTGTGGCGCACACTTCGATACTTGATACATCCAGGGGAGTTCAGTTTGCTTGAGGACATTCAACTCTTTATGCAGGCTGATCGCAGATGGTGCTTTTCGACCGGCTTGATATTCCTCTTGGTAGCGTTTCAAACCCCAGTTGTAGCTGTAACGGGCAGCACCAGCATGCTTGAGGCAGAGCGTTCTCTGGGCGTTATTGAGATCCAACTCGGTCTTATATCCGCGTATCATCAGCATCCTTACTCGTCCTCAGCCTTCATAGCTTGCTCGACGCAGTGTTTAATTTTTTCTGCACGGCGTTTTGACGTTCTCCGTCCATAAATGCGACTAGCCATACTCGTGATGACTGCGATGAAATCATCCACCAGCTCATTATTTGTATCACCAGGAAAGATCACTTCCAGCTTCCGACCTTGAAGCGCTAAAAGTTGTTCAATATAATGAAATCCGAAACGTGTCAACCGATCGCGATGCTCGACGACAATACGACCGATACTGACATCAGTTAAGATTTTCATGAGTTTCGGGCGACTATCATTGAGCCCTGATGCGATCTCGCTGACCATCTTGGTCACATGATAGCCTCGTGATGCAGCATAATCCTTCAGCCGTTGCATCTGCCGCTCTAGATCCTCTTTCTGGTCTGCTGAAGAGACACGAGCATAGAGCGCAACACCCAAGGCTTCTTGTGCTTGTGCTGGCTCTCGTACAATGATCGTTCCTGTATCAAGTTGATAGGCATCGAGCTTCCCAGCTTTCCACCATCGGAATGCGGTCTTATAGCTGATACCCATCTTTTTTGCGTAGGCGCTTAATCTCATGAGGATAGATTAGCATAAACGTCTATAAATGTCAATATTTTGTTTATCTATTAATTACCCTTCATTTCTGGTACAATAGAAATAGATTCAGAGAAATGAGGGATTGTGCTTATGCGGCCCGAAGGCCGTTCGATGCGAGACAGTATTTTAGCGGCCGCAGTGCAACTTTTTGCGCAATATGGCTACCATGCCGCCCCTTTGCGTGATATCGCACGCATGGCGGGGATACAGGCCGCCAGTATCTACCACCATTATCCAAACAAACAGGCACTGCTGGTGGAGATCATGGAAACATCCATGCAGCGGCTCAACGCCAGCCTCGAACATATTCTCCGCACCACCGATGATCCAGTTCAGCGTTTGCATGAGGCCATAGCCAATCATATTCGCCTGCACACGACCTATAAGGACGAGTTTTTTATCATCGACACCGAGATGCGTGCCCTCGATGAGGCACAACGTCCCTACATCCTGACCTTGCGCGATACCTATGAGTCGCTGTTACAGGAGCTGTTACGTGATGGTATGGAGCGTGAGGTGTTCCGGCACAGCGATATCAAAATTACATCCTACGCCATTATCGCCATGTGTACGGAGGTCGCAACCTGGTTTCGTCCCAATGGACGGCTGAGTGTACAACAAGTCATTACCATGTATCGTCAAATCATCACCGATGGCTTGCTCCTGAACGCAAACATCGCGCACCAACCAGACGAAACAGCCCATCTGCTCTAGCAGTCCGAGGCCAGCGAGGATGAAGGAATCCTATCTTGCAACGATCAGGGAGAGTGTGCGCGTATTTTAGTTATAGGTGAAAAGGTTTACCATAAGTACAGGTATCTCAACTCAACGCGAAGCGCTGCGTACATGCTGATTAGGAGCAACAGATTGTCATGCTGCCACCTTGCGGTCTGACAGGAATGAGAGTGCAGGCAAAGGAAGAACATAAATAAACGAAGTGAGACGAAAAACCGTAAATTTCGTTTAATAATATAGATATTTAATTAAGGGAGCAATTCACCGCTATGGGAAGTAAAAAAAAGCAGCAGCGAAATCCACTCAAGTGGCTCGTCTGTCTTGCTTTAATCCTACTTGTATTGATAAGCAGTGCCATATTTACCAGCAGGATTCAGAGCGTTGGAGACGTCCATGTCAGTGCCACGGCAACCTCATCTGTATTGGCGACAGAGACAAAGCCAGCCAGGCATGCGACGTCCACTGCAACCCCTACCCCTTCGCCCTCTCCATCCGCAGGATTTTCTCCCTCCGATTCCGGCACCCCATTCGCAACGCCGGCCCCTCTGTTTACCGAGAACTTCCTCGATAATCACAATGGCTGGGCAACCACGGGCCCGGATGGGAGTGCTGGCTATACACGCATCGTAGGACAAAACAAGATGACGCTCGGGGTCACCAACCACAAGGTCTTGATTGAGAATGTACCGACCACCACCCTCTCTCCCCTGAGCGACTATACCCTCTCGGCCACCTTCAACTTCCTGAAAGCCGATGGCAACGACACAGTCGGCCTCTATTTACGCGGCGATAGCAACCTGGATCATGACTATAGGATTGATATTTCCGGCAACAACATCGTCACCATCACCAAAGAATATTTAGATAGTGTTGGAGCCTCCCAGGAACTTCGGCTTGCCAGTATCACCAAAAACACCAACATGCATCCCTTGGGCCAGCAGAACTCGCTCAAAGTCGAAATGAACGGTCCCCGGATGACCCTCTGGATCAACGATATCCAGATCCAGCAGCTCAGCGATCCCGACTACACACATGGGCAGATAGCCCTCTTCATCAACAACGGCTGGTCCTCCGACCAGAGCAGCGTCGAGTTCACCGGACTCGACATCAGCTCCATCCCTGATCCCTTACCCGACGCTACCCCTACGCCAACGCCAACGCCCGCCGTCACCCCCGGCAGCACACCAACAGGCATCTCCACTTCAGGGGCAAAATCCCTGCTCCCCAACCCAAACCGTCATACGTGAAATGCTTAGAGTTTATCCGAAAACTTGAGATAGACTAAAAATAAGGTTATAATTCAAACTATAGAATTCTGGAATTTTGTATATATCTACTGCATTGTGAAATTGGAACTTCAAATATCTGAAAGGGGATGAGACATGCCAATACGACCGGAAGGGAACTTCGAACAGTCAGCGTCATATGATAATGCAATCGAGAGTGAGAATGAGGGGGAGGAGAGTAGAGTGCGTCAGAATTTATATAATCTAGACGTCGCCAAGCGAGAGGTGAAACCTCGAGAGGACTTGGGGAAGTCATTGTTGAGCCAACAGCTAACCGAGAACCGACAGCGAGGAGACAACCCACAGAGCCAACAGCTCAGAGACAACCCACAGCCAGGAGAGGAGTCATTGTTGAGCAGACAGCTAACTGAGAACCTACAGCTCTTAGCGAAACTGCGTTTCCAAGAGGACCAAAGGCAAAGTGCGGCCCAAAAGCTAGCCGAGAACCCTCTGCTCAGAGAGATAGCGAACCCAGAGCTCATAATGCAAGGAATGAGCACAAAGCTAGGAATAGACGAACCGCTCAGAGAGAGCCTGGAGCAAATAGTATACCGACAGCTCGGAGAGAACCCACTGCCAGGAGAGAGACCGAATCCCACGCGGGGACAACAGCTAATAAAACAATGGCGAATTGATAGGTTTGCTAATCCAACCACAGAAAGAGCAGAAAAACCAGTACCCGAGCTACGTATTGATGAGCCAACCTATTCTCAAAAGTTCAGAGCAGCCTTTAATCTCGAAAATACGAATAATGAACGTGATACATTGGTCGAATTTAAGTATTGGAGTGATTTATTTGACAAAAATGTAGCACAAATGAAGGATGCTGGATCAATGGTTGAATCAAAGGTTAAAGAATTTAGCGAACGATATGAACATTTGCTCCAGCCAAGTGACAACAATGTTTTTAATGAAATAGAGTCTCTACGTGAGGAGATAGAATTTCTTAGAATTCAGCTTAGCAATCTGCCGGAGGCGATCAAGCATAATATAACGTCAATGGAAACCGGCCGACAAAGGTATCAGGGGGACCAGGCGGATACTATGGATTCTATTATTAATAAAGCGCAAGAAGAACTTGGGACATTACCAAATCTCAGTCAACACATAGATGCCTTGACAGCGCTACATAGTAAAGTCAGCGACACCCTGTCGCCCCCTTCGGGTTTGCCTGGCGATATTTGGTAGCGTAAGGACCAATACGGAGGTGGTGGAAACCCACCTCCGGGGATTACTCCTTCTCTGGAATGTGCTGGCGACCGTACACAGGTGCTCCACGAGCTGTTCCGTCGCCATATCGCTCTCGATATGATATCTTCGCCCACAGGCCCAATACCGCCCAACGAACGAGAAGCATGATGGAGCGATGTAGGTGCGTGCCGAGGCCGCAGCCGAGATGCGCTTTCCCCATCACGTACCGACATCTCCCCCCAACGCTCTCCGACCTCCCCTGCCATGACGGTTGTGGTACGAATGAGCCTACAGCTGAGTACGAGCAACGGGAAAGAAAGCGCACCTCGGCTGCGGCCCTGGCACGCACCTACACTTCTCCATCTACATTCTCGGTATTTGGGATTTTTTCCTATATATCCATAAATACAACAATTGCCTTTTATGGGTATTGCAGCGCGTTGGGGCGAGGTTCCAGTACGAGCAAGAGAGCATCGGCCTGCGTTGCGCTTCGTGCGATGCCTACGTTTTCCATGACGTTTTTGTCAATTTGTGCTTATCTGTATTCTGGTTCCTTATTGCGAAAAATTTGCAATAAGGAACCTTTAGCATGTATACTGCAATTGAAGATGATGTCTCTTGCGATGGGACCGGGAGGGCTGACAGCTCATACTGGCATCCATGCGTCTGGTCGCTGCGATGACATATATATGGGATGCAGGATGTCTCGATTTCTCTGCTCTCTTGCTTTCAAGGAGGATATACATTATGAGCCGTTCAAGGCCCAGCGCCTTTGGTCTGACTGCACTATCGTCTGTTTTTAATGATAGCGCAAAAGATGTGCGTAGCAAAATTATTGGTATTTATACGTTTCTCTTGATCTTGAATGTGGTGGTCTGGGCGCTGGCACTGCTGGCGTTTAGCGGACAAATGGCAACCCTCGGACTGGCTGTGACGGCCTATACGTTTGGCTTGCGTCACTCGGTGGATGCTGACCATATTTCGGCAATCGATAATGTGACGCGTAAGCTGATGCAGGAGGAGAAGCGGCCGGTCGCGGTGGGCTTTTTCTTTTCATTGGGACATTCGACGGTGGTCTTTGGACTCTGTATCGTGATCGCTATCGCGGCCAGCGTGGCGAAGGATTTCGATACATTGAAGAATATTGGCGGCTTCATCGGCACCTCTATTTCCGCCCTCTTCCTCTATATGATCGCGCTCCTCAATCTGGTGATTTTGTGGGACATTTTCAGGACCTTCCAGAAGGTGAAGCGCGGCGAGACCTACGATGAGCAGAGTCTGAATGAGACGCTGGATCAGCGCGGCTTGATGGCTCGCTTCTTCCGTCCCCTGCTGCGTATGACCGATAAAAGCTGGAAAATGTATCCTGTGGGCGTCTTATTTGGCCTTGGCTTCGATACCGCCACTGAAGTCGGCATTATGAGCATCACCGCCCTGCTCGCCACCGAGGGGCATCTGCCCATCTGGACCATCCTGCTCTTCCCGCTCCTCTTCATGGCTGGCATGTGCCTGATCGACACCACCGACGGCATCCTGATGCTGGGAGCCTATGGCTGGGCCTTCGTCAAACCTGTGCGCAAGCTCTACTATAATCTCAACATCACTCTTATTTCTGTGCTCGTTGCCCTCATCGTCGGCACCATCGAAGTATTCAGCATCATCAGTTCAGCCCTTAAGCTCAGCGGCCCCTTCTGGGAACAAGTGGGAGGGCTCAGCGACAACTTCAGCTTCATCGGCTACATCATCATCGGCATCTTCGTCGTCAGTTGGCTTGTCTCCACCGCCATCTACAAAATCAAGCGCTACGACGACCTCGAAATCGCCAGCGTTCCCATCACCTCCAATTCCTAACGACATCTCCCCACAGAGAAAGCCCGATCCCTTGCGGTCGGGCTTTGTCACAACTCGTCTGGCAATGGTGGGCATACCAGTTCCAGAGCACTTTCGAGAATGACGATGGAGATGTTGTAGGTGCGTGCCGAGGTCACAACCGCTTTCCCATTCCTCGTACGATCATCTTGCCCGTAGGCTATTCCTTCCTTACCATCCACGTTTGGGTAAATCCCCGAGAAAATCCCGAGCGTTGAAGCGAGATGGCAGTGCGTGATGAAGAAAGCGCACCTCGGCACGCACCACCATCTCGCCCCGACACTCAGGAATTTACCTTCGCTGCCGCGCCTCCGTGTTTATTGCGCGGAGGTGGCTTGCAAGGGCCGGGCGGGCATGTCGAAGTCGACTTGCCTCTGGGTGTTGCGATAGCAATCACACATGTCCTGATAATGGGCATTGGTGACGGATATGAAGTGGTCAAGCTTGCCGTCCTGGAGGCGGCGGGCGAAGAAGGAATCCTTGTGCATGCACAAGAAGGCTTCCTGGATCTTTTGCTTGAGGTCGGCGCTAACATGCGAGGCAACGACGACGAGCGGCCCTGTGGATGGGCTATAGGTGCTGACGACGCGAAGACGCGCCGCCATAGCAGGACTGTTTAAGGCGATCAGATGCAGCATGCGAGCATCGACGGCGGTGGCGTCGGCGACGCCGCTCAGAACGGAGCGCAGGGCCTGTACCGGGGTCGCGGACTCCACGGTCTTGCGTGCCCCGACCGTCGAAACGGCCCGCTCATAGAAGGTATTATCCTCCGCATGCGGCATGCCAGCGTAGTAGGACCAGATGCAGCCCTCCAGTTCGCGTGTCTCCCGCACACGGCTCTCCTGACGCACGACAATATCAAAAAAGACGGGTGGCACATCCCCATGCTGGACATCTTCCTGCGCGATCGCCGCCGCTAACAGTTCCACGGGGCAGGGCCGCTGTCCCAGCAATTGGATATAGGCCAGGGGCGTCAAAAATCCTACATCAGCAAAGGCATCGGCGAAGTCTTCTAATGCCTCGCCATTCAGCAAAAAGGTCGAGGTGCCAGTGTAGCGTTCTACGTATTCGGTCATGTACTGATACGTTTTATACCAGGCCGGAGCCAAAAAGGTCTCAAAAATGATCGGAGGTGTCATGTATAATTCCTTCATCGCGCAATCTCCATTGATTGATTGAATGTGTTTCAAAATAAGAGCTGAAACTAAAAATCAAAAAGTCCTCTACCTTTAGTAAACGACTTTTGCGGCTCTTTAGCAACAAGCAAGTACTTTACAACAACAAACGAACATACCTTCGGCAAAACAATGGCGACGTATATTCCTTGCGCTATATATGACGGCCCAATCAGACAATGCAGCCCATTTTGGTCCGCGAGCCAGACTATTGGCTAGCTGACCCCTTTGATACCTGCTCATAACATTCTTCCTTAACACACTCACGTTCTCATACACTCTTCATCTGGGACACAGGATGCTATCAACAGGAGGATCCAGAATCCCGCCAGCTATTCTCTACGACTATCACGTCTGGCACCTCACAATCGTCACCTGTTTACAATGTATAGAACGCACCACTTTCCAAATCTGGCCCACGAACTCTCAGGATTCCGTGAACACCCACACAATTGTCGACTAAATTGATCAACTATGTTAAGTATAAGCAAGAATCTCCCTCCTGTCAAGAAAAAACGCCTCAAAAATCACCTGCTTTAATCTCTCCATCTCAATGTATCGTCATCACCAACCAGGCCCAAAAACGTAGGTGCGTGCCGAGGTCCACCTAATCCAACAAATGAGAGTGTAGCAAAAGCTTGCTCCCTGCTGACGGAGTTTGCGTCCTGATCCTGGCATGCATGAAAGCGTTCCAGGGGTCGCACGACCTCTTCGGGTGGCTGCTACTACTACGGATGGATCGCTCCCCCATTCCACCCCCTTTGTTGGAGTAGGTGGCCGAGGTCGCAACCGAGGTGCTCTTTCTCTTTTATTATACCACTATTGCAGTTTCGTGACGCATGTGCATTTTTCTTTGTATTTTATATAGTAAGGCAGGTGTTAGTATTAAATGTAGCTGGATCGATTGCGATTAGGTTCTGTGATGGGCTCTCCGTCCTTGCGGGTGAAAGCGGGGTGCAGGGGCGGCAGCCCATGACGGAACGCGATGGCAGGCATGCCGGGGGCATGACAGTCCTCGCAAACTCCTCCTCCTCTCAATCCCCCGGAAGGATAGAGAGCCCTGCGATGAGGAAGATTGACAATTGAGGTGGATTTATTTATAGTTAAGAATGTTCTTTTTATGCTATAGTATTCGGTGCTAAGTTTATTCACCATGACTAAAAATGAAGCATTTATCTTCATCTTACTTCACTATTTTTCCATAAATAGAAATAGAAAGGTTGCGCTGTATGGATACAACATTGAAGCGGTCAGCATTCCTGAATGGGATCAAGGATGAGTTGCCCATTCTGCTGGGGACGATGCCGTTTGGACTTATCTATGGGGTGATCGCGCATCAGTCAGGCCTCTCCAGGGCGCTGGCCCAGGCAGCTTCGGCGATTGTCTTCGCGGGTTCCGCACAGCTGGTGATGAGCCAGTTTATCGGTGCCAGCGTGCCCATACTGATCATTATCCTGACGGTCTTTGTGATCAATGTGCGCCATGTGCTCTATAGCGCCTCGCTGGCACCACATATGAAGCAGTTTCATCCTTTCTGGAAATATTTGCTCGCCTATTTCTTGACCGATGAGGTCTATGCGGTGGTGATTACGCATTTTACGCAGCAACCACAGGCGCAGCATAAGCAGTGGTATTTCTTTGGCGCGGGCCTGACGCTCTGGAGTACCTGGCAGATCAGTACTCTGGCCGGCCTCTTGCTGGGTGCACAGATTCCTGCTAGCTGGTCGCTGGATTTCACGCTGCCGCTGACCTTTACCGCTCTGGTTGTCCCGGCATTGCGGGATCACGCCGGACTCGCGGCGGCACTGGTAGCGGGGATTGTTGCCATACTGGCACTCTCGGCCCCTTTGAAACTGGGCATCGTACTGGCGACGGTCCTGGGAATTTGCGCGGGCATGGGCGTGGAGGCGCTACTCCCAGCCAGACCCAAACAAACTACCAGCATTGCAACAACACAGAATGAAGCACCAACCGTGCAGAGCAGCGTTATAAATAGCCAGGAGGAGGCATAATGTTACTCTGGGCCGCTATTATCTGTATTGGTATCCTGACCTATCTCTTGCGTCTCTCGTTCATCGTTCTGTTTGCACGTGCCAATGTTCCGGCATTTGTGCAGAGATTTCTGCGCTTTGTCCCGATCACGGCCTTAACCGCTATCATTGTCCCGGAGTTTATCTCACGTGGCTCGGCTATTGATATATCGTTCTTGAATCCGCGTTTGCTTGCTGGTATTGTCGCGATCCTCGTCGCATGGCGCACCAAAAACGTCCTATTGACCATCCTGCTGGGTATGGTGGCCCTCTGGATTCTACAACTGTTCCTCTAAATGATCGATACGGGCAATGGGATAGCTATCACAGGGATAAAATTTGGCTCCATAATTGTTATCACTATGCATGAAGATAATTATTAGAGATAAAAAAGGATAGATTTTATGTCATTGCCACTTTCTATTTTAGATCTTTCACCCGTCGACTCCGGCTCGACGGGCGCGCAGGCATTGCAGAATACGTTGAAGCTGGCGCAATTGGCGGATCGACTGGGCTATAGCCGCTACTGGATGTCTGAGCATCATAATTCGGACATGACGGCAAGTCCTGCGCCTGAGATTATGATTGGACATGTTGCTCAGGTGACGAAACATATTCGCGTCGGATCGGGCGGTGTGATGCTTCCCAATCACTCATCGCTGAAGGTGGCTGAGAATTTCAAGCTGCTGGAAGCACTGCATCCTGGACGCATCGATCTGGGACTGGGACGTGCTCCCGGCACCGATGGTCGTACAGCACTGGCGCTACGCCGCTCACGTGACGCCCTGACTGCTGAAGATTTCCCCCAGCAACTGGCCGAGTTGCTGGCCTATGCAGGCGAGGGCAACGGCTTCCCGGTGGGACATCCTTCCCATGGCGTCAAAGCCGTCCCATCCGATAGCAAGTTACCACCGATCTGGTTATTAGGTTCCAGCGACTTTGGTGCGCAGGCCGCCGCCGCCATGGGGGTTGGCTTCTCCTTTGCCCATCACATTAATCCTGGCTTCGCCATTCCAGCCATTCGCATGTATCGCGAACAATTTGAACCCTCGGATCGGCTGGCAAGTCCCAGGGTGATCCTGACCACCAACGTCATCTGCGCCGAAACTGACGAAAAGGCCAGCGATCTCGCAGCCTCGATGGCCCTGGCCTTCTTACGTCTGCGGTCGGGACAGGCTGGTCCGATCCCCAGTCCTGAAGAGGCAAAAAACTACCACTACACCGCCTCCGAGCGCATGGTTATTGAGGATACCCGCTCCCGACAGAACGTCGGGCGACCCGAAGCTGTCCGTGACCGCATCCTGCAACTGGTCGAGCAGACCCAGGCCGATGAAGTCATGCTCTCTGTGATGGTCTATGGCTACGAAAACCGCGTCAAAGTCTACGAGCTACTGGCCGACGCCTTCGGACTGCAAGCCCCCTCGGTCAGCCCGGACAGCGCCCTCGCCTGATCCTGCAAGGCCAGAACCCAACATCCCACGCCCTTCTTTATCAGGAAGGGCGTGGGATGTTTTTTGCCGACCATGCTGCCCTGTTGGAAAACATGCCTCTCAATACGTTTATAAAGATATATGAAATAATCAAGTGAAGAGTGAAGGGATGCACAGATGGCTGATCCAATGACGTTCGCGGGATTGGGCGCTCTGATCCAACAGACGGTTCCGGCGTGGTTGGGATTATTGGGCGGGACGGTCCTGACGAAGAGTGGCGATGCGGCATTCGATGTCGGCAAGAATTACGTGCTCGAACAGGGAAAGTATCTTTTTAACGCTAGCTTTCAACTCGATGAGAAGGAACAGGTACGTCATCTCTCCCAGGCACTCAAGAATGCCATGGAACGTGGCCTGATCGCCTTTCAAGCGCAACCGGAACGCGATCTCTATAAAAGCATCCTCACGACGCTGGCGCAGGATGGCCCGGCGGGTGATGAGTTGAGACGCGAGACGCTGACCTTCTTTACGCTCAACCAGACACCCGATCTGGACACATTAAGCGAGCTCTATAATCGCCGCCAGCATACTGCGCTAGAGCACTATCAAGACATCGACGCCGGACCATATCTCAATAGCTTCTTCAGCGCCCTGCTGGGCGAGCTCTATGCTGATCCCTATTATCGGCCCCAGCTCAGCGCAGGACTCCAGTTACGTGCCATGACAGCGATGCAGCATAGCCTGCTGGATGTGGTCAGCCTGCTCAAGAGCGTCGCCACTACCCTCAGCGATCATTATAGTGCCGCGGATTTCGAGCAGGATGTCGAGAAGTATGCTACCCATATGGAACGGACCCTGCGCAATCTCAAGATCGTCGGTGTCGTCCCCAAAGATCAGAATGCCGATCCTGAAATCGGCAGCATCTTTGTCCCACTGCGTATCGACGGAACGCGGGAGGAGCAGCCGCAGACCGAGGACGCTACCGAAGCGGATGAAGATGAGTTAGTCAGCGCGTTGGAGCAGCATCCCTGCCTGGTACTGCTGGGCGGGCCGGGATCAGGAAAATCGACGGCAGCCAAACATATCGCCTGGCGACATGCCGCCGCGCAAAACGCCCGGATACCTGACAAAGCAGCCTCACTCCTCACCGGCAAGCCGCTACCGCTCTATATCGAACTGCGCCGCCTGAGCCAGGAACGCAAACGTGCCAGCTATGATTTCTTAACCTTTGCCAGCGACGTCCTGCTCAAGCGCGACAGCATCGACATCAATCCCCACATGTTCAAAGAGCTATTGGCGCGCCACGGCATGCTCCTGCTCTTCGACGGCCTCGATGAGGTTGCCACCCTTAACGAACGCCTCGAACTGGTCCAGGAAATCGAACACTTCGCCCTCCGCTATCCCGGCAACCGTATCCTCGTCACCTCCCGACCCGTAGGATACGAGCAGGCCCGCATCTCGCATCTTCTCTTCACACATAGCGAGGTCCAGCCCTTCAACGACCAACAGATGCGACACTTTCTAGAGAACTGGTATACCGCCGTCCTGCGCCTCTCACCCATACCACATCAGGAACGCGAAGAAATGGAACTGCTCCTCACCACCCTCAAAGAGAATCCTCGCCTGCACAAACTGGGCGAAAATCCCCTCTTACTGACCGTGATCACCGCCCTGCATCGCTACGAACGCCTGCCAGATCGCCGGGCACAGGTCTATGATCGCTGTGCCGACCTGCTACTCGAAACCTGGGCCAAAACCAAAGGTACCCACGCCCGCTGGCAGCACATGAAGATGGGTAAAGAAGATCAGTACGCCTGCCTCGCCCACCTCGGCTTCGTCCTGCATCGCCAATCGCAAGAAGGGGATGAAGATGAAAGCGCCAGTCAGCAAGACGAGAATGGGATAAACGGAGCCAGCCAACAGGATGCGCCGGTGGATGTCTCGGCCAGAGAACTCAAAAAGCAGGTCGAGATCTTTCTTCGTCAGCAGAATCTGATTGCCGAGAAAGCCGAGCAGCGCGTCGAGGCCGCCAACTTTATCGAACTGGTCGAGCAAGAGGCCGGTTTGATCGTAGAACGTGGCACCGACGAAACAGGGGCTCCGCTCTACGGCTTTGTCCATCGCACCTTCCAGGAATATTTCGCCGCCGCCGACGTCTACGAACGCTATCAACAAGAAAGCGATTTACAGGTCATGCGCGACTTCCTGCACGACCATCTGCACGATCCCCACTGGCGCGAAGTCATCCTGCTCCTGCTCGGGAAACTCAGACCCAGACCCGTCACCATCCTGCTCACCGAGCTACTCAACGGCACAATCAAAAGCCGGCGTAGCATCCATACCGAAATCATCCAGCAGGACCTCTTCTTTATCTCAGAATGCCTGATCGAAGAGATCAAAGTCGAAAACACCCTCGTCGAACTGGTCGTGAAACAACTCTGCCAGCTTGTACGCACCTCACACAGTACAGGACAAAGGCAGCAAGCCCTCCAATACCTCGGTGACTTAACCCAGACACGTCAATACAATGGGCAGGGTAAAGCAGAATTAGAAGCCTTTATCACGAAAGATGATCTTGATACCTTCAGCAGGTTACAAACCGCCTACGTTCTCTACAAGATCAGTCCACCAGACAGTGATGAACGAAAACATGCACTACACTGGCTTGATATCTTAGCTCAGAAACCAGATGTACCAATGGATAAAATCTTTGAAAATAGTTTCTTTGATTTCACAAGAATGCTGTCTAACATTTTTACTCAGCATTTAACTCTAGCAAGTGATTATCCTTATCCGCTTATTCACAATATAATTAAGTATGATATGCATATATTCTTTAAATCTGAACATATATTCATTGAATATGAAAATCAATCAAAACTGGTAAATATCTGTATAGCACTTTTTTCTCATTCTGATCTTTCGCTTGAGCAAACCTGTGACATCGCTCCACTCCTTTATAGAATGAGTTATGATGATGAGAAATTACAACAAGATATCCTTGTATCTCTTACTACTCTCTTGCAACGTCCTGATCTCACATTAGAACAACTAGCCACTATTACCAGTTCATTGGGCTCATGCGATTCCGCTGAAGCGGAACCCGGTACTTCCGCTCTAATCAGGCAGCTTCAACGTCCTGATCTTTCTATCGAACAGTTGTGTATGATTGCTGATGCACTCTATTGGAATAGCCAGCTAGACTCTGAGCCAGCAAAGCAAGCAGATAACTTGCTCCTTTCATTGCTGCAATATCCTGACCTTTCGATAGACCAATCCCTGACCATTGCTGATCTTAATCAAATATGGAGGTTAGATAGAAAGCAGAGTATAGCTATGCTCTATTCTTTACTGAAGCGCCCTGATCTTTCTACGGAACAAATTGTAAGGGGCGCTACAACGCTCTATTATTGCAGCCCGATTGGATCAAATCATCAGCGCTTTGCAGCAGCGGTACTGCTCGCGCAGCAGGCCTATCTAGAGGAGGGCAATATGGAAAATAGGGTCTATAACATATTACAAGGGATGGTGCCGCACTTTGACAGGTTGCCGTCGCCAGAGAAGCTGCCACATTACGAGGCTCAGGAGCCCGTCAATTAATGTTATATTCTGCCTGCTTCCCTTTCACGCACACCCAAGCCTCAATACCGCTCCTCGTACGTGAATCACGATGGAGTAATGTAGGTGCGTGCCGAGATCGCAATCGAGTGCGCTTTCCCGTTCATCGTACGATTCCCACGCCCCTAGCCTCTCAACCACGTTGGGGAAACAGGCTATTTGCGCCATACCTCAAATGCTCGAAAACGTAGGTGCGGCACGTGCTACAGAGGGGTTAGAAGGGATAAAATAGTGCATGGAGATGAGTTGTCTCATCTCCATGCACGTGAAAATGATTTTGCTGTTTTTAATGGATATTGCTATCTATTGTGAGAGGCGTGCCCACCTTTGCTGCCAGCTTCGCGGGCTTCTTTGCTGGTGAATTCATGGGCGTTTCCGCTCTCATGAGAGGCGTGTCCGGCTTTTTGATGCTGCTCCTGACTTACCGCTTCCCCACCTTTTTTACCCGCTACACTTCTTTTATCATGTCCAGTAGCCATATCATTTCTCCTTCTACGACGCAATAAAACATTTTTAATCGATTACTTTACTTGCGCTTGTAATCGCTATATATTGTATACGGATGTCCTAAAGAAATAGATACTCAACAATATTGAGAAAAGTCCCAAACACAGCAATAGATAGCTAAAGCAGTAATCTCAGCAGTATTCTTTTGGGGAAGATCGTTGTACGTGAAACGGGTAAGCGCACTCGGCTGCGGCCTCGGCACGCACCTACACTTCTCCATCATCATTCCAGGTAGTTGAACCGTATTGGGGTTCCCATGACAACAAGTCTACTGAAACCTCGGGAGGACGTGATCAACCCCGAATGAGTTCACCAGTCCACACTTCTAAAAAATCATCTAAATGAATACTATACGTTTCATGATAACCTGGATCTCTAACACCTATGATATAGTCCCCTCCCATTTTTTTTGTTTCATCGATGACAATAGCATGAAGTGGATAATCAGGTCTGTCGGAACGATGAAGGCCAGCAATCATTGGTAAAGAATCACCATTGCTATCTTTTGGCTGACGAAGGACATCTTGACGCGATAAACTATCTTTGTAGGTATAGCTTTTTCGATTCCCTAAGCGATTCAAAGCATCCGCATTTTCATTCGCTCGCGTACCTCCATTGGGTGAGAAGTATTCATAACTCTGAAGAATGGAATCTGCTTTTTCTGCAGTCTGAAAATGAGAGTTTTCATCGCTTAACAACATTTGTACACATGTCGGGCCACATTTCATTTTCTGTGAGCTAATGATCAATTTATGGTTGACATCTGGAGTATAAGGTATCATTTGTTCTTTAAAGAAATAATCGTGAGCTCTAGAATTGTGCCTATGCTCCATGTCTTTGAGAGACCGATTAACTAATCGTATCTCCTGATCATATGTGGATATCGCCGAATTTATCTCGGTCCCCATCTTTTGTAAATGTGAAAGAAGGCTGCGATATCCAGGGTTTCTTATTGTTTGAGCGATTAACGGGTGTAAAAGTTCTTTGACATTATCTCTAACATTATTGAAATCTTTGATGGTTTTTTTTAAGCTTTGCCGATAGGTAAGCAATGTTTGATACTTTTCTTGATGATGTTCATACAAACTCTCGATATCTTCAACGATGTTTTGGAAATATCTTCGTTCTTCACCGCTACTACGCTCAACTGTACCCTTAGCGATCTGTAGTTGAGTAGGGAAATCTTGTATTTCCATAGATTCAAAAAGATTGGTAACCCGATCCAGGCGGGACTGATCACCTGGAAATTCCTCCAAAGCAGGTTTTGAAGGCTTGTCCAGAGAGGCCAATTGTTGAGCCAATTGGTTCACACGTTTAACTTCCGAATTCTCGCGGCCCTCACCGATGCGGCGAGATTCTATATATAAGCCCCTTCTGAAAGCATCACGAGCCTCTGAAGAGCTTGGTTGTGAACTTCCTTCAATGTTTTCAAAACCTTTACGTTCATCTATGTTGCTGGGTATTCTATCCATTATTTTCTCCGATTTTATGTTAATCCACGCTAAGTGTCAGCACCGGTGAAAATCTGAGCCGATTTCGGTGTGTTTTGACTTCGAGGAGTATACGCGCTCTTGACTGCACCGACAAAGAGGGTTTTCCGTTTCCATGCCCAAATTCCTATTTCGTCATTGCTCGCTTGCATTCTGATGAGTTTTGTTGCTAGGATGCTGGTGACGGCCCGCCACTCTGACTCCTGGTGAATCAGAGAAAATTTTGTGGGCAGGAGATCTTTTGTTCCATGACCTCGATTGAACAAACCGCTTATCCTCGTTTTAACCGTGCCCCATCTGTTAAAGAATTGCACACTATTTACACCCAACGCCAACTGATCAGGCTGAGGGTATCTTCGAGGGCTAAGAAAGGAGGTGCTGCTGGCTACCGACCCTTTGCCCGCGTCATCACCATACATCCCACGTTTGTTGCTTCTGATACAGGCTCATGAACATGAACCCTGGACGGTTGTGAGATTGGTTCCATTATAAATGGCGGCCAGACGGATGTTGTGTGTATAGGTGGTACACATGATGTAGACGAGGGTGCTCTTTCCCTGTGGATCACTGATGTAGCTACTGTTGAATGCTCCTCCTTGAAAACTGAAATGTCCACCAATGCCATCAAAGGAGATGGAGGCGAGGTCGCTGTTGATGTTGTCCTGTGTGGACGCACGGCTCTGTAGCGCCAGATCGTTGAGGGTACTGGTGAACATTTTCATGGCGTTATAGGATCGGATTACGCCTTGTGGGAGCAGGGTATAACCAGGAACAGCATCCGCCAGATAAGGCATGGGAAAGTTCTGGCTCTGATATTCACGCACAAAGCTGTGGTTGATAGAATCAGCATTCGCCAGCGGCGAGGCGTAGACGGTGGAATAGACAGGCGCGAATGTATCATGGCCGGGATTTACGACATCCTCAAGTCCGTCGCCACCCAGGATGGTGATGCTGTGGGACGATCTTCCCTGAACACTACTCTGGATCTGAGCCTGGAGCGTATCGAGATCTGATTCATAGCCCGGAAAGTAGATCAATGAGTAGTGCTGGTCCATGGCGTGCTTCGTGGCAAGCTTGATTGAGGCGAGATTGCCATTCAGATAGTTCTCATAGTGGATATGGTCTGCTGTGAAACAGCTTGTGACGGCATCTTTGAAATTGCTACTCAGGCTACTACTATAGGTATCCGAATTCGAGAAGATGTCGATATCGCTCGGGTGCGATCCCTTGAATAGTTGATGGCAGGCATAGTATGCCATCGCCTGCCCCTGGCTAGTATCAGGTGGGCTGACACGATAAAAATTGGCAACATTGGAGAGCATATAGCTGGTCGCGGAAGGCGAAATGATCGGGATGCTACGCTGGCCCCATTGCTGAAATTCGTGGATCGCTTCCGAAGCCTGCGTGCTATAGGGGAATCCCACAATCCCGCGAAAGGTGGGATCGGTACGGTTATACTGGATCAAGCGTTTGACGATTTGGGGAATCGTATAGAGATTGCCCGCGCTCTTTTGATCCGCTGTGACCAGCGTGCCCATATTCGCCAATAGCAGGCAGACACTGACGAACGGTTGTCCGCCGTGCTGGGTGGGATTATAACTGGCACGGGTCGCATTATAATCATGTTGCGCCAGATAAGCGCCCCGGATATCATCTAATCCCTTGGAGGCCGAATCAGTAGGATCTTCGATGGTACGACTCAGCAAAGACACATCGGCCAGCGTGATATGTGCCCCACTACACGCCTGCTGATCCTCCTGAAAGATCAGGGATTCTACCTGCTTTTCCTGACCATTCAACGACGAGAGATCAAACGGTCCCTGCTCGCTGGATGTCAATAGACCTATCTGCACAGTATCCGGTAGCGCGGTCATACCAATCCCATTCTGGCAGAACTGCGTCGGCACTGGCAATGAGGTCTGCAAGCACGAAAAGTCACTGACAGTAACCAGGCTCGTCGCAATGAAGGTATGGAACAGGAGATAGACAATCACCAGCACACAGATAACTGGAATAATGATATGGCTATGCCCTTTGATGCGCTGTCCCGCCACTGGCAGATGCGAGGTCACAACAAGATGTGAAATGTCCATAAAGCGTCCCAGGATGCGCAAAATCGTCGCATCCAGACGATCAATGAAACCAAAGACCGGCTCAAACAGATTAATACTCAGAATCGCCACCAGGATACCGAAGACCTGAAGCGCATCCGAGTTCTTAAAAAAGAAGAGAAACAACAAAATCAGCAGCAAGCAAAGCGCACCACGCGCAATCCCTCTGGTGGATGAAGAGGGCTCTGGCGGGGGTTGCTGCGTAATTTTAGGATCAGGTAGCAAGGTGTCTTGTGACATAGCGCTTCCTCAACAGGATACTATAGAAAGGCATTCAAGGGATATTGCTTCTGTTGCTACTTTTTATACTTTTTGTTAAGTATTGCTCGTTAGAGATTGTCTCTATTTCAGAAATGTCAGCAATAAGTGAGGAATAAAACGAGAAGAGTAATTGACCGCTGTATACTATTTTCATTCTTCCAGGCTTCTATCATCTCTACTATTATTATAGACGTCAAATCAGGTCAATAGTAAAACAGGATCTGTTTTATCCTTACAAATAGGCTAGCCTCTTCTGATCACAAAATGAATCCAAATCTATTACAGCGTTGCTCATAAAAAGAAACGTGCAAGTGTAAAGGAGATGAACCTGGAAACATATGCCTTTCTTGCTACTTCGTTAGCACTATTTATCTTTTTCGTTCTAAAGAAGAGGGCATATCATGCCCATTCACTATTTTTGTGATTAAAATAGCAAGTAGGCAAAAGAAAGTATAAAGAAGTATATTTATGAGTAATACTATTGATTTCCATACTCCTAACAGGGACGAAATGACAGAGAGGCAAAGATATCGCTTATGGCCTTTGGCGCTCATAGGCATTGCGTTTGTGGCCTGTTTTCTACTGAGCATCGCAGCAATTGTCCGTGCCGGGCAATTGCCGCTAAAAGGCATGGGATTTGATCATGTAGAGTATTTCACTCCTCCCTTATCGCCATTTTTGACACTTTGGGGTGCATGGCTACCTGATGATTTACACCTGGGAAACAACCATATTAAATCGCTCTATCTCACAGATAATCTGGAGATCCTGCTGCTGCTGGCTTGTGCCTTTCTCATTTATGGCCTGCTATCCTGGTGGCTGTTACGACGTGCACAGAAAGAACAAATCAAGTTTTTACGCCTATTCCTCTGGATTGGAACAATCATCGTGGGGATTGCGCTGGTGTTCACACCAGGTATGTCCTCAAAAGATCTCTTTGTCTATGCCGACTATGGCAATATGGTATGGCAACATGGGGCTAACCCTTATTTCATGACTCCCTTCCAGGCCGCTCCCCATGATATATTAACAATTATTGATACAGGATGGCATAATGCCCCTTCCGCATATGGCCCGGTCTGGATTCTGGTAACCATCTTCTTTTCTATGCTCTTCGGATCACATCCATTATTTTATTTCTATGGATATCGTCTCCTGGGACTCATCTGCCATCTCATCATCATCTGGTTAGTAGGCAAGATACTACGAACAACCGACCGTTCAGAGCGCATAGTCGTACTTGGGATGCTGCTCTATGGCTGGAATCCATTAGCGCTCTTTGAAAATTCATTTGGAGCTCATAATGATGTTTTCATGAGCATGTTTCTCGTCTGTGGTGTGTATTTGAGCGTATACGCTGACAAAAAAGGCTTCGTGAAGCCGCCAAATTATCTACCAGCTCTGATTGCTTTCACACTTGCCATCCTGGTAAAGTTTATCTCGCTCCCACTGATTGTCTTTTTTCTCCTGCTTCTGGCTGGCAAAACATTGAAAGAAAACAATGAAAAACCAAAGTGGCTACAATGGCGTTCGGTTGCTGTAACCACCATCACTGCTGGAGCAATCTTTCTACTTCTCTCGCTCCTCTTTTATCTTCCGTTCTGGATCGGGCATAGCGTCGGAGATATCATCCGCAGCTTTAGCGCGCCCCCTTCTTCAACCGGTTCAGAAAACTCATTTATGCGGCTGGCTATCATCTGGTTGAAAGACACGCATGGTGGAAATGCAGCAAATCCATTGCTCACCAGGTTAGCTCTTCTCTTACAAGCACGCCAACATTGGAACCAGATTGACGTAGTAACGCTAGCCATCGCTCTCCTGCTGGGGGCGTGGTTTCTCTTGCGTAAGCCTGAACTGCGCACCTTTATCCAGGCCAGTCTGGCGACGCTGGCACTGATCCTGACAGCCACGCCATGGTTTTATTCATGGTATGTTATCTGGTTGGTTGCCCTCGTACCACTTCTCCTGGCCTATCCACCATTCAAACGCTTTGATGCTGCCCTGCTCGCATTCAGCCTTGTCTGTTCAGCAACGGTCTTCATCATTTATGCGGATTTCGGCCTCTTTACCATTCCGGGCACTGCGACATGGTTGCGTCATCTACTCATGGTTGCTCCGCCCCTGATTGTTATGCTGATCACATACGCATTCAAGCGCCCACGCGAACAGAGAAGGCCACACCTTCACGGTGAGGCCCCGTTTATCGCACGATCATCTCGCACCAACACTCAGTGATTACCCAAACATGGATTTTGGGATACGGGTGACCTACGGGAGAGAGGAATTTGGGAATCCCCCCTCCCCCCACATTAGCTCCCATGCTACGCTTTGCCGAAGCGGCGCAGGCGCAGGGAGTTGCTGATGACGGTGACGGATGAGATGGCCATGGCAGCGGCGGCGAAGATCGGCGCTTGCTCCCTTAAGAAAGGGATGAGCGGCGAAAGGATCGCAGTCGGGACCAGGATGACGTTGTAGGCAAAGGCCCAGAAGAGATTTTGCTTGATGATGCGCATGGTGGCCCGTGAGAGCTCTAGCGCGGTGGCAACACTCTTAAGATTGCCTTTGACAAGCGTGATGTCGGCGGCTTCGATGGCGATATCGGTGCCAGTGCCCATGGCAATGCCAGCATCGGCCTGGACCAGTGCGGGCGCGTCATTGATGCCGTCCCCGACAAAGGCAACGACCAATCCCTGCTCCTGGAGCATTTTGACTTGCCGCGCTTTATCCTCTGGATGCACCTCTGAGAGCACCTGTTCAGGCACGATACCCACCTGACGGGCGATACACGCCGCCGTATGGCGATTGTCGCCTGTCAGCATCCAGACGCTTAATCCTTGCGCTTGCAGGCTCTGAATGGCCTCAGCCGATCCTGCTTTGATGGTATCGGCAACGGCGACAATCCCAACGGCTCGTCCATCGATGGCGGCAAGCATGGTCGTCTTGCCCTGCTGCTCATAAGCAAGCATACTGTCTGCAAGTTCCTGATAGGAGATTCCGAGCTCATCGAGCAGGGTACGCGTCCCCACCAGGATCTGCTGGCCCCCAATTGTGGCTTCGACGCCGCGTCCAACCAGGGCGCTAAATTGTTCGGGAATGGCTCCCAGAGCGATACCACGTGCCCTGACCCCCTCGACAATTGCGGCTGCCAGAGGATGCTCAGAGCCCAATTCGGCCTCGGCAATCAGGCGCAATACACGCTCCTCTTGTTCGCCTGCTAGCAGGGAAACATCGGTCAATGCGGGCTTGCCTCGAGTGATGGTGCCGGTTTTATCGAGCAACACGGCCTGTACAGCCTGGATATGTTCAAGGCTCTCGCCACCTTTGATCAGGATACCCTTCTCAGCTCCTTTGCCGGTGCCAACCATAATGGCGGTCGGCGTCGCCAGTCCTAGTGCACAGGGACAGGCCACGACCAGTACTGCAACGGCTGCTACCAGAGCCGTAATCCAGGGATTACTCGCCATCTGTGTCATAGGCATCCCGCTCCCACTGGTAGGCAGGATCATCAGTCTACCGAGAAGAGACCAGCCGATAAAGGTCAAAAGTGCGATCAGCAAGACCACCGGCACAAAGATACTGGAGATTTTGTCCGCGAGGCGCTGGATCGGCGCTTTCGAGCCCTGCGCCTGCTCAACCATACGAATGATGCTGGCAAGCGTGGTATCCGCGCCGACTCTGGTGGCACGCATACGCAGCAGGCCACGTTGATTGATTGTCGCACCGATCAGCGGTTCCCCCTCGCCCTTCTCCACCGCAAGACTCTCGCCGGTAATCATCGACTCATCGACCGTCGAGCGGCCCGCGCTGACCTGTCCATCCACCGCAATCTTCTCGCCGGGACGTACTACCAGTTCATCGCCCACATGCACCTGCGTAATGGGTAGTTCAATCTCCTGTCCCTCTCGCAACACATGTGCCGTGTGGGGGCGCAAGCCGATCAACTTCTGGATCGCCGCATTGGTCTGTCCTTTGGCCCGCGCCTCCAGATATTTGCCCAGGTAGATCAAAGTGATAATCAGGGCCGCGGTATCGTAGAAGGTCACGCCACCCACGCTCTGTGGGAAGAAAGTCGCGACAATGCTCATCAGATAGGCCGCCGTGGAACCTGCTGAGACCAGCGTATCCATGTTCGCGCTTCCGTGGCGCAGAGTCTTGAGGGCATTGCGATGGAATTCCCATCCGACCAGCGCCCAGACCGGTGTGGTCAAGACAAGGAGCAGAATATTTTCACCGGGGAAACGATTCATCAAAAACATACTCAGGATCATAATCGGTAGCGAGCAGGCAATACCCAGCAGCAGCAGATTGCGCTTCTGTCGCAGTTCCTTTTGCTTACGCTGCTGGCGTTCTGCCTCCTGCTCAGCGGCCAGCGCGACCACATCCTCCACCGGCTCATTATTCACCTCCATGGCAGAGGTATCTTCCGGCGCCCCTGTTTTCATAGATGATGGTTGATCCAATGGGATCGCCTTATAGCCAAGCGCTTCAACCTTCTGCATCATCCCGACTGGCGTAGCCTGGGTGGGATCATAGGAAACTGTCGCCTTCTCACTGGCAAGATTGACCTGTGCCTCCGCCACACCCGGCACCTTCTTTAATCCCTTCTCGATGCGCATCGCACAGGAAGCACAGGACATCCCTTCAATCGCAAAGAGCGCCTGCAATGCTGGCGGCTCCATCTGAATGCTATTACTCATCGCAGGTATAGTATTGCTATCTCGCATTGTATCTCTATCGTGTTCGACGGGACGTCTGGCATCAGTTGCCATCTTTGTCACCTTTCGCGTATCCTTCGCACTACAGAAGCCAACCCACACCCCCCTGGTAGGGGTATCCCCATTATAAACCCGCATATCTCTATTGTCAATCAGGCCATTGAGAGTCGTTTTATTGTGCTGGGACGTGTCAATCATTGATGTGCTATGCTAAAATAAAAATGATCCGTGGAAAGCGCTCAGATATGACCTTTGGGATACTGATGCAACGCTATCGCGGTTTTTTGTCGTATCAAAAAGAGGAGGTGGGTCTAACGATGGTGAACACGCAGCAATCTGCCGCAATTGAACGCGTGCCAAGTGGAATCAGCGGTTTTGATCAGATTACGCAGGGAGGCTTGCTCAAGGGGGAGACCTACCTATTGATGGGGCCTCCTGGTGCTGGTAAAACTATTTTTGGAAATCAGTTGTGCTTCAATCATGTAGTAAATGGTGGATGCGCCATCTATTTGACGCTGCTCGCTGAGACCCATAGCCGTATGCTCTCCCATATGCAGGCATTTTCGTTTTATAGGGAAGAGCCGCTGGCGGATAGGCTGCATCTCCTGAGCGGTTATACTGTGCTGGAACAGCAAGGGCTGGATGCCTTGCTCACGCTTATCCGTAAGGAGGTGCGCAAGCAGCATGCATCACTGCTGATGATCGATGGTGCCGTGACAATTGGGCAAAACGCGACCTCGATACGTGAGCGAAAAGAGTTCTTACACGCGCTGAGCGTGATCACCGAGACGGTCGGTTGTACCACCATGCTGCTCTTACAGTCTGATGGCGATGCCTATGATCAGCCCGAACATACCATGGTGGATGGGTTATTTCAAATAAGTACCTATTTAAATGATATGCGGGCAGTGCGCGAGTTCCAGGTACGCAAATTTCGTGGTAGCAATTTCCTGATGGGACGGCACCTCTATGAGATCAATGAAGATGGCTTCAATATTCATCCGCGCACAGAGTCGCTTTTCCAGGCCTCCCAGCAAAGCCTGCCACCATCGCTCACCACGCTCAATCCAGCGGAGAGACTGTCCTTTGGCATTCCATCGCTGGATAAGATGATGCGTGGTGGTGTTCCGGCGGCCACCTCAACGGTGGTCATGGGCGCTCCCGGTACTGGTAAAACCCTGCTCGGATTGCACTTTCTCTATCAGGGTGCATTGCAGAATGAGGCCGGTCTCTACTTTGGCTTCTCCGAGACACCCGCCCAATTGAAGCGCCGTATGACCCATCTTGGCTTAAAAATAGAGGATGTCGTCACAAATAACCTCTTAAATATTGACTGGCAGCCACCGACCGAAGATATTATTGATGTACTGGCCGAGCGCTTGTTTGAGCAGATCGATAAACACGGCATACGTCGCCTCTTTATCGATGGTCTCGCTGGCTTTCAAGGCACCACTGTGTCTGCCACGCGCCTGCAACTCTTTCTGGCCTCCCTCTTCGAAGCCTTACGCAAGTTAGACGTCACCACCGTCTGGGGCATCGAACTGGCGGACCTCTTCAGCCCCACAATCGTCATGACGGATCTGATCGCCAACATCGCCAACATCGGGGATAACATCATCTTCTTGCGACATGTAGAACTGCACTCACAATTATATCGGCTACTTTCAATTATGAAAATGCGCCAGAGTGGCTATGATCCTTCGATCCGAGAATTCCGTATTACTGATAGCGGTTTAGATGTCGCTCCTACCTTTGATAGCGCCGAGGCAATCCTGACGGGAATGGCACGCCAACCAGAGCCTGCAGGGGCATCCAGCGGTCGGCCCTATATTTCTAATATGGCACGGCCTGAAACATTTCGCTCTGAGGTGCTACACGCGCAAGAGGAACATGAATGAGTACGATTCTGGTTATAGATGATGAGATGTCGATCATTGAAGTATTGCGCGATGTCCTGATGGATGAGGGATATGAAGTTATCACAGCGAATAACGGACTAGAGGGACTGGAATGTCTAAAGGTTAAACGCCCGGATCTGGTGCTCTGCGATGTCATGATGCCGGTCCTGGATGGCCGCGAGCTGTGTCGGCGCATGTCTGCCAACCCGCTCTATCGCTCAATCCCGCTCATATTTATGACTGCCGTCCATAAATCGTTCAATCAAATGGATTGCAAATACGCCGCTCTAATCGCCAAGCCATTTGATCTCGATGAAGTGCTCGATACCATCGCCCGGTTTATCCACACCGCACACACCTCCTGAGTGTCTGACACATTGTTAATGTGGTGGAGAAAAAGTTCTGAGAACTTTTTCTCCACCACACTTATCCCTTTACCTGGCAGGGGCTGTGGCGCGGTTGACGGCGCTGATGACGGCCTTGATGGAGGCACTTTCGATATTGGTATCGACGGCTGCTCCGAAGAAGAGGCCAGCTTCAGTTTCGATCTGGATGTAGGCAACGGCCTGCGTTTCCGCTCCATCACCAATAGCATGTTCATGATAGGAGCACAGGGTGAAGGTCGCAAGCTGCTGCTGGTTAATGGCGCGTACAAAGGCATCAATGGGACCATTACCCTGGGCACGGATCTCGTACTCACGTCCATTGCAGGTGAGGTACGCGACACAATCGACCAGCTCGGCCTTATTGGCATCGATCACGTTGCGGCTCTCAAAGCTGCGCAGGGCGAGCGGTGTATTGCGAGCAAGATATTCCTGCTCAAAGGCGTGGTAGAGCTCGGTGGAAGAGATCTCGCCACCGCGTTGATCCGAAAGCTCTTTAACCACTTTGCCGAACTCGATATGCATGGCCTTGGGCAATTGATAGCCAAACTCGCTCTCCATCAAATACGCGACACCGCCCTTACCAGATTGCGAGTTGATACGAATAATCGCCTCGTAGGAACGACCAATATCCCTGGGATCAATCGTCAAATAGGGAACATCCCAGAGATCTTTTTCGCTGCGGGCCTGGGCAGTCATCCCTTTATTGATGGCATCCTGATGTGAGCCTGAGAAGGCCGTGAAGACCAGCTCTCCGGCGTAAGGATGACGGACAGAGACCTCCATCCGTGTGCAGGCTTCATAGGTCTTGCAAATGGTGCCGATATTACTGAAGTCCAGCCTGGGATCAACCCCCTGGCTATACATATTGAGGGCCAGCGTCACGAGATCCACATTGCCGGTGCGCTCCCCATTGCCAAAGAGCGTCCCCTCAACGCGCTCAGCGCCGGCCAATAATCCCATCTCGGAGGCGGCCACGCCGCTCCCGCGATCATTATGAGTATGCAAGCTGACGATAGCCGTCGAGCGATCTCGCAAATGACGGCAGAACCATTCAATCTGATCGGCGTGTACATTGGGGGTGGCGACCTCGACGGTAGCGGGCAAATTCAAAATAATCTTATTCTCAAGAGTAGGTTGCCAGACATCCACCACCGCCTCACAGATCTCCAGTGAAAAATCGAGCTCGGTCAACGTAAAGCTCTCGGGCGAATATTCCAGAATAAACTGTGTCTCCGGCATTGTCGCCACGAGCTGCTTAATCAGCTTCGCGCCACGTACCGCGATATCCACAATAGCCGAGCGATCCAATCCAAAGACGATCCGGCGCTGCTGCTCCGAAGTCGAATTATACAGATGGACAATCGCCTTTTTCGCCCCTCGTAGCGACTCAAAGGTACGCCTGATCAGATTCTCTTTCGCTTGCACGATCACCTGGATCGTAACATCATCGGGGATACGCTGTTCGTCGATCAGGCGGCGCATAAACTCAAATTCAGTCTGAGAGGCAGACGGAAAGCCAACTTCAATCTCCTTAAAGCCCAGCTCCACCAGCAGAGTGAACAGAGCAATCTTCTCCTCAACATTCATCGGAATAGGAAGCGCCTGATTCCCATCGCGTAAATCGACACTACACCATGTTGGGGCAGTTGTGATCTGGCGGGAAGGCCACTGGCGATCCGGTAGATCGACGGGCGCGAAGGGTCGATATTTGGTAATCTGCCCTTTTTGCATGCCACTGCGTGTACGAATACTGGTCTGCATTGCCAACTCCTTGTTACATGCGTATAAATAATTGATAATGGCGTCTATAGTCAACAAGCGAAAGTTGTTTTACAAGCGCGATTAGTTTATGTGCTATCATACCATATCCTCTCCATCCTGTCGAAGCCTGAACGGCGCTCCCATGCCTCTGACTGTCGCCACCCACCTCAGAAAGAAGAATTAAATAATGTCGGTGTAGCCTGATGTTTTCCATGGTGGAAGTGCAACCGGAGGTGGGGGCTGTACGTGTGCTAGTATGATACTGATTGTGAGATTATAGAGGAGTTTTTGACGTATGTGTTATGACGATAATGCGCGTCCACCCGTGCCCTCCAACGCGACGGGTCACTCTCATGGAGAGGATGTGGTCCTGACAGCTGCCGATGGTAATCGCTTTGCGGCCTATATTGCGATCCCGGATAAGCCGCAGGCGGCACAGGTGATCATCTATCCCGATATCCGTGGCTTGCATCAGTTCTATAAAGAGCTGGCATTACGCTTTGCGGAAGCTGGTATTCAGGCCATTGCCTTCGATTATTTTGGTCGCACGGCTGGCTTGACGACACGTGATGATTCCTTTGAATTCATGCCACACGTTCAGCAGTTGCACTTAGCCACCCTTTTCGCGGATGTCCAGGCAACCCTGAATTACCTGAAACAGACGCCGCATGGCAAGCTGCCAATCTTTACGGTTGGCTTCTGCCTGGGTGGTAGCCTTTCATTTCTCAGCGGCACCCAGAATTTCGGCTGGGCGGGCGTGATCGGTTTCTATGCTGGCCTGAGCCGGAATATGGATAATCAAGGAACCGTCATCGAACGTGCCAGCGAGATCAAGTATCCCGTGTTGGGGCTATTCGGGGGCGCGGATCAGGGCATCCCGGCCGAACAGGTTCATCAATTGGAGCAGAAGCTAGAGGAAACTGGCGTCAAGCATCAGATCATCACCTATGCGGGTGCGCCGCACAGCTTCTTTGATCGCCGTTCCGCCGAGTTTGCCAACGCCTCGACCGATGCGTGGAAGCGCATCTTCACCTTTATCCACACCAATAGCAGCAAATAAGAGGAATGAAGGCGCGTGGAGCCATCCGTAGGAACCACCCTTCACGAGTGGAGGGCCACGACCCTCTCGCACTGGCTCTCCTTCCCGCCTGCTCTGGTGCGGCTTTGGGGCGGAATGGCAATGCCCCTCCACCCGTGAGAACTTATCCGAAAACCTACAAGGAGGAAACGCGATCACATTGTTGAAAGCAAATGAGCGCACAAGCCAAGCACAACAAGGTCTGATAGGAACGCGGGCGCTTCTCCCAGCGGATCAGCAGAC
>NZ_BIXY01000077.1 GCF_008326305.1 Dictyobacter arantiisoli | reverse complement strand
AAACCAAAGCATCAAAACATCACCTTGAAGAACACCACCTTTGCCGACTTCCTGCAACCCATTCCTCGTCGGTCTCTACAGAATTCATCTCCTCCGCTTCTCGCTATTTAAGCGGTATTGCCCGTGAAGGGTGGCTGCTACGGATGGCTCCTCTCGCCTTCATTCCTCTTCATGAAGCGGTATGTATTGCTCGTGAGGGGTAGTCGCAGCGTGGGTTTGCCGTCTCGGCTCGCTGTATTGAGAGTGGAAAGCGGTAGGACTAGATGGGTAGGCATATGTTATCCTGAACTGTATTGTTTCGTATTATATATTGATGAGCTTGTGTGGGAAGAGGGATAATTGAATCGTCGGTGACTTTGCCGTGCCCCGTTGGGGAAAGCTGGCAGAGCAATCTCTTAAGGTAAGACGTGTTGGAACATGGAAAAGATCCATCAGAAGCTTTTGCATCTCCACCGAACACGGTACGTATAGTAATACGCTGGTATATAGGGGGTGGTTCGAGAAGAACCCTGCCTGCATTAAATATAGCATAGAATGCTAGAATGTCAAGCACTGATCTTTGTGTCTTTGTGCGTCAAGCACTGATTTTTGTGTGGGCTAAAGCTGCTGGAAAACGTTGAACATGCTGCTGTTTTTGGTACTTATCCCTGAGATTTGGACAACGGCAAGCATTCGGTGTATTATGGGGAATGAAAAAATGATTTCAGTTGTCGTACAGCATATCTCTAGTAAGAATAAAGGGCGATGTATATGGGAGAACAAACTCACCGGCTAGAAGATCTCAGTGCTGAACTTCTGGCGCTTGTTCATGAATCCGTCGCCATGGGTTTAGACTCGATCATGGGAGATGAGGATCTGATTCCGGTCCTCAATATCAGGACAACGATGATCGTGTTGCAAACGGAGACGTTGGAAGAGGCGCGCAAGGCGGTACCAGCCGTCCTGACCTCCAGTGGAGTTGAGCAGGGAGTGCTGATCTATAACGGGTATGCCACGCTGGAGGATGGACAATCCACGCGTGCACTTCTGGCGGAGGCATATGAGCTGACAACCGGTGCCCGCTTCTGCTTTACCCAACAGTATCGTCCGCCACGCAAAGCGAGCTTTCTCAGTCGAGCGCAGCCCCTTGATTGCATCGGCGAGTTGAAATTTATAGACTGCCGTCCCGAGTAAGCGCACAACTCTGTCCTTATTTGTCCATACGCTTCAAAAAAGGGCTATGGTAGAAGCACAGCCTTTTCTTTATGCTGTGTTTTTTTCGCTGTGCAGGTGTTGTTGCTGCAACAGTGTTTTTTACTTGACGCCCAGACCCAAAAAAAGCGATAATGATTAAAAAACAGCTATTGGTACATCATTATCAGTGTAGCAAGGAGGCATGTTTTGTCAGATAAAATCTCTTATCCTGCCCGCGAGCCGTCAATGGCTCGTCGGGGAGCTGGTGACTTATGCAAGCAATATCTGCGAGTGATGTTGCATCCATCGATACAGACATTTGCGGAGGAGAAGCAGTATGCGCGTTGGAGTAGTATCTGGATTCAACTGATCGGTTTAAGCGTTTTGAGCGCCATCCTGACCATTCTCGCCTTACTGATCTCGCCATCCAGCCTGACGCCGGTGGCGGGTATGAGCGCGCAGACCGAGCAACTGATGCTCTATGGCGTGACGGCTATCCTGATCATTGCCGCCACGCCCATTTCCTTCTTGATCGCGGGGGCTATTCTCTGTGCCATGGGCCGCGTCCTGGGAGGGCAGGGGAGATATGTACAGCAGCTCTATACGCTGGCCCTCTTTGGTGTCCCTATGGTGCTGCTCAGTTCTGTCTTACAGCTGATTCCCGGCACTACATCCTGGCTCCCCTATCTGCCGCACCTGTACAGCGTCTACCTGCTCATTCTCTCGATGCAGGCGATCCACAAATTCAAGCGGGCACAATTTATCGGTGTCACCGCCATCATTTGTATTTTGACCATCCTGGGCATCTACTTTCTACTCCTTCCGCCGCAAAGATAAGCAAGCAGAATGGAATGGAGAGGCAGGATTATGCCTGCTCACCAAAGAGTTTGAGTAGCTGCCGGGCGCTAGCATGGATATCATCTGGCGCGGGCAGCGCGGGCACGCGAGCCAATTCTATCCAATGGCCTTCAAATTCGGCCCCGGCTTGCTGCTCGCCTGCCACGTGGCAGAGATAAATAAAATCATGATGATAATGGGTTGCAATATTCTCAAGCAGAACCTGAAAAGGGACTGGAAGTAGCGTGGCCTCACCCATTGTTATCTCCAATGTATTCTCTTCCTGTTGGAGAAACTGGATCTCATAGCCGGTCTCCTCGCGCACCTCGCGTGCCACCGCTTCATGGGGATACTCACCCTCTTCGATATGTCCGCCGGGTGGGAACCAGCGTCCATCAGCCTTCTCGATCAGCAGGACCTTCGTATAGTCTTTGGAGAGTACATAGGCGGTTGCGGTATAGTCAAAGCTGTGGCGTGGTCGATCCATGCTGCGCTGATTGACGACCTGCCGCCGACTGCGCTCCGCCAGGATGATTCCTTGTACCTGTTGCAGCAGATTCTCAGGAGTGAGGAGATAATCCACATAGTCGGTCACCGCGCCATTGGGTGTCTCCAGCGCCAGTAAGCGCACCGTATCGGGATAGCGCTTGCGCCAGCGTGCGCCCTCGCGCAGGGAGCAGAGCGCCAGCGTATCGCGTCCTGCCAGCATCTGCTCTTCGAGCGCCGTCGCCTCTAAACGCGCCGCACTGAGCGCGGGACAATCCTCTAATAGCCGGGGCAGGAGTGCCTCAAGCGCCGCCGTAGCGGGCACCACCAGAAACAGGAGACCACATCTCTTACCTTCAAACATCACAACGTATCCTTTATGCTCGATTGCCAGATTCTCGGACCTGCAAAGCAAGCCCGGCAATCCTTATCATAGCAAACCTGACAAGTACTCGCGAGCCATTGGGATATCCCGCTATTTATCTGCTCTGATTACTGTAGGAAAACATATGCACGCACACGCTTCCAGCATCGTTCATTGTTCCTGCTTCCTCCCCAGGGGCCGCTGCGCCGAAACGCTTTGGTCTTACCCCAGGTCCACAGGCAAGTTTGCGTCCTCGTCGGAGCTACTGCCGTTGACGACTTGATCAATGAGCCCGATCAAGTGAAGGGCTTCCCGCAGGATATTCTGACCTGCATTGTGATCGCGATCTTGCGAAAAAAGATGGTAGGCGCAGTCAGGATTTTGGCACACGAACACGCGGTCCGCCAGCGTGATCTCGTCCCATTTCCACTGGCATCCATGGCAGAGCTTGGTTGAGGGGAAGAACCTTCCTACCTTCACGACCTGCCCACCTCGTTGCTCGACTTTGCTGGTCAACAGGTCCAACAGTTTGCCCAGGGCTGCATCAGAAAATGAGCGAGCCAGGCTGCGGTTTTTCAGCAATCCTTTGAGATGGAGATCCTCAATGCCAATGATGCCATAACAATCTGCCAGCCGAGTGGTGAGCTTTTGCAACACATCGTCACGTTTGCAGGTGATACGATAATGCAAGCGAGCCACCTGTTGCCGTGCTTTCTCGCGATTCTTTGATCCCGGTGTGCGGCGGTGCTGCCGTTTGTTGGCCTGACGGAGCTTTTTGAGGTTCGTTTTGAGGAATGCTTGGTTTTCGCATTCCTCGCCCGTACTCAAGGTCGCTAATCGGTTCAAGCCGACGTCCACCCCAACGGCTGCGGGTCGCTTCTGCGGGACTTCATCAGGGATGTCCACCGTGATGGAAATGAACCACCAATCCGCCTTTTTGGTCACACGCGCTCCCATGATTTTGCCTTTGAAGCGCAGGTTTTCCGCAAGATTGACCCAGCCAAGCTTGGGTATCCAGACATGGTGGTCTTTCAACTCAAACTGATCATTAGCCAGATAAAAACTGGGTTTGCTTTTCTTTTTGCTCTTGAAGCGAGGTCGTTGGGCTCGTTTCTCAAAAAAGGCGGTGAACGCTTTCGCCAGATCGAAAAACGGTTGATCCGACGCGTTTTTCGTCACGTCCCAGGTCCAGGGGAACTGTTCTCGCCGAATGGCAGTAAACTGCTTTTTGAGCTTGAATGCAGTGGGTTTTTCTCCGGCTTCGTAGTGCCGGTTCCACTCGGCCAGAGCCCAGTTCCAGGTGAACCGTGAGATGCCAGCGGCCTGGGAGAAATAGGCAAGTTGTTCGGGAGTGGGATGCAGACGGATTTTATGGGCTTTGATCATCGCGCTTTTCCTTGCCCCATGCTGCTGCACGCAAGGCGTTCTTGTGGGAACGCAATCCATGCAAACGAGCAGAAAACACCGTGACGATGGCGATGACATCCCGCACCAGTTCTTCTTCGGGTGAGAACGTTTCATCATTGATGACGAGAATGTCCGTGCCGTGGCGCTGACAGAACGCCTCAAACCAGTCGTAGCCGAAGCGCACAAAGCGATCCTGATAGGCAATGATCAGTTGACGTACCTGCCCCAGTTCGATCTGTTCAATGATGGAATTGAACCCCTTGCGTTTGTAGTTGAGGGCGGAACCGACGTCTTGGATCCACTGATCCACTTGAATCGTCTGATCCTGGCAATAGGCTCGCAACGCTTGCAGCTGAATGGCAAGATCTTTCTTTTGGGCAGGGGAGGAGACGCGGGCATACGCAATCACCACCCCACTCTGTGGAGCAATGAGCCCACGGTACTGCAAGTATTGTTCATGCGTATAATAGCGACGATTCGTCGGGCTGCGGAACGCAGGAAGGATCCCTTTACGATCCCATTTTTGCAAGGTATTGACCGACTTGCCGATGAACTTCCCGAACTGCTTTGGCGAATATACATGCTCCATGAATAGATTATACCGTATTTTACCGCATTTTTCAATACAGTTCCAACCTCTTTTTGCCTCCCTCGCCCTCACACAGTGGAATGGGGGAGCGATCCATCCGTAGCAGCCACCCGAAGAGGTCGTGCGACCCCTGGAACGCTTTCATGCACGCCAGGATCAGGACGCAAACTCCGTCAGCCTTCGTTTTTATGATTTTGTTGCTCAGACCCGATGGCGGATCGCGTAGGATGTGGTGAGGCTGCTCCAGACGATGACGAGCATGATGGATGCGAGCAGGGTACTGACTAAGGGAACGCCTTCAAGGGTGGGTTCGCCGTCGATATGAAAATGAAAGTAGCCAACAATCAGGAAGATGACGAATCGGGATGATGAAATAAAGAATAACTGCTCTCTGTTACAAAGTATGTAGTATGTTTTTTTGATACGATGAAAGGAATTTTATGATGGCAAAGTTACTCGATCTGACTCAGGAGCGAGATGCGCATATTGATCAGCGCTTGCGTGAAGATAAGATTGGTTGGTTAAATACCGTGCGCCCCGATGGACGTCCCCACGCGGTCGCCGTCTGGTTTTTATGGGATGGCGAGACTATTTTGATATTCAGCCGTCCTGTAAATCAGAAGGTGCGCAATATCAAGCAAAATCCCCATGTCCTGCTTGCCATTGACAATACGCATAACGGCTCTGATCCCATCACCATCGAGGGCACAGCCGAGTTACTGGCCCCTGACACCATCCAGGTGACCATCCCGCTTTATCTGGAGAAATATGCCGAACGCATCAAGGCTATTGGTTTCACGCCCGAGAAGATGGCCGCGGAATATAGCCAGCCGATCCGTATCACCCCGGTACGCGCCAGCTAACCCGGTTCAGGTTTGCTCGCCAAAGATACCATACGCATAAACATACGCGTTATATGTTAATGATGAGAAACGTAGGCATCGCACGGAGCGCAAGCGCAGGTCGATGCTCCGTTGCTCGTATGGGCATCTTGCCCCAACGCTCTGTATGTTTCGCCATGCTCTCGCGTTGGGGTACGGATGCGGCGTTGCCGTCTCTAGCCCTTGACGGGAAGACGGTTTAGTGCTAAACTGTCTTTGTTGATGAGTGAAAGGGATAATTTGATGGCGTTGCGATTGTCGGTGTTGGCCTGGTTGCGTTTGTTTCGTGTCTTTCAGAAGATCGATCGCCGTTCAGTGGTCCATTTACGGACGTTGGGATTGAGTACGGCTCAGTTCGATATTCTGGCCCGTGTGGGTACGACGAGTGGGATGACGCAGCAGGAGCTGGCGGATCGCCTTCTGGTGACGAAGGGCAATATCTCTCAATTGCTCAGTCGAATGGAGGGCCAGGGCTTGCTTAAACGCTGTCAGGATCGCCGGAGCAATACGCTGGCGCTTACGGAGGCCGGACAGGATCTCTATCGGCGCGCGGTTCCTTTTCAAGAGGATATGATCATGCAGTCGTTTGAGGGGCTGTCTACCGATGAGGTGCGGACTCTGTTGCGCTTGCTGGATAAGCTCGATCATTCACTTCGATAACGTTTTTTTTGCGTTGAGGGTTTAGTTCTAAACTAAGTAACGATAGATAGTCATGAAATTACTGACAAGGAGTTGGGAATTATGCAGCTGACTGGATTACATCATATCAGTGCGATTACTGGTAATGCGTCTTTGAATGTAGCGTTTTATACGCAGGTGTTGGGCCTGCATCTGGTCAAGAAGACGGTCAACCAGGATGATGTGGCCGCCTATCATCTGTACTATGGGGATGATATTGGTCACGCGGGTACGGCATTGACGTTCTTTGATTGGGCGCAGGCCGGTCCCAATCGTCCTGGTGTAGGGACGATTTCGGCGATTATGCTGGGTGTGACGGGTCGCTCGGCTCTGGAGTGGTGGGTGACGCGACTGGATAGCTTCCAGGTGCAGCATGAGGGTATCAAGGTGCGCGGCAAGAATGAGTCGGCGTATCTGGCCTTTACCGATCCCGAGGGACAGCATGTTGAGCTGGTCGATGATCTGGGCAAACTGGGTGGTCAGCCGTGGAAGGGCAGTCCCGTGCCTGCTGAGATGCGCGTGCGCGGCCTGTATGGCGTGCGTATCCTGGTACGAGATGTGGCTCTGACCGAGCGTCTACTGACCGGCACAATGGGCTTCCGTCGCGCTGATACGATCATCTCAGAGCAGCAGAGCACGATTGCGGTCTTTGAAGTGGGTGCGGGCGGTCCTGGCACCGAGGTCCATGTCGATATCCGTCCTGACCTGAACTTTGGCAGTCCCGCCATCGGTGGTGTCCATCACGTCTCGTTCCGCACGCCGGATGAAAAGGAGCATGCGCAGTGGCGTGAGAAGCTGGCGCGTGTCGTCCGTGGTGTCACACCCATCATCGAGCGCTTCTACTTTAAAGCCATCTACTTCCGCGAGCCCAACGGTGTCCTGTTCGAGATCTCGACCGACGGACCGGGCTTTGGTGGTGATGAAGATATCGAGCATCTGGGTGAACTGTTAGCCCTGCCTCCTTTCCTGGAGCCACATCGCGCCGAAATCGAAGCAGGTCTCAAGCCAATCCGGCCTGTGCACTTCGACGCCAAAAACTAAGCATCCGCAAGCGTTAGCTGAATTCTATCTTAAAAGATCCAGGCATGAATGTTCTCTTTCATGCCTGGATCTTTTGATCCTCTTCCACCCCTGACAAAGTGTTTAATTCCCATGCTCTCCACCATCTCTGTGCATGAGTTTTCGCACCTGCGGTGCTCAAACAGATTTTTATTATGTGATGTAGAAAAGGTTCGAAGAACCTTTTCTACATCACATAATAAAAAGGGCGCAGGCGCGCAAGCACCTGCCAGTCAGGGAGCAGCAAGATCCCGCAGGTATTGGAGGGCTGACACATTCTGACAGACAATGCCGCTCCAGGAGAATAATGAGAAGCACGAAGGGAGTGTAGGTGCGTGCCGAGGTCGCAACCGAGGTGCGCTTGCCCGTTCCTCGTACGCATCCCTACGAGAGTTTCCTGCAATCGTTGCTATTGGTGAGCATTTTGTGAGAGATGGCGGATAGTGAGCATGTTTGGGCTGTGGTGTGGTTGTGGTTAAAACACGGGTAAAATGGATTTTTTGCTGGCTGAGAATGCGATGTCGTCGTTAATGGCGCTTTATGTTTAGATGTGTTAGAATACATTGATTAGCTTAAAATAATATATACTCTGAGAGATAACCTTTCAGGTCCAAAGGATGATCTGAGGCGGGCTGAGGGGGAATGCTCGCCGTTTTGAACGTGCTCGATGTGCTGGCTGAGCATGATCTGTCTGTGTCTCTGAGCGGTTATTGCGTCGAGGGTTACGGTATGTGTTTGTTGTGATGAGGAGAAAGCTTGATGTCGAAAACCGTAGCAAGGCCGTGGCTGACTCGCGCCTCTCTGATCCTTTGTCTGGGGATCATTGGGATGGCATTGCTGGGTTGGCGTACGACGGTCATCGCGAATGTTCATGTGCCTGCCAGCCCTCAGATACGGGCGAGTAGTGGGATTTTTTGGCCGGCCAGTCAGGCATTGCCGACCTTTGCCCAACCGCAGGCGTTGGATGTGGCACAGCTTAATAATGTGCCGGGGGATATCGATTTGTTGTTCTCCACTCTGGAGGGCGTTGTCAACCGTAGTCAGCCTCGGATCTATCTGGTGGAGAATCAGCCTCGGGAAGGCGCAACTACCTGGCTGCAAACTCTCGCTGTTCCGGCTACCTTTCATACTGATCCCTGGGATATCGTGTCCAAATATACGCATGAGGTGCGTGGCATGATCGTCTATGATCCACGCGTGGCAGATAGTATCAATGTGGCGACGACGCTGGCTGGATTAGAGGGTGGGGTGGTGGCGAGTCCACGGCTGATACAGCGTTTGAAGGATCAATATCATCTTCCGCTCTTGAACGATTTACGCGGCAAGTTTGCCAACAATCTGGCGGCGAATATCTGGCAGATTCACAATCTCTGGCCGCGTACCACACATCGTCTGTTGATTGGTCTGTCCCCGATGTCTCTGGATAACAGGGCATCTGAAGGCTATGGGCCGTCTGGCTATCTGCGCGATTATGCCGTGGCGAATCGTGCGCTGGTCTGCTGGCTCCCGATCATGCAGCCTGCCACTGCCCTGCTCTTTCGGCAACTCCTCGCCTCCGTGCGGCCTGGCACGCCGTATCTCGGCTGGTTTGATAGTGAGTCGCGCGGTGTTCGTATGGCCTCGGCCTATGGTGTTTACACCCTGGCCGCCGACTTTTTCTCGAATATGACCGTCTTCTCAGGGGTACGGACCGCCCTGCCGGGTGTCCAGACGCTATCCGCGCCAGCCCTGAAAAAGAAGATTTATGTCACTATCACCGTCAGCGAAGGAGATAATCTTCAGTATGATCAGCATGCCATGCGTGTCTTATGGAACAGTCCTGGCCGTGGTAGTGTACCACTCAACTGGACTGTCAGTCCGTTGCTCGCCGATGTCGCGCCCGCTATACTGAGCTACTATGAGCAAACGGCCACACGCAACGATCTGCTCATCTCTGGCCCATCGGGCGCTGGCTATTATTATCCATCCGAGTGGCCGATTGGCAACTTGAATAGCTTCTTGCGCCAGTCGAACACCTATCTGGCACGCACAGGGCTGCATGTCATATTCTACCTCAACGACAACCAGAACCTGCCCCGAGCAGTCACACAATTGCGCAGCGCCCGCACGCAGGGCATCCTCTTAAACTGGTTTTACGCGCGCACCACCACCCGCATCGGCGCGGGCCAGGTACCCGTCTCAACCCAGATCACTGGCGAGAGTCGGGTTGGACTCCTGCGTGCCATTCGTAACAACGCCGCGGGCTGGAATGGAAAGGCACCCCTCTTCATTGCCGCCCTCGCCGTCGCCTGGAAACTTACCCCGGCCGATATTGCCTATGTCGTAGAGCATCTCGGCCCCAACTTTGTCGTCGTGCGTGGAGATCAATACTTCCAACTCATTCGACGCGCCTATCATCTCCCCGCCGCCTGATCATCGTAGAACAAGCGAGCAGATAACTGTTAGCGGTTATCTGCTCGCTGTATTGTGGAAAATATCGGAAAACGAAGGTGTGGCACGACGCCGCAACGGAGGTGCGCTTACCTCTTGCTTGCACCGAAATTTTCCCCCAACGCGTTGTAATGTGTCTCAAAACATCATCTGCCGGATAGATGGCCTACGGGAGCAATGATTGTACGATGGACGGGAAAGCGCACCTCGGTTGCCACCTCGGCCACCTACTCCAACAAACTGGGGGAAGATCACATCCGTAGGAACCACCCTTCACGGGTGGAGGGCCACGACCCTCTCGCACTGGCTCTCCTTCCCGCCTGCTCTGGGGCGCTTTTATCCGACGTAGGTGCTGATTCAGTGTGGCTGAGAAGGCAATAAGTGTGAGGCCACCTGTAATGAGGAGAATGGTGAATGTTGTACCAACGTTCTGGAGTAGAAGCCCGGTCAGCGCCAGGCTCACAGGATTACTACTAAAGACAATCAGCCGGTAGACGCTATTGATGCGACCCTGTAAGGCATCAGGGATCAGGGCCATACGCTGGCTCCGCTGCAGGACATCAAAGATGGGGAAAAGGAAAAAGAGGAGGGCGAGAATGGCTCCAAGCGTGAACAGATTGGGCGCCAGGATCAGCAAAGGCGCGAGAAGGGCCTGTGCCCACAGGGTGCTGATGGCGATCACAAAGAAGCTTAGACGGTGATGGAGCAGCGGAGCAGCCAGAGAACCCAGGACCCCGGCGATGCCTGCGACGAAGAATAGGAGACCAAGATCTACTGCCGAGGCATGCAGGTGTTGTCCCAGTACAATGCTGATCAACGTGATTCCCCCGGTCACCAGATTGAGGCCACAAAGCAGCAGTGCCAGCGAGCGAACGAGCCGTTGATCCCACAACCACTTCAGGCCCTCTTTGACCTCGGTCCTCAAAGCACGTGTGGATCTCGTATGCTCCTGTTGAAATGGGGTTTTAATGAGGAGGAGCGAGAGGACAGAGCCGAGATACGAGACGGTATCGGCAAGAAAAGGAAAGAGTCTATTCACACTATAGAGGAGACCGCTCAGCGGCGAGCCAAGCATCGTCGCGATATTATAGGTCGCGATATTCTGCGCGCTTGCGGCAGGTAATTGCTCCTTCGAGACAACCTGGGGCAGGCTGGAGACCTCAGCAAGATCGAAGAAGACAAAGAAGGTCCCTTCAAGCAGAGAGACCAGATACAGTTGGATGATGGTCAGATCACCGAGGTACAGAGCCAGCGGGATGCTTGCCATGCTCAGAAAACGTCCAAGATCGCAGATGATCATCACCAACTTGCGGTTCCATCGATCCACGAGCGCGCCAGCGAGCAGGCTGAGGACCAGATAAGGAACAGTACGGAGCGCAGCAGCGATCCCTGCCTGTGCGGGTGAATGTGTGAGCGCGAGGATCAACAGAGGAAAGGCCAGTTGCGACACTTGCGCGCCAGTTACCGAGACCACCTGACCGCCCCAGAGCAACAGATAGTCCCGGTTACGCCATAGTGGAAGTGGCATGCTGGCCTTTGTTATCTCATCTTTACGGATATCCTGATTGTGATTATCTATCACGAAATTATTCCTGACTCTCTGTTCATATGCACAAAGAATGTAAATATATATTTTTGCAAATGAGATGTCAAGATTATCGCATGGTTCGGAATATTCGGTTTGACGCCACCCGTAAAGAGCAATTGCGCTCAAAGCGCTCAAATATGTGGAATAAGGAATGGTGCACAAAAGCAGTAGGGGAGCGATGTAGGTGCGTGCCGAGGTCGCAACCGAGGTGCGCTTTCCTCGTCTCGTACGATACACTCACCCGTAGGCTGATCCCATCTCGCCCGTAGCCCAGGTCTCTTCCAACCTCAACAGTCATGCGGGGAACATACAGAGCGGTGGGGCAAGATGGTTGTACGTGAACGGCGCATTGGCCTGCGCTGCGCTTCGTACGCTACCTACTTTTTCCATCAGATAAAATCGTGTATGTTGGTTTTGATGGTGTTTAGAGGTCGGGAACCCAGTGGCCGTGGGTGCCGAGCGTGAGAAAGAGTTCGCCTCCATGGTTGAGATCGTGTTCGAGGACGTGCCAGATGATCCATTGGCGGGTGATGGGTCGGTGCTCACCGTCTCGTGTGCGGATATAGTTATCGTTCAGGCTGGCTGGATTCCAGCGCTTCAGGCAATCTTCGATCATCGCCCAGGTTGCTTCAAGGCCATGCAGTAGTTCTTTGGTGCTGCGGATCGGCGCATCCTCATCATCCCAATGGCTCAGATCTTCCATGGTGGCGTCGCCTTCGCCCAGGTGTAAATGGAACCAGCCTGCCCGCGCTCCCACGATATGGGCCGTGATCTCATGTACTGTGCGTTGCTGGGGCGCGACCCGCAAGTTCAACTGCTCATCCGTCAGCGGCCGAATTGCCTGCAATAGATGCTGCTGATAGTTATCCCATCCCTGGTAAAAAGGCCATAGTGAATTGGTTGTTGTTGTCAATTTATATTCCTTCTGCCTTGTAAAATAACGTTTGTATTGTTCCATTATAGCGCCTCAACAGGACAAAATCGACCCTATTAGGATCCATTCTCGTACTGAAATCTCGCCCATGGCTCTGACACGGTGCTTATGGGCGTTGAGGGGTGATGATCGTACGATGGATGGGAAAGCGCACCTCGGTTGCGACCTCGGCACGCACCTACACTTCTCCATCGTCATTTCTGGTATTTGAGCGTATTGCCCGTGAAGGGTGGTTGTTTAGAGTTTGCGTAGCCTGACGGTCTCGATGGCGTGGTCGGGTCCTTTATGCAGGATCAGGTGGGCGCGTTCCCGGGTTGGGAGGATGTTTTCGCGCAGGTTGGGACTATTGGTTTGCTGCCAGATGCCGCGTGCGGTGGCGATGGCCTCGTCTGTGGAGAGGGTGGCGTAGCGCGTGAAGTAGGATGAGGGATCGCGGAAGGCCGTTTCGCGCAGTGTCAGGAAGCGCTCGCTATACCAGCGTTCGATGATCTCTTCCTGCGCATCGACATAAATCGAGAAGTCGAAGAAGTCTGAGACAAAGAGATTGTGCTGCTTGTTGGGCTGTCCATCGCCGGTTTGCAGGACATTGAGTCCCTCGACGATCAGGATGTCGGGCTGGTCGATGATCTGGTTGCAATCGGGCACGATATCATAGACAAGGTGCGAGTAGATGGGGGCGCTGACCGCCGGACGACCGGATTTCACGTCGTCCATGAAACGCAGCAGGCGGCGTACATCATAGCTTTCGGGGAAGCCTTTGCGCGTCATAATGCCGCGCTCCTTGAGGATACGGTTGGGACGCAAAAAACCGTCGGTTGTGATCAGGTCTACTCTGGGATGCTCAGGCCACGCGGCAATCAGTTCTTGTAAGAGGCGCGCGGTCGTGCTCTTGCCAACGGCCACGCTGCCAGCGATCCCAATGACATAGGGAACCTGGGGCGCACGATGGCCGAGAAAGGTCGCCGTCGAGCCGTGCAGTTGTCTGGTGGCCGAGACATAGAGGTTGAGCAGGCGCGAGAGCGGCAGATAGATCATCTCGACCTCGTGTAAGGATATACGGTCATTGAGACTGCTCAGGGATTTCAGACGGCGCTCTGAGAGTGTCAGCGGCGTATTGGCGCGCAGCCCGGCCCACTCCTCGCGTGTAAATGAAAGATAGCGTGTAAGATCATTCGACATACTGATATATTCTGTTCTGTGGCACCCAGTGATATCTGCATCGGGATAGCAGCCAGTGGATCTGGATCTGGTGTGCGGCAAGAACTCCTTCTTTCAACGTAGTCATTCTTTTCAAGATAAGCATGGATCGCATCTGCTTGTATTCTACACGCTCTCGTGTTTTCCGCAAGGGCGGTTGAGATCGATTGTGAATGGCGATGCTTTCTGAGATGGCCCTGTGACTGCTTTTCTTGTGACTGCTTTTCTATGGAATAATTATGCTATTTGATTGGTTATGTGGATAGAGAGAATACACAATTTTCATGTTAAGTTTCTAACAAAGTGTTTGTTTCCCATAGTCTTCGCCATCCTGGCGCATGAGTTTTCGCACCAATGGTGCTCAAACAGATTTTTAGTATGTGCTGTAGAAAAGGTTCTTCGAACCTTTTCTACAGCACATACTAAAAAGGACGCAGGCGCACACACCTGCCAGCAGGTGAGCAGCAAGATCTCGCTGGGGATGGGAATCAGACACATTGTAAGTATTAGAAAGGTAGATAGGATAGATCATGCAGACAAATACATCCATTTATACCGCTGAGGTAGCAGATCAGCTTCCAGTGCGTGAGCGTGTGGGTCTGGTGTTGAATGATTCCAATGCTGCAACGCTTACGAAGAAAGCCGTTGCGGCTGAAGAAGCTGGCGTGCGTCAGATCTGGAGTACCCAGTCTCCTTTGACAGGGGATACACTCACCGCCTTCGCCGCCGTCGCCATCCAAACGAAATCGATTCGCCTGGGAAGCTCAATTATCCCCACCTATCCCCGGCATCCTTTGACGATGGCCGGACAGGCTCTGGCACTGGATGATCTGGCTCCGGGACGTCTCCGCCTGGGTATTGGCTCCAGCCATCGCCCCATCATTGAAGGCGTCTATGGGATACCGATGGTCAAGCCACTGGATCATCTGCGCGAATACATCAATATTGTGCGTGCAGCCCTCTGGGAAGGACAGGTCGATCATCAGGGAACCTACTTTACCGTGAAAGCAAAGCTGGAACGTACCGCGAAAATTCCCATTTTGACTTCAGCTCTGGGTGAGAACGCCTTCAGGCTAGCCGGTGAAATATCCGATGGCGCGCTCCCCTGGCTCTGCCCCACCCCCTACCTGTTAAAGACCAGCCTGCCAATCCTGCAAGCCTCGGCCCGTGCACATGGACGCCCGGTTCCACCACTCGTCGCACATGTCCTGGTTGCCGTCAATGAAGACCGTCCTGCAGTCATCGAAGCCACCCGTAAACAGATTAGCTACTACGGGCATCTTCCCTTCTATGCCCACATGTTCGCCGAATCTGGTTTCCCCGTTGGTGAGGGTGGCGTCATGTCCGATGACCTGATCAGCAGCCTGGTCATCTCCGGCACTGATAGCGCCATCGCTGACCGCTTCAAAGAACTGCTCGCATCTGGCCTGAACGAACTCCTCATCCTGCCCATCGCCGTACAGCAGGCCGACAGCGAATTGCAACACCTCATGCGCCTCATCGGCCAACTCTAGCCTGTTCATTTAAAACACCAAATAACGAGAATCATGAGGAAAAACGGAGGCATTGCACGGAGCGTAAGCGCAGGTCAATGCTCCCTTGCTCGTACGGACTCTCTCGCCCCAACGCTCTGCACTGTTCCCTGATAGTGGGAATGGCCTACGGGCGGGATGTTCGTACGAGGAACGGGAAAGCGCACCTCGGTTGCGACCTCGGCACGCACCTACACTTCTCCATCGTCATTCTCGTTGTTTAAGCGGTATTACCTGTGAAGGGTGTTGTTACTTGATTTGTTAGCGGTTGCTGATCCTGGTGTCGATCCGCTCAATGATGGTGGCGATGCCCTGCCCGACGCCGATACACATCGTGGCGAGTCCATAGCGGGCCTGGCGGCGTTCGAGTTCGTGGAGCAGCGTCACAACCAGTCGGGCACCACTACAGCCAAGGGGATGGCCCAGGGCGATGGCTCCTCCATTGACGTTGACACGTTCGGGATTGAGATCGAGTTCGCGGATACATTGGATGGCCTGGACGGCAAAGGCTTCATTGAGCTCGATCAGATCGATATCCTCCAGCCGCAATCCCGCTCGTTGGAGGGCTTTGCGGGTCGCCGTGATGGGCCCCAGTCCCATATAGGCAGGATCAACCCCGCTGACAGCTGAGGCGATAATGCGCGCCCGTGGACGGATGCCCGCATCTTGCGCGCCGCTGTGGGACATCAGAACCAGGGCGGCGGCCCCGTCGTTGAGGCTGGAGGCATTGCCAGCGGTGACGCTTCCACGTGGACGAAAGGCGGGTTTCAAGGTGGCAAGTTTAGCGAGCGAGGTAGCGGCGCGTGGCTGCTCATCCATCGTCATGCTATGCGGCTCGTTGTCTGATCCAGGCAGGGGAACCGGCAGAATTTCAGCTTGAAAGCGACCGGCATCGCGGGCCGCGCAGGCTCGTTGATGGCTATGGAGCGCAAAGGCATCCTGCTCTTCACGACTGATCTGGTAGGTTTCCGCGATATTTTCCGCCGTCTCGCCCATGCTATAAGGATAATGCTGCTCGGCGAGGCGGGGATTCACGAAGCGCCAGCCCATGGTTGTATCATAGAGTTCCGTGTTGCGGCTGAAGGCGCTGGCGGCTTTGCTCAGCACAAACGGTGCCCGCGTCATACTCTCCACGCCTCCTGCCACATACGCGATACCCGCGCCCGCCTGGAGCGCCTGGGCCGCGCTATTGATTGCCTGCAAGCCTGATCCACAGAGACGATTCACCGTCTGGCCCGCCACATGTAATGGCAATCCCGCCAGCAGGAGAGCCATCCGAGCCACATTGCGATTATCCTCGCCCGCCTGGTTCGCGGCACCCAGAATGACATCCTCAATACAATCCGCATCGATACCGGCGCGCTCCACCGCCGCGGCAATCACCAATGCCGCCAGATCATCGGGCCGCACATCCTTGAGGGCTCCGCCATAGCGACCAATCGGCGTACGCAGTGCCGAAACAATCACAGCCTCTTCCATGTTTTTCCTGCTCCTTTGCATATGAACTCATCTCTTTCCCTATTCTACCCGAAAAATGATCATCCCGCCAACACAGCATAGTACGGGATCAGGGTTTTCCAGTTCTGACAGCACGTGGGGATGCAAGGGGCGGCAAGCCCATTGCCGGAGCGCGAAGTGTCCTCGCACATCTTCCTCTCCTCGCGCCGAAGGTGCGACAAGAAGAGCATTGGAATGTTCTGCCACAGGATACAGGCGTCCAGACAGATTATTCTATTAAAATTGTTGTTTCCTTTTTTAATTATATATTTGTACATCCATAATTTTACTAAAGTTATTTCAGGTTCTTCTTATACTGTTAAGGAGAGTTAAAAGAAATACAAAGGACTCTCATTATCAGCTCAGATGCAAGAACTCATATGTAGAATGAGATCGCGCTATGGTCGCATTCCTGGCGCATACAGAATTGCACTGGTGTTTTGCAAGGGTCAGAAAGATATGAGCGCTTGCATTGAGTCATCTGATGCTTAAGCCAAAAGAGAAAGGGAACGAACATGAAAAAGGTTTCGATGAAGAAGGCAATCGTAACAGTCATTGGGACGACTATGCTTAGCATGGGAGCCCTGGCAGCACTGGCTAACCCCGCGAGTGCGGCAACTTCAATCCATAAGGACATCTTTCCCATCGGACCGGGTGCACCCACAACAGGTGCGCCCATCTCGACTGGACCCACAACAGGTGCGCCCATCTCGACTGGACCCACAACGAGTGGAGACAGCGAGTGGAATCCCTATGGGCCAGACTGGGAATTTTTCGCTAAATGTAAAATTGAATACGAATATGGTTCACTTGAAGCCAAATGCTTTAAGAAGGTTGATGACGAAGAACATAGAGGCGACCCTGTAAACTACAACAAAAACGACATCTATGTCACGTCATCGTCGAACCCGTACCAGTACAATTACCAGAAACAATACCAGGACCAGGACCAATTCCAGAAACAATTCGAGTTCGATCACAGTTTCTTTCATCAGCACAGACACTGTCATCACGACGACTAGCGTGTGAGTAGATCCTCTCTGCGGGCAAGTGAGGGGTGAGATCCCGAGCATCTGCACTGACCTCTTGCTTGCTCCTCACCTCCATATGCTGGAGATGCGTTTCTGGTTATGTGCGAGCATGGTCGCGCGGCAAATGGGTTCGGTTCCCTTTAAAAACGGACCCTGGGTTGTGCGGCCATGCTTGCTATTTGACATTTTCCCTCGTTTTGTGGATTGATCGTAGTATGCTTGCTGTACATTCATAGATGTCGATGGAAGCTCATGTAGTCGTAAGCATGAGCTATCGTGTTTCTCTATGCTTGAGCGGCGTGGCGGCTGTCAGTCAATCGCGCACTTGAGGAGGATGTTGGTTAATGAGAGTTGTTGTTGATTTGAATCGTTGCCAGAGTTATGGGCAGTGCTGTTATGCCGCCCCCACGGTGTTTCGCTTCCATAATGGCGAGTCCCTGGAATACAATTATGCTCCTGAGGATGATCTGGACGAACAGGTGTTGCGCGCCGCGAAGGCGTGTCCGGTACAGGCGATCAGTATAGGGATAGAGGATGAAGCGTATGAGGCGTTAGAACAGAAGGTGCAGCAGCATGGCTAATCGTATTGATGAGGTGACGGCTCCCAGACGCATTGTGATTGTGGGGGCGTCTCTGGCTGGTTTACGGGCCGCCGAGACGTTGCGCCTGGAGGGCTTTAGCGGCCAGTTGACCCTGATCGGGGATGAGCCCTATCCTCCCTATGATCGGCCTCCCCTCTCCAAACAGGTGCTGTCAGGCTGGTTGCCGGTGGATCATATTACGCTGCCCGTTCAGGTGAAGTTGGATGCGCGCTGGCTGCTGGGTGTTCCAGCCAAACGCCTGGATATGCTGAAGCGGCAGGTGGTGCTGGCGGATGGTCAGACGGCTGATTTTGATTATCTGCTGATCGCGACGGGAACACGCGCTCGCCCCTGGCCCGATGCGGATGAGGCGGCATTAGAGGGAGTTTGCTCGGTGCGCAATCGCGATGATGCCAGCAAGCTCTACAAGCTATTGTCCCAGAAGCCCCAGCGCGTATTGGTGGTGGGCGGTGGCTTTATCGGCAGCGAGGTAGCCTCGGTCTGTCGGGATCTGGGATTAGAGGTCACGCTGGCCGAGCGAGGACCTGCTCCGCTGGGCGGCGCGCTGGGCACAACGATTGGAAGTATTGTGGCGCGGGAGCAGCGCAAATACGGAGTGGATTTGCGTGTGAATACGGTGGTGACGGCGCTGGAAGGGAATGGACAGGGGCGCTTGCGGGGAGCGCAGTTGTCGGATGGCTCAACGGTTGAGGCGGATGTCGCGGTGATCGCGCTGGGCGCTTTGCGCAATGTCGAATGGCTGTTCAAGGCGAATCTCTCGGCTGATGAGCGTGGTGTGGTATGTGATACCTATTGTCGCGCACTGGACAATAAAGGGGATGTGGTCGAGAATATCTTTGTGGCAGGCGATATTGCGCGCTGGCCGCATCCTCTGTTTCACTATGAGGAGGAATTGCTGGCGGTCGAGCATTGGGGCAATGCGATAGACCAGGCTGAGACGGCGGCCCATAATATGCTCAATCCTTCCTTTGATTATCGTCCACATACTCATATGCCCAATTTCTGGTCAAGCATGTTTGGGGCCAGTATCAAGTCAGTGGGCCTGCCGACGGTCGCGGATCAGGTCGTCATCACGCAGGCATCGTTTGGGATGCGCCGTTTTACCGCCGTCTATGGGCGACAGGGCAAGGTCGTGGCCGCAGTCTCCTTCAACGCGGGACAGATGTTACCATCCTATCAGACGCTGGTTGAGCAATCTGCTCCTTTCCCGCCCGATCTGCACGCCTCCGATCAGCCACAGACCTTCGCGCCGCAGTCAGCCGGCTTCCCACACGCCGGACATCCCAAATACGACACAGGCGCTGAACCAAACATGGTCACACCGTAAGTATATTGAACTACGTGAGAAATGCGAGATTGTTAAGGGTGCAACCCTTAACCCGGGTTCCAGGCTCGCACCTGAATATATTGAACTACGTGAGAAATGCGGGATTGTTAAGGGTTGCACCCCTTAACCCGGGTTCCAGGCTCGCACCTGAGTATATTGAACTACGTGAGAAATGCGGGATTGTTAAGGGTGCAACCCTTAACCTGGGTTCCAGGCTCGCACCTGAATATATTGAACTACGTGAGAAATGCGGGATTGTTAAGGGTGCAACCCTTAACCCGGGTTCCAGGGCTGTGCCCTGGCCTCTCTCCACTACCTGCCCGCGTAGCGGGCAAGTTTCCTGAAATGAGGTTCATGATGGCTGTGTCGCAGAACAATCTATTGGATCAGGTATTGGCCTATGCCAACCGTCCCAATCCTTATCCTCTCTTCGCGCAATTGCGGGAACATCCCGTGCTGGCACAGGGGGATGGGCGCTATGTAGTGAGCACCTATAAGGAAATTAACGACATTTTACACGATCCACGTTTTAGTAGTGATATGAGCAAGTGCTATAGTAAGGAGGATCAGCGCGTGGTGGAAGAGGAAGGACAGATACCTGGTTTTGTCTTTCTCGATCCACCCAAGCACGATTGGTTACGTCATCAGGTTATGAGTAAGTTTACGCCTGACCTGATCTATAGTCAGAAGCCGCGCCTGCTGGAGGTAGTCAAGGAGGCGCTGGATACCAGGCGTAATGTTCAGCAGTTAGATATTGTGGATGATGTGGCCTATCCCGTGCCGGTGACGATTATCTGTGAGATCCTGGGGGTGCCGCGCTCCGATGAGTATCTCTTTCACGAATGGTCTGATCAATTGATTCTGGGCAATGATACCAGTCAGGCCAGGAATCCAGAGATACGCATGCAGACCCTGAAGGCGATTAAGAGCATCCGTACCTATATGGCAGACCTGATCAATGCGATTAAGAGGCAGCCACGCGAAGGATTGCTCTCTGCGATGTTGCATGATACGACAAATGAGAAGCTGATGAGCAATGATGAACTGGTCACGACCTCCGTCCTGCTGCTGGTTGCGGGTCATGAAACCACGGTCAACCTGATCTCCAATAGTATGTTCACCCTGTTACGCTTCCCAGAGTGGCTGGAGCGCCTGCGTAAGGAGCCAGAACTGGCGGCCCAGGTGGTCGAGGAGGTCTTGCGCTATGAGCCACCGGTCCAGATGTTACGCCGCACGTCCCTGGCTGACGTCACCATTGCCGGTGTCACCATTCCAAAGGGAGCCCCGATCCACCTGATCATCGCCGCCGCCAATCGGGATCCAGAGCACTTCAGCGAACCCGACCGCTTTAATCCTGAGCGCAAAGACATTGATCATCTTGGCTTTGGTGGTGGTATCCATTATTGTGTCGGCGCGCCGCTGGCCCGTCTGGAGACGCAGGTCACGCTGGTCGAACTGGCGCGTCGCCTGGAGAATCCTCAACTGATCGATGCCGCGCCGCCATATCGTCTGGGCGCATCGATCCGTGCGCCCCGCCACCTCTTCGTGCACTATGACCACATGCGCGATTAAGCAAGTAAATAAGCCATATTATATAAAACGTTCAATCAACGTTTTATATAATATGGGATAAGAATATACCATGTCTCCATGTATAAAGGTAAATACTGCTAAAATAACGAGAATCACGATGGAGAAATGTAGGTGCGTGCCGAGGTCGCAACCGAGGTGCGCTTTCCCGTGCATCGTACGAGCAAGCGTCCCCGTAGGCCATCTGTCCAGCAAAAAATGTGTTGAGGCATGTCATTGCGGATTGAGAAATTGCTGCTCTTGCAGAGTATAGGTTGCGCGCAGGGTAGCTTCAATGGAATGGGTTTGCTGGTAGCTGGCGATGAGCTGATGGGCTGGCGTGTGGTGCTGGCGCAGCATGGCGAAGAGGGGCGTGAGCAAGGCGGCGTCGGGATCACTACCCAGGGCATAGTGCGCGGCCTGGAGCACTTCCAGACTGCCAGCACGGATCTGGGCGGCGGCGAAGCCATGGCAAGCGGCATGCTGATGCAGTTCTGGATCGGGAACCGTAGCGCGTCTCATCAAGTTTGTATCCAGGATCAGACCTTTGAGGAGTGCCAGCAAGGAGGCATAAAGCGTGAAGTCAGCGCAGCTATCGCAAGCCTTGAATTCGATGCGTCCCACCTCGGCGGGCAGGCGTGCGATCTTGGTCAGTGAAGGCGTGCTTTGCAGCAGATCCGCCTCCTCTGCCAGAAAGACCATCACCGCCGGACGTGCGCCCGTGCGAATAAACGTGCGTACCGATAAACCCTCCCAGAGCGTTCCCTGGTAAAAAGGAGAACTGAAGCTGAAGGGGACAATAAAGGGACTATAGTAAGTGAGCTTGCGTCCCATCTCGATGATCTCCGCCGTAGAGAGATCGCTGAGCGAGAGATTGAGATCGGGACCATGGGTGAGCATAGGAATCTGGGCGGTCTGCTTCTCAGGGGATTGTTGTCGCCGCTGCAACTCATAGGTGTTCAGCGGTGGTGTGGGCGTAAAGGCCGTCGCATAAGGATGGAAGCTGATCAAGACGGGCGTAAAGCCAAACTCACTGGCTGCCTGACGTAAGCGCCCAAAGCTTTCTGTCAGCTCATCAACCGCCCCCTGGATCGTCTCATGGATCGTCGTCCGAATCTCGATCCCTTTCGGCAAGCAGGTCGTCATCCTGCCGTTGCTATCATAGCGCTCAAATCCCTCGATATACCAGCGCTTCTGTTTAATACCCGCATCGCCAAGGCGCAATTGTGGATAATCCTGCTGATAGAGAGGTAGAGTCGCGATTATCGCGGCCAGCTCATCAAACGAAGTACGTGCGAAATCAACATACAGACCATCATGATCCAGCAAGGCCACCTCATGCTCAAGGCCAAAGGCAAACATAACAGCTCCTTTTGTAGTTCCCGGGCATTCTTATCGTCAAAAGACACATCTAAGAGGGTGGGAGTAGATAGGATGAGTGTGCTGTAAGTTTAAATGTATTAAATCATATTTCATGCTATTTGCACAACAGAATAATAGCATCGCTCAATATACTCTGTCAAGCTTCGCATCGGCTCTCCGTCCTGCGGGGTAGTGGTGAAAGCGGGGTTCAGAGTGCCGCCCCTGCACCCCGTTTTCACCCTACAGGTACTATCACAATAGTTGCCATTGATAGATGTTATCCTGGGTGAGGAGGCGGCCGAAGACGGAGGTAGAGAAGTGGGCACCAATGCCAATGGTGGCGGGTTGGGCCAGTTCCTGGAGCATTTGCCGACGCGTCTGCTTCGCCAGTTCGGCATCCCAGTCGTAGATATTGGTCCAGTCAGGATGCTCAAGCTGGATGGTACTATGGAAGATGTCGCCTAGAATAATGGCGCGGGCGCTGCCGGAACTGATGACCAGCGCGCTGTGTCCGCTGGTATGTCCCGGCGTCGCGCGTACCTTTACGCCCGGAATGAGTTCATCGCCATCCTCGAGCAACTCGATGCGCCCGGTCAGGACTGCCAGAGTATCGGCAACGCCTTCACGGTAGGTGGCGGGATCATCAAAGCGCTGCCATTCAGCGTGGCGGGTCAGGAAGCGTGCGCGTGGAAAGGTCAGGCTCAGTTGTCCATCCTTGCGCTGACTGGTCCAGCCGACATGATCCGTATGAAAATGCGTAAAGAAGACAACATCAATGTCATCCGGCTCAAATCCCGCCTGCCGTAGATTGGTGAGGAGTGCGCCCCCATGCAGCGTCAGGATATCATCCTCAGCATGCTTATCTCCATAAGCGGTATCCACCAGCAGCGTATGGTTGGCAGTTTGCACAATATAGGCCCCCATACTTCCCACGAGCTTACCCTGCTCATTCAACAACGACTGATAGCCCTGCCAATCCTGCGTAGTCGTCGTTGGCAAGAGGCCCGTCGGCTCAAAGAGTACAGAACCATCGGGAATAAAGGTGATGTGGATATCGCCCAGCGTCAGTTTCTGGGAAGATGCTGCATTGACCATAAATATACTCATCCTTTTAGTGCTCAACTTCAACTTCAAATACTATTGTCAGTAAACCACATGTATACAACAACTCATAAGTATGTCAGGAAAAAAAACGGCGTGACGCCCTTGTTGCGCTGGCCCAGCGGAACGGATGGGAGATTGGTTACCAGGATGAGGTGTGGTGGAGCCGGGTGAGTCAACCCAACCTGCACAGTTGGAGCGAACAGGATGAGCCGCTCCGTCTGCAAGAACTGGCGGCAGACAAGAACAATCCTGATCCCAAAGCACTTGCCTGCTACGGGATGCTCTCTGCCACCAGTGGGCGTATGTATCTCCGCTTCGTATCGGGGCGCCCGGTCAGTCAGGTGACGACCGATTTACTTCTTACACAGAAGCTCTCGTGATTCTGTGCTAACTCATAGCGGCGTGCAAGGCGACAAGGTAGAGTTCTCTCAGAGTTCGGACGAAAGGCAACTCGCGAGCATCATCAGGCGCGAAAAGCGCTCGTTCTCGTGCTTCTTCCGTCGGTATGAACTCGTCCAGAGCTTCAATCTGCGCCCAGTAGAAAACCTGATAACTATCGGGGTACGGATAGCGATATGAAGCTGGTCGAGGACCAAGCAAGCGCAGACATTGGTAGCCCAACACATGCAACTCCCTCAGTCTTGCACCAGCTTCTTCGTATGCCTCCCGGCGCGCAGCCTCTTCAGGCGACTCACCAGGCTCAATATGTCCCCCAACAATATCCCAACCTCGTGCAGCCAAATTTGTTTGGAGCAAACGATCTTTGTCGAAAGCAAGCACGAGCGCCGTTGCGATCATCTCACCCGGCGGAAGTCGAGATGAGATGACAGTGCGGCTCTCGTTTGGCTGAGGGAGCCATGAGATGTTCTGCTTAATCTGGAGAATCCGTTCATCCTTTTGCATGATGTCACTCCCTGTGGGGCATGTTGGGAACGATTTCAATTGAGAAACACAGTAGTTCACCCCCCGAAGCGGGATGGTTTCCCAGTCAGCGTCTAAAAAGATACGAGCCGATTATAATGGATCAGTCTAATACCTGTCAAATCCTGATCCTATGGATTGGCACATTACACATAAGGTCTTCTGAACCTGCATTAGGTACGTGAGCAGGTGGATAGGTGTTTCAATCGTAGCGGTATTGCCCTTCATAGGTGGAGTTGGACGCAACGCTCGCCCCGCTGATCAACAGGCCAGAGGCTACTATCCTGATGGGATTTTGCCGTTGCAGATCGTAGCACAAGCCTCCTGGGGCACTCCTGGCCCAGGTCCGGGTCCGCACGCGTAGGCTCATCCATACGATCCACGGTATATGTTGCATAAAGTGTTCGCAGAACACTTTATGCAACATATACGAATTTTTTTTGAGCACCCCGGGTGCGAAAATTCCTGCGTCTGGTGGCTTTATTAGACTGCCACGCGGCATCCTTGAGGACAGGTGAAGGTCGGATGACTGTCAACGCATTCCTCGCAGCAAATCAGGTGACGGTTGCACTCGTTATTGCTGCAATTGACATAATTCTCTGACGGTTTGTGACAATTGACGCACTCGCCAACAATCTCGTGCTGTGGATCATCGGCCTCAATCCCCATCAGGACGCGGCGATCAAACACATAGAGTTTGCCCTTGAAATGCTGATTGGGATACTTCTCCATATAGGTGACAATGCCATCTTTGAGTTGATAGACATCCTGCATCCCATTTTTCAGCAAGAAACCTGTCGCTTTTTCGCAGCGTACCCCGCCGGTACACACCGTCACCACTGGCGCGTCCGTCAGCTTTTGCAGTTCAGGGAGCACTTTGGGGAGATCGCGGAAATTCTCCAGCGGTGGCAAGATAGCATTCTCGAAATGTCCACTCATATGCTCATAATCATTGCGCATATCCACGAGATAAAACTTCTTCCCGCTCTCATACCATTCCTGCAACTCATCCGCCGAAAGATACTTCCCGGTTAGCTCCGTCGGATTGACATGCCAATCCGCCACGCTATCACTGATAATATCCTGGCGCAACTTGACCGATAAGCCGGGGAAGGCATTCCCAGTGCCTTCACTTCTTTTATAGTTGATATCGGCAAATGCTGGATAGCTATTCATCTCACGGACGTATTGCTTTACCGCTTTAAACGTCCCCTCAACGGTCCCATTGATGCCCTCTTTAGCGACAATCACACGTCCCTTCAGGCCCAGCACCTGGCAGAGAGACTTCTGCCACAGCATTACCGCCTGAGGATCAGGAACCTCAACGTATTTGTAGTACAACAAAATCTGGTAGCTCATCCCTCTAGTATATCAAAAATATCCCTACTGATGTCGATCGCGAGGGCCGATCTTCCCCACTCATCTGCCACCTCCCACTTTGAGGGGAGATGGTTATTAGTCATCACCCTACAAATGCCGCACCTACGTTTTTGATCATGTTATACAAATTCGAGCAGAGGAGGGCGGGCATGGGAGCACGTTTTGTGTCTCATACTTTGACAAGGGGGCGGTGTGGTGCGGGTGGGAGTTCGACGCGGATGGGGTCGCCAGGCCGCACTTCGCCGTCTGTGAGGACGATGCCCATTATGCCTGCTTTGCGGATCAGGTCGCCATTTTCGTCGTGATCCAGGACGGCTGCCATCAGGCCGGGCTGGAAGCGATCCAGTTGGACACAGGGATTGCGCAGGCCGGTGACTTCGACGATGGCCGTCTCTCCCAGATGCAGGCGAGTGCCGGTAGGTAAGGCCAGGAGATCTATTCCTCGCGTTGTGATATTTTCGCCCATTTGTCCGGCTGAGACCGTAAAGCCTGCGGCCTGTAATTCTGTATGGAGTTCACCGTGGATGAGATGAACCTGGCGGAGATTGGGTTGCGTTGGATCAACCGCGACCCGTGAGCGATGCTTGACCGTTCGCCCGAGATGCGCATCCCCCTCAACTCCCAGTCCCGTCAGCAGCCGAATATACTCCTGATTCGGCTTGCTAAATGTATGCGTCGGGCTCATGCTCACAGCCAAAACTTCTCCTACTGCTCTCTGTTCTTGCGTGTCAATTGCCATACGATGTATCTCTCCTGAAGTCGTAAATAGATAAATTGAATATAGCGATGGTTGTACATTTCTATTTTAACTAATCTTTAATAGAATTGAAAGTGCCTATTTTTGCGGTGCCAGTGTATTTTGCAAGTGCTTGATAAAGCAGAATTAGAAGCGAGTCAGGTGTTTGTGCAATATTCAGGTTGCCTTGTTGAGCTATTTGAGCTCGCTACTGTGCAAATTGTACAACATGCAGTGAATGATTCTGGTATTTTTCTCTGTACTTTTTTATGACTTTAGATGGTATGCTAGCAACAGAGATTGAGTTTGTGCATATCGCACAAATACCTCTGGTGAAAAATCTGTTAAGCAATGATGCTGTGTTTTAAGGAACATGTTCCTCGGCAGTATGGTCTGTTGATGTGTACATAACTTTGCATCCAGGTCGCGATGACAGTGCATTGGATGCGTGAATGCCGGTATGCGTCTCTTATGATCTGGCTGAGGAGAAGGAACTTGCAAAAGAGTGTTGTTCCCGTGATACAGCGTACCCAGACGGCCCTGAAGGCTACTACGCATTGTCCTTATTGCGCGTTCCAATGCGGCATGCATATTTCAGGTACACTTGAGCAGGCCGAAATTTCAGGCAATCAGGCATTTCCGGTCAATCAGGGACGGATGTGTGCCAAGGGATGGAACGCCGCCGCAACGCTCCAACATCCTGAACGCCTGCTTTCTCCATTGCGCCGCACCGCATCTGGTCGTTTCGAGCCGATCTCATGGGATGATGCGCTGGCCCTGATTACTCACTCCTTCCAGGATATTCAGGCACGCTATGGACGCGATGCACTGGGCATCTTTGGTGGAGGTTCCCTGACCAATGAAAAAGCCTATCTCTTAGGGAAGTTTGCCCGGGTCGCGCTGGGCACTTCACAAATTGACTATAATGGGCGCTTTTGTATGTCCTCGGCGGCCTCGGCCTCTATCACCGCCTTTGGCATTGATCGCGGCCTCCCTTTTCCCGTCTCTGATATCGCACAGGCCGAGGTGGTGCTGCTGGTCGGCAGTAATATCGCTGAGACGATGCCCCCTCTGATGCAATATTTTGAGGAGCAGCGCCAGAGTGGTGGTCAACTTATCGTGGTTGATCCGCGTGGCTCGCTAACCGCCCGCTCGGCGCATCTGCATTTACGCATTACGCCCGGCACCGATGCAGCCCTGGCAAACGGCCTGCTTCATATCCTGATCCGCGATGGCTTGTTGGATCAGGATTATATTGAGGCGCGCACCGAAGGTTTTGAGCGCGTGAAGGCGCTGGTGGCAACCTACTGGCCCTCACGCGTTGAGCGCATCACGGGTATTCCTGAAGCTCAATTGATCCAGGTGGCGCGCATGCTGGGCCATGCGCGTTCGGCGATGATTTTGACGGCACGCGGCGCTGAACAGCAGAGTCAGGGCGTCAACAATGTGCTTTCTTATATCAATATCGCGCTGGCATTGGGGCTGGTCGGGCGTGCCGCCAGCGGCTATGGCTGCTTGACGGGACAGGGCAACGGACAGGGAGGTCGTGAACACGGACAGAAGGCCGATCAACTTCCCGGCTATCGCAAGCTTAATGATCCTGCGGCGCGCCGCTTTATTGCGGATATCTGGGGGATTGCTGAAGAAGATCTACCCGGCCCCGGTCGCTCTGCTTATGAGATGCTGGATACGCTGGGCGAGGAGGGAGCTATTCGCGGCCTGCTCGTGATGGGATCGAATATGGCGGTCTCGGCACCTCGTGCCCTGCATGTACAGGAACGCTTACGTGCTCTGGATTTCCTGGTCGTGGCAGATTTCTTTCTGTCCGAGACGGCACAGATGGCGGATATTGTCCTGCCATCCGCGCAGTGGGCTGAGGAAGAGGGCACGATGACCAATCTTGAGGGCCGCGTTCTTTACCGTCAACGCGCCTTTTCCCCACCAGTGGGCGTGCGTACGGATAGTGAGATTATCTGCTCCCTGGCACAGGCGCTGGGCAAAGGAGCCTTCTTTTCCTTCACCGAACCCGCCACGATTTTCGCCGAACTGCGCAAGGCTAGCGCGGGCGGAGTGGCCGATTATGCGGGTATCACCTATGAAAAAATCGCACAGCAGCAAGGTGTTTTCTGGCCCTGTCCCACCCCTGAGCATCCAGGTACGCCACGGCTTTTTCAGGAGCGCTTTTTTACCGCCTCCGGTCGAGCCAAATTCTCGCCTGTACGTCATCAGGCCCCGGCCGAAGAACCGGATGACCAATATCCTCTTTATCTGACAACCGGTCGTGTCCTGGCACAATATCAATCAGGCACACAGACACGACGAGTGGATCGTCTCAACGAGATGGCACCGCAGCCTTTTCTGGAAGTCCATCCCTCAACCGCTCGCCTGTACGGCATCAACGACGGAGACATGGTGACCGCCAGAACACGGCGTGGAGAGGCATCCTTTTGCGCCAGAGTCACCAGCACTATCCGCGAAGACACCATCTTCGTCCCCTTTCACTGGGGAGGAGCGCAAGCAATCAATCGTCTAACCAATCCCGCACTTGATCCAACCAGTCGCATGCCTGAATTTAAGGTCTGCGCGGTACGGATCGAGCGTGCCGTCGCATCTTTAGCCATGGAGGTTTAACCATATGCAAAAGCAACGACTTGTGATTATTGGAAATGGCATGGCCGGTGCCCGCCTGGTAGAGGAAATCCTGGCCCATCAAGGTGGAGACCAGTACGATATTGTGGTCTTTGGTGAAGAACCCTACGGGAACTATAACCGCATCCTGCTCTCAAACGTACTCGCCGGTAGCCAGGATTCCGCCGACATTTTCATTAATCCCCTGGCCTGGTATAAGGAACATGGAGTAACCTTACATGCGGGCAGCCGTGTCGATGCTATCGATTGCACACTAAAGTGTGTCTATGCCTCCGATGGCACGGTGATGGCCTATGACAAACTGGTGATCGCGACAGGCAGTTCACCCGCTATACCTGCATTGGCAAATCTCTATACGCCTGAAAGGAAGTTGCAGAAGGGCGTGTTTGCCTTCCGCACGATTGATGACTGCACTGGCATGCTGGACTATGCCACGCAGGCTCGCAAGGCGGTGGTGATCGGTGGTGGACTGCTGGGCCTGGAGGCGGCACGTGGCCTGCTCAATCGCGGACTTGAGGTGCATGTGGCCCATGTTGCCAAACATGTCATGAATGTCCAGCTGGATACGATGGGTGGTAAGATATTGCGCTCCTCATTGGAAAAAATGGGTGTGTCGCTCCATCTCCAGAAACGGACCAATGCGATCCTGGGCGATGGACAGGTCGAGGGCCTGGGCTTTGAGGATGGCTCGACGATAGATTGCGATATGGTAGTGATCTCGACCGGCATTCGTCCAAACATCGAGTTGGCCCAACAGGCCGGGATTGCGGTTGAGCGTGGCATCCTGGTGCAGGACGATCTTTCCTGTAGCGTGCCCGATGTGTATGCCATCGGTGAGTGTACCCAGCATCGTGGCTGTACTTATGGTCTGGTCGCGCCACTCTGGGAGCAGGCCCAATGCCTGGCGGAACGCCTCACCCATCCCGATTCTGAGAAACTCTATCTGGGATCGCGCACCTCGACCAAGCTGAAAGTGCTGGGTGTCGATCTGGCGGTGATGGGCGATAAAGAGGAGGTGGATGAGGATGATGAGGTGGTGGTCTATTCGGAGCCGTCACGCGGCGTCTATAAAAAGCTGATTGTACGCGAGAACAAGATCGCCGGAGCGATTGTGATCGGGGATGGCTCGGTGACGCCTCGTCTCTTGCAACTCTTTGATCGTCGCTCGCCGTTGCCTGAAAATCGCGATGAGTTGCTCTTCCAACTCTCCGGGGAGAGCAAAGAAGTCAACGTCGCGGATATGCCAGATGATACACAGATTTGTAATTGTAACGGTGTCTCCAAGGGCAAGATCGTCTCCTGTGTCAAGTCGGGCAAGCGCAGCCTGAAGACACTGTGCGATGCGACGCGCGCCGGAACGGGCTGTGGTTCCTGTATGTCGCAGGTGAAATCCCTCCTCGAATATGCCGCCGGTGATGCCCTGGTCGAGGACCCCTCGATCCATTATTATGTGCCGGGTGTGCCCTTGACCAAACCAGCCCTGATCGAAGCAATCAAAGAGCAGCAGTTGCGTAGCGTCTCCTCCGTCTTCGCAGCCCTGGCCGGTGGCAAAGAAGATCCCGGCAGCAAGGCTGGTCTGGCCTCACTGCTGAAAACCATCTGGGGCAAAGACTATGAGGATCAGCGCGATGCTCGCTTCATCAATGATCGCGTGCATGCTAATATCCAGAATAACGGTACCTTTAGCGTCATTCCACGCATGTATGGTGGTGTCACCTCGGCCAAAGAATTGCGGCGTATCGCGGATGTGGCTGAAAAATATCAGGTGCCGATGGTGAAGGTCACCGGCGGACAACGCATCGATCTGGTGGGTGTGGCTAAAGACCAACTGCCCGCCGTCTGGAACGATCTGGGCATGCCTTCGGGACACGCCTATACCAAGTCTTTCCGTACCTGTAAAACCTGCCTTGGCTCAGAATATTGCCGCTATGGCGTCGGGGATAGCACCGCGCTGGGCATCAATGTGGAGAAGCGCTATCAGGGTATTGAAACCCCCCATAAGCTAAAACTGGCCGTCTCTGGTTGTCCTCGCAACTGTGCTGAATCCACGACCAAGGATATCGGTGTCATCGCCATTGAGGGCGGCAAATGGGAGGTCTATATCGGCGGTGCGGCCGGAGCGAGTGTCCGTAAGGGTGATGTCCTGTGCGTCGTCGACTCACAGGAAGATGTCCTGCTCTACATGGGACGCTTCATGCAATATTATCGCGAACAGGCCAGATATCTGGAACGGACGCATGGTTTTGTCGAGCGTATGGGCATCGAAAAGCTCCGCCAGATCCTGCTAGAGGATAGCGAGGGCATTTGCCAGCGCCTTGACCATGACATCCAGTCCGCCGTAGACTCCTATGTCGACCCCTGGCAGGAAGCCCATGCACCGGCCACGCCAGCCCAATTCGCAAACGTTTTACAGCCGGTCGAGCAGGTTGCTGCTCTTTAACGAACACCATACGTAGAATGAGGATGATGAGCTTATGAGCATGATACTGAAGACGGGCCAGGTTACCTATAACCTGGGCCCCCTCGCCCGACTGCCTCATGGTGAAGGACGCACATTTCAGATTGGCACGCACTCGATAGCGGTTTTTCGCACGCGCAACGATGAGCTCTATGCGACCCAGGCCGCCTGTCCCCACAAAGGCGGCCCCCTGGCCGATGGTCTCGTTGGAGACGGAAAAGTCGTCTGTCCGCTCCATAGTTATAAATTCCAGCTCGCCACCGGCGCATCCATCGGGAATACCTGTGCCGCCCTTGAAACCTATCCCATCACATTAAGCCCCGACGGCGACATCCTGCTCAGCCTGGATGCCTGAAGAAGCAGAGGGTGCAGGGGGACGGTAGTCCCCCTGCCGGGATATGGGGACACACCCCACATAATCTTTTTTTTCTGCTCGGCACCGAAGAGAGAAGCAGGGGGTGCAGGGGGACGGTAGTCCCACTGCCGGGGTGTGGGGTGTCCCCACATAATCTTTTTTTCTCCCCACCGCCGAAGGCGGCAAAAAGTTATCATACTCGTGATAGATAAGAAAAGGAGTTCCGTATGCCTTTGATGACCATGCGCAAAGAGGAAACACCTGCTGGCGCAAAATCAACCGTCCTGGCCTCTTTCTTACATTTCGACATGTGCTTTACAATCTGGGTCCTTCTGGGCTCGTTGAGTATTCCCATCACGCAGAGCATGGGCTTAAATCCCTTTTTGCAGACGTTGATGGTGGCGACCCCGACCTTGAGTGGCTCCTTAATGCGTATCCCGATGGGATTTCTAGGGGATCGCTTTGGTGGGCGGCGTGTCGGCATTCTGATGCTCGTGTTCTTATTTATCCCTCTGACATTAGGATGGCTGGTCAACATAAATTTCCCGACGCTCCTGTGTGTCGGCCTGATGTTGGGTGTTGGTGGATCGTCCTTCTCCGTAGCGCTCCCTCTTGCCAGTCGCTGGTATCCACCTTCGAAGCAAGGTATCGTGATGGGAATATCGGCGGCCGGGAATATCGGCGTCGTCTTCGCCAACCTGCTGGCACCCACGCTCGCCAAAGCCTATGGCTGGCACCTCGTCTTTGGCATTACCATGATCCCTCTGGCCGTGATCCTGCTCGCCTTTACCTTGCTGGCAAAGAATAATCCTGACTTCATTCGTGCCCCTGAGCAGACCAGATATGCGACCGTGCTGGCGAAAGGCGACCTCTGGTGGCTCTGCCTGCTCTACTGTATCACCTTTGGTGGCTTCGTAGGACTGGGAACATTCCTGCCACAATTCTTCCATAATCAATACAAACTGACCGCCATCAACGCTGGCTATATCACCGCCCTGGCAACCTTTATGGGGAGCACCTTCCGACCCCTGGGTGGTTATCTCTCAGACAAATTTGGCGGTGTGCGTGCCCTGACCTGCGTCTTACTGCTTGTCGTCATCACCTATGCCATCGCTGCCTTCCTGCTCCCCCTGGCATACATGGCCCCGCTCCTCGTCCTGGGCGTCCTGTTCCTGGGCATGGGCAATGGCTGTGTTTTCCAACTGGTCCCGCAGCGCTTCCGGCTCGAAATTGGCATCGTCACAGGTATTGTGGGAGCCTTTGGAGGCGTTGGTGGCTTTGTCCTGCCCCTGATCCTGGGCAGTTTCAAGCAGACGAGTGGATCGTATGCCACTGGCTGGCTCGTCCTCGCCGGACTGGCTCTGCTGGCCCTCATTATGCTTCGCCTTCTCGTCGTCACCCAGCACAGCTGGCGTACAACCAGAGCTACAACCGTAGCTCCAGCCCCCGAATATCAAGTCTAACCGGGGCTATCTACAAGAAGCGGGAGCATAAGCCAACTGGCTTATGCTCCCGCTTCTTGCATGGGATCTAATGGACGAAGACATTGAGCAATGTCACGTTCACCTGTTCAAGAGACATCCTCACTTTCACGATATCCTCTCGCTAATGGTGACACAGGCAAGCGCAAAGGGACGACGATCCCTCTGCCGGGGATGGATTACACCAAAGAAACTTGTGAAGTAGCTAACAGAATCTTGTGTGCATCTGCAGTATGATACTGAGGAACTGGTTCCCAGGGAGCGTGGTTCTGGTTCAAAGAGCGTATCTGTCGAAACAGAATACGTATATAGAGAATAATAGATGTATCTATGCAGGAGGAACTGATGAATAAACGTATTCAAGTATCACTTTTTAGTGCGCTACTTGCCCTGGTGCTGGCAGCCTGCGGAAATGCCGCTGGCACTACGACATCAGGTAGTGCGGACGTACCTACGAATAGCAGTAGTACTAAGACACAAACCACTGCCTCATCCACAGTGCCCTTAACGGTAATGAGTGTGGATATCGCGCTCGATCATCCCACAATCAGGAACATCGCGTGTGGCGCAAACATGACAGAGACCTACACAGCGACGTTCCACTTTCCCGCCAATAATGCTGGTGGACAGGTCAATTTCACCTACACCACCAACAATGGTCGTGGCAGCCAGCCAGCCAGCCTGAGCGTGCACCGTGGACAAACCAGCGCAACGTATACCTTTAGTTGGTCCGGTCAACTGGATGCCAGTAACACCCTGCCGGGCCGTGGTGGCGTAATGGTCACAAGTCCGAATGCCTACACTTCAGATCTGGTTGCGCCCTTAGGCCCATGTAATCCTGGTCCTCCTCCTGCCGCCGCGCCCTTCAGTGTAACCAGTATTGATCTGGTGGCTGGTCCAGAAGTAACCGGACACCGCTGTGGATCATCATTCACCGAGAACTATACCGCCACCTTCCACATCGCCGTCGGAGGTCCAGGAGGCAGCATCGTATTCCAATACACGACGAACAATGGGCGTTCGAGCAGTTCCAATGTCTCCTTGCCAGTTGCTGCCGGGCAGACTACCGCGACCTACACCTTCTATTGGAGTGGCCAGCTCCCCCAGAGTCATACCGCCCCTGGTATCGGTATCGTCATGATGTCGGCTCCCAACCAGATCATCTCGCCTGCTGCCACCCCTCCTGGCGGCTGCAACAACATGTAGCAAGCAAACAAAAAATATACGTTCACATACGAGCCGCACCGAATATCCGAAACGTAGGTGCGGCCCGACGTCGCAACGGAGGTCCGCTTTCCCGTTCATCGTATGATTCCCTCGCCCCAACGCGCTGTATGCACGACTTTTGACGATGCTCAGAAAAATATTCGCTTCTCTCACAAATAAATTCCCTGTAACAACTGCACAGCGTACAGAACAGGCAGATTTTCTCACCTATCATTTTCCTCACAACGTTTTCACCAATCCCACCTGTGTTTTTGAGGGCGAATGAAGCCCATAAAGCCAAACGAAGAAAAGGTACCTGAGAAAAACGAATTGTTTTATGAGAAAATCTTGCTATTTGCTGTGCAGGCGGGTATACTCGAAGGGACGGGCTGATAACTAGCGCGAAGGTTTGACGATTTTTGATGCGAAACCGAGAAATCGACTATTGAGGATCTGGAGAAACCGCTCCAGAGGCAGATTGTTTCACACCGTTTTTGCAAATTCGGGAGGCCAGCGAGCTGCGCATCTCGCGCATTACCACCTCATGCTTCTGGA
>NZ_BIXY01000076.1 GCF_008326305.1 Dictyobacter arantiisoli | reverse complement strand
CGTCGTGGGTCTGGGAGGGCCTGAAGTGCTTCGTACAGTGAGAGCAACGAAAGGCTTTCTTCATTCGTCACGGATGCTCTCTTGAGCGTCAAGGTAGTATAATCCATATGAGATTTCCTTTGTGGTTTTGAAGTTTTTTGTATTCTACAAGGAAATCTCTTTTTTTTCACCTCCTCTAGGAGAATTGGAAAGCCCTGATGGTTGATCAGAGTTCAAACAATCATCAAACTTTTCAACAATAGCGAGGTTGCCAATTTGAACAAGTTCTAAATACTCAATGCGAGGTGAGGTAATTTTGTAGTTACGGGCATAGGAGGATGCTATATTTTTGACATAAGGCAAACAACTTACAATCATCTCATCCTTTGCTTGTACATCGTTCTTTAAAGCACGATCTAAAAGACATTGCTCCTGATCAGGTGTCAGAGGAACAACAACCCCAAGATCCTTCGTATACTGTTGTTCAAGTGTTAATATTTCACCATATAATGCTGTCTGTGAAAGTCGTTTTTTCATAGCATCCTGCCTTCTCTGAGATTGACAGGCTAGACCCGATGCTACATACTGAGAAAGAGAGTCTAGCCAAGCCGAACGCGAAGCAAAGTTCATCTCACCCGCTGGCTAATGGTTGCAGCCACTAGCCAGCACTCTTACAATCCTTCAGTACTATGATCACGGCAACGATCCCGCTGACATGCATCACACACCCAACAGAAACAAACTTGACTACCAATATGTAAAACCATCCACAAGCACCGAGCAGGTGTAGCGCAGAGATAGCAATATTCGAAAGAAACGACTTGTTTTTCGACAAGCTGAACATTCTCAACGACTTTCTTCGCTACAATATCAGCAGTTCGCACATACTGATCCTGCAATTTCTGTTCCTCAGACTATCTCTTATACCAGGAAGCAATCTTAGGAGATCTAAACCTCTATGTTTCCTGGGTGAAGAGAAACGGAAAAATGTCACTTGCAGCTTTTGATGCTAATGATAGAAGAACCGTCCTAGCATATATTGCAATTATTCCTATCAAAGAAAGCACCATACTAAAAGTACTAAAAGGTGAAATGAAGGAAACGGATATCAGGCCTGAAGACATTGAGCTATATGATAGGAAAGGTGGATATACACTTTTAGCAGAAAGTGCTGCATGTCATCCTGATTATCCCGAAAAACTAGGCGAGGTTATCCGTTACTTGCTCAATTATTGGCTTGAACAATATCCAGACCGCTATATAGAAAAAATCTACGCCCAGGCAGCCAGTGACAAAGGAGATATTCTAATACAAAAACTTTTCTTCGCCCCATTGTATGATCTAGCTGAAGATGCTTATGTGTTAGATATGAAACGCCCTGGAGCCTCAAGATTGATAAGGAACTTTCAAGACAGTTTAAAAAATAAAACCAATATCTAGAAAACAACATGAATGGAGCAGAAGAAAACCATGTCACAAACAAACGACACAAACAGTAGCTTCCATCCATCAGAAATACCCGTTGTTATCTATTGTCGTGTATCCACAGATAGACAAGAAGAAGACGGAGAAAGCCTAGAATATCAAGAAGAAAAATGTCTACAATATGCCAAACTACACAACTACAAAGTCATAAAAGTTGTAAAAGAAGCAAAGAGTGGATATATACACTACAGCCTACGCGAACAATTAACCCTTGCTCGACACTTAATACATGATGAATTAGCAAAGGTACTAATTGTATTTGACCTACGGCGTCTTTCCCGTAACTTTGTCCACTCAGCCATAATCTTTGAGGAAATAGAACAAGCTGGAGGTTCTGTAGTTAGTGTTAGCGAGAATATTGATAATAGCCTCACAGGAAAACTCATTCGCTCTATTCTTGCATGGAGTGCAGAGTCAGAACGTCACAAAATTGTTGAATACGCAAATCGACATTGGCAAAACAGACTAGCCCAAGGCTTGCCTATGGCAACAGGAAGAGCGCCCTATGGATGGGACTGGACAGATGAAGATAAAACATCTTATACCCTTAATCCAGAGTTAGCAGCTATACGTTTCTCATTATTCTACATGTTTATTGATCTAGATATGAGCTTGAGAAGTATTGCTCACAAACTCACAGAAGACAATATCCCACCACCATCAGCAACCCGCAATGAAAAGAAGACGGCTAAAGGATGGTATCCAGAAACCATACGCCAAATGATGATAGACGAAAAGAACATTGGAACCCTTACGATTTGTAAAGTAACTTACATACTTTCAGAAAGTGGAAAAAAAGTAGCCAGACCAAACAAGAATATGCGAAAAATACCAAATGCAATGCCAGCAATAATAGACGCAGAACGGCACAGCATGGTATTAAGAAAGTTAGAATTAAACAAAATAGAAAAAAGTAATTCTCCCAAAAAAGTTGAAAATTTCTTGCTACGAGCAGGATACATCTATTGCGGAGAATGCAAAACAAGAATGCGTGCAGCGACAGACAATAAAAAAGGACATGAGTACCACTACTATCAATGTGGATACTATAATAACAAATATACAACATGCAATGCACGTACACGCATCCAGACACAAGCAGTAGACAAATTAGTATGGGAAGAATGTTGTCACATCTTTGAGCGGCTAGAACTTATTCAAGAGGTCCTAGAAAAGGAGGCAGAAAAAGCAGTAGGAAGACTATTAGACAACACCACCGCAAACAACCACATTCTACAAATAGAAACAGAGATAAGCTATGCAAAGGAAGAACAAAAGAGACATACAGAAGGAAGCTACTACTACAACCTCATCACACAAGATATCCAAAATAAGAAAGAACAGCTTCAGAAATATAGAGAGGAAGCCCAAAAGTCAACACCCCTCATAAGTCGGGCAGATACATACAAAAAACGAATCCAGAATTTCATTGATTTTCTCAGGATCATGAAAGGAAAATATCAGCAAGCTGATTATAAAGAAATAAGAAACGCACTATATATTCTAGGCGTTAAAGTTTACATTAATAAACTACCTCATATCAGTAAAATGCCTCACGAAGAATACATTATCCCCAACGGAAAAATACACATAACCTATTCACCAGTTCTAACAGGTGTCCAGTTATCCAAAGATAATGCCTGGGAAGAGCCATCCGATGATGATAAACAGCAGCTAAGCTTATGGTCCTGACAAAGCCACAAAGTCAGTACTTCTCCAATTCTATCTCCTCTGGTTGTCATCAAAGATGCAAAGGTGGCACTATGTTTCAGGCACAGGTACAAACAAGGGAACGGTGAAATAAAACGTAGTGCCTCTATTGATGACGGTATCAAAGCCGATGAAACCGCCATGTTGCTCGACAATCAATTTCGCTATCGAGAGGCCCAATCCATAGCCACCCATCTTCGATTGCTGGCTGTGATTCGATTGATAGAAACGCTCAAAGACATGCGGCCGATCCTCTACTGGTATACCATAGCCGGTATCAGAGACAGAGATCATCTCAGATGTATCGTCATACCGATGCGCGCTTACCGTGACAGTTCCTCCGGGTGGTGTAAACTTAATAGCATTGGTGACCAGATTGTTCAAAACCTGCTTGATACGCTGAGGATCAATGTATAAAGAGGGTACGCTGGATGCAACATCCTGACACAGCGCCACCTCAGCCTTGAGTGCCTGGGGCTGCAAACTGCGCATCACCTGTCTGACCAGACTCAACAGACGCACTTCCTCCTGCTTCACCTCAAACTGTCCCAGATCTGAACGCGTCATAAACAGGATATCTTCCACAATCGAGACTAATTGTTGCACACCCTCCTGAGTATACCCCAGATACATGCTCTGCTCATCCGTCAGTTCGCCCATATGTCCCTGCAATAAGAGATCGATAAAACCATGTACGGAATTGAGCGGTGTACGCAATTCATGCGAGACCATCGAGACAAAATTCGAACGTACCTGATTCGCAACTTTCCACGCCGACATATCCCGCGCCGTAAATACTATGGTAGATTGCTTCCCTACTTTGACAGGATTGACACTGGTGGAAACTTCATACATATGCGAGGAGTCTGCCCCTAGAATAAGCTCTTCATTGGGAAGGGGTGATTGACGCTCGAGCGCACGTACAAGTGGACAGCTCGATGTGCCACAGAGCATCATATGATTGAGGTTTTTACAATTGAGAACCGTCGTGCAATGTTTTCCAACCGCCTCTTGTGCAGAGATGCCAAGGGTAGTAGCGGCTACGGGATTAAGATATAGCAGACGAAAATTGTGCTTCAGGGCAATTACAGCATCTGAAGTCGTTAGAATCGCAGCATCCACCGTTGGTTGCCACTTCTCTGAAGGAGGAGCGGACACCACATCAGGACAATGCTCCGGAGAGGATTTTTCAGATGTAACGGGTAAAGAGAGAGCCGTTTGCTCTTCGTCTGGCACTTGTTTTTGAATACGCTTCCTCAACCTGACCCAGCCTTTCCCACGATATCACAGAGTTTTCAATTCGCACATTCCCATGTAACACCATATATCTGCAACACCTGACCCTTTTGTGCTAGCAGAAAGACAATATTTCCGCTATACAAAACACTAAGCGTGTCAAACAACACCTGAAGAACGCTTGCACACTCCTATTCATCTATCCAATCCACATGCATACCCATATATAAACAGAAGCGTGTAGAGATAATACCAGTGCAAACCTTTGTATAAGACAAACGCTAAAAAATCCTGTCCTATTTCACAATAAACTTATAGCCAAGCCCTCGTACCGACACAATATATTGAGGACGATCCGCATCAAGCTCCAGTTTTATCCTTAAGCGGCGTATATAGACATCCACAATATTACTATTATTCTCGTTATCATTCCACACTTCGGCCAGTAACTGGTCCCTATTTACGACCTGACCCGAACTATTCATCAACGTTCGCAGTACATGCATCTCGGTGGGAGTCAATGTAATTGGAGCGCGTGAGCCAATTACCACTTTCAACTCCGCCGGAAAAAGTTCAATCTGACCTCCACGAATACTTTGATTGCCAACCTTGCTATTTTTCTTGATGCGACGGAGCACCGCCTGAACGCGCGCCACCAGTTCTTGATGATTATAGGGTTTACAGATATAGTCATCTGCACCGATATTAAACCCCTGCAATTTCGCCTCGATTGTATCTTGAGCAGTCATGAAAATCAATGGAATCTCATAACCTTCAGCACGCAATTTTGCCGAAAACTCAAAGCCATTGATATATGGCATCGTCACATCAAGAATCAGCAAATCCGGTTCCCGTTTTTGAATCATCTGCATGGCCCCACGCGGGTTATCGGCTGTCTCAACCTCGTATCCCTCTTTACTGAGAACGAATTGCACCAGCGTGTTCGCAAACCGATCATCATCAACGACTAGAATGTACACAATTTTCCCCTCTTCTTGATTCCTCAGTTTGCCGCGCACCCCCTGTAGGTAGAACCCTCATACCGGCATGCATGGCGCGTGCATGCGAGCAGTTGTACCTATAGGCATCAGGATGATCCTGATGAAATGATGCCTGCTCAGGCACCTGTCTCAAACAATTTATGTACATACAAGAACGAGGAGCGTATGTAGGGGGGACATACGCGACTGGTTCTAGCGAACATCGATACATTATTAATGAGTAATATGTGTGTATGGTACACGTTCGGTGCGTGTACTGTCAAGATGAGGCTTTTAGTGCACGTAGTTTCTCCAGATGGATCATCAAAATGGCGACATCCGCCGGTGTTACGCCCTCTACCCGTGAGGCCTGCCCGACCGTGAGTGGTTGTGTACGCTGTAATTTCTGGCGTGCCTCAGTACGGAGGTGAGGAATGGCCTGGTAATTGACCACATCTGGAATGCGCATCTCTTCTAAACGACTGGTGCGATGAACCAATTGTTCCTGCTTGCGAATATACACTTCATACTTCACCTGCAAATCGACCTCTTCAGCTGCCTCATCATCCAACACCGGAAGATGCGGCAACGTTTCAGCCTTCTCACCTGCCTCGATGCTCTCAACAGGATAAGAGGTGTCCGCCAGTGCCATCCGCTCTTGTTCGACACGTTGCGCCATTTGCGCGATCTGCTGATAATGGACATCTGGTCGGCGTAACAACTCGCGCCCCGTCAACATTTGTCCCAGAGGAGGAATACCAACCTCCTGAGCACAATTCTCAACTAGCTTTGAGGAGGTAAAGGTGAGGGTATCGAGTCGCACCAGGGCATGCTCAATCGCCGCACGCTTCTGCGCCACCTGGAAATAACGCTCCTCATTGATCAAGCCTAAGCGATAAGCATGCTCACTCAGGCGCAGGTCCGCGCTATCAGGACGGAGCAACAGACGGTGCTCGGCCCGTGAGGTATGTAGACGATACGGCTCACTCATAGGACGCGTTACCAGATCGTCGATCAACACCCCGATATACGCTTCATGACGTCCCAGCACAAAAGGCTCTTCCCCACGCGCGCTCAGAGCTGCATTGATACCAGCCATAATCCCTTGCGCGGCAGCCTCTTCATAGCCCGACGTCCCATTAATCTGTCCAGCCAGGAAAAGACCGGCCACCGCCTTGGTCTGCATGGTAGGTGAGAGCTGCTCGGGTGGCACATAATCATATTCGACCGCATAGCCTGCACGCATCATCTCCGCATGCTCGAGACCAGGAATCGAACGCAACAGATCGAGTTGTACATCCTCGGGCAAACTGGTATTCAAGCCTTGAACATAGATCTCGCCTGTGCGCCATCCTTCAGGTTCCAGAAAGATCTGATGGGAGGTCTTACTCGCGAAACGCACAATCTTATCCTCAATTGAGGGACAGTAGCGCGGGCCAATCCCCTCGATCACACCGGTATAGAGTGGCGAACGATGCAAGTTGTCGCGTATCACCTGATGTGTCTGCTCGGTCGTGCGCACAAGATAGCAGGGCAGTTGTGGACGCCATCCATGCAAATCTTCATCGGTCACAGGATAAATGGGATTGGGACGTCCACCGGCGAGCTGTACATCCTCATGCGCGTCAGTATCGCGTGAGAAATACAGCGGGACGCTGCTGCCAGGCTGCCTTTCAGTTTTACTGAAATCAACCGAGCGCGCATCAATACGTGGAGGAGTGCCGGTTTTAAAGCGCCGAATATCCAGACCCAATGCCTGCAACGAGCCAGAGATACCCAGCGCGGGACCTTCACCGGCACGCCCACCTGGCTGTGTCTTCTCGCCCATCACCAAACGTCCATTGATAAAGGTACCCGTCGTCAGGATCACCGAAGCAGCTTCGTAATACCAACCAGTGTTGGTCACCACACCTGTTACGACAGGGCGTCCATCGCTCCCCTGGTGGCTGATAAGCTGTGAAATCGTTGCCTGCTTTAACTCGAGATTCGGCTGGCCCTCCAGGACAAACTTCATCGCCAGACGGTAGGCTTGCTTATCACACTGAGCACGCAGAGCTTGTACGGCGGGACCCTTACTGGTATTTAACAGACGGATTTGAATGAATGTGCGGTCGGTATTACGACCAATCTCACCACCTAACGCATCAATCTCTTTAATTAAATGTCCTTTTGCGGGTCCACCCATGGATGGATTGCAGGGCATCAACGCGACGCTATCCAGATTCATCGTCAGCAGCAGCGTCTTGCGTCCCATCCGGGCACTGGCCAGAGCCGCTTCACAACCGGCGTGTCCAGCGCCTACCACAATCACATCATAAGTCCCCCGTACCAATAGATCCGGGGATAGATTCTTGCTCTCTGTGCCGTTACTCATAGTAATGTTACCTGGTTGATTCCTCTAATAATATGAACGATTTTTCATTCCTGCGCGATTCGTATTATGCCTTAGATACCTGCCTTCGTCAATATTCATAGCTATAAACTAGTATTTTATGATACAAAAAGACTGAAATGCGATGACGCGTTTCATCATGAGTTGCAGCAGCTAAAAAGCAGCAAAGGAAAGCAGCCACGAAATCGAAGCAAATATTGGACTCCTTCCAAAATTAGCCACAAAAATGATTGACGGATAGTCTGAAGCATGGTAATATCAGTATTGCTAAACACGGGGCGATGGCGGAATGGTAGACGCAGGAGACTTAAAATCTCCCGGCTGAAAGGCTGTGAGGGTTCGACTCCCTCTCGCCCCACTTCTTTAGCAGACCCGCCTCATAAGCCGCTTTATCCCACACCACATTTTAAAAACTCGCTCGAACGCTAGCCAATTTTTGGCTTTTTCTCGAAAGTCTCCTGGGTTGAAAAAACGACCCTAGCCCAGGAGACATGTAAATCGCTCACAAAGTGTTTGATTCCCATCACCATCAGGATACCTGCTGGCAGGCGCATGCGCGCCTGCGCCCTTTTTATTATGTGATGTAGAAAAGGTTCGAAGAACCTTTTCTACATCACATAATAAAAATCTGTTTGAGCACCATTGGTGCGAAAACTCATGCGCCAGGATGGCGAAGGCCATAGGTGGGCGGCCTTTTTTAGTGTGTAGTGCAGAATATGTGCGAAGCACATATTCTGCACTACACACTAAAACCCTTTTGAGCACCGTAGGGGCGAAACTCATGCACAGAGATCGTGGAGAGCATGGGAATCAAACACTTTATCAGCCAATAGACTGAGCTAAAAGGGAACTGTACGAGGACTATTTATCTAACCGCGCAGGACCTGTAGAGTTGCGTACAATTAATTGTGTGGGGATAATCAGTGGTACCGGAGCCTTGTTTCCTTGTATGAGCTGAATCAAAGTATCTACCGTCCCTTTACCGATGCGTTTTTTATCCTGGCGAACAGTTGTGAGGGGTGGATCGGAAGTTTCACTCAGATCGATATCATCAAATCCTACGACAGATACGTCTTCAGGGACACGGATATGCTCTTCTTTTAATGCCTCAAGGATGCCAAAGGCCAGCATGTCGCTACTGGCAACGACGGCGGTAAAATCCCGCCGCTCATGTAAAAGCGACTTCATTGTCTGGTAGGCATCTCTGGTATTCCAGGCTGTCTGGCAGATAAGCTGGGGATCCATCACCAGACCAGCACGCGCCATGCTCTGTTGCTGTCCCATCAGTCGCTCTGTGCCCGTATTTGAAAAAAGATCTCCGACAAAGAAGGCAATGCGTTTATGGCCCAGTTGAAGCAGATGCTCCGTTGCCTGTTGAGCGCCATCCAGATAATCCGATTTCACATAAGTGGCGTGCTCGCCCTGAAAAAGACTATCAATAAATACTGTTGGGATGGTCGAACGGCAGAGCATTGGAATACGACTATCATTCGTATTTAAGGCTATCGTAATCACGCCTTCAATGCCCCGATTCTGTAAAGTAAGCATATAGCCAATCTCTGGATTCTCACTTACATTCGTTGGATTATATGAACGCGTCGGTAAAAAGAGATCATAGCCTGCACTGGCCAGTTCATACTCTAAATGTCTGAGTATCTCTAAAAAAAAGTAGAACTCTGTATTGGTGATTTGCGAAAGATTCAGTCCATTTTCCTTGCCAAAGAGGGTCAAAGCAACCAGACCTGAACGTTGGGCTGACCCCAGGGCATTTGCTCCATATCCCAGCGCAGCCACGGCCTCATAAATACGCTTCTTCGTCGTCTCACTCACATGTGAGGAACCATTGAGAACGCGCGACACCGTTGCCCGGGAAACGCCAGCTAAGCGTGCTACTTCCTCACTTGTGGCCATCTCTCTCTCCCTACAAGATGAATAACATCCATTAAGCATGTCTTTCCATAGAATGGGATGAACACTTGTAACATTTTCATCGCTAAATATCCCATAGCTCAGTTTCTTTGTCAAGCAAGCAGACTCAATAGTCAGCCTGCTTTTTCGTGGCTTCTGAAACTACCGCTTCTACTATTCTATTGGCTCTATTAATGATGCTGTTTCTTTTTTACAGCTTGCTTGCTAATATCATTCTGAAGAGACCAGTAATGTTACGTCATTGTAACATTACTGGTCTCTTTTACTACATATTTAAAGATTTCTCACATGATTATCCATAATTAGTAGTACAGTGTGCATACTTTGTCACAAAACACAATATAAGTATTGACACTCACGTACAATATAGTTACACTTGTACATATAAAGATACTTACCGTGTTTATCAGCCAGGAATTGTTACGTTTTTCATAAAAACGGTATTCAAAAAAGTATCTTCTCAACATTCTGTACCAATGATGGAACAGAGAATTTGTTCAAGGGAACAATGAACTACGGATTGAGAAGTGAGTCGAGTGGCTTACGTTGTCTCTTATTTGATTCAATGGAGATGAAACGATGGCGCAAACTACCCACCATTCACAGGCGATGAGCCGAAGATCTTTACTCCAGCGCGCAGGCCAGGGCGCAGCAATCCTGACTGCGGGATTAACATTACCCGAACTGATTGCAGCCTGTGGTGGTACCACCGGCACCGTTGGCAGCGGTCCCCAACAGCTTACAGTCGCTTATTGGACGAGTGTGGTGCCTGAGAAAGAACTGCAAGCCGTCTTTGATGGCTTCGCAAAGCAAAACAATGCCAAAGTAACCTACTTCCAACTTCCTCAAGGTTTCGGCGATACTGTTCAGAAAATGACAACCTACCTCTCTTCAGGTTATGCCGGTCTGGATGTCCTCTGGCTGGATGACTTCATGACGGCTACCTTCAGTAACGCAAACTGGTTAGCTCCTCTCGATGGTGTTGTTCCTGCCAGTAGTTTCTCAGCCGTGGCCGACGCACAACTCAAACTGAGTACCTACAATGGTAAACACTATCGCCTGCCCGGCAATTTTGGTACGGTAGTTTTCTTCTATCGCAAAGATCTTTTTGATAAAGAGGGCATCAGTGTCCCAACGACCTGGGATGAACTGGTGCAGGCCGGTATCAAATTGACGAAAGATGGGGTCTATGGCTTAGCTCTGGCTGGCAAAAACGGTAATACAGAGCTGTTCAATGAGATGTGCTATTGGATGGGACAGGCCGGGGGAGATCCTTTGCATATGAATACACCTGAGGCGAAAGAGGCGCTTCAGTTTGTCTATGATATGCTCCATAAACATAAGATCCTGGCCCCTTCTACCGTGACGGATGATTACACTTCAATCCAGACCAGTTTTGAGAATGGCAAAATCGCGATGTGGATTAGCTGGGATGGCCTGTATGAGAGTACGGCGGTCTTCCCCAACGTCGCAAAAAACTATACCCTCGGCGTTGCGCATCCACCGATGGGTCCCAAAAATAATGGTACGATCATCGCAAACTGGGGTTGGGCGATTAATAAGTATTCTAAGAATCCTACCATGGCTGGTAAATTCATCGAATATGCAACCAGTATCGATTCACAAATCCATCTGGCAAAAACCGGATCAACCCCTCCCCGTACCGATGCTCTGACAAATTCCGAGGTGCAGAAAGCGCTCCCTCAGAGCAAATATGATGCCGATTATGTGAAGAACGTTGAGCTTCACTATCGCCCGATTACCGCCCATGCTCAGCGTGTCTCTGACGCCTTCGAACAAGTTGTCAATAAGTACTTGAACAACCAGATTGACTTAGCAACGGCTATGAGCCAGGGACAAGCTGCCGTCAATCAGGCCATGCAAGGATAACGTGTCTCTAGCTTTTAGAAGGAAGTAAGAGAGGATTTCTATGTATGTAGGAACCGCGAAGGTTCCTACAGCCACGGTGGCTGTGGGAACCCGTAGACGGCGTAGGCGTCTATTACTGCTGGCATATCTGTTAGTGGCTCCGGCGATCATCTGGCGTCTGGCCGTTGCGATCTATCCATTCCTGATTACGCTCTATCAAAGTTTCACCGATAGTAGCCCGCTCTCGGGAACGCCACGCTTTATCGGCCTGGATAATTTTGTGCGCATGTTCCACGATCCAATGGTGATGCAATCCCTCGGGTTTACCTTTCTCTTTACGGTGGTTTCAACCTTTGTGCAAATGGTATATGCATTGGGGATCGCATTTCTACTCAATCGGCCTTTTCGCGGTCGAGAGCTGGTCCGTGCCATTAATCTTTTGCCCTGGGCCATGCCGACCATTGTGATTGCCACGGCCTCGCAATGGATGTTTAACAATCAGTATGGCATGATCAATGATCTGATTATACGTGTGCTGCCATTCCGTCCCCTCTGGCTCGCTGATCCTACGCTGGCTCGCATCGTGGTGATCTTGCTGGATGTCTGGAAAAACGCACCCTGGGCCTCGATTATTCTACTGGCTGGTCTGCAAAATATTCCCAGTGAACTTTATGAGGCGGCGAAAGTCGATGGAGCCTCTTCGTGGCGGACCTTACGCTCTGTCGTTTTACCTCTGCTGGCTCCCTTGATTTTCACGCTCTTGATCTTCATTTCCACGGCGCGTGTCTTGAGCTTTGATCTGGTTTATGGTCTGACCCAGGGAGGACCGGGCAACTCCACAACCTTGCTCTCGTATCAGATCTATCAACTGGCCTTCACGGGTCTCTATTATGGCTATGGGTCGGCGGTTGCAGTCTTTGCCTTCCTGATCGTGCTTTTCTTGAGTTTGTTCTTTTTCCTGTTTATGCGTCGTAGCGAACGCGCCTTGTAAGGGGGTATACAATATGTCCACCGCTGAGGTTCATTCTCCTCCACAAACGCCGGGGCTGACCAGGACACCGAAAAAACGCTCATTCTTTGCAAACATCCCCCCCGGCACAGTCGCATTGTATATAGGAGTCATACTGTTCCTGCTGATAACAGTGATACCAATCTATTGGATAGTTTTATCAGCCTTTACACCTATTACTGAACTGTTTACCACGCCATTGAACTATATTCCAGTGCATCCCTCATTTATAAATTTCCAGACGGTTGCACAGATTGTTCCATTGGATCAACAGTTTATCAATAACACTCTACTCTCAGTGCTCTCGGCTGCCTTCTCAGTGCTGGTATCTTTGCTGGCCGCGTATGCCTTTGCACGGATATCCTTTCCCGGCAGCAATATACTCTTTCTCGGCTTGCTGATTTCTGGTTATCTACCAACCATTTCTATCATCATTCCATTGTTCCAGATGTTTGAAAATCTCTCGCTGCTGGACTCGATTCAGGGCCTGGTTATTCTTCTGGTAAGCTTCTTGATGCCTACCAGCGTCTGGATCATGACATCGTTTGTACGGCAAATACCGGTTGAACTTGAAGAGGCTGGCCAGATTGATGGAGCAAACTTCCTGTCTATCTTCTGGCACGTGATTATCCCTGTGCTCCGGCCATCGATTGCTACCCTGTTCCTGATTAATCTGGTCGCTAGCTGGCAGGAATTCTTTTTCCCACTCATCTTCAGCCGTTCGGATGCTTCCGCAACCCTGACCCTGGGTATTACCCAGGCGGCCGTAAATCCACAGTATCAAACAGTGGCCTGGGGCAACGAAGCAGCCATGGGATTAATCGTGATTGCGCCGATTTTCATCATAACAATTGTGTTCCAGAAACAAATTGTAGAAGGCTTGATGGCAGGTTCTCTGAAGGGGTAACTCTCGATCAGGCTTTCCTGATATACATATATTGCTACGTAACAAAGAGGAGATTGTAAAAGATGGCAATTAAAATTGCGATGATTGGAGCCGGATCGATTGGCTTTACGCGTACGCTATTGCGCGATATCTTATCCGTACCAGAATTGGCCGATACGACCTTTGCCTTTACAGATATTTCCACGCAGAATCTTGAGATGGTGGCACAACTCTGCCAACGTGAGATTGACGCAAGCAAACTACCTGCGCAGATCATTGCGACAACCGATCGCCGTGCGGCCATCGCTGATAGCGATTATGTGATCAGCACAGTTCGTCAAGGCGGCCTGGCAGCCTTTGAGACCGATATTGATATTCCATTGAAATATGGGGTTGATCAATGCGTAGGGGATACATTGTCGGCTGGTGGCCTGATGTATGCTCAACGTACGATTCCAGCCCTGCTAGACTTCTGCAAAGATATTCGGGAAGTAGCCAGGCCAGGCGCGCTTTTCCTGAACTACTCTAATCCGATGGCAATGAATGTCTGGGCCTGCAATACCTATGGTGGGGTGCCCACCATCGGCCTGTGCCACGGCGTACAGGGAGCGCACTGGCAGATTGTTCACTGTATCGAATTATGGGCGAAAAAAGAAGGCCTGCTCGCAGAAGAAGAGCATCTACACCGTCGGGATGTGGATGTGATTGCGGCTGGTATCAATCATCAAACCTGGTTCACGAAGGTTGAATGGCGTGGTAGAGATATGGTGCCTCATCTGCTGGAACTTTTCGAGGCGCATCCTACCTATCCAACCACGGAAAAGGTTCGTATTGATGTGTTACGCCGCTTCGGTTACTATAGCACCGAATCCAACGGCCACTTGAGCGAATATCTCCCCTGGTATCGCAAACGTATCGCAGAGATTCCACAATGGATCGATCTGTCAAACTGGATTAATGGCGAAACCGGCGGCTATTTGCGCGTGTGCACTGAAGGACGCAACTGGTTTGAAACTGATTTCCCAAACTGGTTAAAGGAAGAGCCACAACCGATCAGCCAGCAGAAGCGCAGTGAGGAACATGGTTCGTATATCATTGAAGCCCTGGAAACCGGTCGCATCTACCGGGGACACTTCAATGTCATCAATCAGAACCATATTACAAACTTACCCAACGGCTGTGTGATCGAGATTCCCGGCTACGTCGATAAGACAGGCATCAACATGCCGGTGGTCGGCGATCTGCCCCTGGCCTGTGCCGCAACCTGTTCGGCCAGTGTTCGGGTACAGGAGATGGGTATGCTGGCCGCCATTCGTGGTGATATCACACTGCTCAAGCAAGCAATGTTGCATGATCCTCTGGTCGGGGCTGTCTGCAATCCAGAAGAGGTCTGGCAGATGACAGATGAGATGCTCGTTGCGCAGGCGCAATGGCTCCCTCAGTATCAAACAGCGGTCCCACAGGCAAAATCCCGCCTGGAACAGGCCGAGCAAAATGGCACACGCGTCAAAACCGTTGAAACCAGAGGTGCAGCACGCCTGCCCATCAAAACCGTTGCAGAGATGGCCAGCAACCGCGCCGAAGCCAGAGCAAACGCCAGCGCCACCGACAAAGGAAAAATGACCAAAATCTCATAAATCGAAAACGACAGAATGAGGGACAAAAAAGGCGAGCTCATGGCTGCTCTTTTTTGTCCCTCATCTAAGATGCTCCTATATCACATATGTTATCTCGCTAAGCTAAAATTTAGAGTATTCCATTCGAAGAACGAGAATCATGATGGAGAAGTGTAGGTGCGTACCGAGGCCGCAGCCGAGGTGCGCTTTCCTCGTCTCGTACCAACATCTCCCCCCAACGCTCTCCCATGCTTGAGCACCATGCCCTGCTCGAGGGGATCGGACGAATACCCCTCCGTTTTTGTTCATCATTCCTTTCCTTTGAGCGGTCCTGCTCGTGAGGGGTGATTGGTGTTTTGGTACGACTTCGGATGCAATATTTAGGGCGGCGCGATTGTTATAATAAGTAAGATGAGAATAAATTACCTCCCCTGAAAGGTACTTCGTTAGAACAGTACAGGCTGTAATTTTGATTGAGATGAATTATTGCGTCTATACGATATAGAGAGAAAAGAATAATGTATCCAACGATGCAGGTTTCCAACACAGAGCTTGCGCCTAAACTTGTAATCGATGCTGGCAAGCCTTCCCTCTTGTCACTCTGTCGGTCTCATGTTACACTTCGACAAAAGATTACAACTTTTTTAACCGCAGCTCGTAATTAGTGAGAGAAGACGTCGTATATCGTCCTCTTATGATCTGCATCGAGTTTAATGAATAAATGAGCGGTGATAAATGTTAGAATCAACTGTAAACGCTTCAAATGTGCTGGGGGGGATTGCGACCGGGGCGCTGAAAAAGCCAGCTCGCAGAACACGTCGTAGTCAGAGTAGTGGATCAACAGATGCAGCGGGTGTACAGGGTATTGCAAGTAGCATGGCTCACACCAAAACAAAGGCTGGCGCCATTGTAGAGTCGATGAGCGATGCAGCGCTCGTTGAACTCGTTCTCGGTGGTGAACAGGACCTCTTCGCGGTGCTCATCGAGCGCTATAAAGATGCCGTGCAAAACCTCTCATACCGCATGCTTGGTAACATAACTGAAGCTGAAGATGTAACCCAGGAAACATTTGTGCGAGCTTTTACACAGCTTGCTACTTATAAGTCCGTCCATAAATTTAGTACCTGGCTGCTTTCCATTGCCTCCCATCTCGCCATTGATCAGTTGCGGAGAAGACGCTTCCTGGCATTGCCACTGGAAGATGTGCCATTTTTGGAATGGATTGTCGATGTGGGTGTCAGCCCGGAACAATCCGCTTTACGGGGCGAGCAGCAGGATGATATTCAAGTGTATCTCCAACGACTGCCCAGCAAGTACCGTGCGGTAATTGTGTTGCGTTACTGGTACGACTTCTCCTATGAAGAGATCGCCAACGCACTGACATTGACGCCAGCGCTGGTTAAAGCGCGTTTGCATCGTGCTCGCGAATTACTGGCTCGCTACATGCAACAGAAAGCACCCAATGAGGAGGGACCAATCGATGCGCTGTCGCGACGCTAAAGAATGGCTGAGCGCTCAGCGTGATGGCGAACTTGATCCGTCTGATTCGTCATACGCTAAGGCTCTCCAGGAGCACCTCTCAGAATGTGCCTCTTGCCGTACCTTTGCGCACCAACAGCAAAGCCTCGATGCTGTGTTCAGTTCCTTCCAGGTGACGACTACGCGTACAGCCACCAGCGAGACACCTGTGGCATGCCCGGTCAGCATATCAACTGATAAAATCATGCGGGCCATTCAACAACAAAATCATATTACTCATCAACTTGAGGATCTGCGTCAGCAGCAAAAGTCGCGCATCGAGCGCTTTCGGACCGCTGGCGCAGTGGGTACAGCATTAGGTCTCCTCACCTTGAGCAGCATTCCACTCTTGTTTTTGATCATCACACTTCTTCAAACCGATCTCGCGCTGAAAATGTTGGCATTCTTTAATGGTGCCATCGATGAAGGGATTGTGTTTGGTCAATACACACAAACCGGACTGACCCTCGTTACCCGCGATAACTGGTTGCTATCAGCGCTGGGGTTCGCGGTGGTCGTCATGATGGGGATGTGGCTTCGCTTGATGCGTCCTCCGCAAGAGGCATAGCACAAGCGAAGGTCATGATCAAATGGTGATCATGATAGGGAGTTCTAGTATGCAAAAGGTCTCTCGAAGACAACGATTCATGCTCTCGCTGCCAGGGCTTATGCTCTTAGCGGCGTTCTTGATAAGCGGTGGAGTAGAAGCACTCTCAACTGGTATTTCAAGAGCTTCAGCCATGGGGGTGGATACAAACAGTGTCCAACAGCCAGCCGAGTGCATTGGAGAACCACGGAAACCCAGTTTTCGGAGTGCGGTGGTGGTGAGCAGCGGGAATGTGGTGTGCGGGGATTTAACCTCATTCTGGGGCAATGTCGCCATCAATGGAGAGGTTAAAGGGGATGTAATGGTCGTCGGCGGGAATGTGACTATCAATGGCAAGGTGAATGGCAATGTCACCCTCTACGGCGGTAATCTCATTTCACAACCCGGCGCCTCTGTTAATGGAGATATTCATGTTTGTGGAGGTCAACAGGTCCAGAATCGAGGGTTACTTCTGCATGGAAGCCTCTTTGGTTGCCCGACTGGCATAATCGATATGCTGGGAAGCGATGCTGGAAGTCAATTCCGCCTGTGGTATATTGTGACATGGGTTGTGTTGGGAGTGTTACTGACCACTTTGTTACCGGAACATGTTATGATGGTACGAACAACTGTGAAAAGCAAATTGCGCCGCAGTGTAGCTCTGGGCTTTTTGAGCATTCTACTGGCGCCAGTGGTTTTTACAGTCTTGATTGCCCTGATTATCCCGATTCCGCTGGCAATTCTGGTTGCGCTTGGTCTGTTCGCCGCATGGGCATTAGGTACTGTATCTACAGGCTGGATTATTGGTGACGCTCTTTTACAGCACGTCGCTCCCCAGTTTGATACACGCCTGGCGCAGGTATGTGTGGGAACAGCTGTCCTGGCTCTGTTAGGATCGCTTCCCTACATTGGTTGGCTGGTTAATATCGCTGTCGGTGTATTAGGCATCGGCGCAGTCTTCTTGAGCCACTTTGGGACCCGGCTCTATAGCCAGCCCAAACAACCACTTCCCTTGTAATACGGGTGGAAAGTCAAAGAGGTGCTTCTTCTGTTGGAACCAACAACTCAATCATGATAAAATCTCTGCGACAGATAGGTCTCCATTGTTGGGGCTATGTAGTAATAAGAATGAAAAGAATACAAAAACGCTGGAAAGATGTGACGGTTATCAGCGACATCCAATGTCGTCAGGTGCCGCCGAGGTGAACATGAGTATTGATGTTGAACTTACGGACCTTGCCTACGGAGGAGATGCTGTAGGCCGCTATGAGGGACGTGTCTTATTTGTCCCCGGGGGCATTCCTGGGGAGCGGGTCCGCGTGGAGATTGTAGAAGAGCGTCGCGGTCATGCACGCGCCGAGTTACTTGAGATCCTTCGCCCCGCCCCTGAGCGCGTGGAACCAGCCTTTCCACTCCTCACCAATAGCGGATGCCAATGGCAACATATTTCATATCCCGCCCAGCTCACCTGGAAGGCCCATATTGTACGGCAATTGCTGGTACGTATTGGTAAACAACCTGATGCGCTGGTTCATCCAACCATTGGCATGCCAGCATCGATTCAACCCTGGCACTATCGCAACTATGCAGTATTTACGGTGGGAACAGCCGGTGAAATTGGCTTTAAGTTGACAGAGAGCCACGATGTCCAGGATTTAGAGGAGTGTGGTCTGCTGCATCCAGCCCTGGATCAGGTGTATCAACTGGTACGCAGAAAACTCATTACTTATTTTGGCGATACGCTTGGTCAAATGCTCCAAAGCGTGACGATTCGTGGAGCCATTGGTGCGGTCAGTAATTCTACCACGGGGATCGCTGCCAATGCTGTCAAGGCAGTTCCCACGCTCCTCATCCTCAATGCACGCCCCGGTTCCCAGATGGAAGATCCACATCAATTAGCACAGGATCTGATGACGATTGCCCCTGGTATCGTTGGCGTGATTATTGAGCGCGTCGGCGGTCGCTACGGGCGGGTCTTCGTGGGCCAGGAATACTTGACGGATGTGGTTCTGGGACGCCGTTTCCGCGTCTCTGCAGATTCATTTTTCCAGGTCAACCCAATCCAAACCTCTGTCCTGGTGGAACAGGCGATGGCCGCACTGGAGCCACAGCGCCATGAGGTGGTTCTGGATGGCTATAGCGGTGTGGGCCTCTTCTCGACCTTCCTGGCCTCAAGCAGCGCCCGTGTCATCGGGGTTGAGTCTCAACCCAGCGCAGTGATGGATGCCCGTGCTGGCTGCGCCTTGAATAATCAAAGTAACATTACCGCCCTGGAAGGGACTCTGGAACGCGTCCTCAATCAGCTTCACTACAGACGCGAAAGAATCGATATCGCGCTGGTTGATCCTCCACGCGCTGGCTGTCATCCAAAAGCGTTACAGGCGATGCAGACCATGGCCCCACGTGCTATCTGCTATGTCTCCTGCGACCCCAGTACGCTGGCGCGTGATATCGCTACCCTGTGCTCAGGAGGACGTTATCGCCTCGTCTCCGCCCAACCTGTCGATATGTTCCCACAAACATATCATATCGAAAGCGTGGCTCTGCTCGCACGCGTCGGTAATCGCTAAACTCATTCCCATCCATCCCATAAAAAGAAGGTGTAGATGCTAACGCATCTACACCTTCTTTTTATATAGCCGCCCTGTCATCTCTGATCATTTTTCATGATAGATTGCGAAAATTCATAGTTGAAGATGTCTACCGTGAATCCACCAGAGTAGGCCGTTTACTCAACACAATCTCAATCTTACTCCCACGCTCCATCACGGTTCCTGGAGGAGGACTCTGGCGTATCACCAATCCTGGCGGAATATGTGGACTATCGACAGCCTCACCCTGAACCGTCACATCCAATCCCAGTTCCTGGGCACAACCCATCGCCTCCAACAGATCCAGATGACGTAGATCAGGGGTACTGATACCCTTATTCAACTCTTCCATCTTGGAGACCACGGTACCAAACCAGGTCGATAAGTTCTTCTTTTCGTTGTTCTCTTTGTTCGCCGCATCGACCTTATCTTTATGCGCTTTAATCGCCAGGATCTCATCCTGCAAAATAAAAGGATGATCGACATACGAGAGCACAACATCTGGATTGTTGCCCGGGGTCTCGACATAGACATGACCAACATCAAAGAAGCGCGCCAGGATGCCCGGAACCTGAACACGAATGTCACGTACGCTCTTATATTCAGTTTCCAGGCTCGTCTCAAAGAAGAAGGCAAAATGCCGCTCGATATCAATAATACGCCGACTGGTCAGGATATACACATCATCCACAAAGTTGAAGTAGGTCAAAGCGATATATCCCAACAAAACAAGCAGAACTATCCCCATAAAAAGCCACCAATAGGACCAGATGGTATAAGGGATGACTCCAAGCCCGGGTGCGAAGAGCGTAATCACTCCGAGAATAATAAATGAGATTAAAGGTAGTGAAATGCTGCGCAATAGTACATATTGCGAGCGTTGAATATATTTAACCGTATATTCACCGGAAACGTAACGCACATTACAGGGAATCCGTAAAATGCCACCAAATGTACGGCGGGGTCCCAGGAAACGTCCATCATCCCCACGAATCGGGGGAAGATCTTCATCAGCATTAGGAAGCTTGGGAACCTCTTTCCCTTGCGCCAACGCTTTGAGTACAGCAGCCAGTTCTGGATCTTTCGGAGTTGGCACGGGGGCAGGCTTGGGTTGTTTCGCTTTAACAATGTTCGATACTCCCTGGATGGCGTCCCGCATGGCTTTGGGATTCGGCACATCTTTAATATCGAGGTCGCCACCGGCGAGATAGACATGCACCGTACCAAAGTTTAGTATGAGGCCCAGCACAGAATCAACCCCGATACCAACCTGCTCCACCTTTTCAATTGGCGTCAATTGACGCGTTGGCTCCAGCAATCCACGCGCATTGATAATACGCTTATCAGTGATGATGTATGTTTCATACCACCAGACAGCCAACTTTCGATAGGCGAACCAGACGCCAGTTCCCACCAGCGCAATAAAGGCCGAGATCTCCAATATGACCCATACTGTTACCAGAGAAGGATAGGATACCGTGCCGAGGGTGATGGCAATTACGGCCAGCAGAGCCAGCAAGAGAGGCCAGGCGGTCTTGAACAAGAACCACCAGTGTTTACGGACGACCATCAATACCCTCTCGCCTGGCTGCTGCCCAGGAAATTGCCAGGTATGGTCAGGGCCACGCCTCAACTGTGAGCCGCTAAAACGGTGGCGCACAGAACGGATGAGATCTCTTGGAGGTTTCGTGGTTGTTTGTTTAGATTTTTGAGCCATTCAGTCACCTCAACGGTCAACATAGCAGCGTAATAATCGCCTGGCAGGCCAAAGATAAGTAGAAACAGTCCTTCCACGGCTCACATTGCACTTCTGAACGAACAGCAGGTTGTTTTTTTACAGCCTTGCATCTCCGCTCCTGCAGTTAATCATACCACAGGTTATTTACAAAATATAGAGTATTAGTGAGCAAATTCAAATACATATGAGCTACACGTTCATGTCAAATGGTCGGCCAAACAACAGATAGGCGGCGATAACAAGAGGCGAGACGCTGCCCTAAAACAACCATATACTTACAGCAACGCGTTTTACTGATGGGTAAAAAAACTGCCTATCCATAAGCAGAACCAGAAGGGCATCAAGCCACCTGTAGAGGGGATTGCGCGCCTGAAATAGAGGTCCTAAATGGCGGCAAAAAAATTCGTCAATACAGGCCTGGTGTGCTATAATAATGCTGGTAGGATTACTTTTTCTAAGACCCCTCCAAACAGCTTATATCAATGCTTCAACCCGATATCGCCCTTCAGGCTATGTCTTACTTTTTGGTGAGGATGCTTTTATGGAACCCGGCAATGTAAAGCTAGTTAATATCGTAAATGAAATGACAGGAGCCTATCTCGACTACTCAATGAGCGTCATTGTGAGCCGCGCGCTTCCTGATGTACGAGATGGCCTGAAACCTGTTCATCGTCGTGTACTTTATGCAATGGACCAGATGGGTCTGCAATCAACAAAAACGTTTCGCAAATCCGCAGGTACCGTTGGCGAAGTGTTGAAGAGTTATCACCCGCATGGCGATTCATCTGTTTATGCCGCACTGGTGCGTATGGCTCAACCCTGGGCGATGCGCTATCCGCTGATCCTTGGTCAGGGGAACTTTGGATCGCAAGATGACGATCCACCCGCCGCCATGCGTTATACCGAGGCGAAAATGGCCGCGATCGCCGACGAGTTACTATCCGATATTGAGAAGGATACTGTCAACTTCGATCCCAACTATGATAATCAGGCCTTAGAACCAACGGTTATGCCGGCCCGCCTCCCAAATTTACTTTTAAATGGCTCAACCGGTATTGCCGTCGGTATGGCAACCAATATTCCACCTCACAATTTGAATGAGGTCTGTGATGGTATCGCCTATCTGATCGACAATCCAGATGCCACGACAGAAGAACTGTCACGGATTGTACGTGGTCCCGATTTCCCTACCGGTGGTATCATTCAAGGTCGCTCCGGCATTCGCAATACCTATGCCACTGGACGCGGTCGCGTGGTGATTCGCGCCAAAACCCATGCTGAAGAGAGCGAACGCGGTCGCATCAGCATCATTGTGACAGAACTTCCCTATCAGGTGAATAAAGCTGATCTCGTCAAAAAGATTGCCGAGCTGGCACGCGATAAGAAAATCGATGGCATCTCAGAAGTTCGCGACGAATCAGATCGCCAGGGTATGCGTATGGTGGTCGATCTCAAGCGCGACGCCAACATGGATAGCGTGCTCAATTCCCTCTTTAAATTTACGGCCATGCAGACGGCGTTTAATACGAATATGCTGGCGCTGGTTGAACAACAACCACAGACCCTGACCCTGAAGAAGTTCCTGTTTCATTATATCCGCCATCGTGAAGTTGTCTTAACGCGCCGGACCAGATTTGAGCTTGCCAAGGCTCAAGCCCGCGAACATATCCTGGAAGGCTTTAAGATCGCGCTGGATAATCTGGATGCGGTAATCAATATCATTCGTACCTCCCGTTCAGCCTATGAAGATGGCTTGCAGTCATTGCGCGAACAGTTTGGCTTCTCTGAATTACAGGCTCGCGCCATCCTGGAAATGCGCCTGGCTCGTCTGGCCTCGATGGAACGCCAGAAGAATGAGGATGAGTTGAAGGATGTCCTGCAGCATATCAATTATTACAATATGCTGTTAAGCGATATCAATGAAATTCGCAAGCTCATTAAAGCAGATTTGAAGGAACTCAAAGAGAAATATGGCGATGAGCGCCGCACTGAGATTATCGAGGCTGAGATCGGGGACTTCAAATATGAGGACCTGATTCCGAATGAAGAGGTCGTGGTTACGCTGACCGAAAAAGGCTATATCAAACGCCTGCCTTCCGATACCTATCGTGCGCAGCGCCGTGGTGGCCGTGGAGTCACCGGTATGGCGACCCGCGAGGATGATGCAGTACGCGACTTACTGGTCACTCATACCCATGATAGCCTGCTTTTCTTTACTGATCGCGGTCGCGTCTTCCAGCTCAGGGTGTATGAACTGCCTGATGTCAGTCGTACCGCCAAAGGAGAGCATCTGATTAATATGCTCGCCATTGAGCAGCGCGAACGGATTACCGCGATTGTGGCCGTTACCAAGGGCGTGAGCCACGATGTCTTGATTGTGGCGACCAAAAAGGGTGAAGTCAAAAAGACCGCCATGAGCGAGTTTGAAGCGGTCCGCCGCCAGGGCTTGATCGCCATGAATCTGGAAGAGGATGATGAACTGGTAGGCGCGAAAATGGCGCGTACCGGCGATGATGTCCTGCTGATCACATCTAGAGGTCAGGCAATTCGCTTCTGCGTCGATGACTTACGGCTGGCATCACGTACCAGTGGCGGCGTACGCGGTATTCGTCTGGATGAGAACGATACCGTAGTCTCGCTTAATCAGGCCACAGAGAATAGCGAACTCCTGATCGTCACCGAGTATGGCTATGGCAAACGTACGCCGATTGAGGATTATCCACGCCACAATCGCGGCGGTAGCGGTGTCATTACCTCTAAAATCTCGGACAAAACCGGTCTGGTGGCAGCATCCCGCACTATCACGGAGCTGGATAATGATGTCATGATTATCTCCGCCAGTGGTGTGGTAATCCGTACCGATGTCAACACGATCAAGATCAGCGGACGTGCCACCCAGGGCGTGATCCTGATGCATGTCAACAAGAAGGATGCGATTGTCGCTATTGCCACCACCAACGGAAAGAAAGATTCCGAAACGGAGGATGATGAGAATATAGATAACACATCCCTTGAGTTAGATGAGCAGGGCGCTCCCGTAGCAGTTCCGACCTTAGAGCCAGAAGATGCTGACGAGGAGGCTGAGGATACACTTGAAACCCAGGATTCCGAAGACGAGGAATAAAAGTATCTTGTGTTAAGCAAGCAAACAAACAAAAAGAAGGGATCTCAAACTTGAGATCCCTTCTTTTTGTTTGTTTGCTTACTGAGGATCAGCAGAAGCAGAAGCGGTTATAGATGAAAAAGCGGAAATGGCTTGTGGCTCAAGCTCCTGCTCTACCCTGGCATTCCGTGGTGGATAGAACCAGAAGATGAGAAAGGCAAGGAGTGGAATAACAAACATGCCAAGATTTTGCCAGATCGACCAGCTATCCGATGCCGGTTTCATCGCAGCAAGCCGCCAGCCAACAGTGGAGGTGTAATATGCCAGGAAACAGGTAATCGAAAATGAGAGTCCAAACGCCAGGAGAGCACGCGCCAGACGCTCCTTTTGTACCGGTAAGCAAAAGGGAATCAGTATCATTACCCATACCAGATACCAGGAGAAGAACCAGGGAGAGGTGAGCAAGAAACCACCCAGAGAGGCTAAGGTGACCAGCGCAATGGTACGCGTGTCAGGCGTACGCCACAGATATCGACACCCCACCATAATCGGCAATAGCAAGCCCACAATATTCAATATATTCCATAGTTTGCGGCTATTCAGGATAGTTACTATCCCATGCAAACGATGCGCTTCATTGTAGTAGAAAAAGGTAGCCAGTATCGAATTCTGCGATTGCGTGGCCGATGGCAGATTGGTCACACTTGAGATAATGGCCTGAACACTATGTCCACTGTAGAAGGGAGCATAGAGCGCAAGCGCAAACACGATACAGATGCAACTTGCCAGCAACGCTGGCACAAGCGCGGGACGCCAGATTAGCTTGCCATCTTTACTATCTGCATGAACTTTCGCGAAGAACAATGCCAGCACAAAGATGATGAGAAGCGGAGCAGAACTAAACTTGACGAGGGCAGAGGCAGTAAAGGCCAGTATTGCCGGTATATAGCTACGCCATTGTGTAAACGTTCCTTTACGCTCGCCCCGGGCACAAAAGTATAATCCCAACAACATGAAGAAGGCCATAAACACATCGTTATGTCCACTCATGCAAGCTTCCAGCAATACCAGAGGATTCCAGGCGTAAAGGAAAGCGCCAAGTAGCACCACGCGTGGCGAACGCTTCAACATGCGTAAGGTAGCGATCACCAGCACAATATTGGCAAGGTGGCACAAGATCGCGAAACCGCGAAATACGATGATCATCCCCATTTGTGTAATTGAGAACCCGGATAGGAGGCTACTCACCAATGTCCAGATTGGCCCATAAATGGAGACAACATTTCTATATGCCTTAAATACCCATTGTAATGATACATCACCTTGATAAGCGTTAGGTGGTACAAAATATGGATTGGCAGCATGGACACTCAGAAGGCGACCATAATTCTCATAGGAAAAGATATCGGTCGTCACCATGGCGGGCGTAAACAGGTAGAGTAAAGCAGCAATGATTACGCCGCCAAAAATGAAGGCCAGGATAGTTTTAGTGGTAGCCTCTCGGGCCTGGCGATAGATGAAAAAGGCAGCCAGTGCATAAGCAATAGTCATACACGCCAGCAAAACCATCCACTCAATGAAGCCAGCCTCTTTGAGATGGAACACATCATGGGGAGCTGATCCCAGATAGACGGGAATCCAACTGCCGAACCATTTCAATTTCAAACTAATCCAGTTATGGGTAGAGAAACCAGCGAATGAATAAAATACTGATATACTGAATAAAATACTGAGAAGAAACACACCTGCACAACAGAGAAGAGGCCAGAGAGAAATTTTATGCGCTGACTCAGAAAGAGATTCGGCCGCTAGAGGTGTGCCAGAACTTTTTATAGCATTATCTAACAAGAACTACCATCTCCTACAATAAAAGGCTAACTGTACTGGCTAACAATTATATACAATAAAGTGAAAATCAAAAAATGCGTAAAATCGTCAATTCATCGTAAGTGATTTTGCGCCTCTACGTATCCGCTTTCCCTGGCGTACCTGTTGGGCGGACAAACGATCTTTTTGAGCTTCCAACTTTACCAATGGGAACGGACGATGAAACTGCTGATCAAATGACTCGGCCTTTGCTTCAGTCAACTCTGCGCGACGCTCATAGGCACGCGCCAGAATATCCCGTTTCACATCATCGGGGGCATCTGTCAATAATAAATGGGCCAGAGCGAAATCAGGTTTGCCTTGATCCGCGTAGGCATCCGCGCCTCCCAATCCGTCCACACCTTGTTCCAATTGCTGCTTTGCTTTTTCGATAAAAACAGCATTGAGGATATTGTTATACAATTCATTAAATGAATTAGCCATGTTCAACTCCCATCTCCTACTCATCAGACTATCAGGGGTATCTATCTGACCAGCACATCGCATCGGCTTACTTTTATGATGGCAGATGGTGCGCTATAATTGGTAGCATACAACGCACTATTAATAATAGCATATGTTGCTACAATAAACATTAAACAAGCGCTTCGTACTATAGTAAAAGCAGTACTGGCAGCACATCAAGTATAGCAAGGCTGCTCATTGCGTTTGATACAGACGGATAATCACCGTAGGTGTAACGACTTGATCAATAAAATGATACTGCTGATCCAACCAGAGTTGGGTTTGTTTGACACGCACCGCACCGGCATCGTTAGCGACACGCCCAACAATCATAAAGATGCGCTTATGGTGGCTGGCATAGCTGGATATTATAGCTGGATTTAACGCCAGCTCTGGATCATTTTGCGCCTCATTGGTACTAAATTTCTGCCAGGAAAACGCTCCCGGGCTGTCGGCTGAAAAGTACGCCCCATTGGGATACGCATGCAGATAATACTCAACTGCAATCTGGCATCCCTGCGTGGTTGCATTATCATAGCAAACCAGTCCATCTCCCGCTTGATAGCGATCGAGTAACCAGTGGACCGCGCTATTCCAGGTCTCAACCTGCGCATTTTGATAATAGTGTGGTACGACAAGTACCGCCGATCCCAGTATACCCAGAATTAATACAGCTCGCACCAACCATTGCCGCCAGATGGACAGCAACAGGACCGTCAGGAAACAGAAAGGCGGCACTACTACGACCAGATAGCGTGTCGAAAAGAGTCGTAACGAGCCCTGGGATATTCCGTAACTGACAACAATCGGCAAAATAAACCAGCACAACATGATCCAGACAAACGGCCAGAGATCTCTATGTCTGGTAATGCTTACATTCTCCTCAGCTCCACCGGCAATCCGAAGATACCAGGCAGGCACACGCTGTCTCCACAGAACGATAACGATGCAGAGCAAGCCAGCCAGCATGCAGCCCCCCATTACCACCAGGTAACGTGGCGTATCACCACTTAAAATAGTAAAGAACGCCTGAAAATCATTGAGATGAGGAACAGGCAGCCAACCAGTTTTAGAGCCGTGTAAACTCTCAATAAACATTGGAATACTCAGCACGCCAATAGCAATCAGACTGATAAAGAAGCCAGGCGTTCTTTGTCGCGTCTGAGCACGCCAGTGAGTAGGCATGATCCACAAACCGATAATAGCAACAACTTGAGATAATACTATCAGCATACTAAAAAGTTGCGCATAGATAGCTAGCGTCATAACGACGACATAGGCGATCCACCAGCGTTTCTGTGGCTGCGCGCCCTGCAAAGCCAGGAACAGCGCAAGCCAGCCCACACTCAACAAGAGCAATTGCAGGGCATAGGAACGGGCTTGCTGGGCATAAACCAATTGTAAATAATTACAAGCATATAATACAGTAGCTACCGCCGCCGCCAGGGTTCCCAGATAACGCCGTCCCAGGAGAAATAATACACCAGTACTCAATGCCGCACAGAGCGCTGAAGGGAAACGCACGATCCACTCGACCGGTTGCCATCCCACCCAGCCAGTCACCTGCAGCCAGACATGGAGCAAAAGATAATACAATTCCATATTTGGTTCTGGTCCGAAGATAGTATGCCAGAGTAATGGGAGAGGTTGGCGCGCAAGTTCAACCGAAAAAGCTTCATCAAACCAGATACCAGGACGTCCAAGCAAGTGAAAATCCAGTACCAGAGCCAGCACGGTCAGTAAAGCAACCATCGTGAAAGGATGAAAGATCCAACCCCTGCGCATGCTTTCATCCAATCCATTGCGCTCAAACAGTGTCTTTTTTCCTTCTTGTCTGCTATTTTTCCTTACTGGAATCATATCCATTTGCCCTTCTAGCGTCTCACATGTATACTCTGAGCATTGTGCCATATCTCATCAGTTATCTGTGTGCATACGTAGAACCAGAAAGGCTCGTTCGCTCCAAAAATAGGTGATGCCCCTATCAGAAAAAGATAGGTGATGATGAGGAATATCACAAAAAGAGACTCGCTACATACTGACGAATGGTCATCGGACAGGTCACAGATAGATGGGTAAAATGATACAGAGATACTATCTATCGAGGATCTGACTGTTCTATTATAGTGCAAAGCCTTGTCAGGTCACAATCAAAGGGAGAGCAAAAAAATGCTGTCCGCTACAAGATTGATCTGCTATAATAGCGAGAACTCGTATGTGCTTGGAGGGATTAGGAAGGACATTATGCCAGAAAATTATAGAGCCTTGCAGGGCTTTAAGGACATTTTACCAGAAGAGCAGCCCTATTGGCGCTTGATAGAAAATACAGCCTCAGAAGTTGCCAGCCTGTATGGCTATCAACGCATTGAAACACCCCTGCTCGAAGATACGACTGTCTTCCGCCGTACCTCTGGAGAGGGCACCGATATTGTTGAACACGAAATGTATAGTTTCGACGACCGGGCCGATAAAGAGGGCAGGCGTCAGAACATTTCGTTGCGTCCTGAAGGTACCGCCAGTGTTGTGCGTGCCTACCTTGAACATGGCATGTTCAAACTGGCCCAGCCAGTCAAACTATTCTATATGAGTATGCCTATGTTCCGACGTGAGCGTCCACAGGCCGGTCGCCTGCGCGAACACCATCAGTTTGGCTGTGAGGCCCTCGGTGAGAGTGATCCCGCCATCGACGCCGAAATCATCGGCATGCTCTATCAGATCTATACGCGTCTAGGCTTAAAAAATATCCGTGTCAACATCAACAGCATTGGGGATAGTAACTGCCGTCCACAATATATTGAGAAGCTTAAAGCATATTATCAACCATTACTCACCGATTGCTGTGATGATTGCCAGATCCGCTTCCATAAAAATCCACTCCGCCTGCTCGATTGCAAAAAGCCACAGGATCAGGCTAAAATTGCTGCCGCCCCCAGGATCACGCATAACCTGTGTGAACCCTGTCAGGAGCACTTTGCGAGTGTGCAACGCTATCTGAAGTTTTATGGTGTGCCCTACGATATCGACACCCTGATCGTACGTGGTCTGGACTACTACACACGTACCGTCTTTGAGTTTACCTCTGAGATCGATAATGTGGCCCTGAACGGCGGCGGACGCTATGATGGCATGGCAGAGATCTTTGGTGGTCCTCAGACGCCAGGAATTGGCTTTGGCGTAGGTATTGAGCGCGTCATCCTGGAACTCAAACGCCAGGGGATTGAGCCACCAGCGGAGCCAAAACCACGCGCCTTTGTGGTGTACTTTGGCAAAACGCAGGACATGAAAGATGCCGCTACACAACTGACTGCCGAACTGCGTCAGGCAGGCATCAAAGCCGCCACCAGTTATGGGGAGCGGAGCAATAAAGCTCAAATGAAGCAGGCTAATGCCTCAGGAGCAGAATTCTCAATTATTATTGGAGAAGACGAACTCGCCAACGGCACACTCTCCATCAAACAGATGCAAGTGGGCCAGGAGAAAACCGAAAACAAACAGGTACAGATCAAGCGCGATGAGATTATCCCCTATCTCACCGGGCACCAGGCATAATGTTTAATTCCCGCTCCTAGTAGTCTATCAGACATCATGTGATGAGAAGCGGGGATGCAAGGGGCGGCGAGCCCCTTGACTGGGGGATCGGGGGCTGTGCCCCCGTCATCTCCCCCCCATCCCGCCCGCGTAGCGGGCGCACAACTCATCAAACGAAGTTTGACAAAGCACTAGTGGAATCTCGTTGCCCGAGTGTGGGCGTTGCTCGCATATGAGCAACGCCCACACTTTTTTCTTTTGTGTTGTAAAAATCACTCAAAATGGTATTATTCGTACAAAAACTCACGTACGAATAATGCGGAAGACATGAGCTTCAAAACCACTAATGGGTGATGGGGGGAGGAGTATTTCCATTCTCATCCTCCTCATCTTCTTCCTGGACGGTGACGGGTGGAACCTCGACAGGGACGCGATAGCCACCACCATAGACATGGGCTTCACTATCATTCTGTGCATTTTGCACGTCAGGCTGGGTCGGGATACGCAAATCTGCGGTAATGGCCTTGACCAGGCGCTCTACACGATCCCAACGGGCCGGGAAACGATCCGAGTAGAATTTCTCATGACCTTCAGTATCATACACATAGAGCACATAATCCTGATCGGCATAGCGATAGCGAATCGTCGTATAAGGAATGCGCACTAATTCAACCACCTGCAAGGTAGGACGCGGGAAAGATTGGGGGTCCAGGCCAGGTTTATCGACGACTTTACGCTCGGACTCCACCAGCTCAACTGTTGCACGCCAGACATCCTGGGGCACGAGATCAGGGGGAGCATCCATGTGAAGCGTTTCATTAATCTCAGAGCTATAGACGAGGTCACCTTCGGCTTTACTCAACTGGGCAGAAGGAATAATGGTCTCGCCGATAAAACGGTTCTGCGAACGCAGATCAAAGCGCCGGGAGATTTCGCGATGCCGCACAACCTTGCCGGTACCACCACAATTTGAACAGAGAGACATCTTTGCGCCCTGACAGGTCGAGCAAACACGCTTCCCATTGCCACAAGAGCAATTCACTTCACCATTGATACATTCTGGACAGGGTACGGTCGGTCCCTTACTCGCCGGATCTGTATCAACAGGATTAGGAATGGGCACGCCTTGCTGACGAATTGTATCGAAGACATCTGAGAATTTATTGCTGACGGTGCTGGCAACATTATCAGCCTGCTTCTTGAAGAAGGTTTTCTTCTCGCCCGGAGTCCAATCCGAGATATAACCTCGACCACGGCAGGTAGAGCAGCGTTTCTTCGTGCGACCCTTACATTCTGGGCAAACGATCCAACCACGACCATTACAGCCAGAGCAGAGGACATGTCCGGTACTGTTACAGGATGTACAGGAAACAATCTCATCCATACCTTCGAGACGCGTGCGAGTAGGGGCTGCTTTAAGTCCAGCCACTTCTGGCAATTCATAATCCCAGACGGGCAAGAGAGGCTGCGGGCGAATGGGCGAACGTCCGGTATAAGGTTCACTCAAGATTTCCATCGAGCGCGTTTCCCAGCGCGTCTCCAGTGAGACCTCCCAGGTCTCATCAAACGCAGTGGAAACAATATCCATATACGAACCTAACTCGCGGGCCACACGCCAGTTGTCACTGCTCCAATCATTGATTAATTGACGCAAACGTTGCTCTTCAAGACTGGAGGCCTGACGAGGAGTTGGAGCTGATTGGGCATGTTGCCAGTAATCGCTGGCCTTATTGACCACACGTTTCAAGCGCACCTGTGCCTCATTGGCCCCCTGCTTTACAACGCGGGTCAACTCTCTAATTTGTTTATCTATTTCGTCCTGATTCAAGCGATTCCCCGCATTATTATTGCTCTTGTCGGGGTCCTGGTTCCATTCGTTACTCATATACTATCGTTGCCTCCCTTATACTCAAGAGGATATCTCAACAAGCAAAGACATCTTGCGCCATCACAAGACCATCAGCAATGTTTATTTCACACTTATATGTACGAGAGAAGGATATGAGAGTTGTAAGAGAGATGCTTAAAGAGATTTAGCGCTACCACTGAAAATATCGCAGCGATATTTTCAGTGGTAGCGCTAAAAGGGCTTTAGAGAGTGTTGGACTCCCATGCTCTCCACCATCTCTGTGCATGAGTTTTCGCACCTACGGTGCTCAAAACAGTTTTTAGTATGTGGTGCAGAAAAGGTTCTTCGAACCTTTTCTGCACCACATACTAAAAAGGGAGCAGCAAGATCCCGATGGCATTGGGAGGCTGACACTCTCTTTCCGACACTCTCTTAGAGTAGGGGAGAAATTTCGGTTTGAATGGGTACACCGGTCACTTCGGCGTCATGCTCAGAAATCAAAAGATCCACTTCGCTACGAATACCAAATTCGGGCAGGTAGATGCCTGGCTCAATTGAATTGCAGGTAGAGGGTAACAATGTACGCTCATCCTGCGTCTCAAAGTTATCCACATTCGCTCCATTGCCATGCAGGACGGGCCCGATGCTATGACCAGTGCGATGCACAAAATATTCCGCATAACCAGCACGGGTAACGACATTGCGGGCTACATCATCCGCCGCGCGTCCCTCAACCGCTCTGCCAGCGGCCAGGCTTTCACGAATGAAAGCAATCGCGCTATCACGGGCATCGCGTACCACCTCAAACACCTCACGCTGCCGGGCAGGAATCTCATCCCGTGTTCCGGCAAAAGCCATCCAGGTATAGTCCGCGAAGACAGCCTCAGGCTGAGGCAATTTGGCCCAAAAATCGAACAAGATCAGATCACCGCGCCGAATTGGACTATAGTGCGCAACCGTAGGCTCATAGTGGGGATTGCTCGCATTCCCATTCACTGCCACAATCGGCATCTCATCCTCAGGCAGAGCCAGTCCCGCAGCTTGAATCAGGGCCACGAAGCGCTGCTGCACCTGATACTCATTTAAATCTTTGCCCGCGCTTAAATCACTCTGTAACTGGGCAAAGAGGGCATCCTTGGCAGCGATCAACAAGCGTCCGGCCTTGCGGTGGGATGCGATCTGCTCAGGCGTCAATTGCGCGATAAAATGCTGCGCCAGATTGGCCGAAGTCACCACCTCAACCCCAAACGAACGAATAAGCTCGACTGTGCCAGCATCCACACGGGAGACATAAGGGATAGCATTGAGTGGCGAATACTCCATGGCGACCCGGGCTCCCTGAGAAAGGAAGGAGCGCAGATGAACATGCATATCCTGCCAGGTTTGAAAAGAGAGCCGTGCGCCGGGCAGCGAGCGCAAAACGTGAGACTCAACTGCACTAATAATCGCGACAGGTGTCCCCTCAGCCGGCACATAATAGAACCAGCGTCGCGTATACATAGTATCAACAGGCAGTTGCAAAACTTGATAAGCAATGGGATTCGACTTATGAAAATCATAGAAAAGCCAGCCATCCAGATGAGCCTCGCGCAACACCTGCTGAATACGTTCAATAATCATCAAACACACTCCCACAAAATAGAGATCAGATGCACAGAGAAACGCTCTGGCCTCCAAGCAGCGACCCGGTACTTGCCTGTGCATGATCCGGTAGACAAATTTTAGCATGCATAGAAAAAATCTCTATCACTATATCACCATTAAAGGTGACATCTCAGCATCCCAACGACGTTCTAAAGCAACGGTGTTTTGCCACTTTGAAGAGGCAGAAGAACGTTGAAACTTGAGCATACTATCTATATCCTTTCTACAAACGGATGCAAGACACACCATGGATATAGATAGCGTATGAAGACGGCTGTAGAGGTAATGGATGTGAAGTCAACCCGAAACAGGTGTGAAGAAAAACAAATGTGGATCTCCGTCCTTGCGGGTGAAAGCGGGGTGCAGGGGCGGCAGCCCATGACGGAGCGCGAGGTGTCCTCGCTCTCTCCCTCCTCCCAATCCCCCGGAAGGAGAGAGAGCCACAAATGTGTTTGTTCATCAACCGGAGATAATGATAAAGCGATATAGACTCAACAATAATAAGAACTGTGCTTTTCTTATTGTTGAGTCTATATTGTCGCAAGATTAGAATTTCATTAGAAGATAAGAACTATCTTTACTTCCTCTTGCTTTTTTAAGTTTTTGCAGGTAATATTACCTTTGGTAGATATAAGTTAAAAACACTATCTGATCGTAGCGCTATTTATAGCGTACCAGGTGTTACACTCAGGTATTTTGCTTAGAGACAATGAATATACATTGTTGTATCTTTGTATATGAATGATCTTGCATATAATGAGACCTATCCATTTTCATAGCTCTTTCGTATTTTGCACATATTACTTATTCGATATATGCACTATAAATTCATAGATTGCAGTATCGTTAAGCTCGCTTTGTAATGAAAATGAGTGTCTCACTGTCTCAATAGCAAAATACCTGTTTCTCTACCACTGCTATATTGTGCTTTTAGAGAAATGGATTTTCTTTATATGGAACGCTCTTCATCGATTATTCCGAATGAAGCGTCTTCGCAGACGGATACGCACGCAATGACTGCAGTAACGCGTTCGTCCTGGTCTTCCGTGCTTCGACTCTTGTTAGTAGTGAGTCTGGCAGCGGGAGCTATTCTCACCACAGCGCTTGGCACGACACTTTCCGCCTATGCGGCAACGGCAACGGAGACCACAGCACACACGACACCGATCACCTCACCCCCTATTGTCAGTGGAGTAGATAAAGCTCAACAGCTATTGTTGAAACTGGCGCAGCAGTATCCTGCCCCTACCACATCAGCGAAAAAAGTACGCTGCAGCCATTGATGGCAGGAGCCAGCTACAATGGCCTGGGTGATTTGCCTTTTTATACCTTTGTTGCGAAGCGCAATCTCACCGATCAGGTGTCGATGAAGGTCAATGTCGGTAACGGAAATTTGCTGCTGAGTACGGCTGAGATGGGCATCAAAGGAACCGGCATCAATCTCTCCCTTGGAAGTACCTATAACAGTAGCGAAAACCAAAACAAGCTGCTGGACGCTGGTGACGGGTGGTTCTTTACTACCGGACGTGGTGTCACGGTAGATCTAAGCAATCTCTCCAGCGGCATTACGCTGCATGGACCCAGTGACTACACCGCGTTCTTTGCCGCAGATGGAAGTGGCGGCTTTCGTGATGCCCCCGGTCTCAATGCATCCATCAAGAGTGTGGGAAGTGGTACCTATAGAATCATTTTCCATAAGACAGGCGAATATTGGGGGTTTAATAGTTATGGTTCCCGCTTGATTGATTGTGATAAGAATGGCAACTGTTTGCAGTTCAGTTATGGCAGCAATGGAGATCTCAACACGATCACCGATACGCAAAAT
>NZ_BIXY01000075.1 GCF_008326305.1 Dictyobacter arantiisoli | reverse complement strand
ATATGTTAAGGTACATCCAAGCCATTTCTCGCTTTCATAGGTGCGTAATGATTTTCCTATTTTAGCAAGATATGGCTCCTTTTTTTACTCTTTCGGGACTTTCGGGTACACCAAAAAGCCCTGGCGGATTGTTGCTACTTTTACCTCTGCCAGACTTTTTACGACCAGATTGGCGGCGCGTAAGCCGGGTAGATCGCGCTCACCCGCGACGGCAAGGCAAAACATGCCTCCTGCTTTTGCTGCCTGCACTCCCGCCACTGCATCTTCGATGACCAGACTGTGGGCCGGTTCAACACCCAGTTCTGTCGCCGCTTTTAGAAAAACGTCGGGAGCGGGTTTGCCATGAGGAACCGTCTCTCCCGAGACTAAAACGTCCAGATACTGTTCCAGTCCCAGCGCCGCACTCACTGCTTCGATATTCTTCCCTGGTGCTGAGGATGCTAATGCTTGTTTATAGCCAGCCTCTTTCAATGCGGAAAGCAATTCAAGCGCGCCGGGTAGGGCGGTGGCAGCAATATGAATAAACTCGCGGTAATAGACTTCCTTTTTATCAGCGAGTTCTTGAATGCGTTTCTTGTCAGTCACGCCCCAGATTAAAGGAATAATGGCATCATTACGCATGCCAAAGGTCGCATCAAACTGTTGATCGCTGAACGGGAGACCTTCCTCCGCTGCTACGCGATACCATGAGCGTTTATGTTCTTCTCCACTATCGATGATCACGCCATCCAGATCCCAGATGACTGCATGGATGTAATCAGTCATACGAAACATACTCCTCTGCGTTGTTTGTGCAGCCCCCTTACTTCTGACGAGCTACATAGACGCGTGCGGGTCAGCATGATAGAATGGAGCGAAGCCAACGCTTTTGAATCAATATATCTATTCTGATGAAATGGCGCCTATCTTAAAGAGATGCAGACGCCGAAATATTTCTATGTTGATACTATCATATTCCCGCGCGTTGTATGTAGTTTACCTGGTTGCCTCATCATGGGATGCTGGTACCGAGTGACCTGGCGGCTTGTTGGGATGAGATATGGATTGGAGGATACTCTGTGATAAGTCATCGCAAGTTCTTCAATGAAGAGATGGAGACGCTGCCAAAAGAGAAGTTGCAGGCTTTGCAATTAGAGCGTCTGCAAGCGGTTGTGGAACGGGCTTATACGCAAAATCAGTTTTATCGTAGTCTCTATGATGAAGCAGGCGTGAAACCCTCAGATATTCAATCGCTCGATGATATTCGTAAGCTCCCTTTCCTTGAGAAGAAGACCGTGCGGGCAGCCTATCCCTATGGGACTGCTATGCATACTCCCGGCGGTGAAGGGGGGGCGTTACAGCTCCATGCAACCAGTGGTACCACTGGTAAGAGTGTGCCTGTGTTCGCGACGAAGAAGGATATTCAAAATTGGGCTGAGCTCAATGCTCGCGAATTGTGGATGGTTGGTTTGCGCCCTGGCGATGTGATGATGAATTGCTACGGCTATGGCTTGCCCACCGGCGGTTTCGGCTTTCACTATGGGGCTATGGCGATGGATGTGATGTCCATTCCTATGGGATCAGATGCGCGGCAGTATGAGCGCATGTTTGATTTCATCAATGATTTTGGCGTGAAAGCTTTTTGTATGACACCATCCGTTGGCCTCTATGTTGGCAATAAAGCCGCTGAGATCGGGATGGACTTCCGTGATACTAAATTGAAGATTGGTCTCTTTGGAGCCGAGCCCTGGCCGTGGGAGACGCGTTTGAAGATTGAGAAGCTCTTCAATATCACCGCCTTTGATGAGTTTGGTATGACCGAGTTCCTTGGTCCTGGGATGACGTGCGAGTGCGAAGAGCGCAATGGGATGCACGCCTGGGCGGATAATTTCCTGGTTGAGTGTATTAATCCAGAGACGGGCGAGCCGGTGCCCGAGGGGCAGGATGGTGAATTGGTCTGGACCTGGCTTACAGGTGATGGTACTGCGATGATTCGCTATCGGAGCCGCGATCTTTCACGCCTCTGGTGGGATGAGCGCTGTGCCTGCGGTCGGACACATCCTAAAATTGCTTCCATTAAGGGGCGCAGTGATGATGCTGTTTCGATCCGCGGCTTGATCGTGTTTCCTAGCCAGATTGAGGCTGCTCTGGTACAATTTCCGGAGACCGCTGCCAATTTCCGCATTATTGTTGATCGCAAAAATGATCTTGATACTTTTGCTTTGAAAGTTGAGATTAATGATGCTACGGTTCTGGCTGATACTGAGCGTGTGAAAACATTACAGGCACATATGGCAGCAGCAGTAAAATCTATTACAGGCAACACTCCGAAAGTTGAGCTTGTGGCGCAGGATAGTTTACCGCGTGCAACTGGTGGAGAATCTAAGACTGCCAGTGCCCGTGTCGAGGATTTACGGCGTAAATAAGGCTATCTGGCTAAGTGGGAAAGAGCTGATATCTCTATTATCACTGCTCTCTCCCCCTTTTTCTATACTGCTGCTCGTTGTATACTAGAGTGTATATAGGTGGTTACACGCTCCTGGTCCATGAAAAAGGGCGATTACACGTTGTCTGGATACAGTATGAGGCTATTTTGTTGGCCTAATTGGTGAAAAATCAGGGGTATTGATGGTGACAGGCAACGCTGCATGGTGTATAATACCCTGCATCTTAGAATAAGGACGAGTAGGTGAGAGACATCCCATATTATGCTACCGCGCAAGCTATAGATGCTCTAGAAGAGGCTATGCAATGACGACAACGAGTATTCCACGGGGAAAATATCATATTTGGACTGTAGGCTGTCAGATGAATCTGGCTGACTCTCAGCGCATTCAGACTATGCTTGACGAATTGGGATGGGAAGAAGCAAGCATGGAGCAGGCCAATCTGGTGGTTCTGAATACCTGCAGTGTGCGCCAGGCTCCTGAAGAGAAGGCTCACAATTTACTTGCTCAGCTCAGGCGTGCCAAGGATCAACGGGATGATCTGCTGGTTGCTTTGATGGGATGTATGATTGGCAATCAAAAGACCATCGATACACTCGGCAAACGCTATCCACATATTGATCTGTTTATGAAAGTTGAGCAGGCGGATATTCTTCCGCAATTTCTCGAAGAGCGCTGGACTCCTATTTCTGGGGCTGGTTGTCTGGATATCGACTTCTTGCCTGAAAGTAGCGCGCATGAAGTTGAGTTTGAAACAGCGTTTGATGCCATGGTAGCAACGCCTACCCCATTGATCCAGCCTACTTTTGCGACCTCAACCAATCGCATTGGGAAACGTACTGTCCTCCCGATGGCTATTACACCAAAGCCAGGAGATAGGATTGCCCATTATCCTACCAAAATTGAGCCCGCTCAGGCTAGCCCTTCGGCCTGGTTGCCGATTGTGCTTGGTTGTAATAAGGTCTGTACCTATTGTATAGTTCCTTATCGACGTGGCCGTGAGCGTAGCCGTCCAATGGATGAGCTGATGATCGAGGCTCGTTCTCTGGTGGCTAAAGGTGCCAAAGAGTTGACTCTGCTGGGCCAGACTGTAGAAGCCTATGGTTTGGATTTACCCGATACCCCTGATCTGGCGGATTTAATGACCAACCTGAGTGAGATTAATGGTTTATCTCGTATACGCTTTATGACCTCTTATCCTCGCCATATGACGGATAGTATGATTGAACGTATGGCTCACCTGCCAAAAGTATGTGAGCACTTGAATATTCCAGTCCAATCAGGTGATAATGATATGCTTAAGCGTATGAAGCGTGGCTACTCTCTTGAAGAGTATGTTGAGCGTATTGAGCGCGTGCGTGAGCTCTGGCCTGATATCACGTTATCAACTGATATTATCGTCGGTTTTTGCGGTGAAACTGAAGCTGAGTTTCAGCATACGTTGGATTTGTTAGAGAAGATCCGTTTTGATGTAGTGCATGTCGCTGCATACTCAGTTCGTCCGGGAACGGTCGCTGCACGCTGGGAGGACGATGTCCCTCTGGCAGAGAAGAAGCGCCGTTTGCACGCGGTTGAAGAGGTACAAGCCAGAATTGCGCTTGAACTGAATCAGTCTTATGTAGGGAAGGTGGAGGAAGTAATGGTTGAGGATATCAATGTATCTCGCGGACACAGACAACTGAAAGGGCGTAATCGCGCCAATAAGCTTGTTTTCTGTCCAGAGCCGGATACGTCCGTGAGTCAGAAGGTCTTTCAACCTGGTGACTTTGTGCAGGTGCGTATCGAACGGGCGACAGCCTGGTCATTACAAAGTGACACGGTTGCGGTAGAGATGGCGCTATAAATTTTATTCCCTCGACCGTTTATATATGCATACATTAATCCGCTCAGAACGAGGAGATGTTTGCATAAGGGTGGTCAGTGTACGAAAGCGATAGACCTGTTTCTCATCGCATTATATATGCAGCAAACAAAACAACACAACACAACATATCCCACGAAGTTGGAGGAGGCTTTGATGACGCAAACACTGTCAGCTGAGGAAAAGTTAAGTTTAAAGAAACAGTGGACAGATTTAGCCATTAAACAGGCGCAAGAAGGGCAATGGGGGGAAGCAGCTTCAACCAATAAGAGCATTCTGAATATCTTTCCTCAGGAGCCAGACGCTTATAACCGCCTGGGAAAAGCATATAGTGAATTGGGTCAGTATTCAGAAGCTCGGCAGGCTTATTCGCAAACCTTGAAATACAACCCATCGAACACGATTGCGAAGAAGAACCTGGAGCGTCTGCAAACCTTGCAAGACTCGGCAGGCCCCGGCACCGTGGGCGTTGAGCGCATTGATCCCCGACTCTTTATTGAAGAGACCGGGAAGACTGGTTTTACTGAATTGATCAATCTGGGCTCTATTAACGTGCTGGCGCGTCTTGGCGTTGGTGATCGGATCAATCTCGTTGTTGATGGTCATCGATTACTGGCGAAGAATTCAGGCCAGGAAATCATCGGACAGGTTGAGCCTCGTCTGGCGAGCCGTTTGATCGGCTATATTAACGAAGGCAATCGTTATGTGGCAGGTATCCTGGCTCTTGATTTGGGGCTTGTTCGACTTATCATTCGCGAAGAATATCAGCATCCTAAACTCTTCGGTACGGTTAGCTTCCCCTCCCAGGGCAGCGGTGAGACTGTTCGTGCCTACATCAAAGATTCTATCTTGCGTCATGATCGTGAAGATGATGATGAGTTAGGCAGCGATGATGAGTATTATGATGGTGGTGATGATGCGGAAGAGCTGAACGAGTTTGAATTTGAAGGCGGCAACGATATCGAAGAGTAACCTTTTCCCGGTCAGGTACCCCACGCAGTCATGCGGGGGCTTGGAGTTGGGGTGATTTCTGCCCGACTGCTTCAAGCCTGAACCTGACCAGACCCAGCCAGGGCCGTAAGGCTAGCGGGCTACGATATCGGCAGTGTTTCAGAACGTATCAATGGGTGTTTGCCAGCCTATTGCTCTATAACTCTTGCGTTAACCAGTGAGCTGGGGTTCTACACCATGCGTAAGGGGTGTGCAGACCGATATCTTCGTCGAGGCAACCATTATTTTGTGCGGAAAAGGGTGCCAGCCATCTCTGGCAAGGAGTGGAAACCGCATTTTTGCACTCCTGCCCGCAAGGGAAATTTGGTTTATATAAAGGAAAAAGAAAGGAACGCGCTTTCTTCTCATGCGTGTATGCAGGGGTATCTGCGCGATTGAAAAAGATGAATAAAGCTAAAAAAGTTGCCTGGCACAAACATTTAAACAAGGCCAGAAAATTAAAAGAAAAAGAGCAGGCTCAAAAGGCGGGCGCTACTGCAGCAACAGCCCGTCATTAAGTCGTAGACTCATAGTTTTTGCGTGTGAGTAATGAGCAGTTTGTCACCATCGCAATCACAATCTTCGGCTTCAGTCCGAAACATTTTAGCTCTGCTTGCCTCACGTGACGCACAATTAGTGGCCGGTGGGGATGGTTTAGAGCGTCGAGTGACGTGGGCGTGTCGTATGCGCTCGCGTCTCCCGGCGTTTGAAAGCGTTCAGGGCGGTGAGCTCGCATTATTGACGCTCACCCAACTCCGACGTCTGGATGAAACCCTTCCTCATCTGCTAAAAAGTCTCTACCAGGCAGGTGTGGCCGTCGTGGCTGTTTCCGCTGCCTCGTTAGATGCGCTGAGTGCGGAAGCGCGAGATTTCGCAGACCAGATGCATTTACCACTCATTTTACTTCCTCTGCACGCGCAGCTCGAAGAAATTGAGCGTGAGGTCATCACGTTCGTTGTCAGCTTTCGTGGCGAAATTGAACGCAAGGCGACAGAGATTGCCAGCCAGTTGATGCAGCTAAGCTATCAGGGGGCTGGTATACAAGGCGTTAGTGAGTATCTTGCGACGAATCGTGGTAAATGGGTCGTCATACAAGATGCTGATCAGCATGTCCGTTTTCAAGCAGCCCCTGCTGGTATGGCTCCCTTGCTGCTATCCAGTCCCCTGACCGATGATCAGTTACGTCTCCAGGGTCTGGCTCGCGTCGTCGAACCCATCCCAGGCAGCAGGCATGAGATTGCAGGTTATCTTTCCCTGGTTGGCAGTGAGAGCGATTTTGACTATTTAGAACGGATCATCCTCAGTCAGGCTACGCCAATCATTGCTATTGAGTTTGCACATGAGCGTGATCGCACCGAGGTTGAGAGTCGTTATCAATACGAAGCCTTTACTGATGTCATTCAGGGACATTATCAACAACCCGAAGAGATGATGGCCCGAGCACGCCTACTCGGTTATGATCTCACGACGCCGCAGGCTGTGGTATTATTTGAGATTTCTCCCAATGAGCACGATTTTTCTTCTAACAACGCTTATGCTCAATGGAGCAGGCGTATCCGTGAGGAATTGTTGCGTGAGTGGTCGGCTTGCTGGGTCCAAAATGATGCACGCCGCGTCATAGCGCTTATTCCTTTAGCTCCTTTTGATAGTCAGCCCGAAACTGAACGGGAACATGAGACAGCCCTCTATTCACGTTTAGAGCGTGTTGTTTCGCGTATTTCCTCCCAGAAGAGCAATGGCTCCACCCGCGCAATTTATTCGTGTGGAATGGGTCGCATTTCTAAGAATTTGCAGGGGATTCCGCTCTCGTTTCGTGAGGCGCAGCAAGCACTCGAAATTGGACGTCGCTTATTTGGTGAGGGCAATCTTCATTCTTTTGCGCGTCTGGGGATTTATCGCTTGCTCTTCCACCTCAATGGACACAGTGAGTTGGATGATTTCTACTATGAAACGTTAGGGCCTTTATTGAATCACGATAGTACCTACGTTGATACCCTGGAAGGCTTCTTCCGCAGTAACTGTAATCTAAGTGAGATGGCGAGAACGATGCATTTCCATCGCAATTCGCTGCTCTATCGCTTAAATCGCATTGAATCTTTATTAGGCCGTTCTCTGGAAGATCCTGAACTACGACTGGCATTGCAAATCGCACTGAAAATCCACCATCTGAAAAAGCACTAGGCCACTTGCCTGGATAGGTGATAGCATATGACTAGTCGAGCTTTTTAATCTTTCCCCCGGTAGCTTTAAGTAAGCGATCATGCACTGCCAGGCCTAATCCCTGAGCATCAAAGCTTCGGCAGAGGATTGTTTGTACTCCTGCAGCTTCCAGGGTGCGCAGACCTGCAAAGAGGCGGGTGGCTATTTGCTCTGGTGTATTCCCAAGGCTATAGACAATTGCATTACTATCCTGAAAGGCTACCAGATCATCATCCGCGATCAGTATTCCTACCAACTCGCCTTCTTGCTGGCGCTGTTGTATTTCCTCAAGCATTGCTATCCTCATCGCCTCAGGAGAGCCATCAAACAGGTATGCCGGCACCTGCGGTGCATAATGGATTAACATCTGACCCGGGGCTGCCTGTGCTATCTCCTGTTCGGTATTGATTGAGCGGGGCGATGGAGGTTGTACCTGTGGAATAATAGCTCGCAATGCTTCCAGGCTGATTCCTCCCGGTCGCAAAATGGTTGGCACCTCAGAACAGAGATTTAGAACTGTTGATTCGACGCCGACTGTACAGGGTCCGCCATCCAGAATGAGAGGCACACGACCGTTGAGATCATCATAGACATGTTGTGCTGTGGTAGGACTGACATGCATAAAGCGGTTTGCGCTTGGAGCGGCAACCGGTATCCCTGCTGCGCGGATTAACGTTCGTGCGATTGGATGATTGGGCATGCGTATGGCAACGTTTGGGAGTCCTGACGTAATCAGTCCGGGGATCTTTGCACTGGCTGGCAAAATCATCGTCAATGGACCGGGCCAGAAAGCTTGTGCCAGCCGCCAGGCGTTCTCCGGCACACTTGTTACCAGAGCTTCTAATGCTGATATATCTGCAATATGTACAATTAATGGATCGCTAAAGGGGCGTGCCTTGGCGCGAAAGATCTGTTCCGCCGCCTGTGGGTCCAATGCATTTGCGCCTAATCCATAGACGGTCTCAGTCGGGAAGACAACCAGTTCTCCATGGCGTAGCATCTCAGCTGCCTGCTCAATCTGATCTTTATCGCGTGTCTCTACTGTTTGTGCATCAATCTTTATCAGTCGTGTTTCTATCTTTTGCATGGATCTCATGGTCTTCCTGTGAATGGCTATGTTCAGCGTTCAGCTACAATAATCTTTCTGCTCCAGCTATTTGCTAGAGTATAGCATGTCCCACCCAGCCGTCACAATCCATCCTCTCAAATTTTTATCTTCTGCCGTCTGGACTTTTTTGCGCTTCCCCTTTACTATAGAGCAAGCACACTTATATTTAGGAGGAATTGACCTATGCAGCAGGAATGGCAGCAAGGAGATTATCTTATCAGTACCGATAAGGCTAAATTAGACATTGATACAATCCACGGTTTTTTAACGACAGTTTATTGGTCACCAGGCATCCCACGAGCCACCGTTGAGCGAGCACTAGAGCATTCACTCTCATTTGGTGTTTATCGTGGGGCGCAGCAAGTTGGTCTGGCACGTGTGATTACTGATTACACGACCTTTGCCTATATTGCAGATGTGTTTATTCTGGAAGCATTTCGGGGTCAAGGCTTGAGCAAGTGGCTTATGGAAGTAGTGGCTGCCCATCCTGATCTGCAGGGTCTACGGCGCTGGGTATTAGCGACCCGAGATGCACATGAGCTCTACAAGAAGACAGGTTTCTCTCCCTTGCAGATGCCAGATCGTTTTATGGAAAAACTTGATACTGATATTTATACTCGCTAAATGAAATAGTGGTAGCGCTTGTTCTAGCCCTTTTCTGATAGTTATCTGTCGGACTCGATTCAGGGCTATTTAATTTTCGGAAAAAAGCGGGGTTGTTAGGGGCGGCAGACCTTGACCGGAGCGCGATGGCAGGCATGCCGGGGGCATGACAGTCCTCGCTCCTCTCTTCCGTTCCCCCGCCTGCGGCGGGAAAAGGGAAAATTAAATAGTCCTGGACTCGATTAATAAAGTTGTTCTTCTGCACAATTTTGCGTTATGATGATATGTATTGGTATCATCTGAAATATTGGTGATACGTTACCCAGGGTGGATATGTACGTGATGGAAAGGGCGAGCGAGTATGAATCCACGCAGTTTATTGAATCAGTTACTCTATCCCTATGAAGCTTTTACAGCGTTACGTGAGACATATGGTCCTGTTTCTTATAATCAAGATGGTAAGTTCTGGGAAGTGTTTGGCTATGATAATGTGCTCATGTTAACATCTGATCCAGAAACGTTTTCCTCGGATGGTTCACCGTTTGTCGAACGAGCGGAGTCCTGGGAAGAGGATAAAACTATTCTCAATCTTGATCCTCCACGCCATCGTCAGCTACGTTCCCTTGTGACTCAGGCCTTTACTCCACGCGCCCTGGCTCGCATGACCGCACGTATTGCTGCGATCACCAATGATCTTCTTGATCAGACCATCCAGCGTGGTGAGATGGATCTGATTGCCGACTTTTCCTATCCTTTGCCAGTGATTGTCATCTCTGAAATGCTTGGCGTACCATCTGAAGATCGCGCTCGTTTCAAAAAATGGTCCGATGACATGGTGATAAGCGAGTATGAGGATGTGACGCGTGATAATCTCGCAGCATATAATGCACGCATGCAGGCAGTTGTGCGCCGTACTCTGGATGAACTCTATGACTACTTTCGCGTTATCCTTGCGCAGCGGCGTGTGCTGCCTCGGGTCGACCTTATCAGCGATCTCCTGGCGGCACAAATAGACGGCCAATCCCTCACCGAGCAAGAAATCCTCTCGTTTTGCGCTCTCTTGCTCATAGCTGGGAATATCACTACCACTAATCTGATTGGCAACACGATGTTATGCTTTGATGAAAATCCGGATACCCTTGAGCGCATACAGGCACAGCCAGACCTGCTACCGCAGGCAATTGAGGAGATACTGCGCTATCGAGCGCCAGCCATACTTATTGGACGTTATACCACTCGCAACGTTACTATTAATGAGCACATTATCCCACGTGGACAAATGATTATCGGCTGGACTGCCAGTGCCAACTTTGATCCAGAACAATTTCCGCAACCGGAACGCTTCGATATCGAGCGCACTCCCAATCGTCACCTCGCTTTTGGACATGGTATTCATTTTTGCCTGGGAGCACCCCTGGCTAGACTAGAGGCTAAAATCGCCCTGGAAATCCTCTTAGAGCGCACTCAACACTTGCGTCGTAACCATAACCAGCCCATAGAAACCGTACACAGTACCTTTATTCTTGGTCCCAGGCGTCTCCCTGTCGTCTTTACAGGTCGTTAGCCCGGGGCCAGGATGGAATTTTGTAGCGTCAGCGGCCAGTACGTGTCTGTGCCCGGCGAATGAGCGCATCGCTGGTAACAGCGAGTAAGAGGACGGCTCCTTCGATCATCTGTTTGATTTCGACAGGCTGATTATTGAGATCTAGTCCATTTCCCAGGCTACCGATAATTAAAGCACCGAGCACAATGGACCAGACAGAGCCACGCCCTCCAAACAGGCTGACGCCACCGATCACTGCTGCGGCAATTGCTTGCAATAGCAAAGTTGGATTAATCTGACTGGCGACTGCACTGGCGCGTGACGTTGCCAGTATGCCCGCAATGGCGGCCAGGGTTGAGCAGAGGGTGAAGATGGTGATACGAATGCCTACCACATGAATACCAGCACGTCTGGCAGCCTCTGTATTGCCACCTACGGCATAGACATGGCGACCATATGGTGTCTTTGTGAGCAAGAGCCAGCAGAGTAAAATCAGTGATGCTAGAATCAACAGTGCCTGTGGCACTCCAAGATAAGCGTGGAAAAGTACAAGTGCGGCTATTACAATCAGAACTGGAGTACCAATCGTTGCAGCCATGCGGAGTGATGAAGATGGTGTTAAATGCATCTTGCGCCGTTGGTAGTTTGTAGAGAGTGTTCCTGCAATGTAGAGCGTCAATACAAGGACGGGCAGTCCTATTCCTACCAGTGACCCTGTTTGATAGTTATTGGCGAGGCCAATGATGAAGTCATTATTGATGATTAATGTGGCCTGCCCTTGTAAAAGATAGATTAACAGTCCCGAGTAGCTAATTGAGGCGGCGAGCGTGACAATGAAAGATGGTACACGCAAGTAAGCGATAAAGAAGCCATTAATAAAACCAATCATCGCTCCCGTTGCGATTGCTGCGGAAATAGCAATCCACGCCGGATAACCCAGGCGCTCGGAGAGCATTCCCATGACGACAGAGCAGAGCGTGGCGACTGCCGCGACCGAGAGATCAATCTCTCCCAATAACAGCACCAGGACTACACCTAATCCCAGGGTGCCGATAGTTGTAATCTGCAATATCAATTGTGTCAGGTTGCGAGGCGTCAAAAACAGGCCGTGCGTCGTGATCTGGAAAAAGACGGCAATGATAATCAGCGTGAACAGTACTGGTAGAAAGCCCAGATTGTTACGTAGCAACTGTCCCAGTGATTGTTTGGAATAACAGGAAGGGGTCTCTACTCCATTGCTGCCAGCGGTCACCTGTGTGTTCTGATTAACGATACTCATGAGTGTTGTCCTCCTGCTCGCTCTTCACTGGATGTGATCGAAATCTCGCCAAATTCGGCACCGGTAATGGCAGCAACAACCCGTTCGGGTGTTGTCGTGTTCACTTCAAAGGCCCCCACACATTGTCCCAGACGGAGTACAATCACTCGATCCACTACGGCAAAGACATCCGCGAGATTATGCGAGATAATGACGACGGCCAACCCTTGTTCGCGCAGGCGTTGGATCAAGTTCAGCACCTGACGTGTTTGTGCAACGCCAAGGGCCGCTGTGGGCTCATCGAGTAACACAATTTTTGCGTTCCGGAGAATCGTTTTAGCTACGGCAATGCATTGTCGTTGTCCTCCTGATAACGTCGAGACCTGTGCATTAATCGATGGAATCTTCACATCCAGGACGCGCAGTACTTCCAGGGTACGGTGTTCCATTTTGAGCCTGTGCAGGGTGTGGAATGCCGTACGTGTCTCGCGACCCAAAAAGAGATTAGAGATCACATCCAGATTATCGCAGAGTGCCAGATCCTGGTAGACTGTTTCAATCCCTAACTGTGTCGCCACCTGTGGTGTTGTGATCTTGACTACCTGACCAGCGATCCGTATCTCACCTTCGTCACAGGGGTCAACACCAGAAATGGTCTTAATAAGCGTTGACTTCCCGGCTCCATTGTCACCAACGATACCAACAACTTCGCCGGTATACACTTCAAAATCCACATTATGTAAAGCGCGTACGGCTCCAAAATTTTTGCCGATGCCTCGCATGCTTAGCAGCGGCATTTTACATGATCCCGGGGAAGGACTGGGTAAAACAGGTAAAGTCATAAGACATCTCCTGGCACAAAACGGAATTTCGTATAGCCTTATGGCGGGTAGCGAAAAAAGCACAGTATCCTCGATTCAAAGACTGATTAACAAATGCCTTGCGTATCGGTATTGGGCGGCAGATTTTGGCAGATTTGTTCCTTTGTCATATAGTGGTCATTCAGAATTGTGTTTTTGATCGTATCCTTTGTTACGATCACCGGTGTTTCTAGAATCGATGGAATTGCCGTGCCATCCTGAGTTTTGGTTGTATCGCCCTGTGTGAGAGTGGCTGTGTTACTATTCCGGCTGAGTGCGGCTACTAACTGTGCTGTTGCTGTGGCTTCTTGAGTGATAGCCTTATAGACTGTCATACTTTGATTGCCAGTCAAAATATTTTGGATGCCTGCCATGGTACTATCTTGACCGGTCACGAGAACTTTGCCATTGAGTTTTTGTGCACGTAGAGCTGCAATGGCTGCGTTAGCCAGCCCATCATTAGCAGCATAGACGAGTTGAATATTATTTTGATTGGCCGTCAGCGCCTGCTCCATTGCGGTTCGTGCTCGATCATTATTCCAATCCGGCACAAAAATGTCGTAGATTTTATTGATTTTATGTGCGATGATCAGCGGCTTCAACTTATTCATTGCTCCTTGATTGAACAGCAGGGCATTATTGTCGGTCTGAGAGCCATTTAACATGACCAGATTCGCCTGTCCTTGCTGCATGTAGTCTTGATAATGATCTGCAATATACTGTCCCTGTAACTCGCCGACGTGTTTGTTATCGAAAGATACATAACATTTGAGATGTTTGTTTTGGATCAAACGATCATAAGCAATCACCGGCACGTTCTGCTGGCTGGCATTTTTAACAATTGCGGATGCTTGGTCGCTATCGACCGCAGCCACTACCAGAATACAATCTCCTCGGGTCAAAGCTTGATCGGCTTGATTTTGTTGTGTCGTTGCATTTCCTTCTGCATTAACGATATCGACTTTTACCCCCGGCAAGGCATGTGTAATCGCTGAGTTCAGTAGTGGACGATCCTTTGCTTGCCAGCGATCTGAAGAGGCTGTATCTGGGAGTAGTACTCCGACTTGTTTACATCCGGTGGTATGATTTGCTGTATTTGATGATGACGTTGTTCTATTGCTTGTTCCGCATGCATTCAACACAATCATCACGAGGAGCAGACAGGTGACTCTGGTAAGGAATTGGGATTTGTGACCACATAGTATCTTCATCGTTGAATATGCCCTTTCTAGCCTACGTTTTCGCGTCTTTGCCGTATCGCTTTTACCTTGCCATATCTTCTGTATCGGATAATATCCAAAAAATCTGATGCTTGTACTTATCAAGGGGCCAGTTGATGTCAGGAATCTCCAGGCTTGCATAGCCTAAAAGCAGACCAGAGCCCTCAGGAGGACCTGGATAGTAGGTATCGAGAGAATAATGACATTGCGTTTCTGGCACAGGAGTGCGACGTGTGTGGCAGAGATTGAGGTTCCCAGTTCAAGATAGGCATGCAGACCAGCTTCCAGCCCGCGTAATTGAGCAAGATGTGCGATGGGAGCAAGCGTTTGCATGACGATGAGTCGTTTCTGCGCGTACCGTTGCCGCATCCGTCGAATATGACGATCCAGATGCCCCAGAGAGATGAAGTCGGCGAACATCTGCTGTTTGTCTGGTTCTCCCGCAGGCTCGATGATGCCCGCTCAGGATACTCATCCCCACATCCTCAGCGCGTGAGTGTGGCTCTACCCACCACGGTATTAAAGGCATCCCCTTCTTTCCGCTTTTTCATGCCTATTCTGAATAGTCACTACTATTTCATTATCCGGGATTTGCCTCTCGTTATGGTATAATATTCCTGAGTAAGAAGATCAATATTGTCAACATTGTTCGGAAACGATTGTGGAGTATTGATTCTACTGAATGTCTGCTGATGCTCTCCACAAGCTGAATGTATTTTCCAATCCATGGCTTGAATCAGCAAACTTGCGCAAGTTCCAGGTTATGCATCAAATAAAACAGGCTTTGTTGCTGCCAGAGGGTAAAAAAGCACAGGTGAGGTTTCTCATTTTGCTTTCAGGAGGAGATCGCACTGAAACCAGCTCAGGAACTTTATGTATCTATCGAATTAGAATGGAAAAGAAGTATATGAGGGAACTATCAACTGCTAAGGCTACTGAAATTACTTCAAGTGATAAGGACAACGTGGCCGATGGAGCTTCTGCTCTCACTCATGAGATATACAGTCCTGGCAAGTCGGAACTACGTAAAAAAGAGGAAAGACATGCTGATGAGCCTCCTTCCCCAGATTTAAAGGAGCAGACTGATCAGCAACAAAAGCTATTCAGGAAATCTTTGGAAACGCGTCTGAGGGATTTGTTTCAGGATAGCCAAAAAACAAACATTGCTCACGATGATTTAATGCTTCCCATTGAATATTTCCGCACGCGAGAGCGAGGGGGCGCAGACGTTGTACTCTATCCAGAATCTGAACTATATGAAAAACCGATAACCATCGAACTCAAGGCTGGCCAGGTTGCTATGTTTGGCTATGGGTCATTTCTCTCAAAGTTCAGTATGGAGAATACGCTGAAGGAAGCATACAAGGATGTTTGTGTCCCATGTAAGATTAACGGATGGCGTCGCACATTTGACATAGCTATGCCGAATCCGTCGCATGTGGGCTTTGCGGGAAAGTGGGAGGAAAATCAATCATTGCGCCAGGCTAGTTTTCTGGGTGACGGCGAGTTCATTCCAGATACCATCGCCTATTTCAACGTTCGTCCGTCAGAGAAAGACTCTGTGAACGGAATGCTCTATATTTTAAGTGATGAACAGCTCAAGGGTTTTGATGCACGCGAGTGGACCTACGATCGTGTAGATATTACCTCACTTCTCAGAGATCAAGGGGTTGAGTTGGTTGGTGGCAGTGCCTATATGTATGTAGGCAAAAAAGATTTTATCGAAGAAGACCTGAGCAATGTCTCTATCAGGAATGTGGGCTTGCGCCAAAGTTACCTGGATATTGCTAAATATGGTCTCGACCGCTTAGGTGCGAAGTTTGTGAATGACTTCATCAAAACAACCGATCCAGTCCCGGCTCACCTGCTCTTCTACGATTATAAACGCGGCGATGGATCTGGTTCTCTGAAGTATGAAGATCAGCTAAGAAGCACGAAGACCAGCTAATCGATATTCATCACATAAGATTGCCTGGCTTACATCGTCCACTGAGTCGTTTGCCTGCACTTTCCTTGTGACCGGGGCTGGATCAGGATACGCTGACCCCTTATCAAAGGAAGGTGGAACTGCATGTGTGTAAGTTGATGAAGCAATTCCATAACATGATCGAATAGAGGCGGAAGTAGAGATGGATAAACGCTAGCAAACGCAAAAAAAGGGAATCCTCATATGGTGAAGAGGATTCCCTTTTTTTGCGTTTGCTGACAGAATCTTTTACTGTGTGCCTGTCAAATTGGTTCCTATGTTACAGTTGATCCTTATCAAAGGAGTTGCGTTTCTCACGGTCGTAATCGGAGTCTGGATTACGTTCTGAGTCAAAACGCTCTACAGGGCGCTGTGACTGAGTTTTAGGATCATCAAACTGATTACGTTCAGCAGTAGTATCCTGGTTGTAGGTATTCATGGGACGGTTAGGATCTACATAGCCCTGTTGACCAGTCAGGTTAGGCTTGTTATAACCTTGCTGATTGGCATAAGGATCGTTGACATCCTGATTATAGGCATTGGTAGGGCGGTTAGGATCTACATAGCCCTGTTGACCAGCAGCGTTAGCATTGCTGTAATCCTGTTGGTTGGTATAGGTAGGATCGGTTGTGTTCTGGTTGTAGGCGTCAGGATCAGTATAGCCCTGCTGAACTGGCTGATTTTGCGTATTGTAGTCTTGCTGGTTGCTGTACGCAACATCATTGGCGTTTTGATTATACGTATTGGTCATGCGGTTGGGATCAGTGCTGCTTTGTGCGTTACGATAAGCAGAACTATTGACATCCTGGTTATAATCGTTTGTGGCGCGTGTAGGGTCGGAGAAGCCCTGACGATTGATGTCAGTAGGATCGTTTAATCCGCGCTTGCTGCGATTGGCATCTGAATATCCCTGCTGACTGCTGTACGTAGGATCATTGACATCCTGGTTGTAGGTAGTATCTGCACGATTGGTATCTGTATAGCCGGAGCTGGTCGTGTTGCGACTATTATTCTCTGCTGGCGTCGTAGGATACGTATTGGCGTTTGTTGATCCGCTAGCTGTGTAGCTACTCGCATCCTGCGGAACTCCTGCCGACTGGATGCCTGGCTGTACAGTGCTACGTTGTGGGTCCGACTGTGTATAGTCCGAGGTTGTATTTGTAGTTGCTGTATCCGCATACTTGGTAGCGGGATTGCGGTTCCATTGCCCATGATACCCATGAGCACCATTGCTGCGCAGGATCGCAAGGGCATTCTGACCCTGTTCATCGGATTGAACTGCAACAAGCGTCCGTCCAGCATCAAATTCTTGCGCGTAATAGTGGGCTTCTTCGTTAGAGAGACCCATAGCATTCAAGTCGTTTGCGACGTCCTGAGCAGTTTTATTATGTCCACCTGTAAACAGCTTTTTGATGCTCTCGATAAAATTGCCTCCAGTGGCTGAGGCATGGCTGCCGGAATAACTGATGCGGTCACTGGGGATACCTGCCTGATACAGCTCTTCAATGGCATGTTCGGCACTCCCTTGTTCATCAAAGACTCCGACGATGGGTGATCTGTTGATTGCCATAATAGTTCCTACCTTCCTTTGTGTATCTACTGTAGAGGAGGCTTATGTGAGGAGGCTTTATATTACTTCCTCAATCGGCCTTGACCTCTCATATTGTATTCGCAACACATTTTGAATTTTGTTCTTGCCGAATGAAAATCGCACTTACATTGTTTGTACGATGAAAATGACGAATAATGATACAATAAAACACAGCAATAGCTTGTTGACTGAGAAAGGAAATGCTTCTTTATCATGGAACCAACACGGAGACCTCGAATTAAAATTTGTTGTATCAGTAGTGTTGAGGAAGCTCAGATGGCGATTCGCCATGGGGCTTCGGCTTTGGGTTTGGTCTCGTCCATGCCCAGTGGACCGGGAATTATTTCTGAGGAGGAGATTGCGGCTATCGCAGAAACCATTCCTCCTCCCATTGCTTCGTTTCTTTTGACCAGCAGGCAGGATGTTCCATCAATTGTTGCCCAGCAACGCCATTCAAAGGTCAACACGCTTCAAATTTGTGATCGCTTGCTTGAGGGAATGTATCAGGATCTGCGTGAGGCACTTCCAGGTATTTCTCTAGTGCAGGTTATTCACGTTGTTGATCGAAGCTCGGTGGAGGAAGCATGCTTGATTGCTTCCTCTGTAGATGCATTGCTGCTGGATTCGGGAAACCAATCGTTGGCGATCAAAGAGTTAGGAGGCACAGGCCGCGTGCACGATTGGGAACTGAGCCGTATGATCCGTGAAGAGATCTCTATCCCACTTTTCCTGGCGGGCGGACTGACCCCGGCTAACGTGCAGACAGCAATTGACATGGTTGGCCCCTTCGGCCTGGATCTCTGTAGCAGCGTGCGTACAGCAGGGGCTCTGGATGAGCAAAAACTTGCTCACTTCTTTTCTCAATTACCCGTTTCAGCATAGTTAAAGTGCACTGGCATCAAGCGTTAAATCAGATATGTAGAGAGTTCCTTTGGCACCATACCTGATTTAACGCTTGATTATTATCTGCGTGTCGTCTGTGCGAATGCCTGACGGAGCGCCTGACAGACTTCAGCCTGAGCATCTCTTGCCTGTGAGAGGAGATTGGTCATCCTGAAGAAGCTATGGATCATCCCATCGTAGCGTGTCAGATGCGTGGGTACGCCAGATTCCTGAAGGCGTCTGGCATAAAGCTCACCTTCGTCACGTACAGGATCATATTCGGCTGTGATCACCAAAGTCGGGGGGAGCTGAGTCAATAGGGGTGAGCGTAGTGGAGAGGCATAAGGATGTTGTCCCTCGAGATCATTGGAGAGGTATTGTTGCCAGTGCCAGACTAATTCGTCGCGTGTCACATAATAGTCCTCGCCATAATCAAGATAGGATTGTTTAAACGGTCTGTAATAATCTATCAACGGATAGATCAGCACTTGATAGGCTAATTTGGGATTGCCTTTGTCCCTGATCATTAATGCAACCGCCGCAGCGAGGTTGCCGCCCGCGCTATCGCCAGCGATGGCAATGCGCGATGCATCTCCATTAAAGGAGCTGGCCTGATCTGCGATCCATTGAATGGTGTTATAGCCTTCTTTGATCGCAATCGGAAATTTGTATTCAGGGGATAGATGGTAATCAACTGCAATCACGATGCATGCTGCCTGATTGGCTAATGTCCGGCAGAGTGCATCATGCGTCTCCAGATTACCAAATACCCAGCCACCACCATGAAAATAGACCAGAATTGGTAGTGGTCCCTTTCCAGCAGGTGTATAGAGACGCACTGTAAATTCGCCTACTGGTCCTTGAAGGCTGAGGTTCTCTATTGCCTCGACCTGCTCAATTTCCCCTGCCTGTTGGACCGAGCTCAAATTCATTTGCTGACGAAGCTCGGGGAGAGATAAATCATAGGAAGAGGCATCTTCTGAGCTATCGAGATGTTCCAGGAGTTTTTCAACTTGCGGATCAAGCGGCATTGGCTCTATCTTTCTATGGTAATCAGCTTAAAAAACGACGTTGAGAAATATCTTGTTCTATCTTAAACATCCTGGACGCACAAAGCAAGTCTCTGATTTATTAATTTATCTCGTTTTTTGTCATGAGAAATAGGTGATCGTATCTTGCTTCTCTCTTCTTTTGTCGCCAGGCTGTTTTTGAGGAATGCGATCTTCAGATTGATTCATCAAATCACTGCACAATCGAAGGATCATCCATCTTTTAGTATATTCTAGCTATCCCTATTATATCGAGCTATTTATTGAAATACTACCTGCTATAATACAGTCAATACTACAGGTTGTATGTACTAGCTGACAAATAGAAGAGGATTTGTTTCACTATGAATGCTCATGAAATTATTGAACAAACTCAGGCTGCCAATATACGCCTGGTGCGCTTTTTGTATTGTGACAATGGTGGGATTATTCGTGGTAAGGCGACACATGCGTACAAGCTAGCCAGTCGTTTGCATGAGGGTATTGGTCAGACATTGGCTATGCAGGCGTTTACGGGCGTTGAGACTCTGGCCTCTGTCGCGGAAATGGGGCCGGTTGGGGAATTTCGTTTGATGCCTGATCCTGATACATTTGTGATCTTGCCGTATCTTCCCAATACAGCCAGCATGCTTTGCGATATGTTTCAGTTGGATGGCCAGCCCTGGGGAGCATGTCCTCGCACGTTTTTGAAGCGTACGATCGCTCGTCTGGCAGAGCAGGGATTGCAGGCCGAGGTCGGTGTAGAACATGAATTTTATCTGGCCCGTTCTGTGAATGGTCAGTATGTGCCAGCTGATACGAGTGGTTGCTATAGTAGTATTGGTCTGGATGAACAGGCAACAGTCATTGATGCCATGCTGGCTGCACTTGAGGTACAGGGATTTCCAATAGAGTTATTTCATACTGAACTGGGTCCGGCACAGCAAGAGATTTCATTACGCCATGCTAATGCTTTGCACGCTGCGGATCAGGTCTGCCGTGTTCGTGAAACGATACGTGGAGTTGCCCGCCTCTCTCATCTTTATGCATCATTTGCGCCCAAGCCATTTTTGGATCAGGGTGGCAATGGTGCCCATATTCATGTGAGCCTGTGGGGGACGCCTCAGCGTGAGCGTGCGCAACAAAATCTTTTTTACGATGCCTCACAACCGGGCGGTTTGAGCCAGATGGGTCTTTATTTTGTTGGTGGTGTTTTGCATCATTTGCGAGCTCTGGTTGCTCTTACCTGTGCCAGTCCTAATTCATATCGTCGTTTACTTCCACACTTTTGGAGTTCGGCCTATGGCGCGTATGGCTTTGATAATCGAGAAGGGGCGATACGTATCCCTTCGCTCTTTTATGGACGAGAAGCTGAATCCAGTAATCTGGAATTGAAGTGTGCGGATCATAGCGGAAATCCTTATCTTGCGATTGGCGCATTATTAGCAGCGGGTCTGGATGGGATAAACCAGTGTATTGATCCTGGTCAGGCGCAGAAGGTTGATCCAGGAAACTATAGTGATAGGGAACGTGAACAACTGGGTATCCGACGTTTACCCCTCTCGCTTGATGAGGCATTGGATGAATTGGAACGCGACACTGTTCTGTTAGATGCCCTGGGACCGTTATTGGCAACCTCATATATTGCTGTGAAACGCGCTGAAGCCTCATTCTTCTCCAATAAAACGCCTGAAGAAGAGACGCTCCAACACTTTTATAAATATTAAGGGAACAGCGTGTGCCTCTTGCTCTATTGAGCACATGGGTGAAGGGCAAAAAGAATCCCTCGTCGTTTTCAATAACGCACGAGGGGTTCTTCTCACAAAAAAGTGTATTCATATGGTTTGCGATCTATCTTGACCGCAGTCACTATCCAATGCATACCATTACGGCAGGATGCACCAGAAACGCGATGCCACTATTAAAGTGTATTGTTGTTTGAGTTTACAGCATCTTTTGTGGTGTCAGCAATATCTTTGCCACTGGACTTCAGGGTTGAACCGGCGTTCTGCGCAATATTGCTGAGGTTGTTGGCTGAGCTTTTGACTGTTGTTGCGGCCTGTTGCGCATAATCCTTCAAGTTGCCTGCTGTCTGTGTGACACGGTCGGTAACCTGAGACTTGTATACATCTAGCTGCTCATTCTCAGGTAGATAGCCACGCAACTCGCCAAAGCGTTCACTAACAAGCTTACGCATCTGATCGCCTTTCATAGGGGCGATGATCAAACCTACACCCACACCCACAAGAATACCCTTCACAAAATTGTTCATAGTATCTCCATCCTTTCCCTATGTCTATTGTCGTACAATGACGACACAATTATTAAATTTTATTTAGTCTCACTGAATAGATTACGCGTAGCACACGTGTTTAGTTTCAGATGAGCGAGCAATAGTCATGTCCACATTTTTTTAGTAATCCTCGATGATAGCGAGTGTCAATACCTATATTCGTTCAACGGAACCTGTAAAAGAGGGTAAGTGACCAGCGTGTGATTTTTTTAGAATACTGTTGATCAGTACGTGCTTGAATAAGAATTTGCTCGTTTTACTTGCACTATTTTGTTCTATAGAATATATCCTGGGTATCCATTGCGATGGGACGGTAGAAATGTTATGCTGTGGCAATACATTGCTCTTCTGCGCTTGAGCTTACATGCGTGAACATCAGGCGGTGGCTGTTTGCTAGATGCTTATAGTGAATAATTGTAGGAGCCTGGCATGAATATCGAATTTTCGTTGCACCATTTTCGTATAGGCGTATCTGCGCTTATCTTTCATAAAGGAGATGTGCTTTTAGCGCTACGTCGAGACATTGATTGGTGGAATTTGCCTGGCGGTGGTATGGAACTGGGGGAGACCGTTGAGGAAGCAGTACAACGCGAGGTGCGTGAGGAAACGGGGTTAGAGATCGAGGTTGGACAGCTCGTTGGTGTGTATTCCAAGCCGCAAAAACAAGAAATTGTGTTAACGTTTCGTTGTCAGATAACGGGTGGTACGTTAGTCGAGACTGATGAGTCTCGCGAGTGTCGCTACTTTGCGCCTGATGATCTTCCGCGTAATATTCTGCCCAAGCATCGTCAGCGTGTTGAGGACGCATTGTTACATCAAGAGCAAGCAGTAGTGCGTAACCAATTAAGCTCTTCTGAAGAGGACCAGCACCTGGCAGACAATTAATGAACTTTTAATGGATCGTTAGCCTTCTCGCTGATGTAAGTGAGGAGAGACTATCCAATTATTATCCGTGAGTCCCCGTCCTCCCTCCATGGTAAATAGCCAGGAATGTGTGCTAACGTAGGGTTTGGTAGTCTGCAACAGGCGACCGCTTGTTTCAGTTTGTCGTTGTGTGGACTAACTACTTCTTACAGTGTGTTATGAGTAGCAATGCTAACATGTTCCTGGTCACTGTTGGCATGCAATTGTGGAATTCTTTCTATAGCAGTGGTGGTGTGCAGCAGTATGTGTATAGCACCTGGTTACTGGTTTATTATTTTCAATCTTGCCGCTGATTATCGGATTTCTCCTGCTCCAACGCTATTGGCATAATGGTCTCACCCTCAGAAGGGTTGTGAGCTAGCTTTATCCCAGCTTTTGTAACTCATGGCCTCCGGAGATGGAGGCCATTTTCTCCGTGAAGGTCCATCTTTTGTGAATTGGGCAGGGCTGTCCACATATTGACATTCTCTATAAACCCGGTTATATTTAATCTTGTTAAGGAAGTTTATCGGTAAATCAACCTGTTCTCTTCCTGAATAAAGGAACATTTATACAAATAGAGTAAGAACATGCTATAAAATAGCATCTTTGCCACTGTCGGTGATTATTTCTTTATTTCTATTTATTATAAGTTCGTTTCTTTGTGCTATGCACGATAAAGTGAAATTTGTCTATGCGGAGACAATATGAGGTAACAAAAAGGACTACTGGGAAGACGATGATGCGTTCTCACTATTTGTTTATCGTTCAAGGATTGAATGATTGAGAAATACATAGAACCTGTGTATTTTGGAAGCAATAAAGTAGTAATAGACTTGGGTTTTCTTTGTCTCATGGTATGAGACGGCAATGTATATAGAGTGGTATCTCTATTTTTATACCGTGATAGCTTGATGACTGGGCAGGCGCTTGTCATGTCATGCTGATTTCAGAATGCCTTATTCCTCCCAGGTTATCGTTTTTTCAAGCATCCTTACATTCCTTCATGTGACCTCCTGGCAAGACGAAAACGCAACGATTGCATCCATGTGCAAAAAAATCACACATCGGGGATGCCCATCTGTAATTTGATTGCAGATACAATTAAGAATAAAAGTCTCTGGAGGAAACTGAGAATGCCTCACCATCTATTTTCAAAATATAGCAAAGCTGCTATGACCCTGGCCCTGGCCTGTTTATTGACAGGTTTTCTGGCTGCCTGTGGTGGATCTTCCACCAGTTCATCAAATGGTCCTGTGACAATTACTGTCTGGTCGTGGGTCCCAAATTTTCAGCAGGCTGTCGATTTGTTCGAAAAGTCCCATCCAAATATTAAAGTCAAATTAGACAATGTGGGACAGGGCGGAACTGAATATCCCAAGTTACGTACAGCTTTGAAAGCTGGCTCCGGAGCTCCTGATGTGGTACAGCTTGAGTATAGTGAACTACCAACCTTCGCGATGACCGGTAAACTGGTTGACCTGTCACAATATGGTGCTGATGCTTATAAAAACGATTATATTTCCTGGGCCTGGGCACAGTCCACCCAGGGCGATAAAATCTATGCAATCCCTCAGGATAGCGGTCCTATGGGCATGTTGTATCGGGAAGATATCTTCAAAAAATATAATCTGGCCGTGCCAACAACCTGGGATCAGTTCCAGCAAGAGGCTATTGCTTTACATAAAGCAGATCCAAAAGTATATATGACCAACTTTGCCCCCAACGATGCTGCCGCGTTTACCAGCTATCTCTGGCAGGCGAAGGCACGTCCTTATACCTCCAATGGCACGAATGTTTCAGTCAATCTGAGCAATGAAGCAACCCAAAAAGTTGCCAATTACTGGGATGATCTGATAAATTCTGGTGCGGTTCAGACTATTCCTGATTTTGCTAATGACTGGAATACCGAGCTGTCCAATGGTACACTTGCTACCTGGATCACTGCTGCCTGGGCTCCGACCGATCTGGCTGGCATTGCAAGCAGTTCATCTGGTAAGTGGCGTGTCGCTCCCTTGCCTCAGTGGAATGCTGGAGACAACGTCTCCGCTAACTGGGGTGGTTCAACCGATGCTGTCACTACACAGAGCCAGCATCCTAAAGAAGCTGCCGAGTTTGCGATGTGGATCAACCATGACAAGACTGCGGCCAATATGCTCTCCAACCAACTCTTCCTCTATCCAACCTTGAAGAGTGTGTTGAATGATCCTTCGTTCGGTACTTCAGTTCCCTTCTATGGTGGACAGAATGTCAACAAGATCTTCGCGCAATCTTCGGCTCATGTTGATACATCCTTCCAGTGGACTCCTTTCCAGGATTATATTAATAACCAATTGACGGTGCAGCTTGGTAATGCTGTGAATGGTAAAGCCTCGATGGCACAAGCGTTACAACAAGCCCAGAATGATGCGACCTCTTACGCTAAAGCTCAGGGATTTACAGTCAGCAATAAATAATGGAATGTGCATTCAGGATGGTGGTATTGGTGTCAGCCGGTGCCTTCATCCCGGGTGCGCCCCGGATGGCTCTTCCGGGAAAAGGCGTATATACGCTATTGAATGAGATCTGCTTACTGTATAGTGGGAAGGATCAGGTTGTCCCTACTCCTTATCCATGCAGATGTCTTTTTTTCCTCTGCACTAGATCTCTGATTGATGAAAGGACATTTCATGAAACAGCAATTAGCGACTGATCGTGCTACGCTTGCCATCAAAGATTCTCGTTCGGCACGTCGCTCGGTCAAAGGCGATAATCTCCCCTGGCGTAGACGAGTGGGATTGCCCTATCTTTTTCTGGCACCATTTTTGCTTATCTTTTTGATTTTCTTTATCCTGCCACTTGGCTATTCATTATGGATCAGCCTTTTTGCGGATAAGTTGATCGGTGGTACGGTTTTTGTCGGTATCGCAAACTATATACAAGTTGTTCAAGATGGCGAATTCTGGCAAGGCGTACTGCATGTCGTGCTCTTTTTGGTCATTCAAGTCCCAATCATGATCATCCTGGCGCTCTTTTTTGCGCTGGTGCTTGATAGTGGCTCAACCTATCTGAAAGGGCTATTCCGGATTGGATTTTTTATCCCCTATGCTATTCCCAGTGTTATTGCTGCCTTGCTCTGGGGATATCTCTATAGCAATCACTTTGGCCCTCTGGTGCAGATCGCCAGCTTCTTCAATCTGCCTGCGCCAAACTTCCTCAGTCCCACAGGGATTCTTCCCTCACTGATCAATATTTCGACATGGCAATGGACGGGTTACAATATGATCGTGCTTTATGCGGCCCTGCACGCCATTCCACAAGAATTATATGAAGCTGCGCATCTGGATGGTGCTAACTGGTGGCATACAGCCATTGCCATTAAAATTCCGATTATAGCGCCGGCTATCGTCTTAACAGTCATCTTTTCCATTATTGGCTCGCTCCAATTGTTCAATGAGCCACAGATTTTGTACACTATTGTCCCGAATGTGATTCAAGATCACTATACGCCTAACCTGTATGCCTATACTTTGGCCTTTACAAATCAGCAATATAACTACTCGGCGGCAGTTTCATTTGCTCTGGGCGCAATTGTGTTTGTTTTTTCCTACGTCTTCATGTTGTTTACTAATAAAGATGGAGAAAATTGATGGCTGTATCAGAACAAATTTCAGCGTCCAGAAAAGAAGTAATGCGCCAATCGGCAAAGACGCAGAAAAATCCCGGTAGGCATAGAGGATGGACTGGTCGTACTATTATGACCGTCATCATGTTGCTCTTTTTTGTCTATTTCCTGATGCCACTCTTCTGGCTGCTTGTTTCCACAACCAAGACCAATACTGATTTGTTTGCTACGTTTGGACTCTGGCTTGCTCCCAATTTCAATTTGTGGAATAACCTGCATGATTTGTTTACCTACCAGGGTGGCATTTATCTCAAGTGGTTGGGCAATTCCGCTTACTATTCGGTGATCAGTGCGGTTGGTGCCTCATTTTTCTGTGCGCTGGCCGGGTATGTATTTGCCAAGTTTCGCTTTCCCGGTCGCAGATTCCTGTTCTCCGTTGTACTGGGTGCGATTATGGTGCCCAATACAGCACTCTCAATTCCTCTTTATCTGTTACTGAGTAAGGTAGGGCTGATTAATACTCCGCTTGCCATTATTCTGCCCTCGCTGGCAGTACCCTTTGGCGTGTATCTGATGCGTGTTTATGCATCGCAGGCGGTCCCTGACGAATTGTTGGATGCTGCTCGCGTGGATGGTGCTGGTGAGTTCCGCATCTTCTGGAGTATTGTGCTGCGTGTCCTGTCACCAGGCTTTGTGACGGTGTTACTCCTAACCTTTGTTGGCACCTGGAACAACTACTTCCTGCCCTTGCTGGTCCTTAATGATCCAAACTACTATCCACTGACCGTCGGTCTGGCGCAGTGGAATGCGGTCGCCAGCTCAAACAGCGGCTCTCAGGTCATTTACACCCTGGTACTCACAGGAGCCCTGGTATCTATCATCCCTCTGATTATTGGTTTCCTCTGCTTACAGCGTTACTGGCAGAATGGCTTAACCCTCGGTAGTGTGAAAGCATAAAAATAGTAAGCGACACAGTGCCGCAAGAAGATCCACGCTGGCTAAATGAAATAGCTAGCGTGGATCTTTTGTGTTCAAAAAGTGGTGTATCTGTTACCCATCCCTTCTCCTGTTGCTCTGACGCGAAATCTCTGTGAACATTCAAGCGCGAGATGAATGTATCTGGCCTTGAAAAGACACCGAGTGATCTGTGTTATACGTTATAGAGATAGCATTGTCTCTCTTTAGTTGTGTTTAGACGTGTCGGTAAGGGATTGCAGAGAGTTGTATCTATTTTACTGTGCTATCAAATGAGGAGTATAGAATGACAGACGTTACCCGTTATGATGTTATTATTATTGGCTCTGGTCAGGCTGGTGGTCCGCTGGCTACGGCATTTGGGCAGGCTGGTAAGAAGACGGCAATTATTGAGCGTGAGCATGTCGGAGGAACCTGTATCAATGAAGGATGTTCTCCGACCAAGACGATGGTTGCCAGCGCTCGGGTTGCTTATTTAGCCAGACGCGCCGCCGACTATGGGGTAGAAACGGGCCCGATTAGCGTTGATATGTCAGTGGTACGGAAGCGGAAACGTGAAATCGTTAATAGCTTCCGGGATGGAAGTCAGCATCGTATCGAGAGTTCGAAAGGTGTGGATCTTTTGATGGGCGAGGCTTCCTTTGTGCGTCCCAAGGTGATTGAGGTGCGCTTGCAGAGTGGTGAAGTGCGTCAATTGACGGCAGATACTATTTGTTTAAACGTGGGTGATCGTCCATCTCCTGCGCGTGTGGATGGTATTGATACGGTTCCTGTTCTAAACTCTACCTCGGTGATGGAACTGGACCAGGTACCTGAGCATTTATTGGTATTAGGTGGTGGCTATGTGGGCCTGGAATTTGGTCAGATGTTCCGGCGCTTCGGCAGTCAGGTAACGATTATCCAGCGCGGAAAACAGGTTTTGTCTCACGAGGATGCTGATATTGCTGAGGAAGTCACCAAAATCTTACGTGAAGATGGCATTGATGTGCTATTAGAAACCTCTGCCGTTAAAGTTGCTACTGACAGTAATGGCCAGATTCAATTAACTGTCCGCGGCAAGCAGGGGGAGCGCGTCATAACCGGCTCCCATTTGTTAGGCGCTGCCGGACGTACGCCAAACACGGATCTGCTCCATTTAGAGCGGGCAGGCGTGAATGTCAATGAGAAGGGATATATCGAGGTAAACGAGCGGCTGGAGACGAATGTGCCAGGCATTTATGCTCTGGGTGATGTAAAGGGTGGCCCTGCCTTTACCCATATATCTTATGATGACTTCCGTATTCTCCGCACTAATTTAATCGAAGATGGGCAGGCCAGTATCAAAGGTCGTGCCACAATCTATACTGTGTTCATTGATCCTCAACTTGGGCGTGTTGGCCTCACAGAAACTGAGGCACGCCAGCAGAACCGTCATATTAAAGTGGCAAAGATGCCCATGAGTTCGGTCGCGCGGGCACTGGAAGTCGATGAGTCTCGGGGTGTGATGAAAGTGATTGTGGACGCGGACAATGAACAGATCCTGGGAGCCAGTATCCTTGGTCTTGAGGGTGGAGAGATTATGTCTATGCTCGAGATCGCCATGCTTGGTAAACTACCCTATACAACCTTGCGGGATGGTATCTTCGCTCATCCGACGCTGGCTGAATCTTTAAATAACCTGTTTGGATACATTGAATAGCATCAACGGCTGTTGGAGTGTTTCAACCAGTAAAAAGAGAGTGGCTATATAATTGCTAGCCACTCCCTGATATTTTTGAGTTCTATTCAGCCTGTAACACGAGTGCATCCATGGCTGGAATAGTGATCTCACCCTGAACAGATGAGTCATCCAGCAACGAGGTAAAGGTGCCGTGGGGCAATGTGATTTGCTTTGCTTGCTGCGTATGATTGAGCAAGAAGTAAATTTCTTTCCCTGTCTCTGTGACGCGTTTCGTAACTTCAATTTCGCTTGAAATAGGCAGGGTTGGTTTTATGCCCGCCTGCTGGCACAGTTCTGCGGCCAGTTTAACCAGGAAGTCTGCATCATTTAAGGTAGCCAGATAGTAAGCATGACCAGCCCCAAATTTGTTGACTGTCAGCGCTGCTTTTCGGGCATAATAATCGCTACCAAAGACGCCGATAGCCTGTGCTCCCTCGAGATGAACCAGTTCACCCCATAGATCGGTATTGTACGTACCAGCCAGAGAGCCTTCTTTGATCACAAGTTCATTATGCATTTCAGGAGTCAATGGATCAAACTCCTCTACATGAACTCCCAATAAGGAGCGTAGTTCTCCTGGATAGCCACCCAATGCAGCATGATTATTTTCATCCACAATACCGCTGTAGAAGGTTGTCAGGAGTGTACCACCGGCAGACACAAATTGTTCCAGATTCTGTGCGACACCGCGATGCAGCATATGAAGCATAGGCGCGACCACTACGCGATACTTACTTAAATCGCTATCGGGTCGGACAACATCGATATTGACATTCTGCTGATGGAAGGCATGATAGTATTTTCCGACCAGCTCCATATATTTGATACGGTCACTGGGTCCTGGCAGATATTCAACCGCCCACCAGGTATCCCAATCCAGTAAAATAGCGACATCGGCCTGGATGCGTGATCCTGCGACAATCGGTGAAAGTTTGGCCAGTTCGGCACCGACCTGTGCGGCCTGCCTGAAGATGCGATTATGCTCATTGCCTTCATGTGTCACCACGGCGGCATGATACATTTCAGCGCCTGTTTTGGATTGTCTCCACTGGAAGAAGAGGACACCATCACCACCATGCGCAACCGTTTGCAAGGAATGAAGGCGCATTTGTCCCGGGCGTTTGTGTGGATTTTGCGGCTGCCAGTTGACTTCACTGGGGCTCTGTTCCATCACCATATGAGGGCGGCCACCTTTTGCCGAGCGCATAATATCATGATGCAAGGCATTCCAGGATGGCAGAGCTTCGGGTTCTGGATACATATCAAACGACACAATATCCATATGTTTGGCCCAGTCATAGACATCAACCGGTTTGAAGGCGACCATCAGGTTAGTGGTTAAGGGAATCGTGGGAGCTACTGCACGCAGAATGTCTTCCTCTAAACGATACAAACCCAACAGCGAGTCATTCATGAAGCGCCAGTAATCAAGTACTTGACCAGGATTATTCTGGGCGGAACTTAGACGTGGGGGCAGAATATCTTCCCAGTCGTAGTAGCGCTGGCTCCAGAAGGTTGTGCCCCAGGTACTATTGACAACATCCAGGGTCTGATAGCGCTCCTGTAGCCAGACACGGAATGCGGCTGCGCAGTTGTCACAGTAACATTGATTGACATGGCAGCCATATTCATTATTTAAATGCCACATCTTAAGCGCAGGATGCTTGGCGTAGCGTTCCGCCAGACGTTGTACCAGTGCTGCCCCTTTACGGCGATAATCAGGACTGTTGGGACAGTAATGTTGCCGCGAACCATGTGTCAGGCGGACACCCTCGCGCGTAACTGGGAGCATTGAAGGATAGAGACGACTCATCCAGGTTGGGGGTGAGGCAGTTGCGGTAGCCAGGTCAGCCGCAATACCATTTTCATACAGAAGATCCATAATGCGATCAAGCTGTTCAAAATGATACTGGCCGGCTGCTGGCTCTAGCATGGTCCAGGAAAAAATATTAATTGAGACCATATTGACATTGGCAAGTTTCATTAAACGCATATCTTCTTGCCAGATATCTTCAGACCATTGCTCTGGATTATAGTCGCCACCATAAAGGATGTGACCTGGTAATGGGTGCTGCATAGAAAAATCCTACTTCCTCGTAAAAAGTGACTGACGCCATTATCATCAGGCTCCGTCCTAAGAGCGATTGATAGATGGTGATAGATACATGTATGATCATTCGACAGAGAATATCATTGTCAGATAAATCTGTCGGGGACAGATCCTTTTCATTATATCAAAACTCATCAGGTTTTTTAACAGCTTTATTGCTTTCTGGGAAAGATCCGCTAAACTCGCAGGTAGAGGTTTTTCTAGAAATGCGTAACGCGTCCCCCGTGTATGTGGTGCTTATTTGCAACGTAAAGAGAACAAATAAGCACCACATCTCCCTTTCCACTTTTCTTATAGCGATTGCGTGAAGATGTTATTGGTCTCTATTTATTCTGGTTGCTGTCTGATGTGATCCACACTTCAGGATGTCGTTCCAGTAAAGGGAGCGTGAGAGCCAATGTTTCCCAGGGATGTATCCGGATTTGACTATTGAGGGGAAAGGTTGTCTCTCCCAGTAATGATGCCCCTTGTTGTAATACTACTTCTAATGTGGGTTGTTGAAGCAGGAGCGAACACTGGACTAAAGGCACAGAGAGCAAGCCTCCGATATTACTATCCTGGATGATGGGTTGCAGGGGTTGTGCAAGAAAAAGCCCACCATAGGTATAAGGCCCTGCTGGTAGACCAGGACGGATAGAGGCATAGGGATACAGGTTGCTTTGACGTTCGAGGAGCAGGGGCGCAATACTATCGATGCATTGAAGTAAATAAATATCTCCGTCATCGACATCATGAAAATAGGTAATGGGGGTATGAAGCAATTTTAGCGGCAATTTTAGTTTGGATTGTGCTTCCCTGAGTGCACAATCCCATATGCTTTCTCCTGGTTGTTGCTCTCCACCAATACTTTTGACACGATAAATAGGAGATGTATTCCCTTTTGCGGTAGCCAGAGAGTCTGCATATAAAGCTACCACCAACTGTTGTTGTTGAATAATGAGTGTGCTTGCGTAAAAAGGCTGATTGGTCGTTACATGCCGCACATCAATATTTTCAAGATGTGAATATGTCATGTTTCAACTCGGCTTTCTCATTTTGACTGTAAGGTATCACGTAGCGCATCCTGGAGTGCACGTTCAACCTCAGTCATCATGCGTTTGGAAAGTTGGGTGGCCCATTCGTCATTCCACATGCCTCGCTCTTGCAGGGTGTGCTGACAGCGCACAAGGGGATCCAAAAGCGTTCCGGCGTTGGATAGGGAAGGCAAACCATGTACCACTGTGGAGGGGTCCTCAGATTGAGGCAGAGGTACTGTGGGTAATGAGCGGGTAACAGCCATTTCCAAGAGTGTCGGACCATGTCCCTCGCGTGCAGCTTGCATTGCACGGAGTGTCGCACTATAGACAGCAACACTGTCCATACCATCGATGCGTTGATAGAGGAGGTGAGGCGGCAATGCCTCGGCATGCAGACACGAAGGTGCTTGCGAGGTGGTAGATTGTTTGGTTGAGTAAAATTGTGTACAATCTTGCTCACAGATAAAAACAACAGGTAGTTGATGCATGGCGGCGAATTGAATTCCTTCCTGAAAATCTGGCTCGGTGGTGGCATCATCGCCGCAATAAGCTACCGTAACCACCGCTGCTTTGCGGAGTTTACAGGCAAAAGCAATGCCTGCTGCATGCAACAGTTGTGTGGCAACGGGGGCTGATCCTGTTATGGTGTTGTGTTTATGGTAGCCCCAATACTGGAGTGGTGCCTGGAAACCATCCGGGCTACCCGCTTGCTGACGTTGCGTTTGCAAGCTTGTCCGAAATATTTCGTATGGGGTCATTCCAATGGTCAGCACGACACCCAGATCGCGGTAAAAGGGCAAGGTAAAATCTTGTCCAACCTGAATACAGGTTGCGCTTCCTACCTGAGTGGCTTCGTGCCCACGACAACTGCTTACAAAATCAATGTACCCTTCTGTATAGAGCCACAACATGCAATTATCGACGATGCGTGTTAAGAGCATCTTTGTGTAGAGATCTTGCAGAACTATCGAAGATGGATCTGTATGCATCATGTCCTATTGCATCTCTTTGGGTACCTGTTGTTTTCTCTGCCATCGACCAGTATTTCACTGGTGAGACATGTTCCGATGAAAAAATAGTTAGACACATTATAGTGCTCAAGCGGCGAGAATGTCCAGTGAGTGCTATGACTGTTTGTATTTGCCAGATGCAGCTCACTATTTTTTTGACTGCAACGTTTCGCTCGGAAAAAAACTCTCTTATAAAGGATGGAAAAACAGCGCTGTAGAAAATTTCTGCTCATTGCTTTTCGCTGTCGTCACCCATTATAATGGTGTTGTGATTTATTATTATCTGGGAGCATCGATGAAGCCTACAGCGTCAGTGCAGACAACTATGTGGAGGCAATAGCACAAAATGACAATAAATGTTCGCGCAACCGAGACGGAAACACCAGCAGAGTCGCTGGACGTAATTGCGCTCTACCGCACAATGGTAACTGCTCGAGTCATGAATGACTTGTTGAAAACTCGTAAGACGCAAGGCCGATTTCCTTTTTATATTGGTTGTGCAGGCCACGAGGCCATGGCGGCGGTGGTAGCGGCGCTGAATGAAGATGATTGGCTGGCTTTATATTATCGTGATCTGGCAGCCTGGCTACAACGTACTGATGATATCTATGGACCATTACGCGAAGCATATGCGCGTACTACCGGGCCAATGAATGCTGGCCGTAATATGCCAGCTCATTATGCAAGTAAAGAGTTTCATATTTTACCCGGAGTAAGTGAGGTCGCGGCCCTCGGGCCCTTTGCTGGCGGTGTAGGTTTCTCAATCAAACAACAAAAAGGCAATGAATTAATAGTTTGTTCTACTGGTGATGGTGGAGCAGCGACGAATGATTTTACTGCATTATTTCGACAAGCAGGTATTCATCAACTCCCAGTGTTAATGATTATCGAAGATAACGATTGGGCCATTACGTTCAAAGGTGGACACCAATGGTCTGGTTCATTAGTTGAGTGGTCGAAAGCTGCCGGTGTCTATGCTGAAGAGGTAGATGGCTCGGATGTGATTGCGACCTATGAAGCGTCTTGCCGCCTGGTTCAACATATTCGTGCTGGCAAGGGTCCCGCACTGATGCATTTGCGCCTTGGTTTATTAGATGCCCATTCAAGTAGTACTGATATTCGTTCGTATCGCACAAAAGAAGAAATTGCGTTGACAAGCGCGACAAAAGATCCTGTAAAGAAGTTTGGGCACTGGTTGGTTGAACAGGGTCTGATGCAAGAAGCTGATATTGAGCGAATACGCAAAGAGATTCGTGTGGAAATTGAACGTGCGGAACAGATTATCATTCAGGAACCGGAACCTACATCTGAGCGTGTATTAGAGCACGTGGTCAAGATACCAGAATGGCATGAGAATACTCCTCGTGGCACAGTGCGCACTCTGACTATGTTAAGCGCGATCAACGAGGCATTAGTTGAGTTAGCACAGCGAGATCCAGGTTTTTTTGTTTATGGGCAGGACGTAGGAAGTCCCAAAGGGGGCGTTTTTGGCGCTACTGCTTCTCTGGTCAAGCAGGTCCCAGGACGTGCGATTAGCAGTCCACTCAATGAACAGGTGATCGTTGGTATCGTTTCAGGGGCAGGTTTACGGGAAGGCAAAGCGCGCTGTGCGGAGATTCAGTTTGTCGATTATTACCAATCGTCGGCGCAGACCATTCGTCTGGCTGCGCGTTTCCCGTATCAAACCAATGGGAAATGGGATTCACCACTCTTGATCCGTACAAAATCTGGTAGTGGCGGCGGCGGCCCAATCTCCAGTAGTTCTGCGGGTGGTGGCGCATATGGGCACTCGAATACAGGTGAACAGTGGTTCACAAACACACCGGGCCTGATTACCGTTTGTCCCGCCTCGCCTTTTGATGCGAAAGGCTTGCTCCTGGAGGCAGCACGGGCCCTCTCCCCCGTGGTTTTTCTGGAACGTGGACGACTCTATCGTTCTGAGCCACCAAAAGACGAGTCAGGAACAATTATTCCCGAAATGGCCGAGTTCTGGAGTGTGCCTGAGGGATACTATACGCTACCGCTTGGGAAAGCGCGCCGCCTACGTTTAGGCCAGGGAAAGCTCCGTGTCGCGATTATGGCCTGGGGAACTATGGTACTGGAAGCTTGCTCAGCCGCAGTAAACGTAGCCAGACGTGCCGGCATCTCCATTGAAGTTGTTGATCTGCGTACGCTGGCTCCTTTTGATGAAGCCGCCGTCGCTGCTGCTGTGAAAGAGGCGAACCGGGTGATTGTCGTCACTGAAGAAATTGATCTAACAAGCTTCGGACGTCATCTCCATTCCTGGATTGTCCAGCATTGTTTCTATGATTTAGATGGAACGCCCGCTTTTATCTCTGCCTTACCTGCTCCTCCAGCGCCTTATAGCACCGCTGAGGAAGAGGTTTTTTATCCAACAGCCAGCACTATTGAAGCTAAAATTAACGAATTGTTGGCTGAATAGCACGATAATAGGATGTCCTGACTTCATTCCTAATCCCTGGCAGTAGAACAGCTATTCCACTGCCGGGGTGTGGGATGTTGCCCGCTTTTCCTCTTCTCATCCCGCCGCCAAAGGCGGCAAAAAAGGGAATTGGAAACTCCACTGGATAGCAGGGCTTTTTGGTAGTCCCGTTTTACCACGAAAGCTTGTCAAGAAGCAATTGAATTGCTTCTTGAGGCTGAGCACAGAAATGCCGCATGTACTTTGCAACGTTGGAAGCACCTAACCAATC